>CAILTK010000105.1 GCA_903837135.1 uncultured Caulobacterales bacterium
AGGAGATTTTCCAAACGTCCTGCGCGACGCCCGCCCCTCCACCATCGGCTCTTCGGCCGATGGTCCCCCTCGTCACGATTCGCGGGGGGGGGGCAATTCTACTCGCAGTAGAAGCGAACCTTGGCGTGTTCGTTGTCGGCGTTAGCGGATCAGCCGAGGTGTTGGTCGGCTCCCTGAGATTTTCTGGTTAAGCGAGTCGCGGTCGAAGGCGGCCGCCGTTGAGCATCGATGGTGAAGCGCCGGGCAAGCCAGCGTCCGCGGCAGGACGGCGCCCGGATCGGCCATCCTCCGCTGGAGGTGTAGCGCGAACTGCGGGATACACTTGGCCGCCAGGGGGGATTGTTCATGTCGACGGGCGCTGACGGCGAACCGGAGCCGGGCCTCCGCCACACGCTGGCGCAGCGGCATATGACCATGATCGCGCTCGGCGGGGTGATCGGCGCGGGGCTGTTCGTCGGCAGCCGGGTGGTGATCCAGTCGGCCGGCCCCGCCGCGGTGATCTCCTTCCTGATCACCGGCGGCCTCGTCATCCTGGTGATGCGGATGCTGGGCGAGATGGCCGCCGCCCTGCCGGCGCAGGGCTCGTTCTACGCCTACGCCCGCAGCGCTCTGGGCCCCTTCGCGGGGTTCCTGACCGGCTGGATGTACTGGTATTTCTGGGTGATCGTGGTCGCCATCGAGGCGATCGCCGGGGCTGACCTGATCCGCTTCTGGCTGCCCCAGGCGCCGCAGTGGCTGCTGGCCGCCCTCCTGATGATCGGCATGACGGCCAGCAACCTCGTGTCGGTGCGGGCCTACGGCGAGTTCGAGTTCTGGCTCGCCTCGATCAAGGTCGCCGCCATCGCGATCTTCCTGGGGCTCGGGAGCTGTTTCGTGATCGGCCTCTGGCCCGGTTTCACGCCGCACCTGTCCAACCTCACCGCGCACGGCGGCTTCATGCCCAACGGGATCGTTCCGGTGCTGACCGGCGCCGTCGCCGCCACGGGGTTCTATTTCGGAGCCGAGATCGTCACCATCGCCGCCGCCGAAGCGCGCGAGCCGGCCATCGCCGTGGCGCGGGCGACCAACTCGGTGATCGGCCGGGTGCTGCTGTTCTATGTCGGCTCGATCCTCCTGGTGGTGGCGATCGTGCCCTGGAACGCCAAGGGCATCGCCACGCCCTATGTCAGCGCCCTCGGCGCCATCGGCATCCCGGGCGCGGCGCACGCCATGAACGCGGTGATCCTGACGGCGGTGCTGTCGGCGCTGAATTCGGGGCTCTACGCCTCGTCGCGGATCCTGTTCGCCCTGACCCGCAGCGGCGACGCGCCCGCCGGCCTGGCCAAGCTCAACGCGCGCGGCGTGCCCGTTCCGGCGATCCTGGCGGGAACGGTATTCGGCTTCGCGGCGGTGGTGATGTCGTATGTCTCGCCGGGCGTGGTGTTCGCCTTCCTGATCAACTCGTACGGGACGGTGGCGATCTTCGTCTATGTGCTGATCGCCCTGTCGGAGCTGCGCCTGCGCCGCCGGCTGGAGCGTGAGGCGCCCGAGACCCTGGTGCTGCGCATGTGGGGCTTTCCGTACCTGACCTATCTCGCCCTCGCCGGCATGGCCGCCATCCTCGCCGCCATGGCCCTGATCCCCGACCAGCGCGCGCCGCTGGCGATGGGGGTGGCGGGCGTGGCGGTGCTGTCGGGGGTCTACGCGGCGCGACGGCGGTTGCTGGAGCGTAGAGGGTGAGGGCCTTCGGAGCTTGCGCCTTCCCCTCCGCCACCCCTTCGGCGTCGCCCCCGACGCCTCATACCAACCACTCTTAGGTTTGACCCTCTTCTTCCGCTCCTCCCGGCGAATGCCGGGGGGAGCGGATTATGGGGGGGCAGTATTTAAGATGGCTGGTGTCAGTCCATCAGCTTGCGCTGCAGATAGGTCATGGTCAGCGCCTCGGTGTGGGCCTGCTGCTTCAGGTCGGCGCCGGCGCCGTGGCCGCCCTCGGTGTTCTCGTAGAACAGATAGGGCAGGTGCATCTCCTCCATCCGGGCGGCGAACTTGCGGGCGTGCTGGGGCCCGACGCGGTCGTCCTTGGTGGTGGTGAAGATGAAGGGCTCGGGATATTTTCCGTCCGGCTTCAGCTGCTGGTAGGGCGAGGTCTTCAGCCAAAAGGCCATGGCTTTGGGGTTGGCGTTCACGTCGCCGTATTCGCCCTGCCAGCTGGCGCCGGCCGCGATCTTGGAGATGCGGATCATGTCGAGCAGGGGCACGTCGATCACCACCGCGTTCCACAGCTCCGGCCGCTGGGTGAACTCCACCCCCATGAGCAGGCCGCCGTTGGACCCGCCCTGGATGCCGAGCCGACGCGGCGAGGTGATCTTGCGGCGGATCAGGTCCTCGGCCACGCCGGCGAAGTCGTCGTAGATCACCTGGCGCTTCTCCACGAGGCCGGCCTCATGCCACTTCGGGCCGAACTCGCCGCCGCCGCGGATGTTGGCCAGCACATAGACGCCCCCGCGCTCGAGCCACAGCTTGCCGGTCGCGGCGTTGTAGGCCGGGGTCGAGCTCACCTGGAAGCCGCCGTAGGCGGTCATCAGCGTCGGATTGGCGCCGTCGTATTTGAGGTCGCGGCGGTGGACGACGAAGTAGGGGACCTTGGTCCCGTCCTTCGAGGTCGCCTCGAACTGTTCGACCACGTCGGCTGAGGCGTCGAACTTCGGCGGCGTCGTCTTGATGGTCCTGACCGCGCCCGTGGCGGCGTCGGCAAGCCACAGGGTAGTCGGGGTCAGGAAGCTGGTGACGGCGACGAAGGCCCGGTCGCTGTGTTCGTCGCTGCTGGCGAGGCGGATCGAGGCGTTGTCCGGCAGGGCCAGCCGGGTGCGGGTGAAACCGGTCGCGCTCGGCGTGTAGACATAGGCCCGGCCCTTGACGTTATCGAGCACGGTCAAGAGCAGCTTGCCCTTGGTGGTGGTCGCGCCCTCGAGCGCCTCGCGCGGCCCCGGGCTGTACAGCAGGCTCGGCTTCAGATGGCCGGGGTCGGTGGTGAGCGCGGCGAGGGTGGTCCACACCAGACTCCCGGCCGGGAAGGTCTTGCCCCCGGCGGCCCAGTCCTCCTCGGTCTTGATCACGACCCGCCCGTCGATCAGGTCGTCGACGCTGGCCTTCTTCGGGATCGCCAGGCGCTGGGCGCCTTTGGCGGTCAGCACATAGGTTTCGTGGCTGAAGGTGTCGAGCGGCCGGGTGATCACCGCCAGGGTGTGGCCCGCGTCGTCGCGCAGGACATAGGGCGAGACGCCATAACCGCCGTCGGCCTTGTCGCCGCGAAACACCTCGACCGCTTGGTCCGGCGCCTGGCCGCGCTTCAGCCGCTTGACGATGTAGGGATAGCCCGAGGCGGTCAGTTCGCCCGGGGCCCAGGCGTTGGAGATCAGAAGGGTGTTCTCGTCCTCCCAGGCGACCCGCGCCTTGGACTTGGGGATGACGAAGCCGCCCTCGACGAACTTTCCGGTGTCGAGGTCGAACTCGCGGATGGTCGCCGCGTCCTCGCCGCCGTCGGACAGGTGGACCAGGCAGCGCCGCTCGGCCGGCCTGGCGCAGGGCGCGCCGCGGAACACCCAGCTCTTGCCCTCCGCCTTGCCGAGGGCGGTGACGTCGAGCGCCGTGGTCCATTGCGGCTGGTCGGTCTCGTAGCTGGCCAGGGAGGTCTTGCGCCAGATGCCGCGCAGGTGGTCGGCGTCCTGCCAGAAGTTGTAGATTTCGCCGTGGGTGAAGCTGCCCATGGGAATCCGGTCCTTGGCCTCGGCGATGGCCAGGGCCTCCTTGTAGAGGGTGGGGTAACGGGCGTCGCTTTCCAGCACCGAGACGGCCTTGGCGTTATGGGCGTTGACCCAGTCCATCGCCCGGGCGCCATTGGCGTCCTCGAGCCAGAGGTAGGGATCGGCCGCATCGGTGGCGGCGGTCTGCGCCCGGGAGGCCGTCGGGACGGCCAGCGGCGCGGCGAGCGCGAGCGCGGCGAGGGTGAGCAGGAAACCGGCTGGGCGCATCGTCGTCCTTGGCGAGAAGAATGAGTCGTCAGGCTAGAGCAAACCGCCCTTAAACGGAATCGTTTGAGGGGGGATAATTTGCTCTAGATTCTGAAGTTTAGAGCGCCGCTGGCGAGAAAACCGGTTCCCACTTTTTGCGCGGCGCTCTGGAAGCGCGGCGCCTGGCTTAGAAGCGAAATATTGCGCCGCCGCTGCGGCTGGCCGCTGCGTCAGTCGCCAGCCGGCAGCAGAGCGCCGCGCCGTTCCGAATTCCGCCCCCGTGTGTACTTCAACCGGAAGCAGACGCGTCGGTCCAATGAAGTTAACCTATGTTGCAATGCGTGTCGGCGAGGGAACCGTCCGGTGGCGGCGGTGCTTAATCTGTAGAATTCAACCCTCGGAGACTTCCCATGGCGACCTCGACGAAGACGCGCGCAAAGAAATCCAGCGCCGGTACGGTGTCGGTGAAACGTTTCGACGGCAAGAGCGTGCGCCGGCCGCCGGCGATCGCCTTCCTGATGAAGCAGCACCGCGAGGTCGAAGACCTGTTCGACAAGTTCGAAAACGCCGAAGAGGACCAGGAAAAAACCGAACTGGTCGATCAGATCTGCCTCGCCCTGGCCGTACACGCCAAGCTCGAGGAAGAACTGTTCTACCAGACCGCCGAGGAGTCCATCGAGGAGCCGGACCTGGTCGACGAGGCCTACGTCGAACACGCCACGGCCAAGGACCTGATCGCCCAGCTCGAGGGCATGACGGTCGGCGACCAATACTATGACGCCAAGGTGACCGTGCTCGGCGAATATATCGCCCACCACGTCGAGGAAGAGGAGACCGAGCTCTTCCCCCAGGCGATTCGCGCCAAGATGGAGCTGACCGAGCTCGGCCAGAAGCTGGAAGCGCGGTCCGAACAGCTGAAGCAAGAACTCGGCGACCCGGACTCCGCCGCGACCAAGTCCAAGATCAAGGCCGAAGCGGGCGCGGGCGCCCATCTCTAGGCTGTCGGCCGAGTCCGGGGCCGATTCGGCGGCGGCGGAGTCCGGGATGAACCGGTTCACCGTCGCCGGCCCGATGGAGGCCCGAGTCGAAGCCGCCCTTCCGGACGGGCCGGGCTGGTGGTTCGAGCCGAAGTGGGACGGCTTTCGCTGCCTCGCCTTTCGCGACGGCGGCGAGGTGAGGCTGCAGGCCAAGTCCGGCAAGCCGCTCGACCGCTATTTCCCCGAGATCGTCGCCGCCCTGGCGGGCCTGCCGGTCAGGCGGTTCGTGCTCGACGGCGAGCTGCTGGTCGCGGCGAACGGGCGCTTCTCGTTCGAGGCGCTGCAGATGCGGCTTCATCCGTCGGAGGCGCGCATTCGCCGCCTGGCGCACGACGCCCCCGCCGGCCTCAAGCTGTTCGACATGCTGAGGGCGCCCGATGGCGCCGACCTCAGGACGCGCGCCTTCACCACCCGGCGGCGCGCGCTCGAAGCCTTCGTCCGCGCCTTGCCTGGCCCGTCGCGCCTTTCGCTGACCCAGGGAACCGACCGGCGCGTGGAGGCCCAGGTCTGGCTCGACGATCCGGAGGTCGAAGGCGTGATCGCCAAGCTGAAAGACGGCCCCTACCTCGAGGGCGAGCGGGCCATGATCAAGGTGAAGCGGCGGCGAACGGCGGACTGCGTGGTCGGCGGGTTTCGCTACGGCAAGGACTCGCCGCTGGTCGGCTCGCTGCTGCTGGGACTCTACAACGCGGACGGGCGTCTCGATCACGTCGGCTTCACCTCCGGACTCCCGGCCGCCGACAAGCCGGAGCTGACGCGGCGCCTGGAATCCATGCGCGGCGAGGGTTTCACCGGCGACAGGCCGGGCGGATCAAGCCGCTGGTCCACCGAGCGATCCGCAGAGTGGGTTCCGCTGACCCCTACGCTGGTGGTAGAGGTCTCGTTCGATCACGTGACCGGCGGCCGCTTCCGCCACGGAACGCGCCTGATCCGCTATCGGCCCGACAAATCCCCAAGCCAATGCCGTATCGAGCAGATCGAATGACCGCTCCCTCGAACAAGATTGTAGAGATCGTCTGATGGATGACAGCACGCTCGCGGCGCTCCGCCTGGTACAGGGCGGGCGGACGGCGGACATGGCGCGAGCTGTGGTGTCGCGCCTGCAATCGGCCGGTCTGGTGCAACGCCTGAACGGCGAGCTTTGCCTGACGCAGAGAGGCGCCGCCGTTCTCAACGGCGCGGCGTCGGGGACCCTGGACGATTAGGGTCTTGCTCAGCCGAGGCACGTTCGCAAATCGAATCCTCCTCGGAACAAGCCCGAGGAGGACTCCGGTATGGGAAAAGGGTGGAGAAGCCGCTCTCAGGCCTTCGACAGGCGCCGGCGATTGGCCCGGACCTTGCGCCGATAGTGGGTGAGGGTCCGGGACGCGGCGTCCTGCGGGGTGAAGCCGAGCCCGCCGCTCAGGGCCATGGTCTGCAGGGCGAGACCGGCGTCGATCTTTTCGGCCACCATCCGGTGCGCCTCCGCTTCGCCCGCCGGTCCGCCGGCGGCGATCTTCAAGGTGCGCAGTCCGATCACGGTGGAGGCTTCGAGCCCCAGCGACCAGGCGCTCCAACCGAGGGCGGCCCAGGGATTCAGGCGACGAGACAGCGGTGACATGGGAGACTCCTGACGCGAAACGGCCGCCGACAACGTCGGCGGCCGCTGTTGATTAATCGACAGACTTTAACGGGTCGCCTTGTGGACGGCGTCTTTGGTCTTGCCGAAGGCTTCCTTTGCGGCGCCGGCGGCCTTGTCGGCCATGCCCTCTACCTGCAGCTTTTCATTGCCAATGGCCTTGCCGATGGCCTCCTTGGCGGAGCCGACGCCCTTTTGGGTCGCGCCCTCGATGGTCTCTTTACTCATGATGTTACCTTTCGAAATCAAACGATCAGCGGCCAAGTTCAAATGCGGCTGCGGCGAAAGACCATGTGGTAGAGAACCAGCACGACGATCGAACCGACCACGGCCACGAGCAGGCTGTACAGGTTGAGGCCGGTGACGCCCGCGCTCCCGAACATATTGAACAGGAATCCACCAACAAAAGCGCCGACGATGCCGAGCACGATGTCGAGAACGACGCCTTCGCCGGATTTATTCACGATCTTGCTGCCAATAAAGCCGGCAATGAGGCCCAAGACGAGCCATGCGATGATATTCATTGTGAGCCTCCCTAGCCCTGTCGTCTCAGTCGACAACGATAGCTAAAAGCTTACCGAGCCGGTCTAGTTCCCTCCGGCGGCTCAGTCGTTTCGGACATGGGCGCCCTCCGCCCGGTCGCCCTGGCCAAGCACAGGGCGCTGAGGCTGATGGACCGCGACGTCGCGCTTCGAGAGGTCAACCGCGCCGCGAGGCCCGGCCGGCTCAGAGGGGCCGGAACCGGAGGAGGGCCGGATCGGTGACGGCGGCGTGATCCGTTCGCGCCAGACCACAGAAGCGATGCGTCTGATCCTGCGCCGCGACGGTCAGATCGTACCATCCGGCGGTCTTCGCCAGATCGAACCGCCGCCGCCCCCGGCCGCCGGGCGGCGCGTGCAGCTTCAGCATCGCGCCGGTGTAGCCGTCCCGCACCGTCAGGCCGCGCCGTTCGACGCCGTGATTGACCGCCGTCAGGATCGCGTCCCCGGACCCGGTGCAGGTCATGACGAAGTCGAGCACGCCGTCGCCGAGGCCTTCGAACGCGCGCAGGAAGCCGGCCGGCCCGTGAACGATCAGGTGGTGCGAGTTCGAACGCGCGGTCCAGCGATCCGCCAGGGTCTTGCCCGCCTCGACCGTATAGCGGCGCGGAGGACGGTCCGGCTGGTTGCGATCGATGACGATGAAGGCCGCGCCGAGCCGGCCGTCGTTGCGGAAGACCACCTCCATCGCCCCGTCGGGGGCGGTGCGCGCATTCGCGGCGAGATCGTAGCCCAGGGGCCGTAGCGGGCGCGAACCGGCCTCCACCGGCGGCGCGGCGGCGTCCCGCTCCGCGACCGGCGCGGGCTTGCCGTCGAACGAGGCCTTGAAGGCGCGAAAGCGGGCCTGGTCGGGCAGGGGCGCCTCGACCGGCGTCCGCGGAAGCCCCGGGGGGCGCCCGGGCTGACCCTGCTTGAAATCGAAGGCGGAGGTCAGGTCGCCGCACACCGCCCGCCGCCAGGCGGAGATGTGGGGGCAGGCGACGCCGAACCGCCGCTCGATGAACCGGATGACCGAGGTGTGGTCGAACACCTCCGAGCAGACCCATCCGCCCCGGCTCCACGGGGACATCGCCAGCATGGGCACGCGCATGCCGAGGCCGTAGGGCTGGCCGGTGGCGGGGTGGCGCTCGTCGTCGACGGGAACGGTGCTGAGGCCCTGGTCCCGGGTCAGGGGCGGCGTCGGCGGCGGCACATGGTCGAAGAAGCCGTCGTTCTCGTCGTACATCACCAGGAAAACGGTCCTGCTCCATACCTCCGGATTGGTCGTCAGCGCATCGAGGACGCGGGCGATGTACGCGGCGCCATAGGCTGGCGGCCAGTTGGGGTGCTCGCAGAACAGCCGCGGCGGATAGATCCAGCTGACCTGCGCGAGCTCGCCCGCCGCCACGTCGGCCTTCAGCTGTTCGAGCCGGCGCGGCGCGACGCCCCGATCGTGCAGAGGATCGCCGGGCCGGGCGTCGCGGAAGGCGGCGAAGGCGAGGTGGGTGTTCATGCCGCCGTCGCTGTCGGTGTCGCTGGCGGCGTCCTCACCCTGGCGATAGGCGCGCCAGCTCACCCCCGCCTCCTGCAACAGCTCCGAATAGGTGCGCCAGGCGCGCCCGAACACCACGCCGTCAGGGCGCTGGGTGATGTCGACATTGGCCGTGACCGGGCCGCCGCCGCGGCCGTGGTGGTCGACCGACCCCGTGGTCAGGTACAGGCGGTTCGGGCAGGTCGGCCCCTGCAGCGAGGCGAAATAGCCGTCGCAGACCGTGAAGGCGTCGGCCAGGGCGTGGTGATAGGGGATGTCCTCGCGAGTCAGATAGCCCATGGTGAGGCCGCCCTTGGCCGCGACCCAGCCGTCGTATCGGCCTTGGTTCCAGGCCGCGTGCCCGGTACGCCAGCTGTGGTCCAGACTCCTCATGATCGGAAAGGTCGAGTTTTGGACGTCGAAGCGGAACGGCGCGACCACGCCGCCCTGGCCGTCGGGCTGGCGCCACACCGGCTGGCCGTCGGGCAGGACCGCCGGGTGGGGATCGGCGAACCCTCTGACCCCGGCCAGCGTCCCGAAGTAGTGATCGAACGAGCGGTTCTCCTGCATCAGGATGACGATGTGGTCGACATCCATCAGCGTGCCCGATCCCTTGCCGGCCGGGGTGGCCAGGGCGCGATCGAGCGCGCCGGCCATCAGGGCCGCGGTCGCCGCGGCGGGCGGTCCCGCCCGCAGGAGGGCGCGCCGGGTGTACTCGTGCGCCATGCGTTGGGTCCCGCTCAGTACTTGAAGGCGATATCGGCGAAATAGCTGCGGCCGGCGCCGACGCTGTTGTAGACGGCGCCCGTCGCCCCGGTGACCTGCTTCCAGTCATCGTTGGTCAGGTTCCGCGCTTCGAAGCTCAGCTTCAGCTGCGGGGTCAGGTGGACGCCGGCCTTGAAGTCGACCTGGTTGTTGGAGCGGATCCAGATGTCGCCCGCCGCGGTCGCGCCGATCGTGGTCGTCAGCGACCGGCCGCGGGCGTGCCAGGTGACGTCGGCGTCGAACGGTCCGATCGCGTAGCTGACGCCGAGGTTGCCGAGGATGCGCGGCTGGTTTCGCAGAGCGCCCAGCGTGCGCCGCGTCCCGTTGGTCAGCACCACGTCATACCGGCCGTCGAGCAGGGATAGGTTGGCGTTGACGCCGAGGCCGGCGAGCAGGCCCGGCAGGAAGTCCAGCCGGCTGTCGACGAGGCTGGCTTCGAGACCGTTCATCCGGCCCTTGCCGTTGTTGAACGGGACCTGTTCGGTCAGCACCACCTGCCCCGCACTGTTGAGCACCTGGGTCTGCTGGGTGAAGGTCTCGTGCTCCAGCACCTTGCGGAACAAGGCCAGCGAGGCGAAGCCGTTGTGGAAATAGTATTCCAGACTGAGGTCGTCGTTGGTGGAGATCCGCGGATTGGCGTTCGGATTGCTGCCGGAGACGACCGGATTGCCGTTGGTGTCCAGGGTCGTGGTCTGGCCGGCGGCGAAGTCGCTGAAGTCCGGCCGGGCGAGGGTCTTGGTGAAGGCTGCCCGCACTCTCAGATCGTGCAGTATGTCGTAGCTGGCCTGGAGGTTGGGCAGCACATTGCCGTAGTTGCGGCTGTGGTTGTCGGGGACGTTCACACCCTTGACGACGGCGCCGGTCTCGTCGGTGAACTGGGTGTCCTCGTAGCGTACGCCGGCCAAGAGCCGGTAGTTGTCGCCGGCGAAGTAGAGCGCGGCGTAGGCGGCGGAGACGTCCTCCACCAGATGATAGTCGGTGGTCGCCTCGTTGCTGTAGGTAACGATCCCGTTCGTGCGAATGTAGCTCCAGAACGCGTTCCAGTTCATCTTCACCGCTTGGTTCGCGGCCATGGTCGCGCCCGGATCGGCCACCTGGGACAGGAGCAGGGTCGACCCCTTGGGGAGCAGATAGTTGGACTGGGTCTGGGTGTAGTCGCGATCCAGCCGGGTCCAGGCGGCGCCGACCGACAGGCCGAGCCCCCGCGCCGTGGCGAAGGTGTTGTAGTTGTAGTCCGCGCGCAGCGCGTAGACCTTGTCGTTGAGGAACTGGCCGCGGTCGTAGCTGGCCGTGCTGTTGCGGTTCACCCAGGCGGCGGCGTTGTCGTAGAGCGCGGGATTGGCGAAGGTGACGGTCGGAAGGGCGCCGTTGAGGTCGTAGCGCCCCGACAGCCCGGCCAGATCGAAGGTCTCCGGGTAGAGGGTGGTGATGTCGTTGGTGAAGTCGGTGTAGTTGCCCCGCAGGGTGATCACCCCCTTGGCGCCGAGGCGATAGTCGACGCCGCCGCCGACCACCTTGGCCTTCCGGCTGATGTCGTAGTCATACTCCTTGGTATAGGCGGTCGCCCCGGTGAAGTTCGCCTCGCCGTCGCTGAACCCGGTGGTCTTCGCGGCGGAAATGTTCGTTCCGACCCGCTGCAGATAGAGCCTTTGCTGGTCGTCGAAGTAGTTGAACGACAGAAAGGAATAGAGCTTGTCGGTGATGTGCGCCTCCAGCTTGCCGTAGAGGGCGGTCGTGTCGATCTGTTTGTCGTAGGCGCTGTCGGAATAGACGTTGGCGTTGACGAGGTCGGCGCCGCCCACCTGGCTATAGGTGTCGACGCCGCCGTAGACGTCGCTGTTGCGGGTGCGCTGATAATTGAAGCCCAGCACGACGCCGAAGGCATGGTCTTCACCGAACGTGGTCTTGCCGACGCCGTAGATCCGTCCCGACGGCCCGGAGTCCTCATGGCTGTTCTGATCGTAGGCGCCGATCTGGCTGCCGAGGGAGATGTAGGGGGCGCCGCCGCCGTCGAAGGCGCGCAGGGTACGCATGGAGATGTGGCCGCCGATGGAGTTGGCGTCCTGGTCCGGCGTCACCGTCTTGTAGACGCTGGCCTCGTTGATGATGGCGGACGGAAAGACGCCGATCTGATGGCCGCGGTTGTTCTGGCTGCTGAACCAGATCGGATTGCCGTCGATGTCGACGCTGTTGTAGCGGGAGTCGAAGCCGCGGATGGTGACATAGCCGGCGTTGCTGGTGCCATAGAAGCGGTCGGCGCTGACGCCAGGTATCCGATCGAGCGCCTCGGCCAGATTGGTGTCGACGGTCTTTTCGAGATCGCGGGCGGTGACCGAGTCGACGATGCCGAGGGCGTCGTGCTTGATCTGCCCGCGGGGTCGGTCCACCGAGGTCTGCCCGGTCACCACCACGGTCTCGATCGCCTCCGGGGACGGCGGCGGGGTCGGGTCGACCGCCGGCGCGCGGACGGGCGAGGGCGCGGCCGACGCCGGCCCCTGGCGGGTGATGATGATCGAGCCGGACGCCGCCGCGCGGTGCTCCAGCCCCGTCCCCGCCAGCAACCGGTCGAGCGCGCCATCCAGGGTGAAGTCCCCCACCACCGCGGCCGAGCGCAGCCCGCGGGCGAGGTCGGCGGAGAACAGGATCTCGCGCCGGCTCTGCTGGCCGACCTCGGTCAGCGCCTTGGAGAGATCCTGCCCTGCAATATTGAAATGGGTCTTAGGCGACGTCTGCGCCCAGGCCGACGGACTTGTCGCGCAAATGGCGGCCACACCGAAAAACAAATTAGAATAAAAGCACGAATTAGGCCTACGCATATCATCGCCCCCGGCGGATTTATCGGCTGGTAAGCCGCGTCAATGCCAGGAACGTGACGAGCGTTGTCCGCCACATCGGGAAGGATGTGAAATTTTTAATACGATCTTCTGGCGATGAGGATCGGCGCTCCGGCCTCATCATACGTCACGGCCAGGGGAAAGATCTCCGCCATGGTCTGAGCGAAGCGCTCGGGCTGGCCGGTCTTGAAGACGCCGGTCACCCGCAGGCTCCGCAGGGCGGCGTCCCGGATCACGATCGGCCGCACGGTATAGCGGTTGAGTTCGTTCACGGCGTCGGCCAGACGCGCGTCGTCGAAGACCAGCACGCCGTCCTTCCAGCTGTCCACCCGGCCGACGTCGCCGCGCCTGACCCGCATGGGCGCGCCCGGCCCGGTCTCCAGCACCTCGCCCGGCCCGAGCAGCATGGCGGCGCCCGCTGCCGGTCTGCCGGCGGCGGGGTCGAGCTGCGCCACCCGGATCCGCCCCTCGATCAGCGCCACCTTGATCCGCCGGCGGTCCAGGCGCACGTCGAACAGGGTGCCGACGGCGGTGATGCGGCGGTCGCCGGCATAGGCCTGGAACGGGGTCGGACGATGCTTGGCCACCTCGAACAGGGCCTGGCCCTTGAGCAGGCGCACCCCCCGCTCCGCAGGGGTGTAGTCGACCTGAAGCGCGCTGTCGGTGTCGAGCGTCGCCACCGACCCGTCGGGAAGGCTGACCGTCGCCCGCTCGCCCACGGCGGTGCGATAGAGCTGGTGCTCCACCGAGGCCGACGTCGCCCCGTCCTCGGCGGCGGAGACGGCGCGCGACGGCCGCCCCGCCAGGTAGGCCCCGTAGCCGCCCACCGCCGCGGTGACCGCGAGCAGGGCCGCGAACGCCGCGGCGGGCCGCAGCAGGGCCGCGCGGGAGGGGTCGCGCCGCGCCGACAGCGCCCGCTGTCGCAAGGCCAGGATCTCTGGCTCGGCCGCGTGGGCTTCCACGAGATCCAGGGCGGCGGCGGCGCGCGCATAGGCGGCCGGCCGAAGCGGATCCCCGTCGAGCCAGGCGCGAAAGGCGAGCCGAAGCTCTGGCGGCATGGAGGCTTCCTCCCCCAGCAGCGCCCATCGCACCGCTTCCTCCCGCGCCGACGGCGCGGGCCGGGTTGGTCCAAAGCCCCTGAAGATGCCGGTCGCGCGCCTCATGGCGGGCTCATCCGGTCGGTCAGGTGCAGGGCGGCCTTGAGGACGTGCTTCTCCACCGCGCTGACCGAAATGCCGATCCGCTTGGCGATCTCGGCGTGCTTCAGGTGCTCGAGCCGCGCCAGGACGAAGATGTCGCGGGTGCGCTCGGGAAGTTCGTTGAGGCTCTTCAGCAGCAGGGACAGGGCCTCGCGGCCTTCCAGCACGCGCTCGGGCGAGAAGTCGTGCGGCGCGTGCAGGCCGTCGTCGTAGAGGTCGTGGGCCTGGGCGCGACGCGTCACGGCGCGGCGAAAATGATCGGTGGCGACGTTGGCGGCGGTCTCGAACAGATAGGCGTCCAGTTTCTCGATCTCGGCCACGCCCGCCCGCTGGGCCAGCTTGGCGAACACCTCCTGCACCGCGTCCTCGGCGTCCAGACCCTGGAGCCGGCGGCGCTCGAAATAGCGGCGCAGGACCGGGCGATAGCGCCGGGACATCTCCTCCAGCGCCACGCGATCCCGCTGCGCCCGTCTGGCGGCGTCGGTCATCGGGGGCGACGCGGTTGGGTCAAGGCGAGGGGATCCATGGCGAAGGCAGGTCGTCTTGGTCAGGGACGCAGGCCGCGCCAAAAACCACACTTCTTTGTCGGTGATGCGAGCGCCGGCGCTCCGCTCTACCTGTCCCCCTCCGCCAGCGGCAGGCGGACGACGAAACGGCTGCCGTGGCTGAGGCCGGCGCTTTCGACGGTGATGTCGCCGCCGTGCAGTTCGACCAGCTGTTTGACGAGCGCAAGGCCGATGCCGAGGCCGTCGTGGGCCTGGCTGCCGTCGCGGACCTGGGTGAAGATCTCGAACACCTTGGCCTGCATGTCGGGGGAGATGCCGACGCCGTTGTCGGATACGGCGATCTCCACCGCGTCGTCGTCCGTTGACACCGACAGGGCGATCCGGCCGCCGGGCGGGGTGTATTTGGCGGCGTTGTTGAGCAGGTTGCTGATCACCTGGGCCAGCCGGGTGTGGTCGGCGTGCAGCACCAGGGGCGGGATCTCCGCATCGACCACCAGGGTGTGACCGCGCGCGTCGATGTGCAGCTGGCTGCCCTCGATCGCCGAGCTGAGGATGGTCGAAAGCGCGATCGGCTCCTTCTTCAGCGACACCTTGCCCTGACCGATGCGGGAGATGTCGAGCAGGTCCTCGATCAGCCGCGAGAGGTGGAACACCTGCCGCGCCATGCCTTCGCGAATGGTCTCGGCCCGGTCGGGGTCACGGTGCCGCTTGAGCAGTTCGACCCCAGCGCCCAGGGCCATGACCGGGTTGCGCAGTTCATGGCCGAGGATGGCGATGAAGTCGCTCTTGCGGCGATCGACCGCCTTCAGGGTCTCGGCGTAGGCTTCGAGCTCGTCGCGCTGGGCCGCGAGCTGCTGGCGCTGCTGATACAGGTCGAAGAAGACGTTGGCCTTGCTGCGCAGGATGTCGGGCTCGATCGGCTTCTCGATGAAATCCACGGCGCCAGCCTCATAGCCGCGGAAGCGTCGCCGGCTGTCGGCGGTGCCGGCGGTGAGGAAGATGATCGGGATGTGGCGCGCGCGCTCGTTGCCGCGCATGAACTCCGCCAGCTGAAAGCCGTCCATCCCCGGCATCTGCACGTCGAGCAAGGCCAGGGCGACCTCGTGCTTGAGCAGGATCTCGAGCGCGTCCTCGCCGGAGCGGGCCTTCAGAAACACCAGCCCGTCGCGCCGCAGCAGCCCCTCGAGCGACAGCAGGTTCTCCTCGAGATCGTCGACGATGAGGAAGTTGACCGGGGCCGTCATCCTGTCCCTCTCCCTCCAAGCTTCAACAGGCATTCACCGATCGCCGCCAGCGGCATGGCCCGCGCGCCGACGCAGCGCGCCAGGGCGGCCGCGGGCATGGCCGGCGCGTAGGCTTCCGCGGCCGCCTGCACAAGGGCCAGCCCTCCGGCGGCCTCGATCGCCCGCAGGCCCTCCGCGCCGTCTTCATTGGCGCCGGTGAGCACCACGCCGGCGAGGGCGGGACCGTAGGCGTCGGCGGCGCTCTCGAACAGCACGTCGATGGCGGGCCGCGCGTGCAGCACCGGCAGGTCCGACGACAGAGAGACGGTGCGATCCGCCTCGACCAGCAGATGATAGTCCGACGGCGCGAAGTACACGGTTCCGGGTTGGATCGGCTCCTTGTCTTCGGCCTCCTTCACCACCAGCCTGGACTTCGCCTGGAACAACGGCACCAGGGCGTTGGTGCGGTCGGCGGGGACGTGCACCACCACAAGCACGGGAAGGGCATAGTCGGCGGGCAGCATCGGCAGCAGGTGCGACAGGGCCTGCACGGCGCCGGCCGACGCGCCGATGACGATGGCTTCGATCGGCGTTCCGGTCATGTCCCGCGCCGCTGATAGATCTTCTCCTCGCGGACGAAGTCGGTGAAGGAGTCGGCCTCCGACGAAAAGCGGATGCTCTCCTTGGAGCCAAGGCCCAGGAAGCCGTTGCGCACGAGGGAGTCCCGGAACAGGCCGATGGCGCGATCCTGAATCGCCTTGTCGAAGTAGATCATCACATTGCGGCAGGAGATCAGCTGCATCTCGCCGAACACCGAGTCGGTGACCAGGCTGTGGTCGGAAAACACCACCCGGCTGCGCAGGGACTTGTCGAACACGGCGCGGCCATAGGCGGCGGTGTAATAGTCCGACAGCGAGGACTTGCCGCCGGACTTCTGGTGGTTCTCGGTGAAGGTCTTGATCCGGTCGAGGGCGTAGACCCCGCTCGCGGCCGCCTCGAGCGCCTGCGGGTTGATGTCGGTGGCGTAGAACAGGGTCCGCCGCTCGAGCCCCTCCTCGCGGAACAGGATCACCATCGAATAGAGCTCCTCGCCGCTGCTGCAGCCGGCGATCCACACCTTGAGCGACGGGTAGGTGTGTAGGATCGGCGCCACCTTCTCGCGGATCGCCCGGTAGTAGCTCGGGTCGCGGAACATCTCGCTGACCTGGACGGTGAGGTAGTCGAGGAGGCGCGGCAGCATGTCGGCGTCGTGCAGCAGGCTGTCCTGCAGGGCGGAGAAGCTGCGAAAGCCCAGCTGTTGGCGCGCCTGCTTCAGCCGCCGCTTGATCGACGCGCGGGCGTAATTCCGGAAGTCGTAGTGATAGCGTTGATACAGCGCCTCCAGCAGCAGCTGGATCTCGATATCCTCGGTACTCTCGCTACCCATCACTTTGAAGCCGTCATTCAGCGCGGCATCCAGACCCGGACCAGGGACAGCAGCCGGTCCACGTCGAGCGGCTTGGCCATGTAGTCGTTGGCCCCGGCGGCGATGCAGCGCGCCTGGTCGTCGGGCATGGCCTTGGCGGTGAGCATGATGATCGGCAGCTTGGTCCAGCGCGGATCGATGCGCAGCCGGCGGGTGGCGTCCAGGCCGTCCATCACCGGCATCATCACGTCCATCAGCACGAGATCGATGGATCGCGATGCGTCCTCCGCCGACCGGTCGAGCGCGTCGAGCGCCTCCTGGCCGTTGCGGGCGATCTCGACCAGGGCGCCGCGCGGCTCGAGGATGTTGGTCAGGGCGTAGACGTTGCGGACGTCGTCCTCGACGATCAGGATTCGCCGCCCTTCCAGCACCGCGTCGCGGTTGCGCGCCTGGTGGATCATCTTCTGCTGTTCGGCCGGCAGCTCGGACACCACCTGGTGCAGGAACAGGGAGACTTCGTCGAGCAGGCGCTCGGGCGACTTGGCCCCCTTGATGATGATCGAGCTCGAATAGCGGCGCAGCCGCTGCTCGTCCTCGGGCGAGAGGTCGTGGCCGGTGTAGACGATCACCGGCGGGAAGGCGTTGCCGCCCTCCTGGCTCAGCGTCTCGAGCAGGGAGAAACCCGAGGCGTCCGGCAGCGACAGGTCCAGCACCATGCAGTCGAAGGTCTGCGCCTTCAGCCGCTCCAGGCATTCGGCGGCCGTGCCGGCGGTGACGGTCTCCACGTCGCCGGAGGCGAGGAGGAGGCTTACGGCGTCGCGCTGACGCGGATCGTCCTCGACGATCAGCACCCGGCGCATGCCGCGGGTGAGCTTGGCCTCCAGCGTCCGCAGCACTTCGGCCAGATCGTCGAGCTTGACCGGCTTGGTGAGGTAGCCGACCGCGCCCAGCGACAGGGCGGTCTGCGCGTGGTCGGCGGCGGAGACGACGTGGATCGGAATGTGCCGCGTCTCGTCGTCGCGCTTCAGCCGGTCCAGCACGGTCAGGCCCGACTGGTCCGGCAGGCCGATATCGAGCACGACAGCGCTCGGCCGGAACTGTTTGGCCAGTCTCAGCGCCTCCTCCGCCGAACCGGCGACGATGCACTGGAACCCCATCTGGCGGGCGAGGTCGCGGACGATCTCGGCGAATCGCTCGTCGTCCTCGATCACCAGCAGCACCCGGCGTGAGCCGGCGAGGGTGTCGCGGTCGTCCGCGACCTTCGGCGCGGGAGCCGGAGGCCTTGGGGCCGCGGCCGGCGACGCCGTAGGCGCGCGCGGGGCCGTCGCGGGCGGCGGGCTTTCCGCGCGCGGCTGCACCTGGGCCGGATCGTAGGCGATCGGCACGGTCAGGGTGAAGGTGCTTCCCTCCCCGGGCGCGCTGCGCAGGGTGATGGCGCCGCCCAACAGGCGCGCCAGCTCGCGCGAGATCGAAAGGCCGAGGCCGGTGCCGCCGTACTTGCGATTGATGGCGCCGTCGGCCTGGCGGAAGGCCTCGAAGATGTTCTGGTGCTGCTCCTCGGGAATGCCGATGCCGGAATCGGTCACCGCCATCGACAGGCCCTCGTCGGCGACCCGCTCGACGCGGAGTGTGACGCCGCCCGCCTGGGTGAACTTGAAGGCGTTGGACAGAAGGTTCTTCAGGATCTGCTCGAGCCGCAGGCGATCGCTGCTGATGCTCGGCGGCGCATCGTCGCCGACCACGATGTCGAACTGCAGCCCGCGGTCGTTGGCCACCGGCTGGAAGCTCTGGCGAAGATCGTCGGCGAGCTGTTTGAGCGGGACGGTCTCCGGCTGGATCTGCACATGCCCGGCCTCGATCTTCGACAGATCGAGGATGTCGTTGATCAGGGTGAGCAGGTCGTTGCCTGACGACTGGATGGTTTGGGCGTACTTGACCTGCTCGTCCGAGAGATTGCCCTTGGGATTGTCGCCGAGCAGCTTGGACAGGATCAGCAGCGAGTTGAGCGGCGTGCGCAGCTCGTGGGACATGTTGGCCAGGAAGTCCGACTTGTAGCGGCTCGCCTGATCGAGTTCGCGGGCCTTGAGCTCGACCGCGGCGCTCGACTTGACCAGGTCGTCGCGCTGGGTCTCCAGTTGCAGCGCCTGCTCCTCGAGCTGGGAGTTGGTCTGTTCGAGTTCGACCTGCTGCTGTTCGAGCCGCACCTGCGACTCCTTCAGGGCGCGCCCCTGCTCCTCCAGCTCCTCGTTGGAGACGCGCAGCTCCTCGCTCTGCACCTGCAGCTCTTCGGACTGCCGCTGGGTCTCTTCGAGCAGGTTCTGCAGGTCGGTGCGATAGCGGGCCGAACGGAGGGCCACCCCGATCGACGTCGACACCTCCGCCAGGAGGTCCATCACGCGCTCGTCGACCGGATGCAGGAAGCCGAGCTCCAGCACCGAATTGACCACCCCGTCCGCCTTGAACGGAGCGATGACCAGATGGCGCGGCCGGTCGCGGCCGAGCGCCGAGCCGATGGTCAGATATCCCTCGGGCACGTCGTGCAGGACCAGGGGGCGTCCGTCGGCGGCGACTTGGCCAAGCAGGCCCTCCTTCAGGACGAAGCGCTCCGGAATCGGCGCATCCGCGGGTACGCCCAGTTGGGCCGCCCGGTAGAAATGGTCGCCGTGGCCCTTGAACAGGACCCCGGCGTGGGAGCCGAGGAACCGCGAGAGGAAGGCCAGGATGCTGTCGCCGAGCGCCTGGACGGACTTGTCGCCGAGGATGGCTTCGGCGATCCCCACCCGCCCCGACTGCAGCCAGTCCTGGCGCTCGCGGGCGCGGATCGCCCGATTGATCAGAAGACCCACGGCGATGGTCAGGACCACGCCGAGCAGGCCCGACAGGACGCCGCTGGTCCAGGCCGTCCGGTAGGCGGCCTGCATTTCCGCAAGGCGCATGTCCCGGAGCCGGGTCTCCTCCTGGCGCATGGCGCCGAGCTGAGCGCGGATGGCGTCCATCTCCACCTTGCCGCGGTCGCTGGCGACGACCGAGAGCGCCGCCTTGGCGCTCTGAGCGCGGCGCAGGTCGATGGTCTGCTTGAGCTCCGCCAGCTTGGCGTCGATGTGACGTTCGAGGTGGGCCAGGTTGTTCTGCTGGTTGCCGTTGTCGCGGGTGAGGGCGGCGATGGCGCTGATGTCCGAACCGACACTGCTGAGGGCGCTGTTGTAGGGTTCGAGGTATTTCTCGTTCCCCGTCAGAAGATAGCCGCGCTGGCCCGTCTCGGCGTCCTGGACGGTGGAAAGCAGCCCGTCGAGGGCGGTGATCACCCCATGCGAGTGCAGGATTTTCTGATTGTCGTCCCGAAGGACCTGGATGTTGAAGAAGGAGACCGCGCCGCTGACGATGAAGAACACCAGCGCGGTAGCGACGCCCAGCCCTGTCCAGAGGGCGCTCCGGGAGCCGGCAGCCGCTTGGCGTGGAGAAGTCTCTGGCCGCATGCCGGTCCCGAAAAGCAATGTTTGGAATCACCCGCCTAGTGGGCGGAGGCGAGAGCATCAAGCAGGTCCGGCGCCCTTGTACTCCGCCGCCTTTCGGCGGCGTCTGAAAGATCCCGCCAGCGCGCGTCCCAAGTCTGAATGGCGATCACTCCCCCGACCGAGCGTCGACCTCAACGCGCAAAGCGCTCAAAGGTTTCCGTTCGGTCGGCGTTTTTGTCGCGCCCGGACGGAACGCATGCACGGGATCGGTTAACGCAAATGAAGGCGCCCGGATTCCAACCTTCGCCCGGGCGTTCCCGGAGCTGCGCGTGCTACATATCGGATCGAAGCTGAAAGCGGCGTTGGCCGAGCGCGAGCGGGAGCTCACGGAGGTGAGGCGCCGGTCCGAGGTTCTCGACGGCGCCTGCGGGGTCGGCCTCTGGGACGCGGTCCTGCATGACGCGGACGCCATGCATCCCAAGAGCGTCTGGACCTGGTCGCCGGAATTTCGGCGCATGTGCGGGTACGAGACGGAAGCGGAATTCCCCGACGTCGTGCAATCCTGGTCCGACCGGCTCCATCCCGACGACGCGCCGCCGACGTTCGCGGCGTTCGCCGGCAGCCTTCGGGACACCTCCGGGCGGTGCAGCTATCGCGTCGAATACCGGCTCAAGGTCCGCGACGGATCCTACAAATGGTTCCGGGCGGCCGGGGGATGCCGGCTGCGGCCTGACGGGCTGGTCCATGCGTGCGGCTCCCTGGTCGAGATCGACGCGCTGAAGCGCTACGAGGAAAAGATCGCCGCCGACATGACCGCGGCGGATCACACCATCGCTGCGATGTCGAAGGGGCTCTCGGGCCTTGCTCAGGGCGACCTGATGGGGCGGATCACCGAAGCGTTCTCGCCGACCAATCAGCAGCTCAAGCTGGACTTCAACGCGGCAGCGACCAAGCTCCAGGACGCCATGCGTCAGGTTCTCCGCTGCGTGAGCGCCATCGACGGGGGGGCGAGCGAGATCGGCCAGGCGACCGACGACCTTTCGCGGCGAACCGAACGGCAGGCGGCGGGCCTGGAGGAGACGGCGGCCGCGCTCGACGAGATCACCGCCACGGTGAAGAAGACCGCTCAGGGCGCCGCCCATGTCAGGGACGCGGTCGCACAGACCAAAGCCGATGCGGAACTGTCCGGCCAGGTCGTCCTCGACGCGGTCGCCGCCATGCGCGGGATCGAGGAAAGCTCACAGAAGATCAGCCAGATCATCGGCGTGATCGACGAGATCGCCTTCCAGACCAACCTTCTGGCCCTGAACGCCGGGGTCGAGGCGGCCCGGGCCGGCGACGCCGGCCGCGGTTTCGCCGTGGTGGCCCAGGAAGTGCGGGCCCTGGCCCAGCGCTCGGCCGATGCGGCCAAGGAGATCAAGGCGCTGATCTCGGCCTCGGGACAGCAGGTCTCCGGCGGCGTCACCCTGGTCGACGAAACCGGCCGGGCGCTCACGCGCATTGTCGATCAGGTCAAGGATATCAACGACTCCGTCGGCGAGATCGCCGCCAGCGCCCAGCAACAGGCCGTGGCGTTGAACCAGGTGAACGCCGCCATCAACCAGATGGACCAGGTGACCCAGCAGAACGCCGCCATGGTCGAAGAGACGACCGCCGCGAGCCAAAGCCTGTCGGGGGAGGTTCGTGAACTGTCGATCCTGGTCTCGGCGTTCCAGGTCGAGGGGAGCACGCCGCGCACCGCCTCTCAGTCCCGCGCTCCGGCTCCGATGTCACGCGCTTACGGCTGACTTCTCGACGACTATGGCGCAGCCGGATCGGCCTGGATGAGGCGCAGGACGATGGGATCCCACCGATAGATGTCGTCGCGAAAGGCGGCGGTCCGGTCGGATTTGGCCCAGGCGGTCCAATAGAGCAGAAACACCGGCAGGGGCCGAACGAGGGGAATGCGCCGCGTTTCGGTCTCCGCCATCGCCGCTTCGACCTGCGCCGTTGACCAGGCGTTCTCGTTGGCCAGGACCGACCGGGCCAGGTCATCGGCCTTCTGAACCCGCACGCAGCCGTGGCTGAGGTCGCGGTCCGGGCGGTCGAAGGCCGAGCGGGTGGGCGTATCGTGCAGGTAGACGTCGAAGGGGTTGGGGAGGTCGAACTTCACGTGTCCGAGCGCGCATCTGGCGCTCGGCTTCTGTTGCACCGCGGGACCGCCGCGGCCCGCACGCACCACGAAACCTTCGCGTGACAGATAGCTCGGATCGCGGGCCGCCTTCGGCAGGATCTCCCGCGCGGCGATCTTGGCCGGGACGTTCCAGGGCGGATTGATGATCAGGGCCTCGATCCGGTCCTGCAGCATCGGCGTCGGCGTCGAAGGCTTGCCGACGACAGTGCGCATCACCAGCGGTTCGCCGTCGTTCGCGTAGTAGATCAGCCGGGCGCCGGCGACATTCACCTCGATCCGGCGCGACGGCATGGGACGGGGAAGCCAGCGCCACCGCTCGAGGTTGGCGCGGATCTGGTCGATGCGCCTGTCGAGCGCCACATCCACGGACGCCTGGGTGCGGGGGTCGAGCACGCCGGTCTCATCCAGCCCGTGCAGCGCCTGATACGTGCGCAGCATCTGCGACAGACCCTCGTCGAACTGCGCCGTGTCGGCGGGCGGGTCCGCCTTGAGTCCCTCGGCGGCGAGGCGTTCGCGCAGTCTCCGCACCCGATCGCCGCGGTCGCCAGGCTTCAGGCGCGGACCCGGGCCGACCATGGTCCAGCCGCCATGCTCCGCCATCTCCCGGTACCGGGCGAGCGCCGCCAGCAGATTGGCGTAACCCGGGGCGCTCGGCGCGAGGGATCTGGTCCACGTCACGATCCGGCCCTCGCGCAGCGCGGCATCGAAATCCTTCGCGGCGTCGTAGGGTGCGGGGCGAACGGCCCAGTTCTTCGGAAATGGCTGCTGGACCAGCCCGTGCTCGGCGGCGGCGAACCGGACCGCCGTCGCGCGCAGATCCTCATCGGTGGAGCCCGCCGTGAAGCGCCGGGGATCGAGGCCCTCCTGATCCGCGCGGCCGAGCATCTGCGCAAGCGCCGTCCGGTCGGTCTCGCTGAGCGATGGGGTGCCCTGGAGGGGGGCGGCCGCCTGCAAGGCCAGCCATATCATTGCGATCGACAGGGCCGACACCAGGATTCACTCCGCACCACGACACCCCTCTACCTCGGGATCCACGCTTCGCGTTGATAGGGATCAAGGCGGAGAGCGGAGCCTCGAAGGACGAGGCGAAAGGGGAAGGCTGGTTCGTTGGGGCGGCGCCAGACCGGCGTCCCCTAAAACCCCAAGCTCCGCGCCAAGGCTTCCCCCGTCAGCCGGTAGCCGGCGGAGGTCATGTGGGTGAGGTCGCGGCCGATCAGCGGCGGGCCGTGGCGGAGCCAGCCGTAGCCGCCGCCGGGGCCGCCCATCAGGGCCTGCCAGTCCCAACTCGCGCAGCCGAAGCCCGCGCCGACCCGCGCCTGGATGGCGGCGATGGCCTGCATGTGCCTTGACCAGGTGAGGACGTTGGGGGTGTCGCCCGGGCGCCAGAGCACGCCGCGGTCGGGCGGGCCGACCAGGACGCAGGCGGCGTGCGGAAACACCTGGCGCAGGTTGGCCAGCGCCGTTTGCAGGCCGGCGGCGTAACGGTCCGGCTCGAAGCGCGGATCGCTGCCGTCGTTTGTCCCGTACTCGAGCATGACCGCGTCGTAGGTCTCGCCGTGCAGCGCGCCCGCCAGATAGGCCGGGTCGAGGTTGGCCCAGCCGCGCGCCGTCGACGAGGGCGTGCCGAACACGTCGAACCCCACCTGCGGCGGCGCGGACGGCTCCAGCACAAAGCCGTGCAGGACGATCCGCCCACGGCTGACGCGGAGCCGGACGGTGGCGACCTCGCCGTCGGTTTCCAGGTCCAGCGTCCGGCTACCGGAACCGGGTTCGAGAACGGCCTGCCGCTCGGGGCCGTCGTTGACGGCGATGTCGAGGATTCCGCCCTCCGGCGCTCGGTAGACGATCCGCACCGTGCGCAGGTGGGCCTGCCGGTCGGGGCTGCGCAGGTCGAGCCACAGATAGCTGCCCAGGCCGCCGGCGGCGACGCGGTTGATCAGGGCCGGGCCGACCTGCAGCCGCTCGCGCGCCGCATAGGCCAGCTCGGTCGACCAGCCGGGCCCGACGCAGAAGCCGCGCAGCCCGCGCAGGCGAACATTGGCCCGGCCCATCGAGGGGGGCAGGTAACGGGTCGCGACCGTCAGGCCGCGCGCCTGCAGCCGATCGATCAGTGTCGGCATGAAGGCGCCGGCCGCCACATGGCTGTCGCCCCAGACGGCGATCCGTAGCGGGCGGCGTTCACCGGCGCCGCGCGGATCGAAGCCGGCCAGGGTCGCCGGATCGACCATCGGCTGCTCGCGCACCACCGCGCGGGCCAGCTCACCCAGCGCTTCGGCGGGCGGCGGCTGCGCCTGATCGGCGGGCGGGGCCGTATGGCTCAGAGGCTCGGGCGGGCTCGGGCAGACCAGATCGCCGACGGCCGCGCCAGCCAGGAAGTGTAGGTGGTCCTGAGCATGCGCGGTCGACGCGAAGCAGAGCGCGGCGCTTGCCAGCAGCGCCGTCAGGATGAGCGGATTAAGGGGGGATGGCTCGATCTGTTCGATGGCGGACATAAGACCCAGTTTGAGCAGGGAAGCGAGGCTCAACGACGCGCCGTCCGCTCGCCCAAGGACAGAGTCGCGAGATCGGGAACCTGCGCGGCCGAGAGCTTGGTCGTCGACAGGTTTCCGGCGCGCATGATCTCGGCGACCAGGGCGCGCTGGCCGGTCGGGGTCAGGTGGAAGCCGTCGGCGACGAACCAGCCGCGCCGACCCTCCGAGGCCTTGCGCCAGTCGACCAGCACCGCGTTGGGATAGTCGGGCAGGACCCGGTCGATCAGGTCGTCGTTGGGCGTCATCCAGCGGCGCGGCACGTGGGCGTTGACGATGATGACGCGCGGACGATCGGCCAGCAGGGCGAGGATGCCGCGAAGCTGGTCCTCGTAGACATAGCCGTTGGTGCCGAGGTGGATCAGCACCACCGGCGTCAGCGACGCCGCACGCTGCTGCAGCGTCGTCAGCACGTCGCGGGCCTGCCAGCCGACCTTGGCGACGACCCTCGCGCCCGGCAGCCTGGCGCTGAACGGCTGCAGCGAACCCAGCAGCACCGAGTCGCCGATGGCGGTGAGGTCCTCGCCGGTGAACACCGTCGGCGCGGCGGAGGACGCCGTGCGCGCGGCCGCAGGCTCGAGCCGCGGCCGCGCCTGAGATCCGCTTGCCGCATAGATGGATGCCGCCAGCGCTCGGCGCACGTCGGGCGCCACCGGCGTATAGCCGGGCGGAGCCCACAGGATCATCGCCACCGGCCCCAGGATCGCCGCGGTCGCCAGCGCCACCCCGGCGCCCGCGCCGAGCGCCGGCAGACGCCGGCCGCGGGTCCGAAGGTCCGCCCAGATCCGCTCCAGCAGGCCCCGCCGGATCGGCGTCTCCACCAGCGCATAGGACAGGGCCGCGAGCGCGACGGTCAGGACCAGGCGCAGGGCGAGGACCGGGGCGGCGCCGAGCCCGAGGTCCTGCGGCCGGGTCAGCATGAAGATCGGCCAGTGCCAGAGGTAGATCCCGTACGAGCGCTCGCCGATCCAGCGCAGCGGCTGCTGGTCGAGCCAGCGGCCGAACAGGGCCCCGCGATAGGTGGCCGCCGCCACCAGGGCGGCGCTGGTCAGGGCCGAAAGCAGAAAGCCCCAGGGATAGAGCCGCGGCGTCTCCTCGCCGAACCGCCCGAACAGGAAGAGGGTGACGCCGAGGGCCGCCAGGCCGAGCGTAAAGACGCCGTCGCTCACCCAGGCCTTCGCCGCCGCGGTCTGGCGGTCGGGCCGCCAGACCAGCCCGAGGCCCGCGCCGATCAGCAGGGGATAGCTGTGCGTGTCGGTCCCGAAGTCGAGCCGGGTCGGCGTGACGCCGACGAGATAGCCGCCGCGCGTGGCGAGAAGGGCGGTCCAGCCCACCAGCGCCGCGGCGAACAGGGCGGCGCAGGCGGCCAGCCGGCGACGGCTCATCCGCCGCAGGCCGAACAGCAGCAGCGGCGCCCAAAGGATGTAGAACTGCTCCTCGATGGCCAGCGACCAGAGGTGCATCAACAGGGGCTGGCGGCCGATCGCTTCGAAGTAGGAGGTCTTGAACGCCAGAAGCTCCCAGTTGGTGACGTAGGCCAGCGAGGCCAGCGTGTCGCCCTTGAGCCGGGGCAGGGCGTCGGGGGCCAGGGCCCAGGCGGCGACGATCGCCGCGGCGGTCATCAGCCACGAGGCCGGCAGCAGCCGCTTGGCGCGCCGCCAATAGAAGGCGCCGAGGTCGAGGGTGGAGGTCGCCTCGACCTCGCCGGCCAGCAGATGGGTGATCAGGAAGCCCGAGATGACGAAGAACACGTCGACCCCGAGGAAGCCGCCCCGGGCCCACGGCGTCTCCGTGTGATAGAGGAAGACGGCGATCACCGCGACGGCGCGCAGGCCGTCGAGGCCCGCCAGCCGGGGAGCCGGCCGCGCGCAGGCCGCCCCGTCCGCCGTGGCCCCGCCGATCGCGCCCTGCATCGCCGGCCGCCGCCCCCGCTCTCCGCTCCGTCGCCTTAACCTTAACGCCGGGACCCCCGCCGTCCACAAGCCGGTTCGCCTCGGGCGGGTTGATACCAAAGGGTGAACCAATGTTCCCCTCTCCCGCGAGGGGAGAAGGAATCGCCCTTGCGGGATGCAAACGCTGTTCGTTCGTCCGTGGCTTGCAGCGGCTTGGCGGCGGTGGGAATTCGCGTCTCCTGGGCTCTAATCGAGCAGGGAGCGCGGGTCATGGCGAGCCGTCAGGCAAAGGCGCAGCGGCGGACCGCCGCCCTCGTCCTGGCGCTGGCCACGCTGATCGGCCCTTCCTCGACGGGCGCGCAGCCCCCCGCCCGCCCTCGGGTGATCGGCGTGTTCGGCGACTCGCTCGGCGACGGGCTGTGGGCGGGGCTCAGCCAGGCGCTCCGCGGCGGCGGGGCCTTCCAGGTGGTTCGCTTCAGCCGGCCGGCGACGGGCCTCGCGCGCTACGATTACGTCAATGTCGAGGAGCGGGCGCGCCGGCAACTCGCGGGCCGCCGCATCGACATCGCCGTGGTGATGCTCGGCGCCAACGACGAGCAGGGCATGTTCGCCGGACGCCAGGTTCTGGCCTTCGACACCCCGCCGTGGCGGGCGATCTACGCCGCACGGATCGATGCGCTCGCGAGTCTGCTCCGGCGCAACGCCGGGGCGGTCTACTGGGTCGGCCTGCCGAAGATGCGCCGGCCCGCCTACGACGAGAAGGCTCAGCGGCTCAACGCTCTCTACGAGATGCGCGCCCGCGCGCTTGGCCTGCCGTTCGTCTCCACCATTTCCGCGACCGTCGACGCCCAGGGCCGTTACAGCGACCGTCTGATCGACGGCGACGGCCGCTCCAGGCTGATGCGCGGCCCGGACGGCGTGCACATGACCATGGCCGGGTACCGGCGCCTCGCCGCGCCCGTCGCTGATAAGATCCGCGCCGATATGGTCCGCGCCGGTCCGGCTCCCGCCGGCGCAGGGCGTCCGCCGGGCGCGCCCTGAGCGGGATCCTCGGCGTCGGCCGTTGCAATGGATTTGAATTTCGGGTTCGTTGGCGCACCGGTTCGCCCCGCGCGAACCCTCCGCAGAAGTCTGCTGTCGGCAGGGCGTCGTCATCGCCCGCCGATCCATGGGAAGGAAAAGTTCGAGATGCGCGAAGCGGTCATTGTCTCCTACGCCAGAACCGGCCTGGCCAAGTCCGGCCGCGGCGGGTTCAACGCCACCGCGCCGATGTCGATGGCGGCCCACGCGATCAAGCACGCGGTGGAGCGCTCGGGCGTCGACAAGGACTTCGTCGAGGACTGCATCCTCGGAAACAACGCCCACGCCGCGCCCAACCTGGCGCGCCTGTCGGCGCTGCTGGCCGGCATGCCGATCACCACCGGCGGCACGACCGTGAACCGGTTCTGCTCCTCGGGCCTGCAGACCATCGCCATGGCCGCCAACCACATCCGCGCCGACGGCGCCGATTGCGTGGTCGCCGGCGGCGTGGAGAGCATCTCCATCCCCGGCGGCCCCCTGCCCAAGGAGTCGGTCGACCCGGAACTGTTCGACGTGGCCCCGGACATTTTCATGGCCATGATCGACACCGCCGACATCGTCGCCGAGCGCTACAAGGTCAGCCGCGAGTACCAGGACGAGTTCTCGCTGGAGTCCCAGCGCCGCATGGCCGCCGCCCAGCAGGCCGGCAAGTTCAAGGACGAGATCGTGCCGATGAGCACGAAGATGAAGGTGGTCGACAAGGCCACCGGCGCGGAATCGATGGTCGATTACGTCGTCACCCGCGACGAGTGCAATCGGCCGGAGACCACGCTCGAAGGCCTGGCCTCGCTGAAGCCGGTCAAGGGCGAGGGCAAGTCCGTCACCGCCGGCAACGCCTCACAGCTGTCGGACGGCGCGGCCGCGGTGGTGCTGATGGAGGCCAAGGAGGCGGAGCGCCGCGGGCTCGAGCCGCTCGGCCGGTTCGTGTCCTGGGCGGTGGCCGGCTGCGAGCCTGACGAGATGGGCATCGGCCCGGTGTTCGCGGTGCCCAAGCTCCTGAAGCGCCAGGGCTTGACGGTGGACGACATCGACCTTTGGGAGCTGAACGAAGCCTTCGCTTCGCAGTGCCTCTACAGCCGCGACCGGCTGGGGATCGACCCCGAGAAGTACAACGTCAACGGCGGCTCGATCGCCATCGGTCACCCGTTCGGCATGACCGGCGCCCGCCTCAGCGGCCACATCCTGCAGGAAGGCCGGCGCCGCAAGGCCAAGTGGGGCGTGGTCACCATGTGCATCGGCGGCGGCCAGGGCGGCGCGGGCCTGTTCGAGATCTATAGCTGAGGACGGTCCACCCCCTCCATTCCGTCATCCTCGGCCCCGTCGTCCTCGGCCTTGCGCCGAGGACCCGCCTGTCAGGGCACAGGGCCTGAGAGGACGGAGGACTAAACCGGCGCCAGCACCTTGCCGAGGATCATGTCGGCAGCCTTCTCGGCGATCATGATGGTCGGGGCGTTGGTGTTGCCGGAGACCAGCCGCGGCATGATCGAGGCGTCGACCACGCGCAGGTTCTCGACCCCGTGCACGCGCAGCTCGGGGTCGACCACCGCGTTCGGGCCGCGTCCCATCTGGCAGGTGCCGACCGGGTGATAGATGGTGCCGCCGGCCGCCTTGGCGTAGGCCAGCAGCATCTGGTCGGTCTTGAAGCCTGGCCCCGGCGACATTTCGTGGTCGATGTAGGGGGCCAGGGCCGGCTGTTCGGCGATCTTTCGGCCCCACTTCAGCCCGGCGACGGCCACCTCCTGATCGAGGGGGTCGGACAGATAATTGGGCTCGATGGCCGGATGGGCGGCCGGATCGGCGGACTTGATGCGGATGGTTCCCCGGCTTTCGGGCCGCACCTGGCAGGGGGCGATGGTCAGGCCGGGCTGGTCCTCCAGGACGGTCTTCTGCTGGGTGGTGAGCTTCTCCATGTCCATCGTCGCCGGCAGGATGTGGAACTGGATGTCCGGGCCGGCGAGGTCGGGGCGCGACTTGCAGAAGGCGGCGATGTGCGCGGCGGAAAGCGTCAGCAATCCCTTGCGTTGGACGAGGTATTTGATCGTCTCGCCGACCATCCGCAGGCCCTTGGACAGCTCGTTCACCGAGACGATCCCCGACTTCAGGCGATACAGCATGCCGATCACATAATGGTCCTGCAGGTTGGCGCCGACCCCGGGCAGGTCGTGGATCACCGCGACGCCATGCCGGCGCAGAAGCTCGCCCGGACCGACGCCCGACAGTTGCAGAAGCTGGGGCGAGTTGATCGCCCCGCCGGCCAGGATCACTTCGCGCGCCGCCTTGACCACGCGGGTGCGGCCGTTCTGGGCGAACTCCACGCCCACGGCCTTCCTGCCCTCGAACAGCACCCGCGTGGCCAGGGCGTTGGTCTCGACGGTGAGGTTCCTGCGCCCCATGGCCGGATGCAGATAGGCCACCGCGGCCGAGCAGCGCTGGCCGTTCTTCACGGTCAGCTGGTAATAGGCCACGCCCTCCTGATCGGGGCCGTTGATGTCGCGCGCCGGCAGGCCCGCCTGTTCGCAGGCTTGGATCACCGCGTCGGACACCACATGGGTCTCGGTGACGTCGGAGACGTTCAGCGGGCCGCCGGTGGCGTGCCACTCGCTCGCCCCGCGCTCCTGGTGTTCGGAGCGCTTGAAGTAGGGCCAGACATCGTCCCAGCCCCAGCCCTCGCAGCCGAGCTGGCGCCAGCCGTCGTAGTCGGCGTGCTGGCCGCGGATGTAGAGCAGGCCGTTGATCGACGAGGAGCCGCCCAGCACCTTGCCGCGCGGCCAGGTGTGGCTGCGTCCGGTGGCGTCCGGCTCGGTCTGATAGAGCCAGTTGACCTTCGGGTCCTTCAGCGTCGAGGCGTAGCCGACCGGAATATGGATCATCATGTTGGAGGTGAACTGGCCGAGGTTTTTCGTCGGCCGGTCGTCGCCGCCGGCCTCGAGCAGCACGACCCGATTGGCGCCGTCGGCGCTCAGCCGGTTGGCGAGCACGCAGCCCGCCGATCCCGCGCCGACGATCACATAATCCGCTTCCATCCGTTCGCCGGCCATCGTTTCGCTCTCCCGTGGCCGCTAACAAATCGCAAGCCGGGGCCGATGTCTCCCCGGAATCGACCGGCGACCGCGCGGACGGATCAGGACGACTGGCCGTCGGCGATCCGGTCGGGCTATGCTTCGTCCAACAACAGCCGGGAATATCCCGGCGCCCAGGAAACGCACCATGCCCTCCAAGATCGCCCAGGACCCCCGCATCGACCCGCGCATCAAGGCCATCTTCGGCGCCATGCCCGACGCTCCGTCGCCCGGCAACGTCGCCAGCCGCGAGGCGCAGCTGGCCGAGGAGAACAGCGAGGAGAACAAGGCGCGGGTCGCGGCGCAGATGGCCATGTTCGCCATCCTCGACAACGACGAGGTCGCTCCCTCCGCGGGCCTGGTCACCCGCACCGAGAGCTTCGTCTCCGCGCCCGACGGCAACACCATCAAGCTGCAGTTCATCCGGCCGGAGGGAGCCGAACGGCTACCCTGCATCTACTACATCCACGGCGGCGGCATGGCCTTCATGTCCTGCTTCGACGGCATGTACCGGTCCTGGGGCCGGATCATCGCCGCCCAGGGCGTGGCCGTGGCCATGGTGGACTTCCGCAACGCCCTGCGCGCCTCCTCCGCGCCGGAGGTGGCGCCCTATCCCGCCGGCCTCAACGACTGCGTCTCGGGCCTGAAGTGGGTGGTCGCCAACGCCGAGGCGCTGGGCATCGACCCGGCGCGGATCGTGGTCGCGGGCGAGAGCGGCGGCGGCAATCTGGCCATCGCCACGGTGATGAAGCTTAAGCGGGACGGCGACCTTAACCTGGTCAAGGGTCTCTACGCCCTGTGCCCCTACATCGCCGGCCAGTGGCCGCAGGCCCGGTTTCCGTCCTCCACCGAGAACAACGGCCTCCTGCTCGATCTGCACGACAACCGCGGCGCCATGGCCTACGGCATGGCGGCGCTCGAGGCGCGCGACCCGCTGGCCTGGCCGAGCTTCGCCGTCGAGGCGGACGTCGCCGGTTTTCCGCCGACGGTGATCAGCGTCAACGAATGCGACCCGCTCCGCGACGAAGGGCTCGAGTTCTACCGCCTGCTGCTGCGCGCGGGCGTGCCGGCGCGGGGGCGGCAGGTCATGGGCACCATCCACGGCACGGAGATCTTCGCCGTCTGCTGTCCCGACATCAGCCGCGACACCGCCAGCCACATCGCCAAGTTCGCCCGCGAATGAGCGCTGCCTCGCCCGGCTTGATCTGAGTCAACGCGGGCGATCGCCGACACGGCGAGACTCGTGCGCCGCCGGTGGGGCGACGCGGGACGCGGTGAATGGGTGATCTGGCGGTTTCGAGCGCGCCTTCCGCCGCCGCGCCCTTCGACGAGGCTAGGTTCCTGGCCGAGGTGCGCGCCTTCCTCGCCGGTGCGCTGACCGACGATCTGCGCGCGGCGGGGCGGGACATGATCGGCGTCCACGCCGACATCGCCGCCTGCCGGATCTGGCATCGCCGCCTGTCCGAGCGCGGCTGGATCGCGCCCGCCTGGCCGGTCGCCTGGGGCGGCGCGGGATGGAGCGCGCGCCAGCGTTTCCTGTTCGATCGCGAGTGCGCCCTGAACGACGCGCCGGTGCTGTTCGCCGGCGGCGTCCGCAGCGTCGGCCCACTGCTGATCGAGCGGGGAACGCCCCACCAGCGCAGCCTCTATCTGCCGAGGATCCTCTCGGGCGAGGACCTCTGGTGCCAAGGGTTCTCCGAACCCGGCGCGGGGTCGGACCTGGCGGCCATCGCCACCCGCGCCGAGCGCCGGGGCGAGCACTATGTCGTCAACGGCTCCAAGATCTGGACCACCGGCGCCCACCACGCCAACCGCATGTTCGCCCTCGTGCGCACCGCCGACGGCGCGCGCCGCCAGGAGGGGCTGAGCTTCCTGCTGATCGACATGGACAGTCGGGGGCTGAGTGTCGCGCCCGTCCTCGGTCTCGCCGGCGATCACGAGTTCAATCAGGTCTTCTTCGACGACGTCCGCGTGCCGACGGCCAACCGGGTGGGCGAGGAGAACGACGGCTGGGCGGTGGCCAAGCGGCTGATGCAGCTGGCCCGCGCCAACAACACCCCGGCGGCCCTGCTCCGGCGGGTGCTGCGTCGCGCCGGGACGGCCGTGGCGGCGATGGACGCGGAGCAGGCGCCGGCGCTCCGGCGGCGGCTCGCCGGGCTCGAGGTCGAGCTTTGCGCCTTCGAGCAGATCGAGCTTTCGGCCCTGCCGACCGGCCGGCCCGGCGCCGCCGATCAGGCGACGCCGTCGATGCTGAAGCTGATCGGCAGCGAACTGCACCAGCGCATCGCCGACCTGACCCGCGACGCCGTCGGCCCCTACGCCGCCGCCGGCTGGACCGCGCTCGGCCGGGCCGGCGAGGCGGTGGACCTGGGCGCCTGGGCGAGCGCCAAATACCTCGCCGTCCGCGCGGCCACCATCTACTCCGGAACCAGCGAGACCCAGCACAACGTCATCGCCCGGCAGATGTTGGGAACAGGGGGCGGGTAGGGGAGTTGGCTGAGCGAAAGGCGGCTAACGGAATGAAGACGCTCATTTTATTCCCTCTCCCACAAGGGGAGAAGGACTCCGTAGCCCCATGAGCGAGGACCCCTTCGACCTCGAGCGCTTCGTCAAGGCGCAGGACCCTGTGTTCGGGGCGGCCCTCGGCGAGCTTCGGCGCGGGCGCAAGACCAGCCATTGGATGTGGTTCGTGTTTCCACAGCTGAAGGGCCTGGGCTCCTCGCCGACGGCGGCGCACTTCGGCATCGGCTCGCTGGCCGAGGCCCGGGCCTATCTGGCGCACCCGGTGCTTGGGCCGCGGCTCGCGGCCGCTGTCGCCGCGCTCAACGAGGGGCGGGAGAGCTCGCTCGAGGCGGTGTTCGGCTTTCCGGACGACCGAAAGTTCGGCTCGTCGATGACCCTGTTCGCCGCGGCGGACCCCGAGGGTCCCTGGTGGGCGGCGCTGTTGCGATGGTGTCCCGACGGGCCGGATCCGCGCACCATGTCCCTGCTCGCGCAGGCGGCGGGTGGACAAGGGGCCCATAACCAGAGACCACCGCCAGCGTGAAACCGTAATCGCGGCGAGGTCTTACCCCATCCGATGAAGCGTCCGACCACCGCCAGCCTGAAGAAGGTCACCGCCGAGAACCTCGCCCGCCTGGGCGCCGAGCATCTGGCGCAGATCCTGGTCTCGGCCGCCGAGACCCGGCCGGAGCTCAAGCGGCGTCTGCGGATGGAGCTGGCGGCCGAGCAGGGCGCCGACCACCTGGTGGCCGAGATCGATCGCCGGCTGGCCACCCTCGGCGCCTCGAAGTCGCGCGTGTCCTGGCGCCAGCGCCCGACCTTCGTCCGCGACCTCGACGTCCTGCGCATCCTGATCGCCGAGCGCCTGGCCGCCCTCGACGGCGCCGCGGCGCTCGATCGGATGTGGGCGTTCATGGCCCTCGGCCGACCGGTCGGCAGCCGGGTCAAGGACAAGGACGGCGAGCTCGCCGCCGTCTTCCTGCGCGCCGCCGGCGATATCGGCGAACTCCTGAACGGCGCCAGCGACGCCTGGCTGGCCGAGGCCCTGGTCGAAGCCATGGTCAAGGCGCCCTTCGTCTGGGCCGATTGGCTGCCGACCCTGCTTGCGGCCACCTCACGCGACTTCGCCGCCTCCGCCCTGCGGTTGTTGGCCGAGCGGCCCGGCGCGGTGGCGGGCTGGATCCGGCTGATCCGCCAGCTCGCCGACGCGGCCGGCGACGTCGACGCCTATCGCGCCACCGTGCCCGCCGAGGCTCTGCGGACCAGGGCGGGCGCGGCCGACGTCGCCGGACGCCTGCTCGCGGCCGGCCGGCTGGCCGAAGCGGGCGCGGTGCTCGAGGGCGCGAAGACGGCGAAGGGCCGGGCGCCGGCGGGGCTCGGCGCGGCGGACGATCCGGATTTCCAGTGGGAGAGCCTGTGGATCGACTACCTCGAACAGTCCGGCGACGCCGAGGCGGCGCAGGCCGCGCGCTGGGCGTCGTTCGAGCGCAGCCTGTCGGTGGAGCGGGCCAAGGCCTTCACCCGCCGGCTCGGCGACTTCGAGGACGTGGTGGCCGAGGACAAGGCCTTCGCCTACGCCGCCGAGCATGACGACGCCGCGCGGGGCCTGCAGTTCCTGATCGACTGGCCGGCGCTGGGACAGGCGGCGCGGATGATCGACGCGCGGATCGACGACATCCACGCGCCGCCCGAGCAGACCGAACTCTGGGCCGCCAAGCTGCGGCCGCGCTATCCGCCGGCCGCCCGGCTGCTGCTGCGCAAAGCCGCCGCCGCCGCCTTCCGCCGCCGCGACCTCAAGACCTGCGACCGCCTCACCCAGGAAGCGGACGCGATCGGCGAGTAGGGCAGGTCCCGCCGACTCTGGGCTTCGCTCTAGATCGTTGTTTCGGCGTACGTTGGATCCAAAAACCGGATCCCTCTTTCCGGAACGTGCTCTAGCTTTACGGAGTGGCCGGAGCCAGGATCTCGTCCAGAAGCGCCGGGCCCCCATTGCGCTGCAGATGCGGATATCGCAGGCCGCCGGACCACAGGATCTCGGCGTGTTTGGGAAAGCCGATCGCCTTTCCGTCGAGGACGATTCTTCCATCGCCGGCGGCCGCCGAGCGGACCGCCTCGACCAGGACGTCCGGCGCGAACGGCTTGCCGTTCACGGTCTCGATCGCCGTGCCGACCGTCAGCCCGGCCTTGAACGCCGGACCGCCCCAAAGCACGTCCCTGACCACGCCTGTCGCGCCGACCGTCATGCCGATCGAGTAGCTGAGGTCGCGTTCCCGCCGCGCGGTGTTCTCGCCGCCGAACCGCGAGGTCTCGGCCGCGCGGTGATAGTCCGTCGGTTCGCCCGTATAGACCAGGGTGTATCCACTTTGCTCGAGCCCTGCCGTGACGTTCGGCGACGACCCGAGCAGATGGTCGCGGAAGAAGGGCTCCCAGGCGTAGGGCGAGTAGGCCTGCAGCGCGTCGACCAGGGTCTTGAAGGTGTAGACGCTGACCCCGTCGTCCGCGTGCGGGAGGCGGAAGAACAACGGCGCGAACCCTTCCAGCGACTTGCGGCCGTGGCTCGATGTGCGGATGATGGCGTCGGCCTGCAGCCACAGAAGGACGCCTTCGTAGTAGAAATCCTCGGTTCTTTGGTAGCTGGCCCAGGGTTTGGGACGGCGGACCGGGGCGGCGTTGTCGGTGGTGGAGTCGAGCAGGGTGCGCCATTGGCGCCCCGCCTCGTGGCTCTGCTTGGCGGCGACCTCCGCCAGGTTGTCGAGCGCGTCCTGCGGACTGGCGAACCCCGCGCGCGCGCCCAGCACGATCCCCCAGTATTCGGTCAGCCCTTCGTAGACCCACAGCAGGCTACCCTGCTGCGGCGTGCTGTATTCGGGCTGCCACAGGTCGTACGGCCGCTTCGACTTGCCGTTCCAACTATGGGTGTACTCATGGGAGACGAGGTCGTAGGTGGTCAGGTGGGGCTGCGGCGGCTGGGCGATGGCGCTGAGCGGCAGCCTGAGTTCGGACGAGCGACGATGCTCGAGCACGGGGCCGTCGCCGTCGGTGGCTTTCACCAGGAAGTTGAAGTGGCGGTAATTTCCGCCCCCGAACAGCCGCTCCGCCTGTTCGACCAGCCTGCCGTAGAGCGCCGCCTGGCCCGGGTCGATCTCGCTGGGGCTGGCCTGGTCCCAGAACACATCGAGCTCCGCGTCGCCGGCGACCGGCCGCACCGAGACGTGGGCGCCGGCCATGACCGGTGAATCGATCAGGGTGTCGAGGTCGACGGTCGGATACTGCACGGTGTCGGAGCGTTCGACGCGGCCCGTGAGCGACGTCGCCGAACTCCAGCCGTGTGGAAACGCGACCACCGGGCTGAACTGCAGGTCCCGCGCATAATAGCCGGCCGGATAGAGCAGCATCGAGCTCCATTCGAACACCTCGGTGGCCGGCGACATGGCCACGCGGCCCTGTTCGGGCGAGGTGGGCGACAGGTAGTCGAAGGCGAGATCGATCCGGCCGACGCCGTCCGGCACGTCCAGATGGATGGCGTAGACCTCGGCCGGGTTGCGCCGCCACGGAACGGCCTTGCCGTCGGCGGTGATCTGGATGCCGGCGATGTTGGCGACCGGCGCCTGGATGCTGTGCGCGCCCTGCTGCCACTTGGGGATCAACAGCACCATGGCGCCCGGGCGCACCGGAATCGTCTCGGTGACCGAGAAGACGCCGCGGGTGACGTCGCTGGCGTCGACCCTGATTCGGATCGGTCCGAGGTAAGGAAGATCCTTGGCGACGGGGATCGGCCCCACCGCGGGAGAGGGCAGGATCTCGTCGGCGAGCGCGCCGCCCGCCGTGGCCAGGACGCCGGCGAGGAGCGACGCGGCCGTCGACAGAGCCGCGCGCCGCGCGGACGGGCGGGAAGCTTGGATGTTCACGATCGGTGTCCTCAAAAGTCCTGCGACAGGCGGATGCCGATCGTCCGCGGCCGGGTCACGGCCACATAGGGCGGTCCGTTGCCCGACGCGTTGGTGTTGTTCTCGTAGGCGTATGTGTCGCCCGCGTTCTTGACATAGAGGGTCGCGGTGTAGCGGCGGTAGCGCAGGCCGGCGTGCAGGTCCACGATGGTCTCCGACGGGAAGTAGGTCGCGTCCGGCACGCTCGAATAATCGCCCTTGGAGTTGGAGACATAGCGGACGCCGCCCCCGATCGACGCGAACAGCTCGTCTCCGATGCGTCGCTCGTAGGCGATGTTCAGGCTGCCGGTGACATGCGGGCTGCTGGTCAGGTCGTCGCCCTTCAGCGCGTCGAACGCCGGCGCGTCCTGGCTGAGGGTCGCGTCCACAAAGCCCAGCGCGCCGTCCACGGTGAGCCCCTCCAGCGGCCGGCTCTGGAACGACATCTCTACCCCCTTGCTTGTGGCGTTCCCGGGGTTGCCGGTGACCACGTAGCGACCGCCGATGAGCATGTTGCCCTGCAGGTTCCGATAGTCGATGAAAAAGGCGCTGGCCTCCACCGAGAGCCTGCCGGCGAAGAAGGCCCGCTTCACGCCCAGTTCGTAGTCGTAGAGGTTCTCGGATCCGAACTTGCCGTCGAACCCGGCCGGCGTCACCGCGTTGGGCGGCAGGATGGAGGGGCCGCCGACCCGGTAGCCCGAGGCGGCGCGGAAGTAGACCGACCCTTCGCCGGAAAAGCGCCAGCTCAGGTCGGCCAGATAGGTGAAGGCCCCGTCGCTGGTGCTGGCGTTGGCGTAGGTGCGGGTGGCGGCCGGATGGGCGGCGTTGCCGATTTCGCCGGCGCGCGTCTGCACATAGTGCTGATCGTAGTCGCTGTAGCGCCCGCCGAGGGTGAGGTAGAGCTGGCGCCAGACGTTCAGCGTGGCGTTGGCGAAGACGGAATACTCCGAATAGCTGGTCTTCAGGCCCTGGGTGTAGACATCGCCCGCCGGCGTCGCTGTATTGTCAACCGCCCCGGCGGGGGTGTGCGCCAGGATCTGGTAGATCCGGAGCGAGTCCTCGTGGGTATAAAAGCCGCCCACCAGCCATTGCAGCGGCCCCTTGTCGATGGACGCCAGCCGAAGCTCCTCGGTGACCTTGTGGGTGCCTGAGGTCATGCTGTTCTGGAGGGTGTCGGACGGGTCCAGCCCGTAGTCGTCGTTGTCGTAACCACTGTCGCCGTAGGCGGTGAAATTCTTGACGTTGGAATAGCTGGTGGTCGACGCCAGCGTGGCCCAGGGCAACTGATAGTCCAGGGTCGCCGTGTAGAGGCCGTCCTTGGTGAAGCTGCCCTGCTTGTCCTTCAGATAGGTGTCGTACTTGCCGAAGACCGGCGGCCCGAGCACCCCGCCGGTCTGATCGACGCCGGCGCCGACCGGAATGCTGGTCAGTCCGTTGACGTCCAGCGACTGGACCAGGCCGCTCACACGGATCTTCAGCGCCTGGATCGGTTGGGCAAGCAGAGACACAAAACCGCCGCGGGCGATGTCGTCGTTGTCGTCGCGCTTGCCGGTGGCCAGGTTGTCCACGAAGCCGGGATCGCGGCGATAGTAGACATTGCCCTCGATCGCCACCGCATCCTGAACGAGGGGCAGGTTGCCGTGCGCCCGGAACGCGTATCCCTCCTCGCCGTGATCGATGGAGGAGGTCTCTTCGGTGAAGCCGAAGCTGGTGTTGCGGGTATCCGGCAGCCGGGAGACGTACTTGATCAGGCCGCCCTCGCTGCCGGAGCCGTAAAGCGTCCCCTGCGGGCCCTTCAGCACCTCGATCTGCTTCAGGCTGGACGGATCGAGATCCGGCTGCAGGTTGGCGCCGCTGGCGAAGCTGGTCGACGAGCCGAACGGCGCGTCGTCTATATAGACCCCCACGGTGCTGCCGCCGCCGACCGAGGTGATGCCCCGGATATAGATCCGCGCGCTGCCGGTGGCGCCGTTGCTGACGAGGACCACATTCGGCAGGTATCCGATGTAGTCGGTGAGCTGGTTGGCGCTGGTGTCGTTCAGGAACTTACTGGTCACCACGTCCATCGCCACGGGAACGGTGCTGATCCGCTCCTGGCGCTTGTTGGCGGTGACCACGATCTCTTCGGCCGGTTCGACCGCGGACGGTTCGAGCGTCGCCGGGCTCGCGAGCTGAGGGCTGACCGGTTGCGGCGCCGGCTCGGCGTAGGCGATGCGGGTGGGATGCGGCGTCGCGATGCGATAGCCGCCGGCCGGGTTCGGAACCGCCTGCAGGTCCGTGCCGCGCAGCAGCCGGTTCAGACCGTCGCTGATGGTCATCGACCCGCTGAGCGGCAGGGACTGCTTGCCGGCGGTAAGGCCGGGCGCGACCACGATCAGGACGTCGGACTGGCGCGAGAAATCGAGGATCGCCGCGGAGAGGGGCTGCGCGGGGATGTCGTAGCGTCTCACGGAGGCCTGGGCTTGGGCCAGGGCCGGCGGCGCGGCCGCGAGCAAGGCGAGCAGGGATCCCGCCGTCGTCCACCCGCGCATGGCGCGGCCCGTCGATCGCTTGTTCATTCCCGCTTCCCCCGACTTCAATGTGCCGCGGCGGGGCTCCAACGCCCCCCGCATTCATCAGACGTGCGGACGCGTCCGATCGTCAGGGCTCCGATGTATTTTTCCGATGACGCCCCCCGCGAGGGTTCAGTCCGCGCCGCGCGGTTTCACCAGGAACCGGCCGCCGTCCGCTTCGCTGGCCTGGACCGGAAGGGTAGCGCTGAGGGCGCCCATGAAGGCCGGGACTTCGCTGGTCTTGAAGGAGGCTGTCACGCGCAGGTCGCCGATGGCGCCGTCGGCCAGTCGAACGCCGGGACCGTAGTAGCGGTTCAGGTCCGCAACCACATCGGCCAGCCTGACGTCGTCGAACACCAGCCGACCCTCCCGCCACGCGCCGCCGGACTGCGCCGGAAGCTCGACCACCTTGGCCGTGTCCATGTCGCCGCGCGCCGGCGCCCGCGCCAGGTCCGCCCGATGGCCGGCGGCCACGAAGCTAAGCGTGGCGCCGGGGGCGGCCCCCGATCGGCTGATCTGCACCATGCCTTCGGTCACGGCCACGCGAACCGTGGCGCGCGCCATGTCGATGTCGAACTTGGTGCCGACGTCCCTGACCACCGAGGGACCGGCCTCGACGACGAAGGGCCGTGAAGGGTTGTGGACCACGTCGAAGAAGGCCTCGCCGCGGGCCAGCCGGATGCGGCGTTCCCCCGCGGTGTAGCGCACCGAAATGGCGGACCGGGGCCCGAGGGTGACGCTCGATCCGTCGGCCAGCGAGACGATGCGCATCTCCGACAGGCCCGTCCGGTAGGACTCGCCGGTCAGGAGGCCGGATGCGGGCAGGACGGCGATCACCACGGCGGCTGCGGCCGCGGCCGCGGCGGCGCCGAACGCCAGGGCGGGCCTGCCGCCCCGGCCGCGCCGTTCGTGCAGGGGCGCGACCCCCGGCAAGCCGTCCAATCCCGTCAAACCGGGCCCGAGCTCGGGAATGTCGTTCCAGGTCAGGCGCATGTCCTCGTAGGCGGCCGCGTGGCGCGGATCCTCGGACAGCCAGGCGTCGAACGCCCGCCGGCCTGTAGGGTCAAGGCCATCCTCCTCGATCCTGATCAGCCACAGGCTGGCCTGCCGGTCGATTCGTTCTTGCCGGGGCGTGGTCTGGCGGGTCATGCGTCGCCGTCCGCGGCGCGCAGGGCGCGCTGGCACACCACCATCGCCTCGGCCAGGCGCATCTTCACCAAGGTCGGCGAACAGCCGAGGCGACGGGCGATGTCGGCGCAGCTCATGCCGTTGATGCGGTTCATGATCAGCACTTCCCTACGCCGCGGGTCCATCTCGCGGATGGCGCGGTCGATCACCTGCAGACGCTCTCTCCCCGTAAGGACGCGCTCGGCGTCGAAAGCGTCAACCCCTTCGGTGTCGTGCGCCGCTTCCTGCGCGTGACGTCGGCGCACCTTGGCCGCCCGGTGGTGGTCGAGCACGAAGTTTCGCGCCGAGCGCGTCAGGAAGGCGTAGGCGTCCTCGACCTTGGCTTTGTCCTCCAGCCGCGCATAGCGTTCGAACGCCGCCTGGACGGCGTCGTCGGGGTCGGGCGGGCCGCTGCCGAACTGTCGCTGGATCAGCCGACGGATCGCCAGCGAATGGCGACGATAGAGGAAGTCGAGACCTTCCAGATAGTCGTCGGACGCGGCCGCCGCGCCGAGCGCGACCGAAACACCGGAAGGAGTCTTTGAGCCCGTCACCGCCGCCCGATCGCCGCCATCGACACGGGCCCGTCGTATTACCAACCACCGCTGGTCGCCAAGGCGATGGATGCGCGCGACCGGTCGGGACGGCGCCCCGCTCCCGATCCGGTCAGCCTGGGCCCCGACCGCGGCCAGGGCGCCTGAGGTCTGGGCGCCCGAGGTCTGGGCGCCTCTCCCCGGTCCGCGCAACTATCGACCGCTCGTGGCGCGAAACCGTGATACCGGATAATCCAAAAGCCGATCGCGGCCCGGACGTGGCCGATGCAGGAAGGATAGCGCCATGAACGCTCAGACCATCACCGCCACCTCGATGTTCGGGCTCGATCCGAACGACCCGCTCAACGACCTGCGCATGAGCGACAAGGCCATGCCGCTCTACACCCACGTCAAGCGCTTCATCGCCGAGACGGTCGAGCCGATGTACGCCGAATATGTCCGCCTCGGCGAAGGCTGGACCGAGCGCTGGCAATTCGCGCCGGGCCAGCTCGAGGTGCTCGAGGTGGCCAAGAACAAAGCCAAGGCCGAGGGCCTGTGGAACTTCTTCCTGCCCGACTCCGAGACCGGCGAGGGGCTCTCGAACCTCGACTACGCCTATATCGCCGTCGAGCTCGGCAAGTCGCCGCTGGCCTCCGAGGTGATGAACTGCGCCGCGCCCGACACCGGCAATATGGAGGTGTTGGAGCGCGTCGGCACGGAGGCGCAGAAGGAGCGCTGGCTGAAGCCGCTCCTGAATGGGGAGATCCGCTCGGCCTACGCCATGACCGAGCCGGACGTCGCCTCGTCCGACGCCAAGAACATCCGCACCGCCGCCGTGCTCGACGGCGAGGACTGGGTGATCAACGGCGAGAAATACTACATCTCCGGCGCCGGCGATCCGCGCTGCAAGATCATGATCGTCATGGTCAGGACCAATCCCGACGCCGCCCCCCACCAGCAGCAGTCGCAGATCCTGGTGCCGACCGACGCGCCCGGCGTGAAGATCCTCGGGCCGATGGAGGTGTTCGGACACGATCACGCCCCGCGCGGACACATGCACATCCGCTTCGACAACGTCCGCGTGCCGCGCGAGAACATCCTGCTCGGCGAAGGCCGCGGGTTCGAGATCTCCCAGCTGCGGCTGGGCCCCGGCCGCATCCACCACTGCATGCGCACCATCGGCAAGGCCGAGCGCGCCCTCGACCTGATGGTGTCGCGCGGCCTGTCGCGCGAAGCCTTCGGCAAGCCCCTGATCATGCTCGGCGGCAACCTCGAGAAGGTGTCGCGGGCGCGGATCGAGATCGAGGCCATGCGGCTGATGGTGCTCAAGGCCGCCAAGGCGATGGACGTGCTCGGCAACAAACAGGCGCGCATCTGGGTCAGCATGGTCAAGGCCATGGTGCCGGAAAAAGCCTGCCAGATCATCGATCAGGCGATCCAGATCCACGGCGCCACCGGCATCTCCCAGTGGACCCCGCTGGCCGACCTCTACACCGACGTGCGCCACCTGCGCTTCGCCGACGGCCCCGACGAGGTCCACCACATGGTGGTCGGCCGCAACGAGCTGCGCTGAGCCGCGGGCGGGTCGCGGCCGACCGCCCGTTACCGGCGCCGCATCCAGGCGTCGATCCGGCCGACGACGTCGGGCTCCATGCCGTAATAGCCGTGCGGGCTGAGCGAGCCGCAGGGCTTGCGCGAACGCTCGACGCCGCCCGCCACCGAGAGCACCTGAACGGCCGCACGCGTCATCGCGGCGGCGATCCGCGGCGCGTCCTGCGGCGGGGCGACGTCGCAGCGGTCGTCCTGGTTGGCGACCACCAGGGCGGGCGCCCGCACGGCCTGCGGCGAGGCGCTGAACACGGTCTCGCCGCTTGCGCCCAGGCGGGAGACGGACTCGGTCAGCACCACGCCGGCGATCTCGCCCGGCCCGGCATGGGCGGCGCCGTTCATGGCCGCGATCGACCCCTGGCTCGTGCCGAGCAGGAAGACCGGCCCCGGCGCCTGCTGGTGGGCGAAGCGGACCAGGTCCAGCACCACGGCGGCGTAGTCCGGCGCGCTGCGTAGACCCCTCAGGTTCTCCCGATCCACCGTGTCGGGGATCAGCACCGCATAGCCGCGCTGGACCCACAGGGCCTGGGTGCGGACCACGAAATTGTCGCCGTGAAGGACATCGCCGTCGCGGCGCAGGCCCACGTCGCCGGCGCCGCCGGGCAGCATGACGATGCTCGCCCTGGGCCGCGGCGGCGCAGCGTAGAGCACGCGCTGGCGCGTCCCGCCGGGAAGGGTAAGCGTCACCACCCGTTCGTCCAGGGCCGACTCCGCGCCGGGATCGGTTCGGTGTCGCCATCCGCTCGCCCCGGTCTGCGCCGTCGCCAGGCCTGGGATCAGCGCCGCGGTCAGCAGGGCGGCGCAGAGGATGTCGCGGGTGTTCGTCATGGGCTCAGGAACCTCTCGTATCGCGGCGCCTTGCGCGCATCGCCCTCCCTTCATCGGCCAGGGCGGCTGAACCGCGCGAAAGACCGGCGTTCATCCACGCTTCAGGCGCGCTTCAGGCCCGTAGGATCGGTGCGTGCGCCGCGGAAACCGCGGATCGGAAGGGGCCCGCGACGGTTATGCCACCGAAGGCGGCGAAACAGACGCAAGGCACGCGCCCCGACGTGATGGAGAATGACCGAATGATCCGCGCTTGCGCCGTGCTGGGCTTCGTGTCGGCCGCTCTGGCGCTCGCGCCGCCGGCCGGCGCGCGGTCGCCCGCCTATGAACTCCAGCCCTCCAAGGCCGATCCGGGCGTCAGGGCGTTCGATGATCCGAGCTACGCCCTGATCGGCGCGGGCGGCGGCGGCGACGTTCCCTTGGTGGTGTTCCTGCCTGGCACCGGCGGCAAGCCGCGCGGCGGCGCGGCCCTGCTGAGCGTCATCGCCGGCCAGGGCTATCGCGTGATCGGCCTCGGCTATGACGACACGCCGGCGGTGGCGCAGGTCTGCCCCGCCGATCCGGACCCGGACTGTTCGGAGAGCTTCCGCCGCATGCGGGTCGATGGGGCGGGCCACGCCGTCGTCAGCAATCCGCCCGCCGAGGCGATCACCGCCCGGCTTGCCGCCCAGCTGGCGATGCTGGCGCGCACCGCGCCGAACGAGCACTGGGAGCGCTATCTCGCCGACGGCCAGCCGCGCTGGGATCGCATCGTCGTCTCCGGCCTGTCCCAGGGCGCCGGCATGGCCGCCTACATCGCCAAGCATCACGCGGTCTGTCGGGTGGTGCTGTTCTCCAGTCCGTGGGACGTGACCGGCCCCGACCATCATCCGGCGCCCTGGCTCAGCCAGCCCAGCCAGACGCCGCCCGACCGCTGGTGGGCGGAGTATCACGCGAAGGAGAACACCGCCGGCCTGATCCGCGCCGCCTACGCCGCGCTGCAGATTCCGCCTGACCACATCCGGGTCTTCACCCAGGATATTCCGAGCGATTTCCGCGGAAACTCACCCAACCCGTATCACGTGAACACCATCCGCGACCTCCGCTATGCACCCGACTGGCGGATCATGTTCGGCCGCGCGACCGGACAATAGCCGGTTACCGTCCGCTCGCCGTCTCCAGCGTCGGTCGATCGATCGGCAGGGCGTAGGCGGCGGAGGCGATCTCGCCGAGGGCCTGGCCGGCGAGCTCGGTGAGCGGGCGCTCGTCGCGGAGCTCCACGTGGTTGACGTAGAGGGCGATGGCGTAGCGCTTGCCGGACGGCGTGGTGGTGTAGCCGGCCAGCCCCTTGCCGATCAGCATCGGCCGGGCGTTGAGCAGGTCCATGCCGGTGTAGGTGCCGGTCTTGGCGAAGACGTGTCCGGCGCCGGGCGCATCCCTCTGGATATTCACCAGGGTGCCGTCGCGCCCGAGGATCGGCAGGGCCCGCTTGAACGCCGCAAACTCCGGCTGGGCGGCCATGAAGGCCAGGTAGCGGACCATGAAGTCCGGCGAGTAGAAGGCCGCCGACGCTCCGCCCGCGCCGTCCGACTGCGAAGCGCCGGTGAGGTCGAGCCCGGCCTTGGTCAGCATGGCGTTCTCGAGCGCGAAGCCCTTGGCGTCGATCGCCTTGGCGGCCTTGCCGACCAGGGCGCCGACGATGAACGGAGTCATGCTGGCGTGGAGGTTGTGGCTGACCTTGAGGGTCACCTTCACCTCTTCGGTGAGCGGCGCGGAGACGTGCTCGGCCACACGATACCGCGGCTGGCGCCAGGCGGCGGTCGCCGCGCCGTCCTTCACCGTCGCGGGCGCGCCCGCGACCGCGACGCCGAGGTCCTTCAGCGCCAGGGTCAGGACCGTCCCGGCGTAACGCGAGGGGCTCGAGACCGGATAGCCGTAGATGGCGGGCCCGCTCGCCTGGCCCATGGAGCCGTCGAGGGTCACGGTCTGCGAGCCGTCCGGATTGTCCACCGTCTCGCCGCCCTCGAAGGTCAGCTTGGTTCCGGCGACGGTCCGGGTCCGGTTCTCGAAGCGGAGGTAGGGGACCTGCGGCGAGACCGTGATGTCGAGCGGGGCGCCGAGGGTCGGACCCGGCCTGAAGGTGAGGTCGACGACGTTGTCGTTGACGGCGATCGGCGAGATCACCACCCCGGTGCCGAGCTCGCGCTCGCCCTCGGGAAACAGGCTGACGTCCACCAGCACCCGGCCGGCCACCCGCTTGACGCCCGCGGCCGCGATCTGTTTCGCCAGTCCTCGGATCACCGCCAGCGGGTCGCCGGGGATCAGCCGCGACTCCACGCCGCCATAGGTGTGGTCCTCGTCGGCGAAGGCGAGGGTTCCGTCCGCCTGCTCGCGGTTCGACAGGTTGGGATCGCCGCTCGCCACCAGCACGAGGTCGCCGTTCAGCACTCCATCGGGGCCGATCTCGCCGGTGCGATAGACAGGGGTGTGGAAGCGGTAGTCCGCGCCGAGCAGCTTCAGGGCCGTCCCCTCGGTGAGCAGCTTGGTGGTCGAGCCGGGCGTGAACAGGGCGTCGGGGTTCAGGGCGAACACGGGCGCCTGCGTATCCAGCGAGTAGATCTCAACCCCGAACGAGGCGTGCTTGAACTCCGGCCGGGCCATCACCGCCCGCAGCGCCTCGGTGAAGGTCTTCGGCGCGGCGCGCTCGGCGACGGCGCCGGACGCCGGCGCTCCGGCGAGGACGCCGGCAAGGGCGAGGCAAAGAAGTCTGTTCACCGCCGACTCCGGGAAAGGGACGGGCGCATGAAGGCATGAGGCCGCTTCCAACGCCAGTCGCTTGGCGCGGCCCCGGCCTGTGACGCCCGCATTGCACGCTGCGGCGTCAAAGCCGCATTCTTCCGCCTCACCCCGACGGGGAACGCGCCTGGCCGGCGATCCTGCCGGCCGGCGTCCGGCCGGGGATGCTCGCCATCGCCGGCTCGCGCGCGAGCACGTCGCGCGCTTCCGCGATGACGGCCGCGCTCCACGCCGTGAGCCCCTCGAGGAAGCCCGCGCCGGCCTCGTCGACGCGGATGTTCCGCCTGACCTCGCCGATCCCGTCCTCGATCCGCGGCAGGTTCCGCCCGATCAGCGCCAGCAGGTCGTCGCGAACCGCCGCGTCGGTCTCCTGCTTCAGCAGGAGCAGATCGAGCTGCAGCACATGGAGGAAGGAATAGAGCGCGTGGAGGACCGCCGTCATCGGGCGCAGCCGGTCGAGGACCACTGGGCTTCGGAACCGCTGGTCGGGCGGGTTCGCCACGATGCGGACGGCGGACTCGTTGTCGACGCCCAGCGCGCGCAGCTTGTTGTGCGCCGCCTCGTGGACGATGGCCTGGGCGGACGCCAGCGGACAGTTGAGGGTCAGGGCGAATACCCCCAGGCGCGCGCCCTCCGAGTGGCTGGCCGAACGCAGTGGGCCGGCGGATGCGTCGGTATCCCAGAAGCCCTGGAGGGTGTGCACGAGCCGGGGCCATTGCCGGGCGGCCTCGGGCCAGCGCTCGACGAACGCCATGGCCCGCACAAGGTTCGGGTGAACCGCATCGACCGGCCGCCATCGGGGCGGCGGAAGCAGGGGGTCGGTGTTGTCGATCGTCACGCGTCCGTCGGCGAGCACCAGGTGTTTCCCGTGCTGGCCGGCCCGGGGCGAGCGCCGCCACGGCGCATGCTCGCGGTCCGCCAGGTCGAGCGCGAGGTCGGTGTCGGCGTCGGAGAAGCCGCCCGCGCCCAGCCGCGCCCAATCAATGACAGTGGGCGTCACGCCGCCGCCCCCGTTTCGGCCGGGACGACGCGCGCGGGTGAGGATATGCGGTGGGGCCGGTCAGGCTCGATACCCAAGCCGATCGAGCGGGCGAGCCGTTCGAGCGAGCCGAAGCGGCGCAGGCCCCTGTCGCTGGCGACCACGATCAGGCGGGCCTGAAGGCGCCTCAGGCGATCGAGACAGGCCGTCCGCAGGTCCGGGGCCATGTCGGCGAAGAGGAGCGGATCGAAGAAGGCCAGGCTCTCGCCGGATTCGCAGGCCAGCAGGGCGTCGAGCGCTTCGGACCAGGGCTCGGCGATCACGCGCCCGCGGTCCGGCCGCAGGCGATCGCGGGCCGCGGCGGCCAGCGCGGGGTCCGGCTCCACGCCGACCAGCTGCGCCGTCGCAAGACCGTGGCCGGCGAGCTCCAGCAGCAGGCCGTCGCCGCACCCGAGGTGAACGAGGCGGCCGGGTTTGCGCCGCAGCGCCCGCCCTTGCTCCCAGACCGCCGTGCTCCAGCGCGAGCGCAGGGCGAAGACGTCGTCGAACCCCGCCGCCTCCCACCCCGCGCCGAGCGCTTCCGGTTCGATGCGCAAGGATTTGCGGCTTTCCGGGCGGCTTTCCGGGCGACTGGAGGTCGGCGACCGCGCGAATACCGAAGAATGGCCGGACGAGGCGGCTTCGGGCAGAGACCGGCCGGGGGAGCTGCAGCGGCGCGGGGCGGCGAGAGGATCGGATCGATAGGCGAAACGGAAGACCGCCGTCTTCACCTCCGCGACACCCGAGACGACAGACATCTCCACCGGCCAGTCCGCCATGGCCTCCAGCCAGTCCGCGGCCTCGCCGAGGTCCAGGTCGCGCGCGGCGTCCAGGAACTGTCGCATCGATGCGGCCGTCGCCGGGCAAGCGACGTCGCAGGGCGCGTGGCGCAGGGGCCCGAGCCCAAGCCCCGCCAGCAAGATGTCCGCCGACGGGACCGCCGGGGACAGCACGGCGGCGAGCGGATCGACCGCGCCGGCGGCCTGTCGCGCCGCCCACGCCCGCGCGCAGCAGGCCGGATAGCCGAACCATCGCGCAGCCCTCTCCTGGTCGTCGGCGGCGAGACTGGCGGCGGCGGCTTCGAGCGCCCCGGCGCCGATCAGCAGGCCGTAGGTGACGCGGCCGAGCTCGCCGGCGGCGCCGCCGCCGGCAGGCGAAAACGGACTGACGCTGGCGTCGACCAGCTTGCTCGCGAGACCCGCCCGCCGCAGCCGGTCCAACAGGGGAGCGAGCTCCGCGTGAGGGCACCACAGCAGGCTGGCCGCAAGGGCGCCGCGGCGCAGCAGCTCGATTTCGACGGCCAGAACCGCGTCGGCCAGCCGGTCCAGCCGCGGTCCCCACAGCCGCGCGGCCCGCTCGCCGGCGAAGCCGATCTGGCGACGGCCCTGGCCGGTCGCCAGCGGGTCGCGCGACCGCGCCGGGATCGGCGGCCGCGGCCAGCTCGGCCAAGCCCCAGTCACGGTCCGACAGAGTCCGCGCACAGTTCGGCCAGCAGGGGATTGTCGCCCTGCTCCCAGGCGGCGACCATGCTCTGCTCGATCTCGCCGCGGCGGGGGGAGAGGCTCAGCGGCGTCCTGCCCCCGGCGAGCAGCCTGCCCTCGAGATCCTCGAACAGGCCGAACCAGACCGCGCAGTCGACGGACCGCAGGCGCCAGTCGCCGCCGATGGCCGTGCCCGGGCAATTGCCCTTGCACATCAGAAAGAACCGGCAACCGGCGCAGCCGCCGTGGTCCTGCGACGTACGATAGAGCCCGAGCTGGCGCTCATACGCCTCCCGCGGGGTCTTCTGGTAGACGACGCCGTCCTTGTTGGTGCGCCCGCAATTGCTCAGGCTTCCGTCGCCTTCGACCCCCGTGACCGCTCGCGTCGCGTAGGAGTCGCAGGCGTGGAACTCGCAGGAGACGTCGCGATCCTGGCCGCAAAGCATCGCCTCCATCTCGGCGAAGACGTCGAAACGCACCGAGGTCAGCTCGGCTTCGAGCGCCGCCAGACGGCGCATGACGACGAGGGAGGCGTCGTGCGCCAGCGCCAGATCCGCGGAGACCGCTTCGGAGTCGCTCTCCAGCGTGTGCAGTCGCACGCGCCGGACGCCCAGACGATCGAGGAAGCGGAGCCAGCCGCTCAGCACCTCGAGGTTCGCGCCCCCGGCGTTCAACCGGTGCAGGGTGACGATGACGCTGGGCGGTCGGCCCTCGCGGCACAGGGTCTCGATCACCGCTTCGGTGCGGGCGGTGGCCCGCCGCGTCGCCGCGAGCGAGCCGGCCCAGCGGGCGTCGTTGAGCGGGCCCGGCCCGTCGATCGAAATCCCCACCCTGACCGCGTGGGAGGCGAAGCGCGCCAGATCCTCCTCCTCGATCAGGGTGCCGTTGGTCTGCAGACCCGCGCCGCCGTGCCGGTCGCGGCCAAACGCGAGCAGCGTTTCGAGATCCGCGCGGGGCGTCATCATGATCTCGCCGCCGAACAGGGTGAAGGGTTCGTCGATCTGTTCGAGCCTGGTCAGGATGGCGCCGACGTCGTAGCGCGACGGGAGGTTGCCGGCCGCGCGCACGGGATCCTGATAGCAGTACCGGCACTTGATGTTGCACTTGTCGCCGAGCGGCCGGACTTCGACGGTCACCGCGTCGCCCCCTCGAGGACCAGGCCGGCCGCGCCCGCGACGCCGGCCGACCCGGGCGGCAGCACGAAGCCCGTGGGGTGATCGGACCGGTCGTCCGCGTCGAACAGGGCGGCGGCGGCGTCGGTGGGAAGCGCGAGGATGCAGTCGTCGATCTGCAGGATGAACCCCCGGGCGTGCAGCGCGATCAGGGCGTCCTCGACCGCGTCGGGCGCATAGGTCGCGCCGAGGTCGGCCGCGAGCTGGCCGAGGGCGCGCGGAGAGCGGGCCAGCGCCAGGAGGGCGGCTGCGGCGCCGGTCAGATAGCAGAGCGGTTCGATCGCGCCGACGCGGGTGTCCTTGATCAGGACGCCGCCCTGCACCTCCATCGCGGAAAGCTGCGGTATCGTCTCCTGCGCGTACCAGCCGGCCCGCCAGTCGGCCACCGCGGCCCGCAAGCGGACGAGGTCGGCTTCGGAGGCCGCGCTGTGCGCCCGGCCTTCGAAGAAATAGGCCAGGTCCGCCAGCGAGTCCGCCGGCAGGCCATGCACCGCGCCATAAGCCGGCGCGGGCGCCAGGTCGGAAAAGCCCATCTCCGCGGCGCGCTCGTAGTTCGGGCTGAACCGATCGAGGCGGATGCGCACGCAGCTGACCGGCGGGGCCAGATGGCTCAGGAGGGGCAGGAAGTCGGCGATACGGTCGTAGTCGTCCGCCGGCTCGCCGGGAAAGCCGTACAGGATCGACCAGACCACGCCCATGCCGAGTTCGCCGCAATTGCGCAGCATGCGGATGTTGAGGAGGGCGGTGACGCCCTTGCGCATGATGCCGAGAACCTCGTCCGAGAGGCTCTCGATCCCCGGCTGGACCCAGACCACGCCGGCCCGCGCCATGATGGTCAGGTCGCGCTCGTTCATGTTCGACTTGATCTCGTAGAACAGCCGTCGCGGCGCGCTTCGCGGTTCGGTGTCGGCCAGCTTTCCGAGTACGCCCTCCACATGCTTCAGACTGATGATGTTGTCGGTCGCGCCGAAATTGCGCACGCCGTAGGTCTGCTCGAGTTCGGTCAGCTCGCGGATCACCCGGTCGGCCGATTTCGCCCGGAAGGTCATGCCGTCGGCGTTCAGGCCGCAGAAGGTGCAGTGGCGCTTCTGCCCCCACCAGCAGCCGCGCGAGGATTCGAACGGGGTGGAGGGCCGGATCCGGCCGCGCTCCGACAGCTGTGCGAGCTGGCGGTGGTAGTCGGCGTAATCGGGGACCGGCAGGGCGTCGAGCGCCATGAACATTCCGGCGTCGCGGCCCTGTCCCGAGCGGCTGACCCAGCCCTCCGCCTCCCCGGGCGAGCCGGTGGTCAACAGGGCCTCGGCGAAATCGGCGAAGGCGAAGTCGGCTTCACCGGTGAAGACGTAGTCGATCTGGTCGTAGTGCTTCAGCAGGGTGCGGCCCATCGGGCCGTGACAGTTGGCGCCGCCGAAGCAGGTGACGATCGACGGATCCTGCGCCTTCAGTCTTCGCGCGATGGCCAGTGAGGCGACGGTCTGCTCGAAGGTGGTGGTGAAGCCGACGATGCGCGGACGGCGGGCCAGGATGCGCGCCGCAGCTTCGTCGACGAACGGCGCGATCCGGCGATCCTTCAGGTTCTGCAGCTTTTGCACGCCGTCCGCCTTGAAGTGCCGCGCGAGGGCCGCCCGATGCTCCGCGACGGCCGCTGCGGCGGGCGCGGCGCCGATCTCGCCCGAAAACAGCCAGTCGCTCGCCAGCAGCGCGCTCGGCGTTTCGTTGGCGAGGTCTTCGTTGAGGTCGACGCCGATCCGTTCGGCGAACATCAGGTTGAGATAGAGGCTCTCCACGGAGATCCCGCGCGCCCGCGTGGCCGCCTGCAGCAGGCCGAGCGCGATCGAGGGCCGGACGACCGACAGGACCGGCGCGGCGCAAAGGACCACATCGGCGTTCATGACGCCTTCTCCGCCGCACGGGCGACGCCGTCCGCCAGGGCGCCCATCGCCCTTTCCATCAGCGCCATGGTCTCCTGTCCGCCGTCGGCGGCGGCGCGGACGCGCGAGAGCATTTCGGGCGAGCGGAACATGTGATCGCAGGCGGAACAGATACCGTCGAAGCGCTCCGGCGTGAGCGGCTCGGCGTCGTCGGCGGTCACCTCCGCCAGGATCTCGACCGGCCCCACCAGGCTTATCCATCGAAACAGCGCGTCCTCGCCGGCGTCGGCCACGGCCTTGGCGAGGCCCCCGTCGTGCAATCCGCCGACGCACAGGGCGTCATGGTGGGGAAGCACCCCGCAGCAGGGGCGCACGCGTCCGTCGTGGTCGACCTGGAAGGTGCGCAGGATCGACTCGCACGGCCCGCGGTAGACGGCGTCGTTGCGCCTGCGATCCTCGAGGGCCGCCGCATCCGTCTCGGAGGCGCGGCCGGTGGAGTTTATTGCGGTCTCGTAAATCTTGACCTGCGGCGCGTCCTCGAGCCCGAGATCCGCGCGCAACGAGGCGGCGGTGATCCGCGCCTCCGGCTCGACGGTCACGGCGATGCGCAGGGGTACGTCCGCCGCCATGGCCGCGCTCGCCGCATGGGCGATGTAAGCCGGCCGGATGAAGACGGCGTGCGAGTCGTCGTACGACAGGGTCAGCTCGGAAAGTCCGGACCGAGCCAGCCGCTGGACGACCTCCTGCGCGCGCCGGGGTGTTTTCGCCCAGTAGGCGCTGGTGGTGATCCCGGTCTGCAACCCCGCCCGCGCGCAGTGCTGAATGGCGTCGTTGAGGATATCCGGGTGGAGCAGGGGGTCGCCGCCGACGAAATGCACGATCTCGAACGAGGGGATCGCCGCGGCCTGATCGATCGCCAGCCTGACGTCGTCGAGGCCGAGATGCCCCGCCTGGAACATGTCCGATGAGTAGCAGCAGTGCGCGCACTTCAGGGGGCACTGCAGGGTGACGTTGATGACCAGCGATTGCGGGAGACGGCGCATCGGTTGCTGGACGATGAGGCCAGGCGTCTTCATCGACATCCAATCCACTCACGGCGGGCCAGAACGGTCAGCGATCCATGCACAGGCGTCACGAGACCTGTGCATGGCCGCCGTCTCTGAGGCGGGCCGCGCGAAAAGGAACCCATTCTCGCGCGAGCGGCGCTCTAAACTTCAGAATCTAGAGCAAGTTATCCGCCCTTGAACGATTCCGCTGAAGGGCGGTTTGGCCTAGCCGTCGAGATGGATGATGGCGGCCTGCACCGAGCCGGCCTTCTTCGCCGTCATTGCGGCGGTGATCTTGTGGTGGATGTCGTCGCTGATCTCGACGCCGTGCTTGGCGAGAAACGCCTTCGGATCGGCCGTGATCTCGGCCTCGGTGGGATGGTTGGCCTTTAGCGCCGCCACCGACGCCTTCACCTTTTCAAAATCGATCTGCACATGCTTGGTCATGTCACGAACCTCTCGTCTGGTGTTTTGGGGGACAAAATGCGTCGAAAAATCACTCTCTCGCGTCGCCCGCGCATCCATCCGGCCCGCGTGGGACTATTACCATGACGCAACTGGCTGCCGCCGGTTAGCAACCTTAGGTTAGCCGCATTGTCGGTCGAGTCAATCGCCGGCGCGGCCTGATTCGATCGCTGGCGACACCGCCAGCCGATTTCTCAGCGCCCTTGAAATTGCGCAAAACTACACAATATCGTGGGTCATGGTTCGAGGAGCGAGGCTATGAGCACGATCGTCTATGTGGCGCTGGCGACCCCGAGGCAGCCCGAAGGCTACCGGGCGAGCTTCCCCGATCTTCCCGCCTGCGCGGCCGAGGGCGGCAGTCTGGCCGAGCTGATCGTCGATGCGCGCGAGCGCCTCCTGGCCTGCCTCGAAGCGGTCGAAGCGGACGGCGAGGCCTGGCCGACGCCGTCGCCGATCGAAACCTTCGCCGGCCAGCCGGGCGTGATGGCCATTCCCATCGACGTCGCCGTCGACGACCCGCCCGTCCGCGTCAACGTCTCGCTCGGCGAGCGGCTGGTGCAACGGCTGGACGCCGCCGCCGAGGCGCGTGGGATGACCCGTTCGGGCTTCATCGCCCAGGCGGTGCGCGTCAGCCTCGGGGAGACCTGGCGCGGCGCCGGCGACGCCGAGGCCGCCGGCAAGCGCCTGCAGGACGAACTGACCGCGCTCGGCAAGCGCATCAACGAGAGCATCGGGCCGGACTCGCCGTTCGTCCGCCGCATGAACGAGCTCGACGGCTCCTTCTACGAGGGCGTCCGCAAGGCCGCCGACAATGTCGCCGCGGCGATGGCCCGCCGCCGGGACGCCGCCAAGCCCGCGGACGGCGGCCACGACACGCCGCCGGCCGGCTGACGCCGGTCCGTCCATACTTTCCAGATCGAGAGGTACGTCGTGCGTAAATCCCCGTCCGAACTGCAAGCCATCCGCGACAGCGTCCAATGGGTCGGCCGCCTCAGCGACAACCTCGTCCACGTCGGACCGTTCAGCCTCGGCGTCGACGGTATCCTGAGCTGGATTCCCGGCGTCGGCGAAGTCTACAGCACCGTCGCCGGGGCCTTCATCGTCGTCCAGGGCGCGCGCGCCGGGGTTCCCATGGGAACCTTGGCCGCCGCCGCGGCCCTCCTGGCCTGCCGCACCCTGGTGAGCGGCGTCCCCCTGGCCGGGGCGGCGTTCGCCGACGTCTTCACCGCCCACCGCTGGGCCGCGGCCATGATCGTCTCCGCGATCGACCGGCAGCTCGGCGCCAAGCCGGCGCCGCGCCGGCCCGGCCCCTCGGCGTCCTTCGGCCTCGTGCGGTAGGGCGCCGGTCACGCTGGCCCAGGCGAAACAACACCTATCTTCCTCGTCGCCGAATTGAGAACTGGAGCAGTCATGGCGGGCGGTTGGACACGGGACGGGGCGGTCGAGGATCAGATCGGCGACACCATCGTCGATGCGGTGAAGTCCGCCCGCGCCCGGCTGCCGGACGGTCCGGGGACCACCGAGTGCGTGGAATGCGGCGAGGACATCCCCGAACCCCGCCGCCGCGCCATCCCCGGCGTCACCACCTGCGTCGCCTGCCAGACCGCCCGCGACCGCCAGGTGCAGCACGCCCTGTTCAACCGCCGCGGCAGCAAGGACAGCCAGCTGCGGTAGGGGCTCTCACGCCCTCATTCGGCCTCGAGGGAGACTGGATCAGACGGACTATCCGTCAGGACGTCTTCGCCCGGCTTGTCCCGGCGATCCAGACGTCCCGCGGCGGCGCGCCTCGCCCCCTATCCCGCCAGCGCCGCCACGATCCCCGAGAAATAGCGGTCGAGCTTGAATTCCTGGCCCTCCGGGGTCCAGCCGAGGCGGACGATGACCGTGTCGAGGGAGGGGATGACGGCCACGAACTGGCCGTTGTGGCCGTCGGCGAGATACATGTCGGCGGGGCAGTGCGGATACTCCCGCGCGCCGGGCCCGCTGACCGGCCCCTGGTTCAGCCAGAACATGGCCCCGTAGATCTGGGTCGGGGCCGCCGGGGTCGGCGCGCGGGTGAAGTCGATCCAGCTTTCCGGCAGGATCCTGCGCCCGCCGGCCGCGCCGTCGCCCGCCACGCCGCGGTTGAGGTAGAGCAGGCCGAAGCGGGCCCAGTCGCGCGCCGTGGCGTAGCCGTAGGAGCTGCCGACGGGCACGCCCGCCTCGTCCGGTTCGACCAGGGCGCTGTCCATGCCGAGCGGGCCGAACAGGCGGTCGTGAGCGAAGCGGTCGTAGGCCGCGGTGGTCCCGCCCACCGTCTGCTGCGCGATGCGCGAGACGATGTTGGCGGTCCCCGAGGAATAGGACCACACCTTTCCGGGCGGATGCCGCAGCGGCTGGCGCGCGGCGTAGGCGCCCATGTCGCGCTCATGGAACAGCATCTGCGAGGAGTCCGACCCCGGCACATAGTCCTCGATGAACTTCAGCCCGCTGCTCATGGTCAGAAGCTGGCGCAGGGTGATCGCCCCGCGCGGATCTCCGGGGCCCTTCCATTCGGGCACGGGCGCCGGCGCGTCGAGGTCGAGCTTGCCGTCGGCGACCAATATGCCGATCAGGGCGCTGGTCAGGCTCTTGGTGGCCGACCAGCCGAGGAAGGGCGTCGCGGCGGAAAAGCCCGGGGCGTAGCGCTCCGCCAGCATCTTGCCATGCTGGATCACCAGGACGGCGCGGGTGTCGGCGCGGCCGCCGGCGTTGGTCTCGGCGAACACCCGGTCCACGGCCGCGGCCAGGGTGGGCGAGGGCGCGGGCGAAGCCTCGTTGAATCGCCACGGCGCGTCCTGCGCGGGGACGGCCGGCGGCGGCGGCGAGATCGCGACGGGCGGACCGCCGTTGGACAGGGTGCAGCCGACGCCGGGCCGGTAGGTCGAGGTGCGCGACAGGATGCCGGGAATGGTCGCGGTCACCGACTGGCGCTTCGCATCGGCGCTGAGGCGGATGATCCCCGCCGCCGGCGCCAGGGCGTGGATGTCGTTCCTCTCCGCCTCGCCGACCGCCCGGTGCATGAGGAAGACGTCGGCGCAGCCGATCTGCGCCCCCACCGCGGTTCCCACGCCCGCGGCGCCGCCCTTGAGCGTGGCCGCCGCGTAGAAATACCCGCCGGCCAGCGCGAGTCCCACCACCGCCAGCCCGGCGCCCAGCGCCGTCCTCACCCTGCTCATGCGAAACCCTCTCCCTGCCGGCGGCTCAATCGTCCGCTCATCCCGGCGAATGCCGGGACCCAGATCATAAAGCAACGCCGATCGAAGGCCCTGGCGCTGACACCGTTCGGCGGGAGCGCCGGCAAGCGATCGTCACCCGCCTGCCTCGGCGCCGCGCGTCCGTCTTGGTAAGGGTGTCCCGGCCGCGCGTCGCAGCCCCAACATCCCGGAGCCATGCCCCTTGTCCAGCCGATACGGGCTTTCCATCCGGGCCGCGAACGCCGGCGACGCCGAGGGGATCGCCGGCCTGTTGCGGACGGCGGGCGTGGCGGCGGACGGGCGCGGCCTGGCGGCGCGTCTGGAGGCGATCCCGGACGAGGGCGGGCTAGTGCTGATCGCGGAGGACTGGGGACCGCCGAGCGGGGTCCTGGCCCTGCGCTGGAGCTGGACGCTGGCCGATCCCCTGAGGATCGCCGAGGCGACGGCCCTGGTGGTGGATCCCGACCGGCGCCGCACGGGCGTCGCCCGGCTGCTGCTCAAGGCGGCGTCGCGCGCCGCCCGCGCGGCCGGCTGCGGCGAGCTTCGCCTGCTCGCGCCGCAGACCGCCGAAGGGCTCGCGCCGTTCTGCGCGGCGACGGGCTTCGATCGCCTCGGCGGGACCTTCGTCCGCCCGCTGCGCAAACGGGGCGGCGAGGACGGCTAGCGCGAGACGCGTTTAGACGGTTCCGACCTCAAGGCCGTCTTCGCCGGGCTCGTCCCGGCGATGCAGACTTTCTGCGGTAGCGCTTCCCTGGATGCCCGGCACGAGGGCCGAGCATGACGTAAAGGGGAGCGATTCCGTCAATACGGCCATGCTCCAGCGCGAACATACGCCACCGTAAATTGTGGAACCGGCGCGAACGGATCGCCTTAAACTTGCGTGTCTGAAGGTTCGTGATAACCATGGCTGCACGGGCCGATTGCGGGGAGGGGTCGAGATGCTGACGCGAAGGCGCGGTCTTGCGGCCGCCCTGGCCTGGGTCCTGATCGCGCCGCTGTGGCTCGGCGGCTGCGCCACGCCGACGCTGATCTCGGCCTACGACGACCAGATCGATGTGGGCGTCACGCAGATCCTCTCGGACACCACGACCTTCGTGAACCGGATGGTCTCGGCCGCGGGTTCGCCCGCCGGCGGCTATGCGCAGAACCAGGACTTCTATGCGACGCAGGAGGGGCGGATCGCCGCCCTCGAGGCGCGGGCCGAAGCGCACAAGGTGTTTGGCGGCTGCCCGACCACCAGCCTGATCGGGCGCACGGTGTCCGCGGTCGGCGCCAACCCCAGGATCGCCTCCGATCCGCAGCTCAAGGCCAGCTTCGATCGCTATTCGGCGACCCTCAGGGACGACGACTGCGAAGTGGTGGTGCTGCATCAGCTTTCCTTGGAGCTCGAGGACCTGAAGAATTTCCATGCCGCCCAGGGCGCCAAAGGCATTCCCGCCGTGGCCGCCGATCCGATCCTGGTGGGCGGCATGGGCGCGACGATCCGGGTCGTCATGGCCATCGAAGCGGCGAAGAAGGCCGCGAAATGAGGAGAGCGAAAATGAGGCGATCGACATGAGGAGGTCGACTTGGCCCTCGACCTGAATGCGCTGGTGTCGACGATGACGACCGCGGGCCAGTCGCTGGGCGCGGCGATGTGGGCGCAGATCGAGACGGTGGCGATCCCGGAGCTGCAGAAGATCGCCACCCAGATCCTGGCGATCGAAACCCATCTTCAGGCCTACACCCAGGCCGGCGCCCAGTATCTGCTCGACATGCAGGTGCGCGCCTCGGTGGCGGTGATCGCCGGCATGACCGCCCTGACAGTGCTCGACGTGCAGCAGGCGGTCGAGCAGATGCTGGCGGCGGTGAAGGGCCTGGTGAACACCGCCATCGGCTTCGCTCTGCTGTAGGCCCCCCTACCGATCGAGGTCGTAGAACAGCAGATAGACCAGGCGGCCGTTCTGCAGGCTGTCGCCGAAGCTGACGCCCGCGTCGTGCCACAGCCAGGGCTTGAACAGGATCAGCCGGTTGAAGCGCATGGGCGCGGTCATCACCGGCTCCCACCGGTCGGGCCGGTTGGTGTCGGGGACGATCAGCCTGTCCCACAGCTCCGCGTTGGAGCGCAGGCCCGCCGCCGCCAACTCCTCGGCGGTGATCGGCGCCCGCTCGGTCCCGGTGGCCTTGTGGCGAAAGAAGGTGGTGCCGCCCCGGCAATCCTCGGGCCGGCTCATGTAGAGCACGCCCGACCAGTCGCACTTGTCCACGTGCACCCCGCCGCGGCCCCGGTCGCCGGCCAGGGCGATGCGGAACCGGCCGTGCGCGTTGCCGAGCGAGGGCCGGATCCGTTCGCCGAGAACCCTGCCCACCGCCTGGTCGACCGCCTCGATCACCACCCGGTTGGCCGAGTTGCGCCCCGGGTAATAGGTCTCCGCCGGGGGCGGGACCGGATAGTCCAGCCCCAGCGCCAGCGTCCGCAGCGCGTCTGCATTGTCGAGAAAGTCGTCGACCATCACCAGCGACAGGGGCAAGCGCGACTCCGGGCGGCAAGGGCGGGCCGGTGCTTCTTATCCGCGGCGGGGGACGGGCTCAATGCGGTGGGGGCTCGTCTTCGCAGCGGGAGCGTCGCGCCGGTCGCTCCGGCCTCGCCGATCACGATCCCAGCAAAGCCCGGAGCATGCCGTGGAGCCAAGGGTAGAATTCCTCGGCCTTCTCGCCCAACCTCGATTTGAGATCGCGCGTCTGCTCGTCCGCCAGCACCTCGATGTCGCCGGCCGCGACCCCGTCGTACGCCTGTGCGACGACGCTGGCCGGGCTGCTCTTGGGGGTGTCGAAATGAGCCGCCATGGGCGTGTCGACCATGCCGACATGCAGGCCGACCACCTGCGTACCCTGGCCTTCCAAGGCGAACCTCAGTCCGTTGGTCGCCGACCACATGGCCGCCTTCGACGCGGCGTAGGCGGTCGGAATGCTGACCCAGACCGCCGACGAAAGGATGTTGAGCATGGTTCCGCCGCCGTTGGCGGCCAGTATCGGCGCAAAAGCGTTGGCGACGCGGAGTGTCCCGAAGAAGTTGGTGTCGAAAATATCCCGGGCCGCGTCCTCGGACCCGAAGAGGGAATCCCCCTGCGGCGCGATCGCGGCGTTGTTGATCAGCAGATCGACGTCGGGCGCAGCCAGGACGGCGTTCCGCACGGCGTCCGCGTCGGTGATGTCGAGAGAAAGAGGCTGGATGCGGGCGTCCGCCCAGGCCCTGGGCGTACGGGCCGCCGCGTAGACCTTCGACGCGCCGCGCTCGAGCGCCTGCAGCACGAACTGTTCGCCGAGACCGCCATTCGCGCCGGTGACGAGGACGATGCGGCCGTGGAGGGAGGCTTCTCTCTTGTCGTCGGGCGCGGTCATGGTCTACTCCAGCAAATGGGGATGGTCCCCATTACAATTCGGGGATGGTCCCCGTTTAGTCAAGGGCCGTGTTGCATGACCGTCGACCAAGGCCTTGTCGCGACGAGACCGCTTCGCGCCGACGCGCGGCGGAACCGTGAAGCGATCCTGCGGGCGGCGCGCGAGGTGTTCGAGCGGGACGGTGTCCTTTGCTCCCTCGACGGGATCGCCCTGCGTGCGGGGGTGGGAAACGCGACGCTCTATCGCAACTTCCCGACCCGGAACGATTTGCTGGCGGCCGTGATGGAATCAGACCTCGACGCGGCGCGGGCCGAGGCCAAGACGCTGGCCGCCGAGCATGCCCCGCGGCGAGCGCTCGCCGAATGGCTGGTCTGGCTGACGTGGCGGCTGCGGATCTGGCACGATCTGCCCCATTGTGTCGCGGAAGCCAGCCGGGAGCAGGGGTCGTCCATGAACCCGGCGGTCTCGCTCCTGACCCAGCTGACCGGAGACCTGCTCGCCGGCGCCCAGGCGGCCGGCGTCGCTATGCGCTCGGTCGAAGCAAGCGAGGTGTTCCAGTTGGCCACGGCGGTGTCCTGGGCTGTCGACCGGTTCGGCGACAGCGAGGAATCGGCGCGCAGACGCGTCGAGGTGGCGACCTCAGGGCTCTACCTCTGACCGGCCGGGGCCGCCCTCTAGGCGTGATGCCTGATGCCTACCGCGTCCGCTTCTGATATCGGAGCGTCCCCCGATATCGAGTGTCCCCTGATATCGCCCCAGGGTCTATTTCGGTTCAGGGCATGGGATATCTGCGCAGGCGCCGGCCGCCGACCAGACCATAACGCCCTCATCGGCGGAGCCGGAACCCGCCTCGCGGGTTAACGGCTTCTCATCCCAGAAAAGGTCCTGCCATGGCGTCCCAGCGCTTTCGTCCCCCGCACGCCTTCGGCCTCGGCGGCGTGGCGATCGGAAACGAGTTCCAGTTCGCCACGGACGAGCAGGCCGAGGCGACCCTGGCCGCCGCCTGGGACGCGGGCGTGCGCTACTTCGACGTGTCGCCCTGGTATGGCCTCGGCCTCGCCGAGCGCCGGTTCGGCCGCTTTCTCGCGCGCAAGCCGCGCGACGCGTTCGTCATCTCGTCCAAGGTCGGCAAGCTGCTGCACGCAAGCCGCGACCACCAGGCCAAGACCTACTTCCCGTTCAGCCCGTCGCCCAACACCCCCCGCTTTGACTACACCGCCGACGGCGTGCGGCGCTCGATCGAGGACAGCCTTCAAAGGATGGGACTCGATCGCCTCGACATGGTCTTCGTCCACGACCTCTCGCCCGATAACCCCTACCTACCCGAAGACTGGAACGCCCTGTGGCCGGTGGCCGAGACGGGCGCCTTTCCCGCGCTCACCCGGCTGCGCGACGAGGGGGTGATCGACGGCTGGGGCATGGGGGTGAACTGCCCCGAGCCTATCCTCCGGTGCCTGGAGGTCGCCGACAGCGACGTCCACCTGCTCGCCAGTCAGTATTCGCTGATCGACCATGCCACGGCCATCGAGCGCGTGTTTCCCAAGGCCCGCGAGAAGGGGGTGAGCTTCGTGGTCGGCTCCGCCCTGAACGCCGGGTTTCTCGGGGGCGAGCCCCGCTACAATTACGGCGAGGACAACACCCTCATCCCCGACGACAAGCGCGAACGCCTGTCGAAGCTGCGTCAGATCGCTGGACACCACGGCGTGGACCTCGTCGCAGCGGCCCTCCAGTTCAGCGCGGCGCCCGACGTGGTATCCTCCCTGATCGTCGGCGCCGCCCGTCCCGAGCTGATCCTGGCCGACCACGCCGCCCTCCGGGCCAAGATCCCGGCCGCCTTCTGGGACGCGCTGAGGGCGGAGGGGATCGTGCACCCCGACGCCGCCGTGCCCGGCTGAGCGGGGGCCAGTGACCCCGGATATCCCCTGCTGAGCTTCGGTCTTGACGGGGCGAACCGCATCGATGGTCGGCTGACCGCCTCACAGATCGCCGCCGCGTCGGCCGCGTCGTTCTTCTGCCGGCGGACATAGAGCTTTACATAGGCCGGCGGGATCAGCTCGCGCGCCCAGTCGTGGGACGAGGCGCAGGCCTCCATGCCGATCAGACAGGATCGAAATTTACTCAGAAGCTGAAGCAACCCAGCTCTTCGAACGGCCTTACTGACGACGACTGCGCCTGTGGCGTCAATCGCGTGAACCTGAAAAACACTCTTGGCGAGGTCAATCCCGACTGTGGTAATCTGGTCCGTGGACGGCGCGTCTCTGATGATGCAACGACGATCATCATAGCACTTAGATGCCGCTCGCGAGCGCCGTCCACACCATCACCGTAATTCCCCTATCAGTCAAAGGCGGCGTCAAAACAATATAATACGTGCCGCGCGAACCTATGCGTTGAGACCGCCTCTTCTATGGTCGTATTCCGGTGGCCTGCGTGAGCGAAATCGTGCCTCCAGCTCAATATTTGGTCATAAGCCCGCTCGATGTCCTGACCAGTTATACGTGCAATCCTTCTCTTTCTGTCTTGAAATATGCTCTTAAATTTCGTGTTGATTTTATCATCAAAAAGCTTTGTGTACGAATAAAGGTCCGGCAGGGCAACGCGACTATTCAATTTTCTGTAATTATTTGCTGTGAACGTTCCAAAGGCGACATGGTGCTTCGTTGCGTGGTTAACTAGGGTGTCTTTTACACAAGATTCATACGATGCGGCCATAGCAACCACGAGTAGGCCGGCTAGGTCCGCGCGAAACGTCGCTGTGCCCACTACGTTGCTGGGAACAAACCGCGTCGTTTCATCCACCAGCACGCTGATTCGGCTGAAGTGAGTATCTAAGTCACTCCTCGACATTGGCTAAGACGCTTTGAGCGGAGACTAGGCGAGATCGCAATACCAATGTGTCAGTCGTTCCTCCGGTGATGTGTTTTGTGAATTCTGGATCCTTCAATAGGGTGTGATACCTATCCTTTAGTTCGTCCTTTGTAATTTCTGGATGTTCCAGGACAGTAACCATTACTGCCTCAAGAACTGCCGAGTTTATGACTCCGCGCGGCCTAAACGGTTTGGCTAGTGTTGAATTTACTAACTTCACAGCCTCTGGAAAGCGTTTAGTAAAACGCTCTGCGCGTGACGAGGAGAAGGTCCTGTTCTCATCCATCGACTTATTCAAATATCCGAGCATAGGTTTTTCGTAATTTTTCCAATTTTCGAATAACGAAAATAATCTTAGAATGAGTTCAACGTCCTTCTGATTCTTGTCGGGCTTATTGATTCCTAATATGCTCTGCCAATCTCGGGTCAAGTTGAGCTTGCTGATACGGTCAACGATCTCTCCGCGGTAGACCGCATTTCTAATCTCCTGAGCCTTCAACTGAGTTCCACCAGTGTTAAGCCTTTCGAATATATGAAATACGCTATCGTTCCTAAGGCTCGGCTTGAGCTGTTTAATGTTTATCGCCCTAAGCGTAGAATTCCTTAATTTTCTCTGGTCCCTGGAGCTCAATTCCTTGAACGTCTTTCCATTATACTCTGAGCGTTCAGAAAGACCTTTTAGCTTAAAAGTCTGTCGACGGCCCCTGTTGTCTTCCTCTCCGAAAAGCCCCTCCATAAAGTACTTTACAGACATAAGTCTCTGTTGTCCGTCTATAACTTCTAATTGGTCTTCTTCATTTACGTAGAGAAAAACTTGTGGAACCGGTAAACCCATGAGAAAAGATTCAACAAGTCGTGATGCTTGCTCTATTTTCCAAACATACCGCCGCTGATAGAATGGAATTATTATGTCTCCTCTCTCAATCTGTTGGGCAAGTAGTTCGAGGGAGGGGTCGGAAGGAGAAACGGAGATGTCAAATTCAACGTAGGGAACCTCGTCGGCTTCATCCTCCGTCTTGAGGTCTTCCTGCACTTCGTCAACCATCGACTTTCCTCGCTCTGCGGATGCACCTTAGGGGGATGGCAGAGCTGAAACAACCTCTGCCTGTGGTCGCGGCCGACGACTCAGCCCCCCACCCATTGACCCCACCCCCTTTGCGCGCCACCTTGCCGCCCCGTCAAACGACGACCGGTCAACCGGTTGCAGGGTAAGGAAGCGCGCTTGAGACCCAGGGGGAATGCACCGCCCGTCGGCCGGCTGAAGGCAGCGCTGTCGGTATGAGCGTGGCCGACCCCGTCCGGCCGGGCCGGTTGTTCTTCGGCAGTTGCGCGGCGATCACCGCCCTGGCCTTCACCTTCGCCGCCATGAGCGGCATCCTGTTCCAGCTCAAGTCCGAGTTCGTGCTCGACAATACTGAGGTGGGGCTGATCGGCGGGGCGAGCCTGTGGGGCATGGCGCTGTCGCAGTTCTCGTTTTCGGCCCTGTGCGACGTAGTGGGCATGAGGAACCTTTTGCGCGCCGCGCTGGCGGGGCATGTGGCCGGGGTGATCCTGCTGGTCACCGCGCACGGGTTCGACACCCTGTTCATCGGGGCCCTCGTTCTGGCGGTGGCCAACGGGGTGATCGAGGCGGTGTGCAATCCTTTGACCGCGGCCCTCTTCCCCACGCGCAAGGCCGGCATGCTGAACCGGATGCACCTGTGGTTTCCGGGCGGGGTGGCGCTCGGCGGGGTGTGCATCTGGGGGCTGGACCTGGTGCACGCCGACTGGCGCGCCAAGGTGCTGCTGGTGCTGGCGCCGGCCCTGCTCTACGGCCTGGTGTTCCTGCGCGAACAGTTCCCGCCCACCGAGGCGCGGGCCGCCGGTGAGAGGGTGATCGATTCGCTGAAGGCGGTGCTGACCACTCCGCTGCTGTGGCTGTTCCTGCTGCTGATGACGGTGACCATGAGCCTGGAGCTTGGGCCTGGCCGTTGGATCCCCGCCGTGCTGCAGGCCGGCGGCCTGCCGGGGATACTGGTGCTGGTGCTTATCAACGGGGTGATGGCCGGCATGCGCGCCAACGCCCACGGCCTATTGGCGCGGGTGTCGCCGCCGGTGCTCTTGATGACCGGCACGGCCGTGGCTGGGCTCGGCCTCCTGGGCCTGAGCTTCTCCAGCGGCCTGGTGGAGACCCTCGGCGCGGCCCTGGTGTTCGCGGTCGGCATCGCCGTCGTCTGGCCGACCATGATGGGCTTCGTCGCCGAGCGGACTCCGAAGACCGGCGCCCTCGGCCTCGGCCTGATGGCGGCGGCCGGGTCCCTGGCGGTGGGGGTGGTGGCGACGCCGCTCCTGGGTTCGATCGCCGACCACCACTTCACCGAGACCCTCTCGCGGCCCGCGATCGTGGCCCTGGCCAACCAGGCGCTGACCCAACCCGGCGCCCCGGTCGTGCTGGCCGCCGACGCCCGCGCGGTGATCGCCGCGCCCGACCTGCCGACCCCGGCCACCGCCGACTTTCTAAGACGCGCCGCCGGCGGCGAGGCCGGCGCCGACCTGGCCAAGCAGGCCCAACCCCTGCTCGACGGCGCCGACAACAAGAGCGGCCTGCTGTCGTTCCGCTATCTCGTGCCCTTCGCCGCCCTGGTCAGCCTGGTGTTCGGCTTCGTGGTGTTGTCCGACCGGCGCAGGGGCGGCTATCAGGCCGAGGTCGATCGCGCCCGTCTCGCAGCCCCGGTAAGCCCATGATGCAAACGCCTCCGCCCCTGCGCATAGGTTTCGTCGGCGCGGGCTTCATCGCCCACTTCCACCTGAAGAGCTTCCTCAGCGTCCGCAATGCGGTGATCACCGGCGTGTTCAGCCCGACGCCGCGTAAGCGCCAGGCCCTGGCCGACGCGGTCAACGCCGCCGAGCTCGGCCCTTGCCGCCCGCACGATAGCCTGGAGAGTCTCGTTGGCGCCGACGACGTCGACGCCCTGTGGATATTGTCGCCCAACGACACCCGGCTCGACGTCATGCGCACGCTCGAGCAGGCAGTGAAGGCCGGGCGCTCGAAGATCCGCGCGGTGGCGTGCGAGAAGCCGCTCGGCCGCACCCTGGCCGAGGCGCGCGAGGTGCTGGCCCTGGCGACAAGCGCCGGCCTGGCGCACGGCTATCTGGAGAACCAAGTCTTCTCCACCGCCGTCGAGCGCGGCAAGGAGATCATCTGGCGCCGCGCCGCGCCCACCGGCGGGCGGCCCTATCTGGCCCGCGCGGCCGAGGAGCACTCGGGTCCGCACGAGGCCTGGTTCTGGCAGGGCAAGCTGCAGGGCGGCGGGGTGATGTCGGACATGATGTGCCACAGCGTCGAGGTCGGCCGCTTCCTGCTGACCGCGCCGGGCGCCCCGCGCGCCAGCCTGACGGTGAAGTCGGTGCAGGGCTCGGTCGGCCATCTGAAGTGGACCCAGCCCCGTTATGCCGAGCGGCTCGCCAATACCTATGGCGGGGCGGTGCAGATGCGGGCCCATCCGGTGGAGGACTTCGCGCGCGCCACCATCACGCTGGAGGACGCCGACGGCGCCGAACTGATCGTCGAGGCCTCGACCTCCTGGGCCTATGTCGGTCCCGGCCTGCGCATCGACCTGGCTTTGCTCGGACCCGAGTACGCCATGGAGTTCAGCTCGTTGAACAGCGGGCTGAAGGTGTTTCTCTCGCGCGAGATCACGGGCGGGGAAGGGGAGGACCTGGTCGAGAAGCAGAACGCCGAACAGGGCCAGATGCCCATCATCGAGGATGAGGCCGGGGTCTATGGCTATATCGGCGAGAACCGGCACATGGTCGACTGCTTCCGCCACGGCCGCACGCCGATCGAGACCTTCGAGGACGGGGTGGAGGTGGTGCGCATGGTGATGGCCCTCTACAAGTCCGCCGAAACCGGCCGCACCGTTATGGCCGACGAGGACCTCGACACCTACGTCCCGGTTCCCGCGCGATGAGGGGCGAGCGCCACGGGCCTGTCACCCATCTCCTCTCCCCCTCGAGGGGGGAGAGGCCGGGAGAGGGGGTGAGTGCACGACGTGGGTGGGTGAGAGCGGGCGGCGCCTCTCGCGCCATTAAGCTTCAGCCTTGGTGCACTCACCCCCATCCCCGGCCCTTCCCCCCTCGAGGGGGAAGGGAGCTTGCGCGCGAACAGCAGATCGGCCCGGAGGAGCGACAGGTGGAGCTTACCCCAGCGTATGAGGCCCTCCCATGAGCGAACCCTATGACGTGATCATCGTCGGCTCGGGGGCGGGGGGCGGGATGAGCGCCTATACGCTGACCAAGGCGGGGCTGAAGGTGCTGCTGCTGGAAGCGGGCCGCAACTACGATCCGGTGACCGAGACGCCGATGTTCAACATCCCGTCCGAGGCGCCGTTGCGCGGGACCAGCACCCCCGACAAGCCGTTCGGCTTCTACGACGCCACCGTTGACGGCGGCTGGCAGGTGCCCAACGAGCCCTACACCATCGCCGAGGGCTCCGAGCCGTTCATGTGGTGGCGCCCGCGCATGATGGGCGGACGCACCAATCACTGGGGCCGGATCTCGCTGCGGTTCGGACCGCTCGACTTCAAGCCCAAGAGCCGCGACGGCCTCGGCCAGGACTGGCCGATCACCTATGACGAGCTGGCCCCCTGGTACGACAAGGTCGAGCGTCTGATCGGCGTCACCGGCCGGGCCCAGGGCCTGCCCAATACGCCCGATTCGCCCGACGGCTGCCTGCAGCCGCCGCCGACGCCGCGCGCCTACGAACAGTTCGTCACCCGCGGTTTCAACGGGCTCGGCATTCCGGTGGCCGCTATGCACGCGGCGGTGCTGACCCAGCCGCTCAACGGCCGCGCCGCCTGCTTCTACGCCACGAGTTGTGGGCGCGGCTGCTCGATCAAGGCCAACTTCCAGAGCACCACCGTGCTCCTGCCGCCGGCCATGGCCACCGGCAACCTCGACATCCGCGCCAACGCCCTGGTCTACCAGGTCGACCTCGACCGGACGGGCAAGGCCAAGGGCGTCACCTTCGTCGACCGGGTCACCGGCGAACACCATTCGGTCACCGCCCGTTCGGTCGTGCTGGCGGCGGGCGCCTGCGAGAGCGCGCGCATCCTGCTCAACTCCAAGAGCGCCGCCTTCCCCGACGGCCTCTGCAACACCCACGGCATGGTGGGCCGCTATCTGATGGACTCGGTGGGGACCAGCGTCTCGGGCCAGTTCCCGGCGCTCGAGAACCTGCCGCCCACCAACGACGACGGCATGAGCGTCGGCCACATCTACGTGCCCTGGTGGGGCTACGAGAAGCAGTCCAGGAAACAGCTGCCGTTCCCGCGCGGCTATCATATCGAAATGGGCGGCGGCCGCGCGATGCCGGGCATGAACCTCGGCGCCATGCTGAGCGCGTCGGGCGACCTCACGGTCGGTTCGGCCCTGCGCGAGGACGCCCGGCGGATCTACGGCAGCTATATCGGCTTCGCCGGCCGCGGCGAGATGATCCCCAACGAGGACTGCTACACCGACCTCGATCCGCAGGTGAAGGACAAGTGGGGCATCCCCGTGCTGCGCTTCCACTGGAAATGGAGCGAGCACGAGACCGGCCAGGCGGCGCACATGGTGCAGACCTTCCTCGAGGTGATCGACAAGCTCGGCGGCAAGCCGACGCCCGGCTACCAGACCGACGGCAAGCAGGCGATCTCGCGCGGCGGGGAGATCATCCACGAGGTCGGCACGGTGCGCATGGGCCATTCGCCCGAGGATTCGGTGGTGAACGCCTACGGCCAGAGCTGGGCGGTCAAGAACCTGTTCGTCACCGACGGGGCGGTGCTGGTGTCCAGCCCGGACAAGAACCCGACCTTGAGCATATTGGCCCTGGCCTGGCGCAGCAGCGACCATCTGGCCGGCCTGGCGCGGAGGGGCGAGCTGTGAGCCACCAAAAAGCCCAAAGCGGGATCACCCCCTACGTCTCGCGCGTCGACCGGCGCACCACCCTGGCCTGGCTCGGCGGCGCCGTCGCCGCCGGGCTGGCGGCCGGCGCGGGCGCGGTACCCGGCGCCGCCGAGGCCGCCGTGGTGGCGGCCAACACGCTCAAGGGCTACGGGACCGACCCCAAGCTGACCCATCCGGACAAGGCGCCCTGGCCGCGGCTGATGACGCCGGCCCAGCTGCAGGCGGCGGCGGTGCTGTGCGACTTCATCCTGCCGGCCTCGGCCGACGCGCCCTCGGCGACGGCGCTGGGCGTGCCCGACTTCATCGACGAGTGGATCAGCGCCCCTTATCCGGCCCAGGTGGCCGACCGGCCGGCGATCCTCGAGGGCCTGGACTGGCTCGAGGCCGAGGCGCAGCGGCGTCATCACGCCGTCCTGCTGCAGCTCGCTTCGGCCGACCGCGCGGCGCTCCTGACCAGCCTCGCCGCCAAGCCGACCGACCCCAGCCTGAACAAGCCGCACATCTTCCTGTGGCGTTTCCGGGCCCTGGTGATCGGCGCCTACTACACCACCAAGCCCGGCTTCAAGGACATCGGCTACCACGGCAATGTAGCCCTGGCCGCCTATCCCGGCCCGTCGGACGCGGTGAAAGCCCATCTCGACAGAGAACTGAAAAAGCTCGGACTTTAGGAGCGAGGATATGCAAGCAGCGCTTGGCTACCAACGGGAGTCATCCTCGGGCTTGACCCGAGGACCCATCAGCTCCGGGGCCAACGCTGCGTGGCTGTACGCGCCAATGCAGCGTAACGGACAGTGCGGCTGGGTCCTCGGGTCAAGCCCGAGGATGACTCCAGGGGGATGAGGCGGTGGACACTCGAACTCGGCGACACCGCATGAAAACCGCAGCCCTCGCCCTCGCCCTGCTCACCGCCCCCGCCCTCGCGGCCGAGCCGGCGCACAACACCCTGACCGCTACCGAGAAGGCGCAGGGCTGGAGACTGCTGTTCGATGGCAAGAGCCTCGACGGCTGGCGGGAATTCAAGAAGACCGCGGTGGGGCCGGGCTGGCAGGTGGCGGACGGGGTGCTGACCCTGGCCCAGCCCGACAAGGCCGCCGACATCATCACCATCGGCAGCTACGCCAACTTCGACCTCCAGTTCGACTGGAAGATCAGCAGGAACGGCAACAGCGGCGTCTACTACCATGTGATCGAGCAGGGCGAGACCGGCTACGAATCCGGCCCGGAATACCAGCTGCTCGACAACGCCCACGGCGAGCCGCCGCTGCAGCGGGCGGGCGGGCTGTTCGGCCTCTATGCGCCGTCGCAGGACGTGACCAGACCGGTCGGCGAGTTCAACCATTCGCGCCTGGTGGTCGATCATGGCCATGTGCAGCACTGGCTGAACGGGGTGCAGGTGACCGAATACCAGATCGGCTCGCCCGACTTCAAAGCTCGCGTCGCCGGGACCAAGTTCGCCCGCTGGCCCCTGTTCGCCACCGCCGACACCGGACACATCAGCCTGCAGGACCACGAAAGCGTGGTCGCCTTCCGCGACATCAAGATCAAGGTGATCGAGTGAGGCGCGCGCGCCAAAGCTCTTCCCCCTCTGGGGGACGCGGCCGCGACGCGCCCGATGGGGGCAGCGCCGCGGCTGGCTTGGCCCTCAGCGCAAGCCGGTTAGCGAGACGAGCGAAGCTGGCGGCAGCGTCGCCCCCTCAGTCACTTCGTGACAGCTCCCCCAGAGG
>CAILTK010000106.1 GCA_903837135.1 uncultured Caulobacterales bacterium
CTGCAAGGCCGGAGCCGGCACCACCTGCGCCGGCACCTCCAAGGTCAACTTCCAGAAGAACGCCTGGAAGCTCGTCCCCGCCGGCACCTGCGCCTCCATCAAGACCCCCAACGGCCACGGCTCCCTCAACCCCGCCTAGGGGACCCCGGCTGGCCGGCGGCTGCACTCCACGGTCGCGCCGCCGACTCCCTTTTCTCAAGATGGAAGACCCGACTATGAGCCAGGTGACCGGCCCCCAGAATCCCTATGCGCGCGCCACTGCGGTGCTCGATCGAATCCCGACCTCGCTGTTGCTGCTGGTCGCGCGCCTGGGCGTGGCGGCGGTCTTCTTCATGTCAGGCCGCACCAAGGTCGACGGCATCCTGCACATCAAGGACGCCACCTATACCCTGTTCGAGACCGACTATAAGTTGCCCTTCATTCCGCCTCACATCGCCGCGCACGCCGCCACGTATTCGGAACACTTCTTCCCGCTGCTGCTCGTGCTCGGGCTCTTCAGCCGAGTCGGCGCCCTGGGTCTCCTCGGGATGACCACGGTGATCGAGGTCTTTGTCTATCCCGACGCCTGGCCGACCCACCTCAGCTGGGCGGGCCTGCTGCTGCCGATCATCGCGCGCGGCGGCGGCGCCTGGTCCTTGGACCGTCTACTCGGGCTCGACCGCGGCAAACGCATGGTCGAAGCCTGACGAACTCCACCTCGAACGCTTCGAAGCTTCAGCCGCCGTCGGTTTCCGACGGCGGCTTTGCCGCAGTGAGAATACCTACTGAGCAATTGAAATAAAGGAATATTCTCGTTGCTCCCGTAACTTCGGAGCGGCCAACGAAGAATACATAAAGGTGAGGTCGACGCACCTAAGCGCAGACTCATCCTGGAGGAGTTACAACATGCTTGTTTCCCAGATCTTGACGGCCAAGGGCGATCTCGTGATCTCCGTCGCCAAGTCAGCGCCTGTGTTCGCCGTGGCCAAAACACTGGCCGACGAACGCATCGGAGCCCTGGTGGTGATCGGCGCGGACGGTCATCTGGCCGGTGTCGTTTCCGAACGCGAGGTGGTCGGCGCCTTGGCTCGCTACGGCGTTGGCGCGCTCAATCGCAAAGTCTCCGACATCCTGGTCGCAGCGACCACCATCCGACCCCAGGATACGGTTCGCCAAGCCATGACGGTGATGACCGAACGGCGCGCCCGGCATCTGCCGGTAGTCAGCGACGGCCAGGTCGTCGGACTGCTCAGCCTCGGAGACGTCGTCAAGTCCCGCCTGTCGGAGAAGGAAGCGGAGAACCAGGTGCTGCAGGACATCGCCCGCTGGCCACACGCGGCCTAGGCCCAGGTCCTGACCTTAACGGACCAGTGCGATGACGGCGATCCATCCGCAGCATAAGAGCGCGCTAGCGCCCACCGGGCGCGCCGCCTACCGCCGACGCCTGCGGGTGGTGGTGGTCGGCGCCGGCTTCGGCGGCCTCGCGCTGGTCCGTGGCCTGTCCGGTCGCAAGGTCGACATTACCGTCGTCGACCGCCAGAACCACCACCTGTTCCAGCCCTTACTCTATCAGGTGGCGACCGCGGCGCTTTCCCCGGCGGATATCGCCGCGCCGATCCGGACCATCCTCAAGCGCCAAGACAACGTCCACGTCGTCTTGGACGAGGTGATCGGGGTCGACGTCGCCGCGCGGCAGGTCCGCCTGTCCGGCGGCGAACCCCTCGAGTATGACGTCCTGGTCCTCGCGACCGGGGCGCGCCACAGCTACTTCGGCAATGACCAGTGGAGCGTCCACGCCCCGGGCATCAAGACGATCGACGACGCCACCCGTGTGCGCCGATCGGTCCTGCTGGCCATGGAGCGGGCGGAGACCTTCCGCCAGGCCCGCAGCGCCCAGCGCGACGAGTTCCTGACGTTCGTAGTGATCGGCGGCGGGCCGACGGGAGTTGAGATGGCCGGCGCCATCGCAGAGCTCACCCGCCACGCGGCGGCGATGGACTTCCGTTACATCACGCCGAACTGCGTCCGGATCATCCTCATTGAGGCCGGGCCGCGCCTGCTGGCCGCCCTGCCTGCGCCGCTGGCGCGCGAGGCGCAGCGCGCCCTGGAGACGCTGGGCGTCCAGGTTCGGTTGAACGGACGCGTAACCGCCATCGACGCCACGGCCGTATCGGTCGGGGAGGAGCGGATCGAAGCGGCGACGATCGTCTGGGCCGCCGGTGTGCAGGCCTCGCCTGCTGCGGCATGGCTGGGCGCCGCCGCCGACCGCGCCGGCCGGGTCGAGGTCGCGCCGGACCTGAGCGTCCCTGGCCATCCCGAGATCTTCGTCATCGGCGACACCGCCGCCCTCCACGATCGACGCGGCAGGCCTGTCCCAGGCATCGCCCCGGCCGCCAAGCAGCAGGGCGAGTTCGTGGCGCGGGTCATCCGGCGACTGAGGCCAGGAACGCGCCATCGACGTGTCTTCCGCTATCGCCACTTCGGCTCGCTGGCGACCATCGGCCGGCGTCACGCGGTCGTCGACCTTGGCGGGGTGCACCTCAAGGGCGGCCTCGGCTGGCTGTTCTGGTCGACCGCCCACCTCTATTTCCTGGTCGGCTTCCGCAGCCGGATTGTGGTCGGGCTGGCCTGGCTTTGGAACTACCTGACCTTTGAGCGGGGGGTGCGGCTGATCACCGGTATGGACCAGGGGGCGGCGCCGCCGCCGGCCACCAGCCTCGATCGAACGAACCTGCCGGCGGCCGCAGCGACGGGCGCTTGAGCCCCGCGGTCGCCCCGCCCTTCACCAGGAGACGGCCCCATGCGTCGAAATGATCTGATCCGCCGGCTCACCGCCGCGCTACTGCTCGGCGCGTCGGGCGCGGGCATAGCCCAGATGGCCCTGGCCCAATCCGTGTCCTACGAGAGCGGGCGGGAGGTCTACGACGGCGTCAAGGCGCTGCCCTCCGAGCGGGTCGAGGTCGCGGGAGCCGACATCGAGGTCCACTTCGCCGACCCCGCCAAGCCCCACCACGACGCGGTGGTCGCGTGGATCCGGCGAAGCGCCGCAGCGCTCATCGCCTACTTCGGTCGCTTCCCGGTTGCGCGACTCGATATCCTGGTGGTCAGCACGGACGGCGATGGCGTCCGCGGCGGCACCACCTTCGGCTTCGCGGGCTCCGCCATCCGCATCCACGTCGGACGCGACACCGGGGCCAAGAGCTTTAACGAGGATTGGATTCTGGTCCATGAAATGGTCCACGCCGCGCTCCCGAACGTGCCGCGGCGCAGCCTCTGGGTCCAGGAGGGCCAGGCGGTCTATGTCGAGCCGATCGCGCGCGTCCAGGCCGGTCTGCTCGACCCTTCGGAGGTCTGGCGGTGGGCTCTGGTCGGCATGCCCAAGGGCGAACCGGCCGAGGGCGATCTCGGCCTGGACGGAACCCACACCTGGGGCCGCACCTATTGGGGCGGCGCTGGCTTCTGGATGCTCGCCGACCTACGAATCCGCGAGCGCACCCACAATCAGATCGGCCTGCAGACGGCTCTGAGAGCCATCAACCACGAGAGTGGCGGCAACACCGCCGAATGGTCGGTCGAGCAGCTGATGGCCCGGGGAGACGCCGCCACAGGGGGACATGATCTGACCCAGCTCTACACCGCCATGCGCGATCATCCCACCTCCCTCGACCTCGCGACCCTTTTCGAGCAGCTGGGCGTCTCGATGAAGGCCGGCCAGGTGGTCTTCGATGACCGTGCGCCTCTCGCGGAGGTCAGGCGCGCGATTACGACGCCGGCGCCCGGCTCCTGAGCCATGGCGACCGCGCCCAGCTCGTCAGGAGCGCACCGGCCAGATAGACGAACGGCGGCGTCAAGCCTCGCAGGAGCGGGACGTATCCCGGCAGCACCACCACCGCGACCCACACCGCGTCGGCCCAACCGATCACAATCAGGTTGAGCCAGTAGGCGCGCCGATCATTGCGCCAATTGCCCCAAACCGCCACGGCGATCGCGAAGAGTGCGATACAGAGCATGTAGCCGGCAAGCTGGAACGTGCGCCCCTGCGCGATCCCGTGCTCCGAGACGCCAAGCTGGTAGATGTCACGGGCGACGCCGAGGTGAAACACCCCCCAGCCGACATAACATGCGCCGCCGGCCAGGGCTGCAAGGCGATTTGCAAGCGGGGATCGGGCCATGACGTCTCCAGGGATTTTCGCTGCGCGATCGTCGCGACCGGCTCGGATCGATCGCTCCGCATCCTATGTTCGTTTGGACCGGCGGCGGGTTACGCCCCGTCGCGGCGCGCGCTGTGGCGCCGTTCGACCGACCCTTGAAGCGGCCGGGGGCTCTGGGCGCCGACGGCGTCAGGCAGCTCAGGCTGCTGAGGCAGCTCAGGCGAGACACGGCGATCGCCGGTGCTGGCACTCTTTTTTCGGCGCCGAACCGGTTCGGGGTCGCCTGCAACGCCCCCGTGATTGCGAGCATCCTTACCCACGTCGCGCCCGCGCTCGGCTGGCGGTGATCCGGCCGCCAAAGGAAAACTGAGAATAATCGGCAGCGGTGTAACTCCGCGGGGCCCCGTGGCGGAAGAGCCTATGTCGCTTCGGCGCATCAACCCTCTTTCGTCCTTCCAGGAGTATTTCTCATGAACTTCAAGACCGCTCGGACCCTGGCGTCCGCCGCCGCCGTCTTCGCCATGTCGACCGCCGCGACCATCAACATCGCCCACGCGCAAAGCGCGCCCAGCGCCAAGGTGCAGTGCTTCGGCGTGAACTCGTGCAAGGGCCAATCGGACTGCAAGTCCGGCAACCATGACTGCAAGGGTCAGAACGACTGCAAAGGTCAGGGCTTCAAGTCGCTGAGCGCCGCCTCCTGCACCGCCCAACACGGGACCACCACCGCCCCGGCCGGCCAGTAAGTCGGCCAAAGCGCGCCGCCGCCCCCCCGGCGGCGCGCCGGAATGGCCCCGCCCCCAGGGAGGCGGGGCCGCTTTTCAACAGGTGGACCTTCGATGTCTTCTGAGATTCTTCCGCGGTTCGACGGCTTCGGCGTCGGTCTGAGGCCCCAGCACTACCCTGCCTTCCTTGAACAAGGCGCCCTGGTCGATTTCGTCGAGGTGATCTCGGAGAACTTCATGGTCCGGGGCGGCCGGCCGCTCTACGTGCTCGACGCCGTGCGCGAGCGTTATCCGGTGGCCCTGCATGGCGTCTCCATGTCGATCGGCTCGGCCGACGGCCTGAAGATGGACTACCTGCGCCGCCTGAAGAGCCTGGCCGACCGAACCCGTCCGCTGTGGGTCTCGGACCATCTCTGCTGGACCGGCGTCGAGGGCTTCAATTCCCACGATCTGCTTCCGCTGCCCTACACCGAGGAGACGCTGGAGCTCGTTTCAGCCAACATCCGCACGGCCCAGGATGTGTTGGAGCGTCCGCTCGTGCTGGAAAATCCCTCAAGCTACCTGACCTTCGCGGACGATGAGATGACGGAGTGGGACTTTCTCGGCGAGCTCACCCGCAGAACGGGGTGTTTCCTCCTGCTCGACGTCAACAACATCTATGTCAGCGGCAGCAACCACGGCTTCGATCCGTCGGACTATGTCGATGGCGTGCCCTTCGACCGGGTGCGTCAAATCCACCTCGCCGGCCATAGCCAGGGAAAGGGTCTTCTGATCGATACGCATGACCAGGCTGTGCCCGATCCCGTCTGGGATCTCTACGAGACGGTCGCGGCCCGGGTCGGACCTGTCGCCGCCATGATCGAACGGGACGACGACATTCCGCCGCTCGAAGAACTGCTGGCGGAGGTGCAGATCGCCCGCGCGCGCCATCAAGCCTCGCACCGGGCCCACGCCGCATGAGCTTGTTGGCGCTGCAACGCGGACTGAAGCAACACATCCTGGGCGCCGTGCCGGGAGAGGGCGGCGCTTATCGCGGCGACGCCGCCGCCGGCCTGGCGGTCTATCACAACGCCTATCGCGTTCAGCTCGTGGCTTGTCTGCGCGACACCTACGAGAAGACCTGGGCATGGATCGGCGACGAGGCGTTCGAAACAGCGGCACGCGACTATATCGCCGAATACCCGCCCTCCAGCTGGACGCTGAACGTCTATGGAGCCGAGTTCCCGGCTTATCTTCTAGCCCGGTTCCCGGAAGATGCGGAGATCGCCGAATTGGCCTGGCTGGATTGGGCGCTGCGCCGGGCCTTCGACGGGGAAGACGCCCCGCCGCTCAGCCCCGAGGTCCTCGGCGCGCTCGATTGGGAGCAGACCGTTCTGACCTTCGCCCCGACTTTGGAGCTCGCGTCGGTGACGACCAACGTCGCCGCCATCTGGAGCGCCTTGGCCGAGGAGACCAACCCGCCTCCGGTGGAGGCCCTTCCCGAGCCCGCCGCCGTAAGGGTGTGGCGCGCGGGCCTGTCGCCCCAGTATCGCACCATCGGTCCGGCCGAGTTCAGAGCGATCGACCTGCTGCAGCGTGGGGAGAGTTTCGGCAATACCTGCGCCGTCGTCAGCGAGGGCCTTGACGAAGCGGCGGCGACACAGCTCATCGGCGAGATGCTGTCCACCTGGATCCAGGACGAGCTGATCGTCGGTGCAAGGGCCGAACCCTAACTCGCCCGGTGCGACCCTTGGCGGCGGTTCTCCTCTGCGCAGCCCTGTCTACAGCCGCCGCCCGAGGCCGGACCCATTGCCGTGCGGTCAAGGTCGACGGCCTGACGATCCTCTCTTAAGACGCTGGCCCCCCAGCGGCGCCAACCCTCCTGCTCTGCGTGGCTTCCCATCGTCGTCGCGTCGGTCCGGCCGCCATCACCTGATCGCGCCCGATTATCGGATTGGGGTACAGCGACCCGCCGCCAGCGAGCTTTCCTTACAACTTCGATCACCCCGTGGCGGCGCGTAACCGGCGTTGCACGGCGAGCTTACGATACAGAACTCGACATACGGGTTCCGCATCCGGAACATCGCCGACGCGCGGATGGGAATGAGTGACGAAAAGTGCCTCGGACCGCGGCGGCTCGCCCCATTATCGACGCGGGGAACCGAGACGCCTCCGAATTTCACCGGACCAATCACTGGGCTAGGCGCTTGATTAGTCCGGCCTCGGAGAGGCGGTCCACCTTAATCCATTGTTGTTATTTAGGAAAATGGTGGGTGCAGTAGGATTCGAACCTACGACCCGCTGATTAAGAGTCAGCTGCTCTACCAACTGAGCTATGCACCCATGCCGTTACGCTGGGGCGGGGCCCCGGCGCGCGGAAGGCGGGGCTTATCGGGTATTTGGGCAGGCTTGTCCAGGGCTTCCGCCGCAGGGCGGGAAACGACGGTTAACCTCCGGTCGGTAAGAGGGGCGAATGGCGAAACGGGACATCACGGGCGCGGTCGACTTCGCCTACCTCGACAATTTCTGCGCCGGCGACACGGCGCTGATCGACGAGGTGCTGGGGCTGTTCGCCGAGCAGGCGCAGCTTTGGGGCCGCCTGCTCGACCCGGAGGGCGATGGCGAGGCCTGGCGCGACGGGGCCCACAGCCTGAAGGGCTCGGCCCTGGGGATCGGCGCGGGCGACGCGGCGCGGGTCTGCGGCGAGGCCGAGGCGGCCTGGCGGGAGACGCCGGCGCTGAAGGCGGCGATCCGGGATCGGCTCGACCACGCCCTGCGTCTCGCCCTCGCCGACATCGCCGCCTGGCGGCACGAGCAGGCGCTGCAGGGGTTGCGGTAGGGGCTCGGGCCCTTATCCCCTGAGCCGATCCCACACCTCGAGCTCATGGGCGATGCAGCGATCGATCAGGGTGCGCCAGACCGGCTCGGCGATGGCCTCCGACAGCCCCCCTGCGCGGGCGGAGGCCTTCACCTTCGCCACCACGTCCTCGATGCGGGCCGCGTCGTGCACCACCGCACGGTCGGTCTTGATGCGGGCGGCGGCGTCCATGTAGCGCTGGCGCTCGGCCAGCAGGCGCACCAGGGCGCGGTCGAGGGCGTCGACGCCCAGGCGCACCTCCGCCATGCTGCGGCAGGCTTCCGGCGCGGGGCGCGGGTCGATGGAGATCGTGGTCGGGGAGGGCGGCGGGACCGCTTCGGCTGCGAAGGTCATTCCCGCCTCATAAGCCAGCGCCGTCAGGGCGGCTAGTCAGGGCGGCCAGACGGGGCGTGACTCGTTTCAACGCGCGGCGCCCAGGGCGCGATCAATCCGGGACGCCTACAAATCTGTAGGGTGCGACAGGACGTCGCGCCACGAAATGGCCGCTTTGCGCCGCTCAAGGTTTCGGTGCGGAAGCCTAACAGGGGGGCTGCCGTATTTTCGGCGGCCTCGCTCCCTTCCGCTTGGGACAACAAGGTCACGAGGATTCCATGAAGATCAAATCCTGCGCTCTCATAGTGGGCGTGGTCATGGTCGGCGCCGTCGGCATGAGCGGCTGCGCCACCAAATCGTTCGTGCGCGATCAGGTCGCTGCGGAAGATCAGAAGGTCGATGCGCAGGGCAATCAGATCAACGGGCGTCTCGACCAGCACGATCAGCAGCTGGCCGGCCTCGATCGCACCTCGCGTGAGGCGCTCGAGCGAGCCCAGGCCGCCGGCAAGCTGGCCGAGGGCAAGTTCCTCTACCAGATGGTGCTGTCGGACGACTCGGTGAAGTTCCCGGTCGATCGGGCCAGCCTGTCGCCCGAGGCGCAGGCCCGGCTGATGGACTTCGTCAACAAGCTCAAGGCCGACAACCGCAACGTCTACCTGGAGATCCAGGGCCACACGGACGCCACGGGGACGCCGGACCTGAACAAGCGGCTCGGTGAGGAACGCGCCGAGGCCGTGCGCCTGTTCATGAATAAGCAGGGCGTGGCGCTGAACCGGATGGCCACCATCTCCTACGGCCGCGAGGCTCCGGTCGCCCCCAACAACACCCGCCAGGGCCGCGCCCAGAACCGCCGCGTGGTGGTGATCGTACTGGCGTAGACGCAACCCTCCCTTCCCCCTCGATGGGGGAAGGGCCGGGGATGGGAGCGAGTGCAGGACGCTGAAGCGAAGCGCACGAGAGGCGCCACGCGGTCTCGTTCGTCAAAGTGGTGCACCCATCCCCATGCCCGACCTCTCCCGTATCGAAGGGGAGAGGAGGAAAATTACCGCACCCCGCCCCCGCGCGGGCCCAGCACGTCGGCCCAGCGCCACTCGCCGCCGCCGATGGCCAGGCGCGTCGCGCCCGGACCGCCGTCGAGCGAGATCAGCACCAGGCCGTGCACCGGTTCGGTGCGGCAGGCGGCGGGGGCGAAGGCCACCTCCCACAGGATCGCCTCGCGGACGGCGGCCAGGCCCTTGCCGTCCTCGCCCGAGCTCTGCACCCAGTCGCCGTCCCACACCTTGAGCGCCTTGCCGGCGGCGGCGGGCGTCCGCGCGGCGGCCAGCACCAGGGGATCGCGGCGCAGGGCCTCCTGCACCCGGCGCAGCATGTTGCACGCCCCGCCGCCGGCGCCAGAGCCGTTTCCGCCGCCGCCCGAGCCCGACCCATCCGCCGTGGCGGCGCCGGCCAGCTCCGCCGGGCTCAACTCCACCGGCGGCGCGATCACCGCCGCCTTGCCCGGCGCGAGCTTGACCATGTCGGGGGGGGCGGGGACGGGCGTCTGGCGGCCCAGGCTCTTGGGCGCGGCGGTCGTCGCGGCCGCCTTGGCCGAAGAAGGCTCCTGCGGCGCGGCGGGCGCGAGCTGCGAACCGGTCACCAGGGCAACGGTCACCGGCGGCGGCTCGACCGGCTTTGGCGGGACGACCATCAGCAGAAGGGCGATCACCACCGAAAGGTGAGCCGCCAGGCTGAGGCCGATGGCGGCCGAGCGCCGTCCCGCGCCGGAACGGCGGCGCGTTGTCGAGTCGGCAGGGGCTTCAACAGGCTTCATCGGGAAGCGGTTCAGACCTTACGCGCCGACAGAAGACCAGACGGGCGCGTCAGCATGATGGCGCGCCAGGGTTCCCTAAGCCTTACGGAAATAGCCGTAGATTCGCTCCGCCAGGGCCTCGCTCACCCCCTCGACCTTGGCCAGGTCGGGCACCGCGGCGCGGCTGACCCCGCGCGCCGAGCCGAAGGCGTGCAGCAGGGCGCGCTTGCGGGCCGGGCCCACGCCCTCGATCTCGTCGAGCGGGTTCTTGATCATGGCGGCGGCGCGGCGGACGCGGTGGACACCGATGGCGAAGCGGTGGGCTTCGTCGCGCAGGCGCTGCAGATAGTAGAGCACCGGGCTCTTGGGCTCGAGCATGTAGGGGGGCTTGCCCGGCAGGAAGAAGCGCTCCAGCCCCGCGTCGCGGTCCGGCCCCTTGGCCACGCCGATCACGGCGATGTCGTCGAGGCCGAGGTCGGCCAGCACGCTCAACGCCGCGTCGAGCTGGCCCTGGCCGCCGTCGACCAGCACGAGGTCCGGCCGGGCGGCGGGCTCGCCCGCCTCCTCCTCCTTGACCAGGCGGGAGAAGCGCCGGCGCAGCACCTCGGCCATCATGGCGTAGTCGTCGCCGGGGGTCAGCTCGGTGCTCTTGATGTTGAACTTGCGGTACTGCGACTTCTCGAAGCCCTCCGGGCCGGCGACGATCATGCCGCCGACCGCGTTCGTGCCCATGACGTGGGAGTTGTCGTAGACCTCGATCCGCTCGGGCGTGGTCTCGAGGCCGAACACCTCGGCGACGCCGACCAGCAGCCGGCCCTGGGCCGAGCTTTCGGCCATCTTGCGGCCCAGCGCCTCCCTGGCGTTGGTCAGGGCGTGGCCGACCAGGTCGCGCTTTTCGCCGCGCTGCGGGACGGCGATCTCGACCTTGCGGCCGGTCTTGTCGAGGGTCGCCTTGATGGTGAAGGCTTCCTGCAGCAAGAGGCGGTTGGGCACGTCGTGCGACAGCAGGATCAGGCGCGGGATCGGCTTGTCCTCGTAGAACTGCCCCAGGAAGGCGTCGAGGATCACGCCGCACTCGCCGAACGCCGCCTCGTGCTCGTCCTCGACCACGGTGTTCACGCGTGGGAAGTAGGCGCGGTTGCCCCAGTTCTGGCCGGCGCGGAAGAAGAACACCTGCACGCAGGCCTGACCGCCCTCGGCGTGGACGGCGAAGACGTCGGCCTCGTCCACCGTCTCGGGATTGATCTGACTCTCCATCGAAATCGCCGACAGGGCGCGGATCCGGTCGCGCAGGCGCGCGGCGCGCTCGAACTCCATGTCCTCGGCGGCGGCCGACATCTCGGTGGAGAGGCGGCCGATCACGGCCTTGGACTTGCCGCGCAGGAAGTCGTGCGCCTGATCGACCAGGCAGGCGTAGTCCTCCGGCGAGATCAGGTCGACGCAGGGGGCCGAGCAGCGCTTGATCTGGTGCAGCATGCAGGGGCGGGTGCGGCTGTCGAACACGCTGTCCGAGCACGACCGCAGCAGGAAGGCCTTCTGCAGGATGTTGACGGTGCGGTTCACCGCCCAGGTGGAGGCGAAGGGGCCGAAATAGTCGCCGACGATGGTGTGGGCGCCGCGGTGCTTCCTGATCTGAGGCGCGGGATGGTCGCGCCGCAGCAGGATCTCGGCGAAGGACTTGTCGTCGCGCAGCACCACGTTGAAGCGCGGCTTCAGCTTCTTGATCAGGTTGGATTCGAGCAGGAGGGCGTCGGTCTCCGTGCGCGTGGTGGTGAACTCCATCGCCCGGGTCAGGTGCACCATGTGGGCGATGCGCTGGGTGTGGAACCGGCCCTGGGCGTACTGGATCACCCGCTTCTTCAGGCTGCGCGCCTTGCCGACGTAGAGCACCTCGCCGTCGTCGCCGAGCATGCGGTAGACGCCGGGCGTCTCCGGCAGCCGCTTGGCTTCGTCGAGGATCAGGGCCGTGCCGGACAGGATGGGCGAGTCGGAACTCATGGCGCCCATATAAGTCGTCCCGCCCCCGCGAGGGGAGGGGTCACCAGAGCGGATGGGCGCCTTCGCCCTCGAACACCTCGGCGATGCGGGCGCGGGTTCCCGGCGTCGCGGTCTCGGGCAGGTCGTCCGGCGCGAACCATCCGAGGTTCAGGATCTCGCCGCGGGAGGTGGCTTCGACCTTGCGCCACTGCGGGACGCGGAACAGCAGGACATGGTCGTTGCGATGCCGGCGGTGGTTGCTGTGCACCGACACCAGCACCGGAGGCCCGGTCGCCTCTATTCCCGCCTCTTCGACCAGTTCGCGCGAGAGGGCCTCCTGCGCCGTCTCGCCGCGCTCCACGCCGCCGCCCGGCAGATACCAGCCGTGCACATAGGTATGCTCGATCAGCAGCACCCGGCCTTCGGGGTCGGTGACAAGGCCGCGCACGCCGAGGGTCATGCCGCGCGAAATCGCCCACCAGCGGTGAAACAGGGGGGTGACGAAGGGGCTGAGACCGCGGCGCCAGGGCATGGATGGGCGCTTAGCGCGATCCGGGGCGGGAGGGGAGCCCGCGCTTGCCGATCCGGCTCCAGCGGGTTAAGCGGAGGGGTATCGTTCGGAGAGCCCCATGGCGGCCATTCTGCCCATCCTGCTGTTTGTGGTCGCGGTCCTGGCGATCAACATCGTCGAGTTCAAGCGGCCGGACTGATGGCGAAGGCCGCGCGCGCGGCGGCGCTGGTCACCGGCGCGGGCAAGCGGGTCGGCCGCGCCTTCGCGCTCAGGCTGGCGGGCGCCGGCTTCCCGATCCTGGTTCACGCGCGCCATCCCGACCCGGACGCGCTCGAGACGGTCTCGCTGATCCAGCACGCGGGCGGACGCGCGGCGGTGGTCGCCGCCGACCTGTCGGACCGGGCCGACCTCGCCGCTCTGGTCGGGCGCGCCACCGAGCCGTTCGGGCCGCTGGGCCTGTTGGTCAATTCCGCGTCCACCTTCCACGACGACCGGGTGGGGACGATCACCGCCGAAAGCTGGGACGCCCACTTCGCCGCCAACCTCTATGCCCCGGTCATGCTGGCGCAGGCCTTCGCGGCCCAGGTCGACGGCCTGACCGCCGACGCCGACCCCCTGATCGTGAACATCCTCGACCAGCGCGTGCTGAAGCCCAATCCGCAGTTCTTTTCCTACAGCCTGACCAAGGCGGCGCTGCATTGGGCCACCACGACCCTGGCCCAGGCGCTGGCGCCGCGCATTCGCGTCAACGGCATCGGTCCCGGCCCGACCCTGCCCTCGATCCATCAGACCGCGGACAGCTTCGCCGCCGAGGCCGCGGCCACCCTGCTCGGCCGCGGCTCGTCGCCGGAAGACCTGGCTTACGCCCTGCTCTACCTGGTCGACGCCCGGGCGGTGACCGGCCAGATGCTCGCGGTCGACGGCGGACAGCATCTGAACTGGCGCACGCCGGACATCGAGGGCGCATGACGGGCCGGATCGCCGGGCTGCGGGTGTTCGTGCGCGGCCTCAGGATCGAGGCCGAGATCGGGCTCAATCCGGACGAGCGCGGCCGCCGCCAGCCGCTGGTCATCGACGCCGAGGCCATCCTCGATCCGGCCGCGCCCGAGCACCTTCGCGATACCTTCAACTATGAGCACGTGGTGTCGGCGGCCCGCGCGGTCAGCGCCGGCGGGCATGTCGAGCTGGCGGAGACCTTCGCCCTGCGGATCGGGGAGATCCTGCTCGCGCACCACGGCGTCAGCGAGGTGACCGTGTCGGTCGGCAAGCCCGAAGCTCTGGACGCCGCCGACCTCGCGGGCGCCGAGATCAAGCTTCGCCGTTGACGGGATTACACAGACGTCACATGCTGTCGAAGACTTAATTCCGCCCGGCGTAGCCGTGTCGGGGTCGCGTACGTATCTATAAGCGTGAGGCGCACACTGCGCTGTTACGGAACGACGACGATGACCGAAGCTTCGGCTTTCAATCCCCGCCCGATGGCGACCAGCGAAGACCTGACGCTGCCGATCGTCGTCTATGTGCTTTATCTCCTGGCCGTGCCCACGGCCCTGCTGTCGCTGCTGATCGGCGTGGTGATCGCCTACGCCAACCGCGACCGCGCGGGCCCGGCGGCGCGGAGCCACTACGAATTTCTGATCCGCACCTTCTGGCTCAGCCTGGTCTGCCTGCTCGTGGGCCTCGCCGTCTGTGTCGTCGGCGGCATTCTCAGCGTGATCCTGATCGGCATCCCGATCCTGATCGTCGGCGGCCTGATGCTGGCCGGCGCCAAGCTCTGGTATGTGGTGCGCTGCATCCTCGGCATCGTCTACGCGGCGCGGCATGAGGCCTATCCGCGGCCGGACGCCCTGCTGGCGTAGGCGGGGTCCGCGGGTCCGCTATCTGCCGCCGGACCGCCTCAGCGCGCCGTGCATGAAGTCGGACGGCGGGGCGGTTTCGGCCAGGACGCTGTCGCGAATGGCGCGGGGCTCGCCGAACAGATGGCCCTGGCCGTAGCCGATCTCGAGCTCCAGGATGTCGATCACCTGGCGCTCGGACTCCACCTTCTCGACGATCAGCTCGACGCCGTAGCGGCGCATGAGCGCGGCGTAGTCGGAGGCCTGCACGTCCGGCAGGGACCGCAGCGCCAGCCGGCCGTCGACCTCGAGCAACTGGTCGAGCAGGACCCCGGCGGCGACCTTGACGAACTTGACGTCGGCGCGGGACAGGTCGGCGAAATCAAGGTCGAGGTCGGAGACCTTGTCCATCGAGAACCGGAAGCCGAGGTCGGCCAGCTTGGCCATGTTGCGGGCCTCGAGCGAGCCCCGGTCGCTGAAGGCGTTCTGGCCGAGCTCGAAGATCAGCGCGCCGGACAGGTCCTTGTTCTGAGACAGGAAGTCCAGGAACTGGGGAAAGAACACCTCGTCGCCCAGCGAGGCCAGCGAGATGTTGCAGAAGATCCCCACGCGCCGGTCGGTCTTGGCCAGGCGGCGGACGATCTGCACGCAGCGGAACAGAAGCAGGTTGTCGATGGCCGAGACCAGGCCTTCGGGTTCGGCCACGCGCAGGTATTCGGCCGGCATCAGCACCCGGCCGTCGGCGTCGCGCAGCCGCGAGAAGCTCTCGTAGAACACCGTCCGCCGTTGGGGCAGGGAGACCACCGGCTGCAGGTAGAGGTCCACCCGATTGTCGGCCAGGGCCTCGCGCACGGTCTCGAGCAGGGCCGAGGTGCGCGGGTCGGTCCGGCCCGCGTGTCCCGAATGTCCGCCGCCGCCGTAGCTGCGCAGCACCCGGGGATCGGTGATGCTTTCGCTGAGCCGCGCGACCAGATCCTCGAGCATGTGCACTTCGTCGGTCAGCGCCTGGGTGCGCGTCTCCGACGCGGTCTGCAACCGGTCTTCCAGGCCTTCGAGGGCGTTCTGCGTCGCTTCGATATGGTCGACCATCAGCCGGTGCGCCTCGCGCAGGCGCTCGATCTCTTCCCTGAGGCGGGCGCTCTCGACAGCCCGGCCGATCAGGTTATGCATGGCGAAGGCGACGCCGAGCGTGCCGATCAGCCCCGCCATGCCCGCACCCCAGCCCGCGCCGGTGCGCCAGAGGAGCACGGCGACCGTCGAGGCGAGGAACAGGTAGGCGCCCGAAAGGAGCGCCATCACGGCCTTGGACATGATCTTCTTTTCGAGGGACAGAGAGCCGACCCGGTGAGAATCAACTGATTATCAGGGCGTTCTTCGAGAAACGCGACCCGTGATCGGCGCCGGCGCCGCGACCGATCGCGCACGGCCAAGCCCCAGGCGCCAAACTTATTGGACCGAAGCCAGCAGGGCTTGCTCTTCCTCGGTCATGTCGACCGGCACGTCGGCGAACAACGGCGTCGACAGATAGCGCTCGCCGGTGTCGGGCAGCATGGCCAGGATGCGGGCTCCGGCCGGGGCGGTCTCGGCGATCTGAAGCGCGCCGGCGAAGGTGGCGCCGGCGGTGATGCCGACGAAGATCCCTTCCTTCTGCGCCAGCTCGCGGCTGCAGCGGAGCGCGTCGGGGCCTGGGATGGACAGCAAGGTGTCGGCGAGCCCCATCGAGACGGCGTCGCCGGTCAGCTTGCCGATGAAGTCGGGAGTCCAGCCCTGCATGGGGTGAGGCTTCCAGGCCGGATGGCTCGTGGCGGGCGAGCCGTCGGGGTTGACCGGCTGGGCCTCGCCGCTGGCCAGAAGAGCGGCGTCGGCGGGTTCGCAGACCACCACCCGGGTCTCCGGCCGTTCGGCCTTCAGCACCCGGCCCACGCCCTTGAGCGTGCCGCCGGTGCCGTAGCCGGTGACCCAATAGTCCAGACGCTCCCCGGCGAAGTCCGCCAGGATCTCCTGCGCCGTGGTCTGGGCATGGAAGTCGGCGTTGGCCTCGTTCTCGAACTGACGGGTGAGGAGCCAGCCGTTCTTCTCCGCCAGGGCGACGGCGACCTCGAGCATGCCGATGGCCCGCCGGGCCGCCGGCGTCAGCACGACCTTGGCGCCAAGAAAGCGCATCAGCTTGCGCCGCTCGACGCTGAAACTGTCGGCCATGACGATCACCAGGGGATACCCCTTGGCGGCGCACACCATGGCGAGGCCGATGCCGGTGTTGCCGCTGGTCGCCTCGATCACCGTCTGGCCGGGTTTCAACGCGCCGGAGCGCTCGGCGGCCTCGATCACGCCCAGCGCCAGCCGGTCCTTCACCGAGCCGAGGGGGTTGAAGGCCTCGATCTTGACGAACAGGTCCACGTGCGCCGGCGCGAGCCGGTTGATCCTGACCACGGGGGTGCGCCCCACCGTGCCGAGAATGCTGTCGTATCTGGCCACCTGACCCTCCGGTCATCAACGGAAGCGCCGCTCGCGCCAGGTGTCAACAGCTTGACCGCAATCGCCGGTCATGTTCCTTCCGCGCCATGATCCGCGCTCCGAAACTTCGGCAGGTGCAGCAAGGCTGCGGTCTTGCGGCGGTTGCGCGCGCGGATCATCGACCCCGGCGACCCTAGACCGCCGCAGGATCGACCCGTCCCGACCCCGCCCCGGCGGGGTTTTTCATGCCCTGTCGGCGCGCCGCTCACAGGAGATCTTCGATGACACCCCTTCGCTCCGGCGACGCACCCTACGCCTCCGACGCCGAGATCGCGCGATTGGCCCATGGCCTGCTGGACCGCAGCCTTCCCAAGGCCGAATGGACCCACGCCGCCCACTTCGCCGCAACGCTCTGGCTGATCCGTTTCCGGCCGGACCTCGACCTTCCCGCCGCCCTGCCAGGACTGATCCGTGCCTACAACGAGTCCGTCGGCGGCCGGAACACCGACAGTGAGGGCTATCACGAGACCATCACCCAGGCCTCGCTCGCCGCTGCGCGCGCGTTTCTGGCCGGGCGGCCCGACGCCGAGCCGCTGAGCACCGTGGTCGCCGATCTGATGGCCTCGCCGCTCGGCAGGCCGGACTGGATCCTGGCGTACTGGACGCGCGAACGTCTGTTCTCGGTCGAGGCGCGTCGCGCCTGGGTCGATCCGGATCTCAAGCCGCTGCGGTTCGGTGTCTAGCGCGGGGGCGATGGAAACGGCCGTCCCCCCGATTGCGGGGGTCGCCGCGTGCGCATATCTCCCGGGCGGGCCGGTCCGGCCACGGGGGGATACGCATGAAGTCCAGACGCCTCGGCAAGAGCGCCATCTATGTGTCCGACATCTGCATGGGCACCATGACCTTCGGCACGGGCGCCGACGAGGCGATGTCGTTCCGGATTCTCGACCAGTCGCTCGACGCCGGGATCAACTTCTTCGACACGGCCGAAAACTATCCGGTCCCGCCCAAGGAGGAGTACGCCGGCGTCACCGAGGAGATCGTCGGCCGCTGGCTGAAGACCAAGAACCGCGACGCCATCATCCTGGCCACCAAGGTGTGCGGTCCCAGCCACGGCTGGCTGAAGGGCTCCCAGCGCGCCGGCATGACCGCGCTCGACCGCCACAACATCGTGCGCGCCGTCGAGGCGTCGCTGAAGCGGCTCGGCACCGACTACATCGACCTCTACCAGACCCACTGGCCCGACCACGGCGCGCGCTACGAAGAGGCGCTGCGGGCGCTCGACGACCTGGTGCAGGACGGCAAGGTGCGGGTGACCGGCTGCTCCAACGAGACCGCCTGGGGGCTGATGAAGAGCCTCGCCGTATCCGACGCCGAGGGCCTCGCCCGCTACGATACGATCCAGAACAATTTCAGCCTGAACAACCGGCGGTTCGAGGACGACCTGGCGCAGGTCTGCCGACAGGAGGGGGTCAGCCTGATCCCCTATTCGCCGCTCGCGGGCGGGGTCCTGACCGGCAAGTACCAGAACGGTTCGCGGCCCGAACCCGCGCGGTTCAGCGCCTATCTCAAGATGGGCGGGCGGCAGGAGGCGATGGCCAGGCGGTTCGTCAACGACAAGGCCCTGGCCTCGGTCGAACGGTTCACCGCCATCGCCGAACAGGCGGGAATGAGCGTGACCACCCTGGCCGTCGCCTGGTCCAAACAGCATGACTTCGTCGCCTCGACCATCGTCGGCGCCACGCACGTGGACCAGCTGCCCGACATCTTCGCCGCCGCGGAGCTCGAGCTGAGCGCCGAGACGATGAAGGCGATCACCGCGGTGACCCGGGACATCATGTACCCGATGGGGTAGGCGGCGCCTGTTCACCAATCGCGGCGCGGATCACCTGTCAGCGCGTGGTCGGGCCGCGGCTCACGGGCATGCCCCCCGACGACGCGGTGATCGAGCGGCCATCAGGCCTTGACCGAGGTCGCGGGCGGCGGCGCGAACAGGAGCGCCACGACGCCAAGGCCGACCGCTACGACTGACCCGACAAGGATGCCTACTTTGGCGATGGCGCCGTAGGGCGTCCCGACGAAGGCCTGATCCGCGAGGAGCATCGAGAGCGGATCGCCGATGCCGCAGAGGAGGGCGGCGCCCAGCAACGCCTGCCAGCTTGCGTCCGACGGTCCGACGGCGATACGGGCCTTGGTCGCCAGCCAGGTCGCGCCGACGATTCCGATCGGCTTTCCGAGCGCCAGCCCCAATACGACGCCGAGGATGACGTCGCCGGCGTGGGGCGCGGCGAGGTTGGCGGCCAAGGTGACCCCGCCGGCGGTAAACGCGAACAGGGGGAGGACGACATAGGTCGACCACGGCGCCATGGAACGTTCGACGCTCTCGGCGGGGGAAATCAATCGCGCCGCCGCCGCTGAGAGATTGCGGCTGGCCCACGCCCAGATGGGTTGCTGACGCAAGCTTTTCCGATCGGCGCCGGCTTCCACCAGGTCCCGTTCTGCATGCTCAAGCTCGGTGAGCGCGTTCGCCGCTTGCGCCAGCAAAGGCGCAGCCGAAGGCGCCGGCCGTGTCGGGAGGAAGGCCGCGAGCGCCACGCCCGACAAGGCGCCGCTGACGCCGGCCAGATGCAGCGTCAGCCAGAGGCCGATCGCCAAGGCGACGTAAGGCCAGGCCGCGTAGATCCGAGCCCGGTTGAAACCGTAGAGTCCCGCCGCCATGGCCGCGCTCGCCGCAAACCATTCCAGGTGGAAGCCGTGCGGATAGAACACCGCCAGGATCACGATCGAAAGGATGTCGTCGGCCACCCCATAGGTCGCGACGAACACCTTCAGGCCCGGCGACGCGCGCGCGCCAAACACGGCAAGGAGGCCGAGCGTGAAGACGATCCCGGTATCCGAGGGCGCGGACCAACCAGGAGCCGTCCCTCCGCGATTCAGCGCAAGATAGATCAAGGCCGGAACGATGGTTCCGCCGACGGCCGCCAGGACCGGAGCCGCCGCCGCGCGGGGATCGGTCAGGGAGCCGCCGCTCATCTCCCGGCGGATCTCGAGCCCGATAATGAGGAAGAAGATCGCCAACAGGCCCTCGGAGCACCAGTCGGCGACGCTCATGGAAAGGTCCGCCCCCTTGAAACCGATGTCGAACTGAGCGGTGACGAAGTGCGTGTAGAAGGTCGCCACCCCGGTGTTGGCGCAGATCAAGGCCGCCACGGCGGCCAGCAGAAGGACGAGACCGGCGGAACTCGGCAGGTTTGCGAAGGCGCGGGCTGTACGACCCACCCGCGCGCCCACGGGCTGCTGGAGCGTCTCGAGCATCGAGTAGAAGTCCCACGGACCGTCGTAGCGCAGGTCGTCCACGAAGATGGTCGGCGTGGCGGATACCCCGCTCGCCTTGCCGTCGGCGATGTCCCGGTCGACGTGGTGGATCGTCCGAAGGTCCTTCGCATCGTGGTGGAACCTGGGCATGTCGAGCCCCAGCCGCGCGGCCGTCTCGTCTACAAAGGCGTCGGTCAGCGGCGGGTCGCGCTCGAACATCGCATCGTGCATCTCCCAAAACTTGCCTTGCTTGGCGGCCGCTTCGACCGCGGCGGCTATCTTCCTCGCGCCGGGGTGGGAGCGTTCGTTGGGGAAGTGCCGGTAGACAAAGGCGACCCGATTCCCCAGGTCTTCCCGCAGACGGTCGGTGATGGCCTTCAATCGTCGGCAATAGGGACAAAGGTAGTCGTTATAGATGACCAGGACGGAGTCCGCGTCCTTGGGCGTCCCGCCGCGAACGTGGTCGAGACGACTATCCACCGGGCGCGTCAGTCGATGCTGTATCGTCTCATTCATGGCGCCGATCCAGGTTAGCGATCACTCGTCCTGCGGCCGCTAGGCCGATCGGCAGGACCATAGCGCCCGATTTAAGCGATCGCGCCGCCGAGACATACAGCATCGACGCGACCCTTGGCGCTTCGAAGGATTGCCCGATTGGCTCAACCCGCCGCGGCGGCGCCGGCTTGAAGCCCCTCTGCATTATGACTATTTATATGGTCATAATGGAGAGGGGAGATGTCGACCTACAGCGTAGCTGACGCCAAGAGCGGCCTGCCAAGGCTGATCGATAGGGCCCTGGAAGGGGAGGAGGTCGTCATCTCCAGGCATGGAAAGGCCGTAGCGGAGTTGCGGCCGATCAATCCGGTCGCTCGGAACGCGGCGGCGACGTACGGCTGGCTCCAAGCACGCCGAAAGGCCCGCAAGTCCTCCGGGCTGACGTCAGTCGAGGTGTTGAACCAGCTTTATGATGATCCCGAGGGATGACCGTCTATCTTGATGCGAGCGTGCTGCTCCCAACGCTGATCGAGGAGAGCGGAAGCGCCGCGGTCGATCGGTACATCGCAGGGTGTAGCGAAGACCTGGTCATCAGCGAGTTTGCGTCGGTGGAAGTGGCTTCAGCGTTATCCCGCCTCGTGCGCACCAACGTGTTAGACCAAGGCGACGCCGTGGCGAGGCTTGTGGATTTCGATGCATGGCGCGCGACGGCGACCGTGGACGTCGACCTCCAGGCCTCGGATATCCGCCTCGCCAATATCTTCGTCCGCCGGTTTGATCTGATGTTGCGAGCGCCCGACGCGGTACACGCCGCGATATGTCGCCGGACCGGCCTTCAGCTTGTCACGATGGACCGCCGGCTGAGCCTGGCGGCGATGGAGCTGGGCGTCCGGACGGTGCTGCTCGCCTCGTAATTCCCGCTTATTTGATAACCAGGCAAAGAATTCAGGCCCTCGCCTCTGGCGCGACCGAGGGTAGGGGCGGGGGCCCCTCAGAAGGAGAGGAGCCCGAGCCCGGTGACCCAAGGCCAAGGCTGACCGAAACTACCGCAGCGAATAGCGCTTCCTCAGCCGGTCCACCGGCGTCCCGTCCTTCAACGGTATGGCCTTGGCGACGTCGTAGGTCTGAAAGCCAAGCTTCTCATAGAAGGGCAGGCCGCTGGCGTTGTCGGCGCGGATGGTCGCGTTGAGGGCGACCAGGCCCAGCGTGCGTCCGGCCGCCTTGGTGTGTTCGAACAGGGCGGAGCCGACGCCGGGCGTGCGCGGCTCCCGCCGGGTGAAGGTGGCGATGTCGCCCCAGCCGTCCGGCAGGGCGCGGTTGTGCTGCAGAACCTGGAAGCCCAGCGCGTCTCCCGCCGCCGTTTCGGCGACCAGGGAGGACAGAACCCCCGCGCCATCCAGGAATTCGGTGCGGAACTCCGCCTCGCCGAGCGGAGTCTCCAGCGCCGTCGTGCCGCCGATGGCGATGATCTCGTTGAGGATCCGGCTGAGGGCCGGGGCGTCCTCCGGCGTGGTCGGCCGCACACGCAGGGGTGGATCGAACGTCGTCATCGCGCGAGCGTACGCCGTTCCGCCCGCCATGGGAAACGACGCGACCTCGCTAATCCGCGCTCCGTCGCCTAAATAGCGGCGATGAACGCCGATCTTCTCGATCGAAGCCCTGCGCTGGTCAACGCCGCAGCCGCGACCGCTCTGCCCGCGGGCGCGCGGGTGGTCGCCGCCATGTCGGGCGGGGTCGACTCCACGGTCACCGCCGCGCTGCTGAAGCGGGCCGGGTATGATGTGGTCGGCGTGACCCTGCAGCTCTACGACCACGGCTCGGCGGTGAAGCGGGCCGGCGCCTGCTGCGCCGGTCAGGACATCCGGGACGCCCGCTCGGCGGCCGAAAGGCTCGGTGTGCCGCACTATGTGCTCGACTACGAAACCCGCTTCCGCCAGTCGGTGATCGACGAGTTCGCCGACAGCTATCTGCGCGGCGAGACGCCGGTGCCGTGCATCCGCTGCAACCAGACGGTCAAGTTCCGCGACCTGCTCGAGGTGGCCAAGGACCTCGGCGCCGAAGCCCTGGCGACCGGTCATTACGTCCGGCGCCTGGAGGGGGCGCATGGTCCCGAGCTGCACCGCGCGATCGATCCGGCGCGCGACCAGAGCTATTTCCTGTTCGCCACCACGCGCGATCAGCTCGCCTATCTGCGCTTCCCGCTCGGCGGGCTGGAGAAGCCGGTGGTGCGGGCCGAGGCCGAAGCCTTCGGCCTCGCGGTGGCGACCAAGCCCGACAGCCAGGACATCTGCTTCGTCCCCGAGGGCAAGTACTCGACCCTGATCGACAAGCTGCGGCCCGACGCGGCGGGCGCTGGGGATATCGTCCACCTCGACGGCCGCGTTCTCGGTCGTCACGAGGGGGTGACGCGCTATACGGTCGGCCAACGCCGCGGCTTGAACGTCGCCGTCGGCGACCCCCTGTTCGTGGTGAAGATCGAGCCCGAAGCCAAGCGGGTCGTCGTCGGCCCGCGCGAGGCCCTGCTGACGGCGGCGCTGACGTTGAAGGAGATCAACTGGCTCGGCGACGAGGCCTCGATCGACGCCGCAGCCGAACGCTCCAAGCCGGTGCTGGCCCGGGTGCGCTCGACCCGCGATCCCGCGCCGGCGCGGCTGATCGGCATCGGCGACGGCGTCGGGGTGCGCTTCGACAAGCCTGAGGAAGGCGTGTCGCCGGGCCAGGCCTGCGTCCTCTACGATCCCGCGACGCCGACCCGCGTGCTCGGCGGAGGCTTCATCGCCGGCACGGAACGGGCCTAGGCGGGCTTACTGCGCCGGGCCACGTCTGTCGTGCTCGCCGGGAGGCCCGGGAGGATGCGGTTCGCCCGGCGGGTGCTGGGCGGCGCGCTGCGCGGCTGCGGCGCCGGCGGCCTGCGCGGCGTGCTGCTGTTGCGCCTGGGCCGCCTGGGCGGCGTGCGCCTGAGCGGCCTGGGCCTGGGCGCGCGCCGCTTGAGCCTGGGCGCCGAACTGGGCCTGGCGTTGCTGCGCCGCGGCTGCGGCGGCCTGCTGGCGATCCGCCTGCATCCTCGCCTGGGCCTGCGCCTGAGCGGCCTGCCGCGCCGCCGCCTGCTGTTGGGCGGCGGCCTGAGCCTCCTGGGCGGCTTGGGCCCGTTGGGCTTCCGCCTGGTGCGCCGCCTGAACGCCTGCGGCCTGTTGCTGCGCGCGTTCCGCCGCCGCCTGCTGCTGGGCGTGCATCTGTGCGTCGCGCTGAGCCGCCGCCTGTTGCTGCTGAGCCGCCTGGGCGCGCTGCCCCTGCTGGGCCGCCAGCGCCTGCTGAGCCTGTTGCTGGCGCTGAGCGGCGGCGGCGGCCTGGGCCTGTTGAGCGGCAAGGCCCTGCTGACGCGCGGCCTCCGCCTGCACGCGGGGGTTCGCGGCGACGGGAGCGCCTACCGGAGGCCCACCGGCGCCGCGTTGTTCACCGGGACCCGGACGGGGGCCTTGCTGGGGGGCGGGCGCTGCGCCCGGCGCGATCTGTGCGGGCTGAGGCTGCGCGGACTGCGGCGGTCCGCCGGCGAAACGCTGGCCCTGGCCGGGTCCCGGGCCGGGCGCGAAGGCGGGCGGCGGTCCGCCACGGTCGTGCTCGCGATCACGGTCGTGGTGGCCGGCGTTGTAGATCGCGGCCGCGGCGGCGAGAGCGGCGACCCCGCCCGCGACTTCGAGACCCGTGCGGTCCTGGCCGCGCTGGTCGGCGCGGCCCTGGTAATAGGCCCCGCCCAGCGCCTGGTCATAGGCCTGGCTCTCGGCGGCGCGCCGTTGCTGGACATTGGCCCAGTAGGCGTCCTGTTCACCCGCGTGCGCCTCGTCGTAGCTGCGCCACTCGGGATACTGCTGTTGCTGCGCCTCCCAGCGAGAGCGGTCGGCGTTGAACTGGGCGCGGCGCTGGGTCCAGCCGGACACCGCCACCGCCTGGCGCTGGCTGTTGAGGGCCGCGGCGCGAAGCGCGCGGGCGCGGGCCAGGTAACGGCCGGCCATTTCCGCACGCTGTTCGATGAAGCCCGGGTCCATCACCCGACCGTTTCGATCGTAGACGACCACCAGCTGACCGTTGTCGTAACCATAGCTGTAGTCGGAGTCTCGGACCAGATAGGGATAGTCCGAACCCGGATCATAATAGTAGTAGCGCTCGCCGCCGGGCGTCGGCTCGGCGAACTGATAGGCGCCCTTGGACTCCCATACGTACGGGCGCACGCCATCGTAGTCGAAAGTGTAGTCGGGCGGCGCATCGGCCAGGACCCGGGAATAGCGATAGGCCCGATCGGCATAGGCGTAGGCCTGGGACCGGTCGGCCACATGCACCACCCTGACCGGCGCGGCCGACGGCAGGGCGGTCGGCAGCGGGGCCGACGCGCTGGCGGGCTCGGCGGCCGTGGTCAGCGGCAGGGCCGGAGGGGTCGCCGCGCCGGTGGTGTTGGCGGCCGTCTGGGTCCCCTGGTTGCAGCCCGCGAGGACGAGGGCGCCGAGGGCGGCAGTCATGGCGAGAGTCGAGGCGGAGAGCCTGAAGGTCGTGGAAATGCGAGTCATGGCGTCTGAATTCCTCAAGCTGCGCGGTTGTTCCGAGCCGAGCCCCAGATATTTCACCTATGACATGAATGCGGCGCCGGCTGGGCGGCTCATCCTCCGTTCATCTCCGGGATAGGCGCCAGAACCGCCGACGCCCTATATGAAGCCCATCTTCCGAGGAGCTCCCGCGATGTCCGTTCCAGCGTCCGATCCCGTCGTCATCTGCGCCTATGCGAGGACGCCCATGGGCGGCTTCCAGGGCGCGCTGTCGGGCGTGAAGGCGACCGCGCTGGGCTCGGCGGCGGTGAAAGCCGCGCTCGAGCGATCGGGCGCCGAAGCGGGCGACGTGGAGCAGATCCTCATGGGCTGCGTCCTGCCGGCCGGCCTCGGCCAGGCGCCGGCGCGACAGGCGGGGCTGGGCGCCGGCCTGCCGCTCAGCGTCGAGGCCACCACCGTCAACAAGATGTGCGGCTCGGGCATGCAGGCGGCGATCATGGCCCACGACCTGCTGGCGGCCGGCAGCGCCGACATCGTGGTGGCGGGCGGGATGGAGAGCATGACCGGCGCGCCCTATCTTATGGCCAAGCACCGTGGCGGCGCCCGTATCGGTCACGACGTGATCTCCGACAGCATGTACCTCGACGGTCTCGAGGACGCCTATACGCCCGGGAAGCTGATGGGCGCCTTCGCCGAGGAGACCGCCCGCTCCTATCAGTTCACCCGCGAGCAGCAGGACGCCTATGCGATCGAGAGCCTGGCGCGGGCCAAACGCGCGGTCGAGGACGGTTCGTTCGAGCGCGAGATCATCGCGGTCGAGGTGACCACCCGCAAGGGAACCGAAACCGTCTCCCGGGACGAGCAGCCGCTGAAGGCCGATCCGGCCAAGATCCCGACCCTCAAGCCCGCCTTCGCCAAGGACGGGACGATCACCGCCGCCAACGCCTCGTCCATCTCCGACGGCGCCGCGGCGCTGGTGATGACGCGGGAGTCGGTGGCCAAGGCCAGGGGGCTGAAGATCGTCGCCCGGGTCGTCGCCCACGCGGCGCACGCGCACGAGCCCGGCCTGTTCACCACCGCCCCGGTTCCGGCCATGCGCAAGGCGCTGAAGAAGGCCGGCTGGACGGTCGCCGACGTGGACCTGTTCGAGGTCAACGAGGCCTTCGCCGTGGTGCCGATGATCGCCATGCAGGAGCTCGGCATTCCGCACGACAAGCTCAACGTCAACGGCGGCGCCTGCGCGCTCGGCCATCCGATCGGCGCATCGGGGGCCCGGGTCATCGCCACCTTGCTGTCGGCGCTGGAGGCCCGCGGCAAGACCAGGGGCCTGGCCTCGCTCTGCATCGGCGGCGGAGAAGCCACCGCCATGGCGGTCGAGCTGGTCTGACGCGCCGCGGCCGGGACCCGCTCAGATCAGCCCGCGCGCCTTCAGGCTCTCGACGCCGTGGCGGCCGGCGATCAGATGGTCGTGGACAGTGACGCCGAGCGGGCGGCCGGCGTCGATCACCTGGCGCGTCATGTCGATGTCGGCCTTCGACGGCGAAGGGTATCTACCCTTTCCGACAGTCGGCGCTGTGGCTCTCAGGTTCGTACGGCCGCGCGTCGAGGAGCACCTGGCGACCATTGGAGACCACCTTCGCAGGCGGCGGCGGGAACTCGACCTGAGCCAAGCTGAGGCCGGCAAACAAATAGGCATCTGCAGAGATGCCCTTGCGCGGTGGGAGACCGGGACCAGTGAACCAGACCTGAGGTCCATGCCCAAGCTGATCGAATTTCTCGGGTACAACCCGGTGCCGCTTGGTACCTCGTTCGCAGATCGCATCCGCCATAGCCGGCGGGCGCTTGGGCTCAACCTCGTGGAGTTTGCTGCACTGATCGGCGTTCCCGCCAATACGATCCACTGCTGGGAGCAGCGAGGGACCCAGCCGGGGAACCGCCGGATGGAGCGCGTCCTAGCCCTGCTTGAGAGGCTTTGCCTCGCTGGTTAGCCGTTCGGTTTTCGATGATCCACACGGCAGCGGTGTGGAAAGCGTGTGAACGCGTTCTGTCCGGTTGCCTGACATCGAGCGCGGCACAGTCTTCTGTTCCGCTTATCCAAGCCTACTACGCTCCGCAGCTTCGCGACGACGCGGCCGAACATGTCTTTAGGATCGCCACCCATCCCAGATTCGACAGCGACCACGGCCCGATTCACTCCAAGCCTGCGGATTGGTCGCTGCGATCTAGCTTGAGAAGCGCAGGACTTTGACGCTTGTCCTAAGTTACGTCGTCGGATTCTGACGGAAGCCACACTGCAGCGTTAAGAGCGCCAGCTCCACACACGGGCTTGTAGTTTACATCCCGCGAATTGCGCGCAAGAGTTGTCGCCGTTCGGGGGGCGACGATATGCGACATGCAGTCATGGTCGGCGTTGGGCTGGCTTTTCTAATGACCGGAACGGTCGACGCCAGGGGCGGTCATGGTGGAGGTTACGGAGGTGGCCATCATGGTGGCGGTCATCACAGCAGTGGACACCACAGCTACGGCGGCCACCGTTCGTCCGTTCGGAGTTATCACGCCAGAGCGTTCAGCACGCATCGGTTCCATGCGCCGTCGATCAGCGGTCATTACTCCGCTGGCGAGGCAGACCTAGTCACTCACGGAATTTATCGGAATGTGTCTGGACACGCTGTCCATCGACCCTCCAAGACGCTCAGCGGTGGCCGACCTGCCAGAGCTACAGCTCACTGCGCCGATGGCTCGTGGAGCTTTAGCGAGCATCGTCGCGGCACCTGCTCGCATCACGGCGGGATCGGGTAAGCTCATCAGCTAAATTTGCAGATCCGGCGGGAAAGTGCCGGTGACCAATTTGAACGCGGCTTCTGGCTCTCGGCCGAGCGCGCTCGCGATCGCGTAGAACTCCACTACATCGATACGCCGAATCCCCAGCTCATAACGAGATACGAACTGTTGCGGCTTTCCAAGGCGCCTGGCCAACTCCACCTGCGAGACGCCGGCGTCCTTTCGAAGCGCGACGAGCGCCTCGCGAAACGAAGTGTACGCGTCAGTGAAGACGGACTTGGGCATACGGCAGGCGGTCTCCCGCCGATTGCCGTACACACCATCTTGACGTACATCATTTTGATGTATTCTCCTGTGGCCTCACCTCGGGGGAGGCCCACATGGGCAATGCGCTCGGTATCTCTGCGTTTGTGCTGCTCTTGCTTTCTGTGCCCATCCCGCTTGTCGGGACGTATGTGACCTTCCTCGCGCTCCTGATTGCGACCGGTGCGGCGCTCTCGGGAGAAAAGATCTGGACACTCGTCACCACCATCATCTCTGCCGTGAAGGTCTTCTTCCTCTCTCCGACCTGGCATCTGGCCATGTTCGGGGCGGCGTACATGCACGGGGTGAACCACGCCCTTGAAGGGGCGGCGAACTCGAACTTCAGCGCGCAGTACGGGGATGCCGGCACGCGAAGCGTCCTCGCCGCAAGCCAAGCCGGCATGGAGCAGAGCGCCAATGCTATGGCCGGCACCAACACCGTCAATCTGCTTCTGACCATTGCCTTCCTGGCCGCGCCCGTTGCGGCGCTGGTTCTCAGGGCGACGCTGCTGAAGCCTCCTTCACCTGCGGTACCGGTGCGTCGCGCATCGGAGGAGGTAGCATGAGACGGCAATCAGCAGGGCGGACGGCCCGCCGCATTATTGCGCTTGTGTGTGGTCTAGCCGCTGTGGCGACGCTGGCCGGGTGCTCTGATTCCAAGGAACTTGACCGCAGTAAAGCAGAAGCGGTTCTCACCGCGAACAATCTCCATGTCCAAGTCATGGAATACGATGGTCTGGGTGTACTGCAGTGCCTTCAGAACATGGGTTATTTGCACTTCAACGCGATATTCGCCCTGGTTAATATCGACCTGACGGATCGGGGAACCTCGTTACTCCAGCACGCGGAGGCCTCGTCCCAGCAGATGGGCGTGTACGGCGTCGCACTCACCTTGCGCCACACCATACCCTTTCGCCTTCAGGCCATAAGCGGCATTAGCGATCGGGTGGGGGATGTATCGGGCGCTACGAAAACCGTGGACTTCACCGGCACAATCGACTTCGCGCAGGCAGCGATGGACGCGCCCGCCCGAACCTGTCTCGACGCTACTGGGAGCAAGCCGGTAGCGGCCACAGCAGCGTTCAAACACTTTGACGATGGCTGGCGCCTGCAATCCTTCCAACTGCCCACCTTTCATGTGCCACTCCTCACGAGTTCGAGGTCCAGCCACATTCTTCGCCGCACTTTTGGGTGGTTTCTGGGGAAGGGCGCCTTACGCGCACATGAGCAGCCGCTGTCTTCAAACCTCGGGGTGCAGGAATGAGATTGCGTTTACTCCTCGTGACGCTCCTGGCAGCTCCTTCGCTCGCAAGCGGCGCGCCACGCTTTGAGGCCAGCCAGGTCTGGAAGAACCCGACGGACGATGCGAGCAGCTGCGGTAGCTTGGCATGCCTGCAGCAGGAGATGAAAAAGAGCGGCGCGGCACCAGAAGCATTCATGGCGGCGCAGCGGGTCACGGCTGCGATCGCCGGCTCGTATCCCTACCCGTACTGGGTCAGCAAGTTCATGAAGTATGGCCCGGTGGACCTCGTCGTTTTTGCCTGCGGTCAATGTCGCGCAGGCGGGTTCGCGATGGCGAATGGTTCTCCTTCGTTCGTGAAGGAATCCATTCTCGTCGACCGGCTTGAGAAATATCTGGGACAGAGTTCGCTTCACGCGCAGCATCCCCGTGCGCTTCTCCAGCGCAACGTGACCTACCTTGGTATGGAACGGAGGCCGGGTGGAGCGGAACGGTTCTTGTTCGCGAACCTCGTGGGCGATTGCGAAGCATGCGCGCCGTACGCCGCGATAAAATACACCTTCGAGTTCGACCGTAAGGGCGAGATGATCCAACAAAACATCCTGGGGACGATCTCACCGAAGGTAGCGGAAAAGGGCGTGTACCCGCCCGCTAATTGACGCAGGCTTAGCTAAAGAAGGGGAGAACGATCTTACGGCTCTGGATGCTCGCGATCCTGGCGACAGCAGCAATCCTCCCGGCGCGACAGGCTACGGCCCGGCCGGCTATGACGGATCCGCACACCTATTGTCGGGCGGTCAAAAACGCGGACGTGCCGGATGCGCGCTATCGGGGTCAAAAAACCACGGACGAAATCCTGAGGGCCGCAAGAGAGGCGGACCCGTCACTTGTGGTGTGGCGGTGCATGGGGCGAAAAGTCTACGTGTGCGCCGAAGTCAGCGCCACCGCTTGTGGCCAAGCACCCTGGCGTAATCCCAAGGCCTGGACAGTAAACAAGGTTATCCAAGAGTCTTGCAAGGAAACGCCAAGCGAGCAGTGCGCGCCAGGTACGCATTGCATCTTCGCCTTCAAGGCTGGCTCGCCGGTCCTGAACCGTGACCAGTATCCGGTCGATACCCGTGGTTTCAGTCCACAGGAATGGAGGCCACTGGCCCCGTAGACCCTACGCTACTCCCGTCTGCCTCTTGCATTGGCGAGGATGCGCGCGATGGCTCTCCGCCGTTCAGCCGCTTCATCCACACCTACGACCTTTCGACTAACCTTCACTTTGTAGCCACGCACGGTCGTCTCTTCGGTTTCCGGCACGGCCAGGTCGTCAAGGCGCTCTACAATCTCTTCGGTGGTGAGAAACTCGATGTTGGCCACAAGGTCTGGGCCAAGCCGCTCCTCCGCGGCTCGCCGGATGGCTTTGAGCCGCCTTGCGTCTTGAGCTACGGCCCACACCCGTGTGAAGCCTGCGCGGACGCACTTGCCGAGGTTCTGCGCCTCGTATCCGCTCTTTGAGGTGACCGAGATCTCGCACGCGATCGAGAGCTCTCCGCGGTGGAGGCCGACATCCACCTGGCCTCCCTCAACCGCCTCCTCAAGCACCACCCGGAATCCGCGTTCTTCAGCGAGGGTCTTCACGAGGTGCTGGACGTACGTATGTTGTGAGCCACCCTTACCCATGGGTTTGGGTTCGGGCGGCTCTGCCCCGCGTCTCTGCGGCTGGTCGGCCACCGTAGGCCGCTCCGGCTGGGCGGGCTTGCTCGATGGTCCTTCCGCCGCCTGTGGCGCCGGTCGTTCGGGAGGCTTGGCAGGACGTGGGGCGGATTCGCTTTGGAGGGACCGCAGCGCCTCATTCACTTCGATAAGCGTGCCGCAGTACCGGCGGCGGTTGCTCTCCAATAGCGCCTCATATGCTTCTTCGGACGCGACGGGCTGCTGCTCGAGGAATCCGAGCGGCACGCCAAGACGGATGGCCCCTGGCGTTTCGTTCTTGATCCAGGCCGCAAACTCGGTGCGATCCTTCCGACGCTTCATGCCCTCGATGAAGTCTGAGGTCGTGTGGAGTTCATCCGAGAGAGCGCGGGCGTCCTTGGCGGAGACGCCGCCGGCGCACTTGACGCTGGTGTTCGCGTGGATGGCAGAGCGGAGTCGCGGCGTGAGTTGGTCCAGCGTTTGGTGCGCCAGCGTGATCCCGACGCGATACTTCCTGGTTTGGGTAAGGATCGTCTCAATGCGGTCGTCAAAATACTCCTGCGCCTCATCCACGTAGACGGTGGTCGGGGTTCGCTCGTTCTGCGCGACTGCCGAGCGCTCAAGGGCCGCCTGGGCAATCTGGCCGATGAAGAACCGCCCGAAGAGGGCGGAGCCTTCGTCCTTGAGAAGATCCTTTGCGGTTGAGACGAGGATGATCTTCCCGTCCTGCATGGCTTGGTAAAGGTCGAGTTTGTTGGCTTTCTGCGCGAACATGCGTTCGAACGCTGGAGTGGCGAGTACGCCCCAGAGCCTGCGGAGGATTTGCTTTTTGGTTTGCGCGAACGCGGGCTCGAAGAATTCCGTCTGGAAGAAGTAGCGGGCCGCGCCCTGCAGCTCCGCCATGTAGGGCCGATAGGGGCCTGGGTGCTCCATAAGCTGCATGAGCGTATGGATGGTTGCGCCGGGGATCGTGAGCATGAGGCGCGCCAGGTACTTGAACACGACGCCCTGCTTCTGGGTCAGCTCCGCGCCCAGGAGGTCCCCGAAGAAGCCTTCGTACGTCTCGACCACACCGTTCAATACCCGCTCCTGGTCTACCAGGCGGTATTCGCCAAGGCGTTCGGTGTGGGCATCGAAGAGGTTCAGGGAGGGCGGGAATTCGACGTCTGCCGGATCGATCAGGATGAGCCGGTCGGCCAAGCTGTTCTCGGCTTCAGGGTCAAAGAGCGCGAGGCGAGAGAGGCGGTTTATCATATCGCCCTGGCTATCGACCACCACGACCGACCGCCGCTCCCGCGTGGCCTTCACTAGGTCCGCATGTATCATCCGTTGCATGAGCTGTGTCTTGCCGTGCCCGGTACCACCAATAATGTGGCAGTGCTCGAACCGGACCTCCTCCTTGAGGTGGAACGAGATGGGCACCTCAAAAAGCGTCTCGAATTCCGAGTTACCCAGATAGAGCTTGGCGACCTCGGAGGGGGACTTGCCGCGCTGGCCTGTCGGGAAAATCCAGCGATCCGCCCGGTCTACCGTCTCCGTGTCCGGCGGAAGACCGGAGGCTATGGCGACCTTCGGCCTGAGCCACTTCCGATACTCGCTGAAAAGCCCGAGAGATCGCGCGCCCTGATCGTAGGGCATGGTCACGAACCGTTGGATCAGATCGACCGGGTTTTCGAGAAGCTCGATAAGCGGTACGTCGAACGAACCGTTGTCGTCGTCTGAGCGCTCGAGCGCGCTTGGCGGGAGCGCCTCAAAGAAGGGATCGAACGCCGCGTAGATGTGGCGAGTGAATGCTCCATGGAGCCGTTCGAACTCAAGGGCGTAGCGGCTGCGGTGTGCGAGCGTCTCTCGGAACTCAACTGCAACTGAAACGTCGCTTTGGATCAGCTCCCAGGTGGGGGTAATGCGGCCTATTGCCTCCGCCGAAAGTAGCTCGGCGATACATTGGCCAATCGCAACCGCAAGCTTCACGGTCGGGGTATCGTGTCTTGCCCACAGCGCCTTGTTGATTTCGAGCGATAGCGCCCCCACGGGGTCTTCCGTTTGGAGCCGGCCGATCGGAGACGCGCGCCAGGCATCCTGTGCACGCTCCCAGCCCTCTTTCAGTTCTCGAAGTTCACGATCCCTGGCGCTGCCGCCGAGCCATCTGCCTAGGTTGGTGTTCCAGGCCACCTAGACCTCCACGATCTCCTCGCCGCCGAAGTGCATGGCGGCCCGGAGCATGAGGGCGAAGGTCGCAGCGGCCTCCTTGACCTGCTCTTCCGCCGCGAGCATTTCGAGAATATCCTTGCATTCTATGGTCTTACCGTCGGTGAGTTCTTTCACCTTCACGGTGAGGTTCATCATGTGGCGGATGGTGGCCGCCATGATCCCCTTAGCGGACGCCTCCACTGGGTTCGCCTCCCGCTGGTACAGCATGAGGTCTCCCATCTTGTATTTTGCGATTGCGTCGCGCTGGGCCTGGCTGATATCTGCACGCACGGTGAGCGTGAATATAACCTTGCCCATCAGGCCTGAGCGCTGGTCTCGACGGAGAAGAAGTTTCATGGTTGCCTCCCTCCAGGCATAGTGCCAACGCAACCTAAAAGAGTCTACAGCCACAACGCGAGTGCGCGGGCGTCGGTTGATAGGTTGTCCATCACGACGCGGACCATGTCAGCGTCGAGATAGTCCACATCGACCGAGTCGCGCATGCAGACGGCGAAGTCCTCATTGGTGCGCCGGTCTTGACCTTGCGCCACGACCGGTTGGCGTCGACCATAACAAAGAGGTTGGCCGTGCCGTTGCGCTTGTACTCGAAGTCGTAGCGGTATCGCTTTCCGGGCTTCGCCACGATGGGCACGCGCACCTCGCCGATGAGCTGGATCGGACTTTCATCGAAGCAGACTACCGGTCGCTTGGGATCGTGCGGCTCGGCATAGAGGTCGAGCAGATCCTCCATGCGGGCGATGTATTCGCCATCGATTTTGGCGATGCACCACATCTTCTGTTGCCAGGGCTCCAGGTCGTTGTCGTCCAACCGGCGGCGGATGGTCTTGCGCGAGACGCTCGGGTGTTCGATCACTTCGACCAAGGCGTTGGCCAGAAGCTGCAAAGTCCACCGGGCGCATCCCTGCGGCGGATCGGAACAGGCAAGCGCCACCAGTTGCACCTCCTGCTTGCCGCTCAGTTTACGAGCCGCCCCTGGACGCGGCTCTTCACTGAGGGCGGCCTTACGGCTGATCTCCACAAAGCGTTTCTTGGTGCGGTAGATGGTCGACCCGCTGGTCTGCACCGAGGCGGCGACGGCCTCGTCGGCGACCCCGGCGTCGGCGGCCAGCAGGATCTGCATCCGCGTGAGCCGCCGGACCGGCAATTTGCCCCCGCTCACCAAAGCACCCAGTTCGTCTCGTTCGGATTGGCTGAGCTCCACCCGATACCGTACGTTCATTCCCAAAACCCTTCCTGGTGGAGGAGCCGTGGGTGAATCTACGATGAATCAAATGCTTGACCAATAAACGCCAGCGCCGCCAGCCCCGTCCACCGCCAAGCAAGGCAAGTACCTCGCCTTCATCTGGGCCTATTCACAGATCAACCGCCGCGCTCCGGCCGAGGCGGACTTCCAGCGTTACCTCAGGGTCACTGCACAGTCAGTCCATCAGATGCTCAAGACACTCGACCAACTCGGCTTGATCAAAAAGCAGCCCGGGGTGGCTCGCAGCATCCAGTTGCTCGTCCCGCCACAGGCGCTACCCATTCTCGGCGTCGACCAACCAGTCAAAATCACTGCAACGGGACACTAGCGGGGCTCCGAGCGTCGAAAGCGCCACCTTTCCGAGGCATAATTGGATTGTCACCGCCCTGTCACGACCGGCAATGGGGGGGCCAACCTTCAACGCCGCAGGCGCGAAGGATAGATTGGAGGGGCAATGTGATCGCGCGCTCGGCTTGCACCAAACGACTGGGTTACGCCAGACGACCTGTGATCGCTGCAACCTGCTTGATCTTAGATGGCCATCAGGATCGGGCTTAGCTGGCCAAACCGACCGTAGCAGAAGTTTCATGGAGGCCCCGGCACCTCTATCGCGCGACCGATTGACTCAAAAGAACAAATGTGGCGAGGCGGGAATACCGCCCTTCGTATCATCTCGCTTGAGGCGGACTGGCGGCTCGGTAGGGCGCGATGATGGGCAATCCGGTTGAGCCCCCCCCCCGCAACGACCAAAAGAGATGACTCTCTGCTCAAACTGGACGGGCACGGCGCCGTAAATGGGAAGCAGTGCGTGCCGGCACCGGGAAGCCTCAAACACGCGACACGATGAGATGCCAAAAGGCCTTACTATGGACTCGCCGTCATTAAGGATTAGCATTCCGGATTCGGCATGAAGGACAATGCGGTACCTGTCGACATACTAATTTGCTTGTAAATTCACACCCAAGGTCGAAATGTTAGACCAAGATAAAAATTTGAGCGTCCCGATTGCCTCAACCATGGGGGAGGCGAACCGGTTCGCGACCACTGCCACGAGATTTATGCTTTCGATCCCCACGAGTCGATTGATATTTGCGTCAGCTGTATCAATCGGAATAGTCACGCTGCTGACATTCGCGGGAATGTTTATAAATAAAGATTCCCTTTGGATACATAGGAGCGAGTTTATGCTGTCGTTCTTTGCCTCCGCAGTCGAATCCATTCTGTTTTTTTCTGTGGTAGGTGTTGTAACGTCCCTCGCAGCTGCGAGCGATCCAAGGCGGGCCGCATATGAATCAAAAATCCGATATCTATTTCCAAGCGTCAGTGTATCAACAGGCGCACTTTCCTACGCCGCCAATGAAATCGAACGCCTAGGGTGCATCGCACAGCACATAAAGAGGACGATAAAGGTTATCAAAGTCAGAGATGAAGACGAAAATTTCCGCCTTTATGTAACAACACGATACGTATTTCTCAACATATTTGACAGTCGTTCTGTGAGGGCGAATCTCGGGCCGAGTATATCGCCGGACTCAACGGCACCAGATGGAACATTACTCGGAGAAGTAATTGAGCTTAGCGTTGTCCCATTCATCGGCCTATCTGAGCATCATGTGGATCAGCCAGAGACCATTCCGGCATCTGGTTATGAAAAGGAAGTATGGGTAGATATCCCGCCAGGAAAAAATGTTGAAGTAATAGCACGGCATTGGGTCTGGCAGAACGATGGTGAGGATGTCTTCTTTAGCCCGAAGAGATATACAGAAAAGTTTGAGAGTAATATTGAAAATGGCACGAACGCGCTGATAAAGGTCGAGTACGGATTGTCTACTAAGGGGCCAATTACAGTAGAGCCAAATCAAGTGTTGACGGTAATACAAACCGATCGTCTCTCACCCGGTGTTTACCAGAGATTTTGGATTTGTACGGCAGGCCGAAATCCGTCCGCCAATAGCACACTCGCCGTAATATGATAATATAACATATATGAAAATTTGCGGAACAGGGGAAAGTAATTAGCTAATATCCAGCCTGCTCGTTGGGGTGCCGTTAATGAGATCCGCTCGTCGCGGACAAGCGCCTCTGCGAGGTTGGGGTAGTTGCTGCCGAACTCCGGCTGCCCGCACATTGGCCGTCACGGCGATGATGGGGGTGTGCCTTCTTCCGAGGGACGCCTCTTTAAGGCGAATGGCGCGTGTAGCACCCACGCCATCGAGTTCGAGCATTTGGAAGTCCATCAGGATCACGTCCCAGTGCTCGCGCTCCCAAGCGCCCGGCGAGTTGATCCACCTGGACATCAAGAAGCTGGGCCGCTTCAACAAGATCGGCCATCGGATCACCGGCGACCGCACCGGCCTGAGCAACAACCGCGGTGTCGGCTGGGAGTTCGTCCACGTCTGCATCGACGACGCTCCCGTGTGGTCTTCAGCCAGGTGATGAAGGACGAGACCGCAAACAGCGCCGTGCCCCTCCTGAAGGCGGCCATCGCCTACAACGCCTGCCTCGGCGTGAAGGTCTCCCGCGTCATGACCGACAACGGCTCCTGCTATAAATCCTCCGCCTTCAGAGACGCCTGCGCCCAACTCGGGCTGAAGCACATCCGCACCAAGCCCTACACGCCAAAGACCAACGGCAAGGCCGAGCGCGTCATCCAGACCACGCTCCGCGAATGGGTCTACGCCCAGGCCTATCCAACCTCATAGGACCGAAAGGCCGAGCTGCCCGTCTGGCTGCATCGCTACAACTGGCCTCGACCGCACGGGGGCATAAAATCCAGACACCTATCAGCCGCATCGGCTTGGATCAGGACAACCTGTTGAGGTTCCACATCTAGATCTCGACCGGGGGCGTTTGGCGGCCAGCCCTTTACGTTGTTCGGGGTGGTGCACCGATGCACATTTGGGTGCCGTGAGTGACAAGTTTGCCGCCCCTCGTTCCGCGGCGAGGGAAGCTCTCGGGAACTGGGCCATAACGTTTTCACTTCGACCGCTCTACGTCGTTCGGGGCTGTGTCTCCGCTATTAATGCCTCGTGGGCCAGTTGCGCACTAAACGGACGGCTCGGGGTGTCATCAACCATGAGCTTCAGAAAGATTTTGCGATTTGGGAGGTTCAGAAGGTCTCCCACCTTGAAGATCGGTTGGAACTCCGATGCAATGAGTGGCGCGTCCTCCGCCCCCACCCTGAAGCTAATCAGCGTGCCGGCGTTTCCGAAGACGGAATGGCGGACCGCTGGCTCGAGCTGATCGAGATGCTGGTGGGCGAGGATGAGACCTACGCCGTATTTCCGAAGTTCGGCCATCATGTTCACGAAGGACAAGGTGGTGAAGCTTTGGAACTCATCCGCATAAAGGTAGAAGGGACGTCGCTGTGCCTCTGGAATCTCGGCGCGGGTGAACGCGGCGAGGCCGATCGTGCTCGCAATGAAGCCTCCGAGGATCGCAGACGCGTCTTCACCGAGCCGCCCGCGGGCGAGGTTGACCAGTAGACCGCGCCCTTCGTCCATCATGGCGCGGAAATGCAGATCGATCTGGGGGGCGACCAGGACCCTGCGCACGCGCGGATCCGCGAGGAGCGCTCCGAGCTTGTTCTGGATCGGCGCGATGGCCTCAGCGCGCAGGCGCGGCGGGTAGTTCTCAAACTCGGTCGTCCAGAATGCCTTAACGATAGGGTTCCGGAGTTCCCGCGCCACCTGCGCCCTGAATTTCTTGTCCTCGTACAGCAGGAGGATGTCGGTAAGGTCGGCGTTCGGGAGCTCCATGAGCGCGAAGAGGCTGTTTCGGAGCACGTGCTCCATGCGCACGCCCCAGGCGGTCGGCCAAAGTTTTCGGAGCGTCTCGAGGAGCCCGGAGGCGGCAAGCGGAATGCGGTCGTCGCGAACGCGGCGAAGGGGGTTGTACCCGTAGGGCTGCGAGAGGTCGGCGGCATCCAGGTACACGAACCGGTCACGGACCGCCGGCGGCGCCTCGGCCCACAATGCCTCTACTAAATCTCCATGGGGATCGAGCACGGCGAACCCACGGCCGGCCTCCATGTCCTGCCGCGCCAGGATCTTCAGGAGGGTGGACTTCCCGACGCCCGTCTTCCCGATGATGTAGGTGTGGAGAAGCCGATCGGCCTGGCGAATGCCAAACGGTCGGTGCACGGCGCGCGCGTCAGTTTCGGCGAAGTAGGAAACGTCGAACGGATCGGCGGGCATGCCTCCATTCTGAGGTCACCCTGGAGATTAACACGGGCGCGCTCCGTCGGCGCGAACCCCGCCAAAAGAAGACCCCGGCGGTGCCGAGGTCGGTAGGTCTAGGAGTCGATGAGCTAGGGAGTGGAAAAAGCCGCCAGGTAGGTCGCCGCTTCCTTGGCCTTCTGCGCAGCGGTGAAGATCGCCCTACGGTCAGCCTTCAGAACGCGAAGCCACGAAGCCAAATAAGCGGCGTGGTCCGGCCGCGGCTCGTTCGAGATGGCGAGATCCGCACACAGGAATGCCGCTCCAAGCTCGGCAACCAATTCCTCCACGGCGTACGCGTCGTCTCCGAAGCGCTTGCCGAATTCCCGATCCAGACGATTCGTTGCGCCCGTCCAGTGGGTGAGTTCGTGGAGGACAGTTGCGTAGTACGCCTCGGTGGAGGAGCGCCCGCCTACCACCTTGAACTGGTGCGGGTGCGGGACCTCAATACGGTCCCTGTCCCTGCGATAGCAGGCATGATCTCCGCCATGGCGAATCTCAGCTCGCGTCGACACGATGAAGCTCTCGACGACGACGCTCTTCTCAACCGGCGCTTCCTCCCGTGTGGGTAGCTCCCATCCGTCCACCTGCTCCGCGTTGAACACCCGAAATGCTCGGGCGATTAGCCGCTCCCGAACCTCCTGCTCTTCCCCATCAAGCTCGGTGATCGACTTGTAGAAGACGATGGTGGTGCCGTGCTCGCCGCGCCGAACTTGAGCGCCGAGTTCGTCCCATTGCCGGTATGTAGCCCACCATCCGGAGCCATAGCCGAGGGTCATTCCGGCGGCCCAGAGCGCGAGCACATTGATCCCTTGGTATCTCGTCCTACTCTGTGCGTTGGCCGGCCGCCCGACTTCGGCTGAAATCCGGTGCCACGGCATCACGAAGTTGCCTGCGCCCGCCTCGATCGCCGCAACGATCTTGTCTGTAATCGCGCCGTACACATCCTGGCGCCCTCCCGAAGGTACTCTCGACTGCATGTGGTGCTCCCTCGCTGGTCGGGAGCGTCGGAACCATTTCCGGCGCTCCCCAAAGCGCGGGAGCCGTGCAGCTTGGTCTCCGATCAGTCTGGACCAAGCGGGCGAGAAGGCGGAGGAGGCGCTACGTCGTTGAAAGCGACCTCAGAACAGTGTGCGCGCTTCCCTCGATGGCTCGCCCAAAGCCGCCGTCGCCCCGAGGACCAAGCGCCTCCGTTCGGCCGTCGAAGGACGCGCGCACACTGTTCCTATGAAAAAGCTCAGCGGTGAAGCCCTCGACGAATTCATTCGCAGGTACGAGGCCGTTTTCGGGGTGCGCCTGACGCAAGAGAAGGCTGACGAGATGTTTGCCGAACTAATGCACCTCTACCGATCCTTAAGAAGGGCGGCAGCTGCACGCGGCAGCGATTGCACTGATGAAGGGGACCGCGCCGATGGGCTTTAGCGGCTGCTTCCGTTGAGGGCTCATAGCCGTCGTTCGGAACATCCGTTGTCTGGCTGGAACCTAAATCCGGTGCGACCACGGGGGCAGCGTCACAAGCAGTAAGTTCTTTGTTCGTTCTGGCGTCTTCAGCGTGTATATGCCAAGCTAGGCGAATGCCTCTCCCCAAAGGATTTGAAAGCAGCTTGCGACAAATCGCCGAACTTGCGAGCTGGCTTGATCGGTCGAAAGAGTTGGTCGGAGTTCATGCGAAATTCGTCGACCTCGCCCCAACCGAGAATGCCGACCCGGCGGGTGTCTACTCCAGCGCACTACTGTATGCGACGCACAACCCGAGGGTGTCGAATATCGCGCTGACCGGTCCCTATGGCTCGGGCAAGAGCAGCATCATACGGTCCTTCCTGAAGAGATACCGACATCCCGTCTTGCATATATCCCTGGCTGCGTTCCTTCCCGAGGCGACCGCCACCGGCAGCACGGTGAGCAAGCAGGAGATCGAAAGGAGTATTCTTCAGCAAATGCTATACGGAGCGGCGGCCAACCAGCTGCCGTTCTCGCGCTTTAAGCGTATCAAGACGCCAAGCATATGGTCGATCCCGTTCTCACTGTACGCGATCCTCGGCGTCGTAGCCTGTTGGCACCTCCTCCAGAAACGGGACGAGCTTGTCGATGGCAGGTTCTTTCAACCCCATACGGTGGCGAATTGGCCGAACTACCTGTGGTTCGCGATCGGGGCATCCTTTCTCTGGCTGGCGGTGCAACGCGCCTATAGGGCGAGCTTCGGCATTTCCTTCAAGAGTATCTCGCTCAGGAATATCGAGATAACACCTGCGGCGATTAGTGAGGAGTCAATACTAAATAGACACCTCGATGAGATCATATATTTCTTCCAATCAACAAAATATGACCTTGTTATTATTGAAGATCTCGATCGTTTCGATAATCCAGATATATTCTCCACGCTTCGTGAAATAAACGCCCTAGTTAACGGAAATGCCGGCGTAAAGCGGACAATACGGTTTCTCTATGCGCTGCGCGACGATATGTTCGTTAACACGGATCGAACGAAGTTTTTTGAGTTCATCGTTCCCGTTATCCCTATCATCAACGCGTCGAACGCTATCGACAAGGTCTTGGAGCAGGGCAGGCGCCTTTCAATCGACACTCGCCTTGACAAGCAGTTTCTGCGTGAGGTTTCGCGATACCTGAATGACCTCAGGCTCATCCAAAACATATTCAACGAGTACGCCATCTACGTCGCGAACCTCGAGACGGATGAGGAGAATGTGCTGGATGCGAACAAGCTCCTCGCGGTGCTAATTTACAAGAATGTTTTCCCGAGGGACTTCGAGAACTTACACCGCGGCAAGGGCATCCTCGCGAGGATACTGGGTCGTCATGACGAGTTCATCGCCAGCAGCGAAGCTGAGTTTAAATCTTCCGTCGAAAGCATCGAGCGCGAACTCGATATTGCAGAACGGCAGATTCCGACCGACTTGCTCGAACTCCGCCGCATCTATGCTATGGCCCTTGTCGAGAAACTGCCCGCCTTTACGGGCTACGTCTCTCACAATGGGCAGACCCAAATTGAAATCGGCGCACTTGCGAAACACGAAGGCTTCGACCAGATCATCAGCGGCCAGACAATCATTTACAGGAATGTTCACGGACACCAACAGACCATCAACATCTCCGGGTTGCAGACCGAGATAGACAAATCGAGGACGTTCCAACAGCGGAAGGTGGAAATCGAACGGCGAGCCGCCGAGTTCCGGAATTCTTCCGTTAGGCAGCTACGATCACTCCGGGCAAAGAGCGCCAAACTCCGCTTCGCCAAGTTCAATGAGGTGGCGCAGCTGAACGAAAAAGGGCTCGCAGAGCTTTTCGAAGCGTTCGGAGAAAATAGCGAACTCGCCCGCTTCTTGATACTCGAGGGCTATCTCGACGACACCTATTACCAGTACACGTCGCTCTTCCACTCGGGGCGACTATCGCCTAACGACAACAAATATCTCATCCAGATACGTGGCTTTACAAACCCGAGTCCGGACTTTCAGATTGACAACGCCAAGGAAGTCATTGTCGCGATGCGCGACGACGACTTCCGTCAACGCTACGTCCTCAACGTCAGGATCGTCGACTGCTTACTTGGCGACGATGTCGTTTATGCTGACCAGGTCGCCGCCATGTTCGAATATCTGGCTTCGGAGTTCGAAAGCTGTGGCGCGTTCTTCACCAGCTACTACGCCGCAGGGACCGAGGTGCCCAAGCTGGTCGCCGGCCTGCTAACTGCTTGGCCAGGCTTCGTTCCCGCCATCCTCGCCAACCTCGAGCATCTTCCCCATGTTGGCCAGCTCGTGGCGCATCTGCCCAAGCCGGAACTCGAAGCGCTGCCGTCAGCACACCCCAAGATCGTGCCGTTTGTCTCGGAGAGTTTGGCTAAGATTCTCGCGCTCGGGATCGACATCGATCCGTCCCGTCTGAAGACCCTAGGCGTTGAAGTTGAGGACCTCGGCAGCATCGAGAGTTTCTCCGGGACGACACGCTTCCTTTTTGAAGAGGGCCTCTACACGCTCACTGTCGAAAACCTTGAGTTTGTCTTCGGGGCCATCCTGGGGATCGGCGACCTCGAGCCGCTGCGTACTCAACAGCTCACGACTGTCAACGGCATCGGCAACGCGGTCCTGAGTTCAAGGATCGAGCGCAGCTTTGCAAATTACCTGACGAACGTGCTTCTGCGGCTCGAAAACAACACGCGGGAGAGCGCGGCCACCATCGTCTTCGTCATAACCCGGGAGGACGCCGAGTTCGACGATCTGCTCGCGTTCCTTGGTAGGCAGTCGGCGAACATACCGTCCCTTGATGACGTGCCACCGCGTTTCCGCTCCCACGTTTTCCAGCTGGGCAGGATCGAGCCGTCATGGGTGAATTGCCTTGGTTTCATGAGCAGCGGCGAGTTCGACGGGGCGGTCCTCACCGCCTTTCTGGAGACGCAGACGGCACTAACAGCGCTCCCACAGTCGGGCATTCCCGACGGCGACGAGGCGGCCGGACTCCGCCGGTTCCTGATAGATAACGACAGGCTGAGTGACGACGCTTACCGGACCTACGTTAAAGTCCTGCCGCGCGCCTTCAGGCAGTTCCCGACCGATCTCGGTCCCAAAAAGCTGCGGATATTGATCGAGGAAGCCCGAGTGGTGTTCTCGACGGAGAACGTGGACGCGCTCGAGGGGCAGTTGGACCTGCAAATCCTCTTCGTGACCCATAACATCAAGGCATATCTAAAGGACCAGGCGACCTTCACGCTAGGGGACGACTTTCGCGATGTGCTCCTCGACGAGGATATCGGCGACACGAACAGACTGGAGGTCATCCAATCAATGGATCTCCACTCACTCGCCGACCACCCACGCCGGGCGAGTAAGGTAGGGAAAATCCTGGATAGGACGGGTGCGGACGTGGGTGACCTGGACGCTGGAGCTGCACGCGCCGTGATCCTGTATTCGACACCGAGTCCGGTCCAAATCTCTCTTCTAAACAAGTGCCAGGAGGCGCTGAAGGATGGTGATGTACGCGAGATCCTCTCAGCGCTCCCAGCCCCTTTTTGCCAGATCAACACCGGTTACCACACGCCGAGGTTGGACAAGACGGATATGAATCTGGAGCTCGTGAAGTGGCTCGATGCGCGCAACATAATTTCATCGTGGGGCATCACCTTCTTCGGCGATGCCATCCGTATCAATCTCTATCGTAGATAGGCCAAATCATGAGCGTCCCGAACAATCATTGTCGGGCAATTTGGCCAATATCTAAGGAACAGCGCCGGTAAGCCGTCGCTCCAAGCTTGCTCAAGAACCCATCTTGATCGTCTGAAGCGTTGAACTGGTGGGGCTTCACAAGGAGCTACCAATGTCCCAGCGAGATTTATTCCGAGAAAATCCCCGGCCCTGGAATTCCGGTCGGGTCATCGGCGCGAAGCCGCCTTTAAAACCCAAGCATGTTTGGGCGAGCCGACAGCAACTCAAGGTGAACAAACAGGTTCGAGATTTAGCCACGTTCGACTGCGCCATCGACGCCAAGCTGCGTGGGTGCGACCTGGTCAAACTCAGGGTCAGCGACGTGGTGCCAGGTGGTGTCCTTCGCCAACGGGCGACGGTGATCCAGTAGAAGACCGGGAGGCCAGTGCCATTCGAGATCACTGAGTCCACCCGCGAGGCGCTTGCAGCTTGGCTGGAGAGACGTGGGCGGCGGGATGACGACTGGCTCTTCCCCAGCCGCAGCCGCCCGGGCCAGCATATTGGCACCCGTCAGTACGCCCGGTTGGTAGATCAGTGGGTGGAGATGATCGACCTCGAACCACGCGCCTTCGGCACGCACAATCTGCGGCGCACGAAGGTGGCGCTGGTCTACAAGAAGACCGGCAATCTGCGGGCCTGCCATTTGCTGCTCGGCCATCGGAAACTCGAGTGCACGGTGCGCTACCTCGGGATCGAGGTCGATGATGCCCTGCAACTCGCCGAACAGGTCGAGCTGTGAGCTATCGCCTGCGGCCGGTATCTCCGGTCGCGGGCTTGATCTGCAATGGGCTGGAGCAGCCGTCACAAAGCAGACGCTTGCCGGATCATCATCAACGTCGGGTTTCTGGAGGGGCGTTAAAGGCTGCTCCAGGCGCGTAGCGGCGCTTCAGCGCGCTATCTCTCACGGAAAACATCAATCGAGGCTTTCAACGACGGCCAGCCTTCCTCCTTGCCCTCGCTTGCTGGCGGTTTGCGAGTCACGCTCGCGGGCCGGTTGCTTGGAGCGGCTCGGGCACTTGTATGCGACATGTGCGGCGGCGAGGAAGGCCACACAATCAAGGATAGGTCGGGGATAGGCTAAAAACGCTCTGCAGCTGATCAACTTAGGGCTAGACGTTAGCGTTAATTGCGCCCTATGGTCGAACTGGGGAGAGGGGCGGCGGTATGAAGCGGCGAGTAGCTATCGCAGTTGCGCTGTCGGGCCTGCTTTTGGCGTCCCACGCCGTTGCTGCGCCAACCAACAGTGAAATCGGACTCACAGCCCTGGGGGAGGGCCAATACACCGTCGCCGTTCAGGCTTTTACCAAAGCGCTGAAGTCCGATAACCTTATCGACGGACTTAAAGTATTCGCCTACACATCACGTGCGAAAGCGCACATAGGCCTGCACCAAATAAAGCTTGCCAAGGCGGATTTCCAAAGCGCCCTGGCCATAGATCCCACTGACGAACAAGCCCAACAGGGCTTGGCTGCGCTCGGGTCTGCAGGTGTTGCAGCGTCGAACTCGCTCCCGACGAAAAATAAGATTGAGATCAAGCCGAAGAACCTTTGGGGGCCGTTGGCGACCCTGGTCGGCCACCCATGGATCGAGTCAGGCGGAAGTACGGGTCGCTGGTACGAATATACCTGGGAGAAACCCGGAGAAATTCTCGCCTTCCATGGAATGGACCAAGCCGGAAACGCAATCGCGGGGCACTATCAGCTCGATGCTGCCTCCGATCACATCACCGGCCTGACGGTCTACAAGGGTCAGAGTATCCAGACCGACCTCTCCGAGGTGACGGACGGATCGATGGTCGAGGCCGGCCAGCAGCAAGGTGTGCAGGTGAGGGTCTCGCTGGTCTATCAGCGCGCCGGCGTCTTTGAACAATCGACCACGGCGCTCGTCAGCGGGGCGTGGAAGCCGCTGACAACGGTCAAGCTGGTGCAGGCAAGTCCCGATGTCATCGCTACACTTGGATGGAAGCAGGCTCCTCAGGAATCCGGCTTTGTAAAGTTCATGAAGGGTATCGGCGGCGCGCTTGCTGACGGCGCCAAGGCCGGCCTGCAGGACGGCGTTCACGATGGCGTCCAAGCAAAAGCTCAACATGCGATAGCGCCTAAACAGTACCCGACCACGCCACAGTAGGCGCGCACCTGGGCGAGACGGCCCGTCCGTCGAGGAAATGTGGATGACGAAATCATTCAACTTCGTGGCAGCGCTTGCCGCGCTAGCGGTTGTCGCGTTCACCCCGGCCGCGGGCTACACGCAGACTACGCAACAGAAGGCGCAGCAAGCCGCCGCACAGGCCGCCCAGCAGAAGGCGCAGCAACAGGCCGCTCAATTACGCGCTCAACAACAAGCGCAATTGGCTGCCGCGCAGGCTCAACTTAAGGCGCTCCAGGCGCAGCAGCAGGCGGCTTCTCAAACCCAAGCCGCGCAACAGAGGGCGCAGCAACAAGCGCAGGCTGCGCAACAGGCCGCGACACAGGCCGCCCAGCAGAGGGCGCAGCAGCAGGCGGCTTCTCAAGCCCAGGCCGCGCAGCAGGCAGCTCAACTCCGGGCGCAGCAGGCGCAGCTGGGAGCCGATCAGGCCAAGCTCCAGACGCTGCAAGCCCAGCAAGCCGCCCAGCAGAAGGCGCAGCAACAGGCCACAGCGCAGGCTCAAGCCGCACAGCAAGCTGCGCAACAGAGGGCGCAGCAACAAGCACAGTTAGCTGCGGACCAAGCCAGGCTTCAGGCGCTGCAAGCGCAACAAGCAGCTCAACAGAAGGCCCAGCAGGTCGCCGCCCAATCACAGGCGGCGCAGCAAGCGGCTCAACTCCGGGCGCAGCAACAGGCGCAGCTGGCAGCCGATCAAGCCAAGCTCCAAGCGCTCCAAGCGCAGCAGGCTGCACTGGTCAGGAGTAACACGTCTGGGGGAGTGACAACCCCCGCCGTCGCAGGAGCTAACACTCCGACAAATCCCAAGAGTCAGGTTGCGGTTTCCCCATCGATTCAAACTGGCGCCCAGAAGATCGCGGTCACTCCGGTTCTACCTGCTGCGAATGGCTCGGCGACAAAGATTGCGAATTCGACGCCGGCAACCAACTCTCCCGAACCGTCCGGTACATCCAAGAGCAATCAACCACCGACTGCTGTGGCCCCACCGCTGTCCACAGGAGCGGACGTCTGGAAGCTTCCGCCACTTCAGCGAGGCGTCGTTATCGAAAAAACTGCCCTTGGTAGGGCTCCAAATCTGAGCAGTAGCGTACACAATTATCCAGTTATTGATGATTTTACAAACAATATAGCAACATCGATAAAATCTATTGATTTGACAGCGAAGAGTTACGCTAACGTTAGTCAGCTCAAATCAAAAATTCGATCCTATGCTCGCACTCTTGACCAATTTGAAGGAGACCAAACCACCCGGGTAGCAGGTGAAGGTGCAATAGCTGGCAAGGAATTGCTCATCGCTGTGCCAAAGGGGGTAGCCACGGCAGTGCAAAAAGCAGCAATCACTGAGGTAACAGCAGAGCTCTCGGGTGAACTTCCGGGCGTTGGAATTAAAATCGTTGAAGTGGGAGGAACGGGTGCAGTTCCGGTTGTCGGTCAAATACTCGCGGTCGCCCAGATGATTTTTACTCCGTCTAAAGCAATATCGAAATAAATATCGAATCTAGCTGAAATTAACAACGACATATCATTGAGTTATAATTGTCGAATGGATAAAGCAATTACAGTAGTGGCTATTTTAGTTGGGAGAAATAGGTGTGTGCTATTCCCATATTATTTGGATTTGGATAATCTGTCGAGCGTATTGGCCCTTCATGTGACGCTTTCTATGGCCGCTCCTTCGGAGGCTATTGTGAGTGCCTTGATTTCGATGGAGCAGGCATCTGCCACCGGAAACATCGGCTCAAACAAGGATAGAACAAGTTCCCGCGACGCAATGACCCACTATTACGAAGCTCTTGGTGAGCGAAGCGATAGCGGTGTTGCGAAGTCCTATCGATCGCTATGGATTGTTCGGACCGCCGACTACTATCGACTGACACCTTCACAGCAGGGTAGGCGAGGTAAGCGCTATTTTCTTGGGCTGAAATTTGAGCAGAGCGTTAATGTTGACCCAGATCTCATTGGATTAGTTCTCAAAAATTGGATTGATCGGGGCGATTTGATCCCTTAGCGTGGGCAATTCCGCAAGCGAATCTCACTCAAGGGATACTGGGAAAGATCGCCAGCGCGACAAGAGATGCTGCCAAGGCGCGCGCAGAGTATTGGTTCTACACGGCGGCGTTTCGCAGCCCGTCAACAAAGCGGGCCGCGACTGACTTCAGGGATGTTGGGGACATAGTTCAGGCTACAGGCCGCGACGCTCCCGCTCGCTGAGCATCAACGATCCTCCCTGCCATCTTCTGGGTGGCTTTCAGATCTCCCGTCGCCCACTCCGTGAGCTGATGTGCGAGGTCTTCCAAGCCGCAGGTTTGGACAACAGCTCGAACGTCGCGATGTAATCCCCGCTTCCACGCCCTATGGAGCGGCATTTTGGAGAGATTCACATTGCAGTGCGTTACGAGGCAGTGTTGTACCGAGGGTACAACACTGCCTCGTCCGTCTGATATGGCAATCTGAGCGCAAACTGCCAAGGTTGCGCCTCTTCGACAACGACGGTCGCGCCGATGTTCATCCTAGTAGAAATCCCGTTCGCGGATCACCGGCCCCTGGTCAAGGGCCATATGGGTCGGGTCCCTGCGCCGGACTGGACAGCGGATGATCCTGGCCGCGCTTTCATCCGAGGCTTCGGGAAGGTGGCCAGCCGGAACTCTGACGCCCTTGGCCTGCTCGGCGAGCGCTACTTCGCTGACTTCAATAACGCCGTGCGATTGCGCCGCCCGTTATCCCTACGCCAGGATGGATGGCCGGCGAGCCTCGAAGCGGAGCTGCGCTTTCGAAGACTGTACTACGACGGTGAGATGGCGGGGCGCTTCGAGTTTGGATTCCTCGTCCACGACGACGACGAAACTAAATTGGACCGGGTGCTGAAGGGGGTCCGGTTTGATCCCCGCGTGATTGCAGCGTCCGCCTTGGAGTCGCCGATCGGCGTGATCGTCCCCGACTTTGAGGAAGAGCCGACGACGATCCTCAAATGCCGCGACCTGTTGGGTCAGGCCTATCTTGCTGCAACCACCTTGAAAGCGAAGCTCAATGCATTTCCGCCCGGTGAGCTGAACGGCCGAGTGGTCGCCCTGGGCCCGCCGCTGGTGCACATCAGGATCGCCAATGGCCTGCAGACCGATGTCGGCCGCGATCGCACTGACGCTGAAGGCACGGATGGGGCGGTCTATTTTACGTCCGCGGCCAAGTCGGACGTCCGGAATAATGTGGTGGTGCGCCTGTCGAAGGACGCCAGCGACAAGGAGACGGCCGACGAACGCGCGGTGCGGGTGCTGTTCTCTCACCTGCACGCGCTGATCTTCGCCCAAAGCCATCTCCTGAAAGTGCGGGAGGCCCTGGACCTCGGCGGGCGCGCGCCGCTACATGAGGCGGTCACAACTATGATCAAGCGACTCGAGGCCTTCACGCCGGGCGATCCGAAGGATAAGGCAGACCAGGCGTTTGCTGAGGCTATGACCATCTGGGCGAAAGCCTACAAGGGCCGCAGCGAGGAGCTCACTAGAAAGCTCGCCGAGCTAGCGGAAATCGCCGAGAAGCCGACCCTCATCAAGTCCGGCATGTCCTATGCGAATTCGCTGTTCCAACTGGCATTGACCACGGGCGTTAAGGCCATCGTCGAACAGGGCGTGAAGGCGGGAGGTGGTTAAGGATGTCGGGCAGCGCCGAACGCTTAGCCCTTCTATTCCGTGTAGCGCAGCGCGCCGAAACCTATGCCATAAAGATGGGAGTACGAACCGTGTTTGTCAAGGCACCTCCGCCGAAACAGCGGCAAGCCTGTAGAGCGGCTCCGGATTCTGCGAGGCGTCTTCGCGCCAGTTGGCTCGGGCCCAAGTCCGCAACGGGTCGAAAGGGCTCATCGGCCGGGCTGGGCTGAATGTCCACTTTTCGGCCACGTGCCAACGTCCGCTGAGAGCGCGATGCACACCTCGAAGCCGAGTCAGAGCAACCACCAACCTAACTTAGAAGCTTGAGCACGGAGCCACTACATACGATCCTGACCATCGATTTGGCTGGAAGAGGTTGCTGGCGCGGATGGGTGGCGAGGTCCGGCATCAGGAGATAGATCCGATCGCTGTGATCGGGTCGTTTCTCGCCAACGTCGACCTGGACGACTTGGTCGTGGAGCTCGTGCAGAACGAGCTGGATGCCGGGTCATCACGGACCCACATCCATTTCGGGAAAAATGCCCTCACATGTGAAGGCGACGGCGCGCAGATCGATCAGGACGGGTGGCGTCGTTTGCGCCAGGTCGTGGGGGCGGGCGGCCGGGTGGCCCCGAAGGAAGACGGCATCGGCGCCAAGAACCACGGGCTCAGGACCGGTTACTGGCTCGGCGACGAGATCATAGTCCAGTCCGCGCAGAACCGTATGCGGTTTCTGCTCTACGGCGATGGTCGCTCGAAGCCGGTCAATCCGGTCGCCATGGAGTCCGAGGATCCCTCCGCTCCGGTCGCAGGGACCCGGATAACCATCGCCTACAGGCGCAAGGAAGCGTTCCTCAACACGGCCGAGGGGCTGACCCTGGAGGCGGTCTCGATCGATCGGCTCGGCAAGACATTCGACGGCGCTCTTCATCTGTCGAAACGACTTCTGTCAGCCGTTTCTGCAAGCCAGGGCCGGTACGAGCTCAGTCTGCAGTGGGCGGACAAGCCTCCTCACCTCTTCCGCTTCTCCAGGGCCGCCGGTCGTATCGCCGGCTGGCCCTCTCTGCTGCGTCGTTCAGCCGTCCAGGAAGGCGCCGAGGCCGACGCGGAATGGCAGGTCCGGGAGTTTTCGCTTCCGTTCGAGATCGACGTCGGCAGGAGCGACAGAGGCCGCGTGCCGAGGCTGTTCCGATTGAAGGACAAGGTGGTCGGCGAACTGTCCTTCGCAGTGAACGAGCGAGGACGACCGATCCCTGAACCCGGCAAGCTGAGGTATCCCATCGGTTATCCGGACGGACAGGCCCACGCCTACACGGGATTCGGCTTTCACATCTCCGGGCCGTTCCACTCCGACACGCAGCGGCACGGTCTGGCTGGCGATCTTCCGCGCAATCGGTGTGTCCTGGCTGCCGCCCAGGCAGCGATGGTGACATACTTAAGAGAGCAGCTGTTGCCGCGATACGGCGTCCAGGCGCTCGCCCTGCTCCGCCGACCGGACCTTCCCGATCCGGAGGCCGAACGACTGATGGCGGCTCGGCTACTGGGGGCTGGCGCGCTTCTGGTCCACCAGCCTTCGGTCCCGGCTGATGCTCCTGTCCTCCTCGCCCGAGGCGCGACGGTCGTACTCGTCGTTCGGTTCGACCGGCCTGACGAAATCGCCGACGATCTCTTCGACACGGTGCCCCGGACCCATGGGCTGCTTGCGTCTGGAACTCCGCCTTTTCTAGTCACCGCCCTCAACAAGCTCGACAGCAGCAAGGTACGCATCTGGACCGACCTCGACGCCGTTGGCGAGCTTGTGGTCGAGGACGACGGCCGACGAGATCGGCTCAAGGCGAGGCGGTTGTCCCGGGACCGGCGCGACTGGATCGATCGCCGTCTGCAGATCCTTCAAGCCATTCAGAACCGTGACCTCTCGCTCTCGCAGGGGATCGTGCAGGACCTCCAGACGCGGGCGCTCTTCCCCACCGCTGACGGGGGGCTGGCAACCTGGCAGGAAATGCAGAGGTCGACGGATGACGTGCCCGAGGTGGGAGGCGTGCAACGGCCGATCCTTCTCTGCCGCGAGCTCTCCCGTCTCAGGATCTTCCGAGAAGGCCCTCTCCAGCTGAAGCCTTTCGGCCTGGACACCTACATCTCCAATCTTGATTTCGACGGCGCCGCTGATCAGTCCCGGCAGTCGTTCATCGAATGGCTCGTGGTCCACCACGCCCGCTTGCGATACCCGACCGTCAAGCGCGTGGCGGAGTACAGGGTCTGGCCGACCGCGCGAGGCAGCCACTGCGCCTTGTCCGAAATGGTCGCGCCACGGTCGGCAGCACTGGCGAAGCTCCTGCGCGAGGTGACGAACCAGCCGTCGGCGTGGTTGCTCGCTCAAGGGATCATCGGAGGTTCCGCATCGAGCGCCTTCTACATTCGCGCCACCCCGACGGAGGCGGAATTGGAGGCGTGGTACGAGCTGACGTCCGACCAGATCAAGGCGCTTGCCGACGGCGAAGACCGGGAGGCATTGCGCGCTTCGGTCGTGGCTCAGGAGCAGGGCCTCTTGCTCATGATGGATCACGAAAGACTCTCTCCCAGGGTCTCGGAGATCGCGTACGGCCATCACACGCTCTCGAGAACCAACGTCCTCACGTCGATCGAGGATCTTCACCTTCCTGTCCGAAAGGTCCTCGAGTGCAGGCTCGACCCGGGATATCTCCCGGCGCTTTCAAACGAGAGGCTCTACCAACGACTGGACATCCAGCGTCATGCGAGCTCGATCGCGCTCATCGACGCCTTGGAGAACGACGCGAAGGGAGGTGACCTTCTCTTCCGTCGTCTTGCCGCTCTGGACGAGTGTGACGCCCTGGACGAGGTGGAGACCCGCGCGATCTTGCCTATCGGCGGAAAGCTCCTCCGACCCGATCAGGTGGCCCTGCCTGTTGGCACCGTAGGCGCCGAACTCTGGGGTGGCTGGAAAGTCATCTGGGCTATCGACCGATTGACTCCCGAGCGACAGCAACTGCTGGTGAAGGCAGGCGTGGCTAGACAGCTCACCGAGGCGCTCTCGGTCGGGTTCTTTAGCTGGCTCCAGACTAAGGACGCCACCACGCTCGAGACACATATCCGACAGGTCATGCGCCATTGGCGTGACGGCGCTCGAGGACCGCTCAAGTGGTGGACAGCCAGACCGACGCTGCGCTGCCTGCTGGTGCGCGGTCGCGGCGACCTTCTCGAGCTAGTCAGTAACCAACGAGCGGTCACGGCGCGAAGCCCGATCTACCTTCCTGACTTTCCTCAGATCCAGGAACAAATTCTTGAGCGCGATGCTGTCAGGCGCCTCGCGATCACCGACGTGGAAGGGGTAAGTGGCACGGTCTTCCAGGCCCTGAAGCGGGCCAAGGTAAAGTCGTTGAAAGCGAGCGTCGGGGCGCCTCGAAGCCTTTCCGTGGCGAGCGAGGTGCCTGCGCCGGATGTACTGGCCCGTGCGCTTCGCCGACTCCGGTCCGGACGCATGAGCGAAGAACTGCCAAAGCGTCTCGAAAGGCAGGACATCAGTGAGGAATGGCTCCGTCCGCGCTGGCGGACGTTGGTGAAGAAGCTGACGGACGTCCGGTCTGGAAGATCGCTGTGGGCGACATTCGTCTTCGGAGGCCGCAGCTATGAAAGCCGATGGGCGAGTGGCGTCGAGACTCGTACCGGAAGTGTCTGGGTGGATGCCTCGGGCGAGACGCGGATGGACTTCTATGCTGCTCTGGCGGAGCATCTCCTGGACCTAGGAGCCCCGCCGTCAGCACCCTACGCCATGATGCAGGCCATCGAGACGCCCTTCTCCTCTGTATCGAGCGCGAAAGTGCAGGGAGGAGCGTGGGGCGGTTCTTCCGGCGACGATGACGAGGACGAGAAGGATCTTGATGCCGCCATCGCCGGCGGCGACCTGAAGGCCGGGCATGGGATAGCCTCCCAGGACTTCGCGCCGGTGACGCCCGAGCCCAAGCCGTTCAAGTCCAACCGTAACTATACCGACGCCAAACACCGGCACCCCAAGAGCCCACCTTCGAGATCGGGTTCAGGCACGGATCGATTCAGAAACTCGCCGGAGGAGGCCGAAGAGATCGAGGCGCTCAAACGCCAGCACTACGGCCTCCACTGTCAGGCGTGTCTGGGGGCGCACGAGCCGGCGGAGCTGGCCCTTCCCCAGACCTATCTCTGGCTCGGGAGGTTTCGCCGCGGGATCCTGGAGGCCCACCATGTCGACCATCTGCAGAACGCGATGGGAGCCGCCAGAGGTGCCGGCAATCTCCTGATCCTATGCGAGTATCATCACCAGTTGGTCGGCGACGGACTCGTGGGCGACATCGTGCGCCAAGCCTTACGCGAGGCGACCCCGCTGACACGCCACTTTGCGTCGGGAGACGGCTCCGGCGAGTTCAAGTTCTTCGCGGGCCTTCTCGCTGCGGTCACCCTAGATCGGGAGCCGTTCCGGATAGGCCTCTACTTCACCAAGGAGCATGCCGAAGCATGGAGGCGGCGAGCGGCGCCCTAGTGACGCCAACGGCGCGATTGCCCATTGATCGGGGCGTTTCTCTCCGACCCCGCGGCCCGATATTCATCTGGATGGAGAGCGGAGACGGCCGGCCGACCCTCGCGGCTGTAGAAGTAGGCGACGTTGAATGCCGGCATAGGGTGGTTGGGCCATGGGTCCAGCCACTCGACAGTCATACATGCTTGAACGAAGGTATTGCCATTCGGGGGAACGACTTCGGCATGCCAGATCGGGTCACGGCTAATCGCGTCAAGGAATTTGTAACTCAGCTTGAAGGGCTCGGCGGCGCCTGCAGCAATCGCCGCCTCCGAGAAGCCTTGGGATGGGACGAGGCGTTTTACTGGAAGGTCCAAGGTCGGCTCGTCGGCAGCGGTCAGATCGTGCCCGGCCGCGGTCAAGGCGGATCAGTCCGTCTCACTATAGCGGAAACTGAGCCTGAAGCGACGCCGGAAGCGCGTGGCGAGTCAAAGCCCACCACGAAGCGCCGCTTGAAAGAGCGGCCGCTCTATCAGCCGATACGGACGACGCTCGAGCGCTGGATCAGCCGGTTCGGCTTCGACGACGTCCACATTGAGGAGACCCATTCCCAAGGGTCGAAACTCACCGGCGGCACGTTCACGCGTCCGGACATCACCGCTGCCGGGGTCCGCACCTACGTTTTCCTTCCCAAGCCACTTGAGATCATCACGTTCGAGATCAAATCACTCGAGGCTGTGGGCATCATGGGTGTGCTGGAAGCGATTGCGCACCGCGAGGCTGCCCACCGCTCCTACGTGATTTACGCGATATCTCGTGCAGCGTTTGAGAGCTCCGCCGAGGCCGAGCGAATTTTCGAGCTTAGCCAGAAGTATGGCATTGGCCTTGTGCTCACCGAAGACCCGTCCGAAGTCGAAACGTGGGAGATCGTGCTCGATGCGGTGCGACACGAGCCGGACCCTGCTCGTCTCGATCGGTTCTTGGGCGACCTGCCGAGTGACGTGATGAAAAAGCAACTTCACCGCTGGAAGACCTAACACGCGGCATGTCGAGGTCCGTCAGCCACCTTCCGGCGCGGCGCAGAAGCAGCGCGCACCGCCAGTCGCCGCCGACATCTGGCCATCGGCACCGGGGCTGAATGTCTCGAATCTGACGCGATCCCAAGGTCCGCTCGGTGCGCGAAGGGGCCGAGCCGCACTTGCCAGTTTGGGTTTACGCGGCGGGATCCGTAGTAGCGTCCAACGCTCGGCGCGATCGGGGCAGAAGGCGGCAAGACAGATGGCGCCGGTGCCGACGCCGCCGAGACGGCTCTGTCTGAACACGCCCATCAGGCCAGAGTGGCAAGGCGCGACTTCGCCGTTGCGATCTGCGATAATGCCGACATGAGCGATCATCATGTCGGGGCTTTCATCACTATCGGAGCCGCCATCTTCGCCAGCATGGCTGGCGGGGCCATCGCGATCTTCGCCGCCATACGTAGCGTCCAGCCCGCGAGCGCCAAGACGCGCCTCTGAAGGCTCCGCGCTTCAACCGTACCGCACCGATGTCCGCTGAAATGTATGCGCGTCTCGATCGCTTCGAACGCTGTTGCAGCGGGAACAGGCCATCACGACGTTGTCGTCGCCGTCACCGCCGCCCTTGGATATGGGGATGACGTGCTCCCGCGTCGCCTCCCATAGTTTGGGATAGCCGGCGACCGGCGGGTCCGCCCTGGCGGCGCAATAGCAGCAACGCCAGTTCTGCGCCTCGGAGACCCTGACCAATTGCGCGCGTACGGCCCATAGCTTGAACGCCCGATCATGGTCCTGTCCGAACGCCTCCCAGAACCAGATCGCCGGCGGCAGCGCCGAGAGATAGCGCGGCGGAAATATGGATCGCTCGGGGTGCGGCATCGGCGTGCGCCATACTCAACGACCAAGCCCGATAGGCAAGGGGTAGCGCCGGCCGAAGCGTTCGGCCGGCGCTCCTAAGCCCTACTTGTGGCAGGTGTCGGTGGCCTTGATGCAGCTGTCGCCGCAGAGCTTGCCCTTCTTGCAGACCGGGGCCTTCTTGCCAGGCTTGGCTGCGGCCATCATGGGCGTGGCCGCCGGAGCGGGCGTCGCGGCAGGGGCGGGCGCCGGGGTCGGCGCGGCCGGCGTCGCCGCTGCCGCCGTCTTGCAGGCGGCCTTGTTGGCGTTGCCCTTCTTGGTGCAATCGTACTTCGGGGCGGCCTTGGTCTTGGCCGGCGCCATCGCGCCCGCCGCGGCGACGGTGTTGTCGGTCTTCTTCGGCGCCGCGACGGCGGGAGCGGCGATCAGGGCCATGGCGGCCATGGCGAGGATCAGTTTGCGCATTTCTATCTCCTTGGACCCGCGCCCCCTTTGGCCCGGAGGCTGAAACATGGCCCTGTGAAACTGCCCCGCTCATCCCGCGAACCTCACATCGAAGAAAGGCGAGATCGGGCGGGGTTGTGGACCAACCTGCGGTAAGACGCACCGTTTGTGGTGTGCAGGGGGCAATATGAGCATCCGCTGGATAGGGATCGCGGCGGTCGTCGCTGGGTTGGCCCCGTGTTCCGCTTACGCCTGGGGCCATGAGGGCCACGAGGTCATCGCCGAGATTGCGCGCACTCACCTGACCCTGAAGGCGCTGGCGGCGACGGACGCCATCCTGAAGACCGACGTTTCGAACAATCTCACCGCCCACGACATGGCCTCCGAGGCGACCTGGGCGGACGCCTATCGCGGCGCCGGGCACCGGGAGACCGCCAGCTGGCATTTCGTCGACCTCGAGCTCGACAATCCTGACCTGAAGGCCGCGTGCTTCGGCTTCCCGCCGGCCGCCGTCCCGGCCTCGTCGGGCCCGGCGCAGGACTGCGTCGTCGACAAGATCAACGAGTTCGCCGGAGAACTCATAAATCCCAATACGCCGGCCGACGAGAAGCTTCTTGCGTTGAAGTTCCTCATCCACTTCGTGGGCGACATCCACCAGCCCCTTCACGCCTCCGACAATCACGACCGCGGCGGCAACTGCGTCCAGGTCAGCCTCGGCGGCGTCCGAACGACCAACCTGCACAGCTACTGGGACGGCGATGGATCCACGCCCTGCGAAATCCGGTCGAGCGCTGCTTCTCAAAGCTCCAGCACGGTCGCAGAATGGCCACCCGATACGACAAGACAGCCGACACCTATCCTGGCTTGATGCTCGCCGTCTCCGCCCGATTGCGGGGCAGGCGCCTTATCGACAGAACCTAGCTCGAGTGAACGCCGCCCTCAGGGGGTAGAAACGGCGTCAGCCGCAATCCAATGCACGGGATCTACGCCGACGATGATCAGCCAGAGGGTCAGCGCGCCCTCGGCTAGAAAGCCCGGCAACAAAATCCAGGGAAAAAGGCCGTCGGCCAAGGTGGGCGCCACAAGTCCAAGAAAGCAGTTGGTGATGTAGCAGGCGCCGGCCACGACCAGCACCAGCCCGATCGGCCGCGGCAGGAACGTGGAGCGAGCGATCAGCCAGCCGGCGATGATCAGGTGGATGCCGAAAAGGCTAAGCGCGACGGCGAAGGCCGCGTCATGAAGGCGAAGCGAATAGCTTACCAGCGCCTGCACCTCAGCGGTCGCCGGGGCCTGGCTGATGAGGTGCAGCGGCCCGATCAAGAGCGCAGCGCTCGCCGCCATCGCCGCCGAATACACCAGCCTGAAGAAGGCGGCGCCGAGGGAAGCCGAGCGCCCCGCGGGCCGCAGAAGGACGAACAGAAGGACGGCCTCCGCCACGTCGCAGAGGGTGATGGAAACGTCTGCGGCCACGCCCCAGCGCCACAGCTGTTGCGACGCGCTGATATTGCGAACCGTGGCCGCCGCGTCTCCGGATACGATCAGCCTGTCCCTGACAAACGCTTCGGCGAACATCGCCGCTACCATGATGTAGAGATAAAGCCCACCGGTGATCCGAGCGAGGACCCGCGGCGACCCTATCCCACCAACCTCAGACATGGCCCGCCCCGGTGCAATGAGCTTGGGCTTCAACAGCCTACCGGAGCCTACAACACTGGCGGCGCAGTCTCTCGTGAATTTCAGTTCACCCGAGCCAGCCTTTCCTTGTCAGTAAAGGGTCGGTTCAATCTCCGGGCTCGCACCCGACATCGGACATCTCGGATAGGCTGCGTCGACCCGCACGATTGCGCGTCCGTCTCAAAGAGCGTGCGCTCCAATCCCAAAGACCAAGCGTCTGAGTCGCCCGATAATCTCAGCTGAACGAATTAAGCCTCTTGCCGCCAGACCCTCGGGCCGATGCTATTGATTCAATTAACAATTCAACCGTCGGTCGCCGACTCCGTTCAGAACTAGATCAAGCAGCTCCCCGCCGAAATCCTAGTCGAGCGGCGTGGTCCAACGCGCACTGACATGACATGACTGTTAGACAGTGAAGGGTAGCAGATTGGAAACGTTTCTTCTTTATTGATCCTCCTATTCCTTGAGAAACAAAATTGGAATCCAATCTTCGTTCGAGATGGCGCGAGCATGAGCAACGACAGCTTTGATGACGGCTCCCTTCGCGGAACGCGGCCGCCGGAGACGGAATGGGAAAAATCTCAAGTTGCTCTTGGTGGAATAGGTCACGCCCCGGCCAAGCCCGCTTCGTCCCATGGCCAGCCCTTCGCTATGCCGGTCACCCCTCAGTATCAGAGCCCCGCCTCCGCGGGCCCAACGTCTAGCAGCGACGATCCGCGCGCCGTCGCGAAGTTCTGCCTCGTCATGGTCGGAATGTTGTTTTTGTACGATTTTTATTGGAAATTCGGCACGCCGCCCGTTTTTATCGACTGGGCGATCCGGACCGGCGCGGAGGTCGGCGCCTTGACCCTGATGATCGTGATCGCATGCTTCGCGCCGACCGTCATCGCCTGGCCCGTCGCCCTCGCCCTTTTGGGCGCGGACATGGTGGTCATGCTGCCCCATCAGGTCCCCTGGCTGTTCAAGGCGCCCCTGGTGCTTCCTTCCTGGTGGCCGGTGTGGAGTTTCGAGCTCTTCATGGTCGCCCTGCGCGTCATCGTTCTCTTTGCGGGGGTCGGCGCAATTCGCTCTTCGAGAAAAGGCCGGGCCTGAGCCCAGATGCGCGATAAGCGCTCTCGCCTCAAACCTCGCGCCCAAGGCCGAGGGCCCACGCGCCCGAAGACTTGGCTGATCCGCCTCCTGTGGGTGTTGATAGCTCTGCAGGTGTTGTTTACCGCCCGATACGTGCTTCTGTACCGCCTGTTCAGCCTGACCGGTGACGAAGACCCCACGGCGGTGATCCAGTTCGGCCCCCCAGCCTGATGACGTTCATCATTCCCGGGGCCATGCTCCTGCAGCAAGGAGCGGATCTGGCGGTTCTCGCCCTCCTGACCGCCCTTCTGGTTTTGTCTTACCGCTGGCGGCGGCGCTCGTGACGCGGAGAGTTGAGGCCCATCCGGTCCGAGGGCGATGTCGTTTCGCCCGTAACCCATCCGCGGCCGGACTCCGACGTTGAAAACCGACTGCGAATCTGCGGAATAAGGACCGAAGCCAGCGGCCGCCAGGAGCGGATATTGTTGAAAAAGTCGTCCAGACGTTAATCCGACCCAGAAATCGGCAACGCTGTTGCGTAGAGTCTGAATTCTCGGGGATTTATTGGTGCGGTCTCGCCACTGGGAGAAAGGAACGACCTCGCTCGGAAGCCGCCAGAGACTTTTTCAACAATATCAGCGCTTAGCTGCCATCCGATTGTAGGGAAGATGGGCTCTTAGCGGTCATCGCCACCTCGCCGGAAACTCGCCGTTGGGTGCCAGGTCGCGAACGGCGAGTTGTGGGCGTGGCCGTCGCGGCCGAAATCGAACAAAATCGGACTCTCCGAGTATTCACGGCAAGCCGCATGCCGGAACGATCGACGGAAGTCCGTGGCCTTTCACACCGCGAACGGGCAAGCTGATAAGCGGAGGGGTGATATGACACTGACCGTAGGTTCGGGCCTCAACGAGCTAAAGCCCCTTCGTCGGCGGAACGTCGCGGCCACCGGTCTGATCCGGTCAATTTCGCAATCGAGCTTCCAAATACGGAGCCCGAGGGCGTTCGAAACCGCGGTGCGCGAGGCTGTCGCCTGGATGCGCAATCGCAATTCCGCCATTCCACAAGAGGCTCTGCAGGCCACCCCATTTGACGTCGGCGGAGGTGGGGACCACCCTGCCCGGGCCGTGACGCTCGCTATAGAAGACGGAAGCATCTGGGCGGGGAGCTTGGATTTTCCAGACGCGAACACCGTGGGGCGCACTTGGGTGACGGAGATTACCGTCGCCGAACAGACTGGCCGAGTCTATTTCGGGGCTCGCCTCATCAACGTCACGCGGTCGGAGGACGCCGCGTTTGTTCCAAGCCTTCCCGGCGTCGCCCGTCAGGTGATCAGCCGCACCGTCGCCGTGGCCGATGGCGTCCAGCTAGCGGAAACGGCTACCTGGGTGACCGACATAAAGGGCGTAGATGACGTGATCGCGCTGCTTGAAAATCCAACCCGGACGCTGCCGGTAGTCGTGGTGACTGACGGCCTGGACTGGCGCTCTGTAGCGAATGTGACGACCTGGCAACCAAGTTGGCAGGCGCAGCCCATTGTTTCAGCCTTAACCAGGCCGCTTGGCGCGAATTCGGGGCCCGGTTCGGCCGGCTTCTGTCCGTGTTCGGCGGTGGTGCCCGCATCTACTGGCCCAAGTTCAACGTCGAGGAGTCCAATCCATTTGATCACCCGCTGTGGGTGGCTAAGCCTGTCTTTCGCGACCGCACCGACGAGATCATCGGCGCCGTCCTGGCGGCTTCCATCACCCGCGGCGCTAGCAACGAGTACCCGCGTTTCGACGCCATTCGCCAGGCCGCAGCCGCCGAAGCGATCGCCGTGGAACGCACGAAAACGTCGGACGCCGATCTGATCCGGCTGTTTGAGAACGAAAATCTGAGGTTGGAAGGGGAACTCAACAAGGCGCGTCGAGAGATGGATCAGTGGATGGTCGAGATGGACGCCGACCGAAGCGATCTGCTGCGCGCCCTGGCAGAGACCAAAGCCGACGCCGCACGCTATCGCTCCCAAGCCGAGGTCTTTCGCGAGGCCCTATCGGGTGGGGTGCCAATCGTCCGTGAGCCCCTGACCGACCTCGACGGGTTTGAGGAATGGGCCAGCCGAAATCTGTCGCCCAATCTGTGGTTTGCGGCCAAAGCCTTCAAGGAGATGGAGAAGAGAGGCCAGTTCGACACGCCTGCCCTCATCGGCGACGCCCTTTATATGCTCGACGATTTGTTCGTCCCGATGAAGCGCGAGCCAAGCGACGATCGCCGCGCAGCTTATACAGCCCGACTGGAGGCGCTCGGATGTACAGACCAGCCATGTTTTACCGTTAGAAATGCGATAAAGGGCTATCCGGCGTATGCTGCGATCTACCGCGGCGAGAAGGTCTGGTGTGATTACCATATCAAATACGGTAGCGGCGTCGACCCGAGGCGGATGTTCAGGATTTACTACCATTGGCATGAAGATGACCAGCTGCTCATCGTCGGCCATATCCCCACGCATCTCGACAACAGCCTGACCAACTAGGGGCAATCCGCCCATTACATATGACGCGCCATCTAACGGGCGATTCCTCGATCCAACGCACTTGCGTCGCTCGCGCAAAAAATGGAACCCGCTTGGTTCGGCGATGCTCGTCGCCCACCACCCTTCACTGCCATTGGGTATGTGCGCTTGGCGGTGCCAGCGATCCAGCGCCCCCAAACGGCCCAATCGAATGAGCCGGCTAAATCTCGATCTGCTCAGGTAGCTCAAGAGGCATCATCAACCTCGATCCCCCACTTTTGTGCGACGCGAGCAGTGCGTCTCGTATCTTATTGAAAGTCGACAACACCGAGCGATTGATCTTATTTTCTTTGCGGCCAACTCTTGCGCGCTCGGACGGCTGGCACCGAATGCGAAGTCAACTCCCTTGCGCCGCTTGCACGGTCTGCCACAATAGCGCGAGGCTCCTCCGAGTCGCAACGTCAGATCGGCCAATGATAAAGGACTACACGGACGAAGGATTTACAGCCGCGCTCTGCCAGTATTTCACACCAGCGCAGCCTATTTCAGAGCCCGAACATCTTCACGGACGTGAGCCCAAGCTCAAGGCGATCAGCCGCGCGCTTGGCTCTCCAGGAAAGCACGTGTTCATCTACGGCGACCGCGGAGTGGGGAAGACATCGCTCGCCAAAACAGCTTTTCAGCTGCACAGTCCCCACTCCAAACACTTCCCGCTCGTCGCTTGCGAAGCAAACTCCGCCTTCTTCGAGTTGGTGGATTCGATCCGCCGCCAGATCGCAATACACGATCAGAGCAGCGCCGCGGGTACCATCAATCTCAGGGAAATCGACTCCCCGATCAACTCGGGGCTCGCTTTGCCAACGATGCGTAACATCAACGACGCGGTCGAAGCCCTGCGGGCTGCTGTTAGTACGAGTGGGCCGCCAATGGTGGTGATCATTGACGAGTTTGATCAGATAGCGGAGGATAAAGATAAGAAGAGCTTCGCAGATTTGATCAAGCAACTTTCAGATCAAGAAATAAACCTACGACTGATACTATGTGGCATAGGCCGATCGCTCGACGAGCTCATCGGCGTTCACCTATCGACTGACCGATATCTTGCAACAGTGCCGCTGGAGCAAATCCCTCACGACGCGCGGTGGAAAATCCTAGAGGCGGCGGCCACCTTCTTCGGTATCGATTTTGACCGCGACAGCATTATTCGAATTGGCCAGATCAGCGATGGATTTCCGTACTACGTGCATCTCATCGGCGAGAAGATTTTCTGGGATATGCAGGACGACCCTGTAAAGGTAACCGCTGTTTCAGCGGATCATTATCAGCGCGGCATTCACGGCGCAATTGAGGAATCCCAAACTTCTCTTAGGCAGGCCTACGAGCTCGCTACCCAGAAGCATAGTAACTCTGACGATTACGAGGAGGTTCTATGGTCTGTAGCCGATGGGAAGCTGTTATCAAGACAGGTGACCGAAATATTTGCTCAGTCTTATGACAGAATTGTTGAGCAAAGACACGGCCGGCCCAAACTGAAAAAGGAAGTCTTCTATCAGCGTATGAATAGGCTGAAGCAGGACAACCATGGTCGTATCTTGTTTGGAACGCGCCAAGGCTGGTATGGATTCCGTGAGAATGTCGTGCGCGGCTATGTGCGACTTCGCGCTGAACGCGCGGGCGTTCGAGTGGGCGTCGATCACGTCAAGTTTTCGTAGGCGCAAGGATGACGCCTACGGTAGCGATTTCGCTTCTTGCCGCCCTCGGAGTTGGAACTATCGTGGCTGCGGTCATCGCACGGTGGAATGCCGTTTCCCAGCTCCGCCAAGCTTGGGTAGATGCCCTGCGGGCCGAGATCGCGGAGTTCTTCCTCGCCATCGAAAAGGTAGGTGAGGCGGCTTTCGGGTGCGCGACGGCTCGTGCGGAACTCCGGACCCGCCGGGACCAAGCGCTGTTTCGCTATCGACAAATCGTCCTGCGGCTGAATTTCAGGGAGCGAAAACACCGCCATCTCGACCGGAAACTTCAGGCACTCCTGACTACTGGCCAAGCCGCTGATCAAAGGAAACTCGACGACGCGATGATAGCAGCACGGCGCGTCCTCAAAGCGGAGTGGGAACGGACCAAATACGGTCCGCTCACGGGCTGGGCACAAGGCTATAAGCGCTCGGTCCGTCGATGGCGGCTTAGCCGGCAACTCACTCGGCTACCCCGGAGAGTCCGAGCGTCCAATTTGCTATGACTCAGATCGAGGATGTCGTCTTTACGGCTGAATGCCAAGGTCTGGTACGAGCGCTCAACGGTCACGGCCCCGCAACGGTTCATTTGCTTGTGACGCATTCGAGAGGCATTGGGGACGTTAGGGACGTCATACTCACGCCGCCACTCTGAACTCGTCAGCGCCATTCAGCTTATCGAGCTTCTCCACCGCCGAGCGCAGACTCGCTATCCGCTCTGGAGTAATGTCCGATATACTCCGAATTATTCTTCGTGCGAGCCGATGTGTCGCCGTCCGCGACATGGGTAGCGTCTGGGTGTGTGAGTCTCCCAGCTGACTAAAACAAGAGGCGGATTCTGCCACCAGCTGGAACGGTTTCGCGGCATAAATGCTCAGCTTTTTACCACTCAAGGTAGGGTTCGATCCCAGCGATTTTAGGATGAGCCGTTTGAGCGGAATATCCGCATGCACAAACGAAATTGCGGCGTACCTACACAGCGAAATCACGTCTTCGGCGGGTTCGATCCCGAGAGTGGCCCGCTCTGCCCGGCGTACTGCGGATTCGGCTTTTTCCCGCTGTCCCTTGATCCGTCTGCGCTCGGCCATGAACTCCTCGTCGGAAAGCACGTCGCGGACCCGGAGGTTGGTCAGCTCGGCGAGCTGTGCGTCGACCTCCTCCACGCGTGCCTTCAGAGCGTCCAGTTCGATTTGCGCTCGCGCCTGATGTTCGCGGCTTTCGATATGGATTTCACGCATGAGGCATTCGTGGAGCATCGGCGGTAATTCGATCGAGGAGAGGAAGGCGAGGATTTGCCGTTCCAGCTCGCGAACTTCGATGGCGGGCTCCGGACAGCGCGGACCGAGCTTTGGCCTCGAGCAGTGGTAGTAGAGATATCGACTTCCAAATCGGTTTACCTTGTGCTCGGCGGTAACGCCGATCCCACAACTCCCACATTTGATCAGTCCGGTGTAGGCGAACATGTGGCGTCGCGGCTCTCCCCGGCTTGGCCGTCTCATCTGCCGCTGGACTTCGTCGAACAGCTCTTGCGAGACCGCTGGTTCATGACTCCCGCGGTAAAGCTGCCCACCCCACAGGATTGAGCCAGCGTAGAACGGAGATGTAAGAATGTGATGGATACTGCTTGGTGAGATCAGTCCGCCGCCGTTCCTAATTTTCAGCGTGGTAAACTGGAGTTCGTTACGGGCAAACTCCGCGATCCTTCGAACGCTCTGGCCCTGGGATGCCAGGGCGAACAGCTTGCGGACGTGATCTATACGCTCGGGATCGATGACTATCGTTTTGGTAATGGGATCATTCAGATATCCCGTAGGCGCAGCGTTCGGTCGCCACCCATGACTGAGCTTGGTTCGGTTGCCTCGTTTGACCACGTCGGAAAGATTGTCCGAGTAGTACTTTGATTGGCTGAACATGATCGAGAGCATGAACTTGCCCTGCGAGTTGTTCTCGAACGTGTAGGTCGCGAACTTAAGGTCCTTGAGCGCTCCGCGATCCAAGAGATAGACGAGGCGGCCTCCATCGATGCTGTTTCGCGCAAGGCGGTCCGGAGCCCACGCGATGACGCCCTCGGCTTCTCGTGCCTCGATGCGACGGACCATCTCGTCGAAGAGAGGGCGACCGGGGTCCTTGGCGCTCTTCGACTCCTCATACATATCGATGATTTCCAATTCAGCTTCCTCGCTGAATAGCCGACGCAGTTCGGTGCGCTGGGATTCGATCGACATGACCTGGCGGTCTTCCGCCTCGGTGGATTTGCGGCAGTAAAGAAAATATTTCATAGGGTTTACAGGCGGGACGTCCCCGAAGTCTCGACGTCCTGCGCACGGATCAGGACAAGTCGGATTCTACGGCGCCATGTGGCCGTTGCGCCAATGCGGTCTGCGTGTCGTGGCGCCTATGTCAGCCTGCAGCGCGGACAGTAAAACGCGGAGGCGGCACTTTGTCACCGCCCCCGACATAGGGCAGGAGACGGGGTGGGGCCGCATAACGGCCCCACCCGACTGAACTCAGGCTGGAGGGACCGCCGCGCCCTTCAAGAGCGGCGGCAGCCAACCCTCCGAGCCAAGGAGTTCGGTCGCAGCTTGCGCCATAGCTTCCTTCTTCAAGCCTTCCAACCTCTCAGCGGTCTCAGGAGAGAGAGCCTCCCGAACCGTCTCCAGGATTTGCGCTTTGGAAACGTGGGAGAAGTAGCTTTGGGGCGTCGCCTGCCAATAGGTGGTCATGTCGAGCCCAAGGTGGGCGGCAAGTACGTCTGCATGGGCGAGGCTGCGGCGCATGCGACCGACCACCTTCACCGCGTTCAGTGTCAGTGAGACGCAGTGGGCGAACAGGCTGGCGCGCTCACCGGCGTGAAGCGTGAGCAACGCCTTCCACAATTCATCGGCGTCCTCCGGAAGCAGAACGGACCATCCCTCGTGGCGGGCCTCGATGGCCCGCCCGGCGACGCTCGCCCGGTAGTCGGCGGCGTAGCCATCGAGTGCGGTTATCGTCGCCCGAAGCTCCAGGCAACTCTCGTCCTCCCCGCGGTAGAAGGTCTGCAGCACCTGGGTGTGCAGCGCGGTCACGAAGGCCGCTTCGGGATCGAGGGCGAGGCGGTCGCGTAGCGCCGCCGTGCGGTGAGCCGTGAGGTCCGCAACGAGGCGATCCGACAATGCCCGCGTCGCAACGTTTTTCGCTTCTTCCTGGGCCGACGGCCTTTCATGCAGGTCGCTAGCCTCCTCAGTCGTCGGATCGCACATCATTGCATCGGGCTTCAGAAACCCTCGCTCAATCCGCGCCTTCCCGTCCCAGTCGAGGGCCACGAACACGCCGGCACGGGTACGGTCTTCCTCGGCGTAGATCGGTATGGACGCTTCATCCAAGATGGCGTCGATCTCCTCGAGCCGGGCGGACTGCTCCGGCGTAAAGTTCTCGCTCTCGCCGCACGCGGCCAGGATGGCGTCATATTCCTCGGAGAGACCTGAGAGGCGTACCTGGGCCTCTTCGTCGGGCTCGAAGGCGACCGGATAGACGCGCTTCAGGCCGTGCGCCTGTGGATAGTCGAGATGTGCCTCCACCCATTTCCAGCCCTCGCGGCGTTTAAGTGCTTCGGCCAACGTTTCGAGCTTCTCGATCGCGAGCCGGTCGAGGAGATCCACATCCTCGAACCATCCGCCATCGTCCTCGACGAAGAGGTCGCGACGAATGCGGCCGCCAGCGGCGGAGTAGGCATTAGCCCCGACGAAGCGGGCGCGCCGGTCCTGCGCCTCGACTTCGTGTTCGGTCATGATCCGCCGAATGTATTGCGGCGAGCGGTTGTAGGAGAGGCTGGCGTGCACGCGTTCCTGGCGCGCGTGGTCCTCACACACGGCGAAGGCCATCAACTGTTCAAGGGTGAGGCCCCCGTCGCGATAATGCGCCAGGAGCGGGGGACTGACCGCGCCCAACCGGAGGCGCTGGCGGACCAGGGGGGCGCCAATGCCGAAGCGGATGGCGATCTCCTCCGCGCTCCAGTTCCGCCGTTCCGAAAGCTCTTTGAACGCCTCGAACTGGTCCGCCGGATGCATGGCGAAACGAGTGACGTTCTCGTCGAGACTGACCTCGAACGCGTCGCTGTCGCCATCGAGCAGGCAGCGGACCAAGGTTGTCTTGCTGATTTGTCTCCGCTTGGCGAGCAGCACGAGCGCCAGACGCCGGCCCTCCCCGATGGTCACGAGGTAGGAGCCGGTCTCGTTGCCGTTCGCATCATACTCGGGAGCGACGGTTGGCGGCTGAAGCATGCCCTTCGCCGCAATCGATGCGGCAAGCGTTTCCACGTCGGCAGCCGAATGGCCCCGCTTCCGCGCGTTGTCTTGGGACTTCTTGAGTTTGTTGAGGGGCACGGCGATCTCGACGCCGCGTTGGACGTTAACGGATTGCTGCTCGGTCATGTGGGTTTCTCCTAGGGTCTGAGCCGCAAGCGCAAATCGCGCTTGCGGCTCTGCCCGTCGGCGAGACCAGGGGTAGCAAGCGCCAGGGCGGAGCGCCGGGAGGGGAATCACCCAATCTGCACGAAGCGCAGCGGAGGAAGATTGGGGAGACCCGGCGCTTCGGCGGCGAAGCTGCGAACCCTGGCGGGCGCGAGGGACGGAGTCCCTTAGGCTAGCCTAGTTTGGCCGACACCAGCGCCCGATTGGAGGTCCGTGAACAAAACCTATTGTGTTCGAGACAAAGGCGATCGTGAGCCTGCACCCTCGAAATGCTTCGTTTTGAATATCGCCTCGAGCGCCCATTCGAGGGTTCGTCCTTCGGCTACTTTCGAGAAGTGTAGTTCAGCGAAAAAGCACTATTGGTAGCTGGATACTCTCTGCTTGGCCGGGCAGTTTTGATGTACGGCAAGTCGCTGAACACAGATGTACGCCAGTTGCGGCATTCAGATGATGCGTTGGCGCGCAGATTGAGTCCTAAGATCCGGTTGCAGTTTTTGAAGGCGGAGGCGCTGGCAGGGAGAGCACGGGCAGGTGCGCTGGTGCGATACGCCCATGCTCCTGCGCCGTGGCCGGGATCCATGACAAGGCGGGGGATATTCGCTTCAGAGCGGCGACTGCAGGCATCCCCTTGGAGACATCCCAAAGGCCGGGGGGCTTAGCCGGCGAAGCGGCGGAAACCGGTGGCGGTTGCGACGGCGTCTGAGCCGCTGCCTGACCGGCCAGAGCGACGAGGCTTGTGATCGCGACCAACCCTGCTCTTGTACGCATGTCGTCCCCCTCAAATCGCGGCATCAGCATCTCCCGGTTGTTTGTGCGCCGTCAAGCACACATCATCTTGCAGAGACGCCGAAAGCGACGCGGTATACGCCTCGCCCCTTCGACACCCGGTAGGGCAGGCAGGCGAAAATCGCTTGCAAGGCGCGCTCGACCGAGACGCGACGGGCGTCGCCATCGCCAGCGGCGGTAAAGTCCACTTTCGGGGCGCCGGCGAATCGCCCGGCTCCGTCGAGCGAGATCTCCAAGGTGACCGGCACGGTCGACGCGCCGAGCGCCCGGCGCCAGCAGGGCTCCGCCTGGCCGAACAGGTCTCTTGACGAGCCGTCAGCCGCAGCTGTCGCGCCGGCCTGACCGCCTGGAGCGGCAGCCCCTCCGTCTCGTGTTTTCTTTGGATTCGCGGCCCGATCGGCCGATGCGATCAGGTCGTCGAGAGAGGTGGGTCTGGCCGGACCGGGTCCGGCGGCGGCGATAGGGGCGCGATCCATCGCTTTGGTCATGAGACTCTGTAAAGCGTCCGCGGGGGCGGCCTGGGGGAGCGCACGCGCGGCGCTTTGCGTCGCAGCATTTGCCGCGACCAGGGTCACCGAGATGGTGGAGACGCCGTCGGTCGCCGGGCCGCTCTCTACCCGCCCGAGTGGGTCGCCGAGCAACGCGACCGGGTTGGCCCGCTGGATCATAAAGCCCGCGACTAGCACGCTATGCAGCACGAGCGATCCGGCGATCGCATATGCCCCGAGCCGGTTCGGGCGCGCCGATCGTGATCGGCTGGGCAGGCTGTTTTCGGCCACGCGTGTCCGTCCTGAAGGCTCAACCAGGGCTGGCCAATTCTCCGATTTGCTGACTATTCTGGCAAGTCGAGTTGGGGGCGGTCTCGTGCGTACGAGGGGTCGGCAGGGGGCTGCGCGTCGCGGTGGCCGTCAGTGCGGGGAAGCGGTCGCTCAGGGCGACGCCGGCTACGCCATGGTCGACGCTCTGGTCGGCCTTTCCCTCTGTGCCTCGGTCCTGACGTTGAGCCTTGCCGCCGGAGCCACCGCGGTCAGGCTTGGGGCGCGAGCGGGCGCCGTCGAACGGGAGCGGGCCGAACTGATACGGCGGCTGGACGGTGCGCCCGCCGAGCCCGGCGAGCGTTCGGGCGAGACCGCCGACTTCGGCTGGACCGTCACGGTGGAGAAACCTGACGCCGCTGTGTCCGCCGACCTCTGTCGCGTGCGGATCGAGTTGACGCCCAGGATCGGCGCTCGCCTCAAGGTAGCGACCCTCAGGCCGTGCCGGGTGGAGGGATAATGTTCGGAAGCTTCATGGACGATCGCGGATATACCCTGGCCGAGATGCTGGTGGCGCTGATGATCGTCGGCCTCGCCCTCGGCGGCATGACCGGGGGTATGATCGCAGTGTCCCGGCTACAGAAACAGGGCGCAGGGCACGCGTCTTCGGCGGAGCGCGCCGCTGCGCTGGCCAACGGCCTCGATCAGCTGATCCGGGGCAAGGGGCCATTCTCGTCCTCGGGGAAGGTCGACCTCGTGGGAAACCGCGACGGCTTTCGGTTCGACTGCGCCGAAGGCCCCTGGTGCAGCGCCGAGCTTGGCGCCGATAAAAGCGGGGAAGTGCTGCAGGTAAACACCCTCCATGAGGTGCGCGACGTCCGCCTGCCGAAGAGAGAGACGGCGGGGTTCGAATACATCGGCTCTAAGACGACCGGTGATCACTGGCCGCCCGACAACCCCACCGACTGGCAGAGACTCAAGGCGATCGCCCTGGTGGGGCCGGGCGGAGCCTCGCCCCTGGCGTCGGTGCACCTGTGGATTGACGCCGCCTCCGCGGCCCGGAGCGATGCGCAGCCTACGGCGGAGGCATCGCCATGAACCTTTCACCGATGGGCTCGCACGGCGGCCCGGACCCCGGCCGCGCCGGCGAACCCCAGGTGTTCGTCCGCACCATGACGGGCCCCGCCGGCCTGCCCTGGGAGCAGGCCCGCGCGGCCGAACTCGAGGCGCGCATGGCCGCGCCCTCAGTTCTGTCAGCGCTGAAGTACCGGCTGGTGCGGCTGGAGCCCTGGAGCTTCGGCAGACCCAGCCGGTTCGCCGCGGTCTACCTGCGGGGCGGCGACACGCTGCCGGCCTTCGAGACCGAGGTGCTGATCGACGGCCGGACGATCAAGGTCGCCTTCCTGTCGCAAGCGGCGCGGCGCGCCCAGTTGATGCGGCGCGTGCGCGAGATTGGCGTGGTGGCCGCCCCGTTTGCCCTGCTGGTCGCGGCGGTGATGGCGTCGCTGGCGGTCTCAGCTGACCGCGAGGCGCGGATCGAGGCGCTGGAGGGCCGGGCTCAACGCGCCGAACGCCTGGGCGAGCGCGCCGGTGAGCAGAGGATCGAGGCGCGGGCGCTACAGGGCGCAGGAGCCCGCGGCCATACGCTGACCGATGCGCTCCGCGACCTCGACTGGCTATCGCGCTCCAAGGCTCCTGGCGCCCACATCCAGGCGATGCACTGGGAGGGCGGGCTGATGACGGTGACCGTGCGCGGCGACATTCCGCCGGTGCGCGCCAGCGAACGCGAGGTGCGCCGAGCTTCCACACCGCTCGGGCCGGGACTCTGGCTCTGGGGCGTCGGGCCCTCCGCCAAGCGGGTGGAACCATGAACCGTTCCCTGACCGATTCGCCGCTTCTCGTCGCCGTCGTCACCCTGTCGGCGGCGACCTTCCTGGTTCTGCTGTGGCTGCTGTCGACCTTGTCGACGCCGGCCCAGGCCGATCAGCGCCTGGGGATCGTCGAGGCGCGGCTGCGGCACGCCGAGGCCGCCCTGAAGGCCACTGCTGACTTGGATCGCTATCCCACGGGCGCCATCTGCCGCGACGCCGATACCGGTCTCGCCGCCGGACGGGGCCTGATCGAGGCGGCAGGGAGCAGGACAGGCGTGCGCCTGGTCGAGGATCGGGTTTCTCCGGCCGGACCGGCGCCCGGACCGATGCTGGCTGCTCTGGCGGTGGATGTCACCGCCAAGGGCCAGGAGGCGGCCGTGACGGGCTTTCTTCGCAACCTGGCCAGCGGTTCGCCGACGATCGTCGCCGACGGTCTCGACCTGACGTCGGACGGCGTCGAGGTCACCCTGCATTTGAAAGGGCGTTTTCTGTGCCACGACCGCCGCTTGCCTTAGAGTCCTATAGGCTGCCCCTCCTAATGTTGGCCGGCGCGGTCGCGCTCGCCGGGGCCGGCTGGCTGCTCGTCGGCCTGCCGCTGTCTTCGCCCGGCCTGCTCGCAAGCCTGGAGCGTGCGAGCTGGCCGAGCGAACCGCGGGCGGCGGGCTCGCCGGCGCTTAAGGATGCTTCTGTGGGGCTCGCCCTGTTCGCCACCTCACGGGGCCCCAACGCGACAGCGGAAGTGAGGGTGGCTCTGAGCGGCGTCGCCCGCGATCCTCGCGGAGCGGCGGCGCTGATCGCGGTCGGCGATGGCCTGGCCGGTTGGCTGCCGCTCGGCCAGAGCCGCGATGGCGTGACCCTCGTCGCTGTCGAAGCCGACAAGATCACCGTGGATACGGCGCTGGGGTTTCGTGAGGTGGAGCTTGGAAAGACCAGCGTGCCGCCTTCGACCGGCGCCGGCCTGCCGAGTCAGGCGCGGCCATGAGAACTGCCCCCCGTTCGCCCTTGTTCGGCGCCGCGGCGATCGTGGCCGCAGCGGCGCTGGCCCTCGGGTCGTCGATGATGGCGGGCGCCGCCGGTGCAGTCGCTCCCGCGCGCTACACCTATGCCTTCAAGGACGCTGATCTGGCCGATGCGGCGGAGGCCATCCTTGGGCGGGCGCTGAACCTAACTTATTCGATCGATCCGGACCTCACCGGCAAGATCACCTTCCGCATCGACCGTAACATGACTCCGGCGGAGCTTTTGGCCGCCTTCGAGTCCACCCTGGCGCTGCAGGACATCGCCGTGGTGAAGAACGGCCAGACCCTGGTGCTCGAGAAGCGCGCCAAGGCCAAGGCTTCGGCCACCCTTCGGCCGCTGGAGGAGGGAAAGCACGCCATCGGTTACCAGACCCTGGCCGTGCCCTTGACCAACGCGGCCCCCCAGGAGGTCGCCAAGGCGCTGCAGTCCATGGGCTCGGGCGCGGTGGTCTCCTATGTCGACGAGGCGCGGAGCCAGATCGTCCTCACCGGAACCGCGCAGGAGGTCGACGCCGCCGTCCAGACCATCCGTCTGTTTGATCGCAACGGCGCTCCCAACGCCAGAATGCGGTTCTTGCCGCTGCAACAAGCGCCGGCCGCCGAGGTCGCCGAGGAGGTGACCGATCTTCTCCGCGGCGCCCACGTCGAAGGGACGAGCGTCGTGGCGATGAAGCGGATGAATGGCCTTTACGCCTTCGCCCGTAGCGAGGCTGGCCTCGACGAGGTCTCCCGTTGGGTCGCCCGGCTCGATATCGCGGCGGCGGACGATCGCAGCAATACCCTGTGGATCTATCATCCGCACAACGCTTCGTCCGATGGGCTCAAGGCCGCCCTGACGGAGGTCCTCGGAGAAGCGCCGTCGAACCGAAACGGCGGCGCCGAAGTTTCCGCGGCCAGGACCGAAGACCGACGCATGATCGATCCGAGCGGGCTCGCCAGCGCGGCGGTTGGCCTTCAGAGAACACCTTCCAGGCCCCCTGAGTCGGTCCGCGGGAATGAGGACAACCGGGCCGTCGCGGTCAAGGGCTCCGGCATTCGCATCGGCGTCGACAAGGACACCAACACTCTCCTGATCTCCGCCTCACAGTCGCAGTGGCTGCAGATCGAGAAGATCCTCGTCGACCTCGACCGAATGCCGGGCGAGATCCTGATCGAAGCGTCGATCATCGAAGTGACGCTGACCAAGGACAACAGCCTCGGGGTCAACTTCTCTGTGCTCGCCAACAAGCACGTCAACGCCACCTACTCCTCGAACAGCAACGGCGCGGTAGGATCGAGCTTTCCCGGCCTGTCGGTCACCTATCTCGACGCAAATCTGCAGGCGGCGGTGAACGCCCTCAGCTCGGACTCCAAGATCGAGGTCATCTCGGCGCCCAAGATCATCACGCTCGACAACAAGGCCGCGACGCTGAACGTCGGCAACCAGGTGCCCGTGGTGACCCAGTCGGCGCAATCGACCCTGAACTCGAACGCGCCGCTCGTGAACACGGTGGACTATCGCAATACCGGCGTGATCCTGAAGGTGACGCCGCGGATCACCGGGATGGACACCATCCTGCTCGATATCTCCCAGGAGGTCAGCTCGGTCGAGGAGACCACGAGCTCGAACATCGACTCTCCCACGATTCAGCAGCGCCAGCTCGAGAGCACCGTCATCCTGAACGACGGCGGCGTGGTGGCGCTCGGCGGCATGATCACCTCCACCAAGTCGACGAACTCCAGCGGTGTGCCGATCCTGAAGGACATTCCCGCGGTCGGCGCGCTCTTCCGTTCGACCACCAGGAACCTCGACCGCACCGAACTCGTGGTCCTGCTCACCGCCAAGATCATTCACAACCGCAACGAGGCCGACCGGACCAAGGACCTGGTCACCACCGACATGAAGGCGCTGAAGGCCAATGCCGCCGCCCTGCATCCCTGAACGCCGCGTCTCGGGCGCGGGCGATGCGGGCTTCGCCACCGCGCTGGCCATGTCGGTCAGTCTCGCCGTCAGCCTGACGGCGACCGTCCTTCTCGTGCGCAACGAGTTCGATCTCATCCATGCCCGTCACCGGCTCGAGCGCACCCAAGCCGAGTACCGGCTGGACGCCATCCAGGCGCTCGCAGCGCGCGCATTCCGTAACGATTCCGCCGGCCTGAAGCTTCGCCGCATCGCGTTCGAGGGCCTGAGCGCCAGTGTGAGGTCGGAGGCGGAGCAGGCCAAACTCTTGCCGGCCGCGGCGTCGAAACTCCCCGACAGCTGGTTCGTCGCGCTCGGCGTCGCCTCGCCGGAGGCCCTGAAAGGCCGGCTGCGGGCCTGGCCCCAGGATCGGCCGCTACTGATGCAAGCCCTGGACGAACTTGATCCGAGCCCCCTCTGGCGGACGTGCGCGGCGGATGTGATCTCCGCCAGCGGTTCGCCCCCGGGCGTCGCGGCGGAGGTCCGGTCGGGAGAGCTCTCGGCGGCCGGCGCGGCCCAGACCCTTCGGCTGACGGCGACCGCGGACGACGGCTGGATCGATGACCGCGTGGTGCGGCTGTTGAGCGACGCCGCCAATCCTGTGCTGGTGCTCGATCGGCGGTTTTACCGCCGGAGCGACGCCGCGCCGACCTGCCCCTCGCCGCCGGATTTTGGGAGCCTGACATGAAGCGCGACGATGAGGGCTACACGCTCACCGAAATGCTGGTGGTGATCGCCGTCATCTGCCTGATCGCCGCGGTCTTGACCCCCGCCCTGTTCGGCCAGATGAACCGGGCGCGGGCCAAGGCGGCCCAACTTCAACTCGAAAACGTCGCCGCCGCTGTGGAGGCGTTCCGCACCGACGTCGGTCGCTATCCCACCTCGAGCGAGGGGCTGGCCGTTCTGGTCAAGGATCCGGCGGCGCTGGAGGGCTGGGCCGGCCCCTACCTTCGAAACGTCAAATCGCTCAGCGATCCTTGGGGGCATGCCTTGATCTATCTGCCGCCGACAGCCAGCGAGGGCTTCTTTGTCGAGAGCCTAGGCGCCGACGGCAGGCCCGGCGGAACGGGCCTCAACACGGATCTGAAGGCTCCGTCATGAATCCGCCCTTACACGTCATCGCGATGGCGGCCGCCGGCCTTGTGATCGGCAGTTTCGTCACCACCGCCGCGATCCGATATTCACGCGGTGAGGCCTTCGTCAGCGGTCGCTCGCGCTGCGACAGTTGCGGCGCGCCGCTGGGCTTTGCCGCGACCATGCCGCTGGTCTCCTATCTGGGGCTGCGCGGGGTCCCACGCTGTTGCGGCAGCAGGATCGATCCTCTCCATCCCCTCGGCGAGCTTACTGGTCTCGGGATCGGGCTGGCTGCGGTGAGCACCGGGGCTATCTTCCAGGGCGCGCTTGTCGCTGCGGTGGGTTTCGCCCTGCTCGGTCTGAGCCTGATCGACGTTCGCACGGGACGGCTGCCAGATCCCTTGGTCGCAACAACCGCGGCTCTCGCCCTCCCGTTGGCGGGCCTCGGTGGGCTGGCGAACCTCGCCGCAGGACTGGTCGCGGCGCTCCTCACCTTCCTCATACTGGAGGGATTGCGCCGCGGATTCCTCCGGCTTCGCGGTAGGGGCGGGCTCGGTGGGGGCGACGTCAAACTCTTGACCGCCCTCGCGCTCTGGCTTGGGCCGCTGACGCCCTTGGCGCTGGCCTTGGCTTCGCTCCTCGGATTGCTTCAGGTGGCCGTGCTTCGGCCGAAGGATGGGCGGATCGCCTTCGGACCCCCGATCGCGCTGGCGGGGTTCGCGGTCGGCTGGGCAAGTCTATGGATGGGAAGCCGATGAAGCACGCAGTGGATATCTCCGGCGGTCCGTCAAGGCGTCAGCAACTCATGGCTCAATTGGAGAGCGAACTCCTGGTGGACGCCGCGGCGGTCGGCCGGGCCAGGCGCGTCGCCGAGCGCACGGGCCAGCCGGTGGAGCAGGTGTTGAACCAGCTCGGCATTCTTTCGGACGACGCGCTCGCTCATCTCTACGCCAGCTTCGCCCAGTGCGAGATATGGGAGCCAGGGGCGCGGCCCATTTCAATCGATCCCGAACACATCGGCGTCGCGATCGAGTTCCTGCGCCGGGCGAGGCTGGCGCCGCTCGACGAAGAGCGCGGCTGGCTGGTGGTCGCGGCCTGCGACCCGCTCGACGAGGAGGCGATCCAGGGCCTGGTGTTCGCCACCGGGCGCCGGGTCAAGCTCCTGGCCGCCCGCCCCGGCGAGTGGCGCCGGGCGTTCGACCGGACCTTTCCCGAGGACGCGCCTGAACCTGTCGCCGTCGACGAACGCCGCATCGAGCGCGACCTCGATCAGGTCTCCGACGGGGCCGGCGAGGGGCAGGGCAGCCGCCTCGTATCCTCGGTGTTCGAGGCCGCCATCGCCGCCCGCGCCTCCGACATCCACTTCGAGCCGCGCCGCAACGACCTGCGCATCCGCCTACGCATCGACGGCCAGCTGAGCGATTATCGCGTAGTCTCCGCCGACCTCGCCGCGCCGGCGGTGTCCCGTATCAAGGTGATCGCCAACCTCAACCTCGGCGAACGCCGCCTGCCGCAGGACGGTCGGGCCACCTTCGTGGTCGGCGGCCGGCCGGTAGACGTACGCGTCGCCACCGCCCCCACGGTGTTCGGCGAGACCGCCGTGTTGCGCATCCTCGACCGCAAGGCGGTGGCTCTCGATCTGGACGCGCTGGGCCTGGCCCCGGCCGTGGCCGAGGACATGCGCCGCGCCGCCAGGGCCCCGCATGGCCTTTTTCTGGTCACCGGCCCCACCGGCAGCGGTAAGACCACCACCCTCTACGCCCTCCTCGCCACCTTTAACGGCTCGCCGCGCAAGGTGATGAGTGTGGAAGACCCTGTCGAATACCATTTCGACCACGTATCGCAGACCCAGGTCATGCCGGCGATCGGCCTGACCTTCGCTTCGGCCCTGCGCTCCTTCCTGCGCCAGGACCCGGACGTGATCCTGGTGGGCGAGATCCGCGATGCCGAGACCGCCGCCGTGGCGGTGCAGGCGGCCATGACCGGCCACCTGGTGCTGGCCTCCGTGCACGCCAACGACGCCCTGGCGGTGCTCCCGCGCCTGCAGGACCTCGGCGTCGAACCCTATCAGCTCGCGGCGGCCTTCCGCGGCGCGGCGGCCCAGCGGCTAGTGCGCCGCCTGTGCGAATGCGCGCAAGTGGGAGCACCGGAACCCGCCGACGCGGCCCTGGCGCGCCGGCGCGGCTTCGACCTTCCGGCGCGCCTGCATAAACCGGTCGGCTGCGTCCGTTGTGGTGGAACTGGCTTCCAGGGCCGGCTGCCGATCGCCGAGGCGTTTCTTGCCGACGAGACCCTGCTGCGCTGCATCGCCGAAGGGCGGAGCCGGCAGGACATCGCGGAGGAGGCCCGGCGGCTCGGCCTTAGGTCCATGCTCGCCGATGGGCTCGACAAAGCGGCGGAAGGCCTGACCACCCTCGCCGAAACGGCGGCGGCCGTCGATGGCTGACATCGATCTCGCGCACAAGCTGGACTTCGACTACGTCGCCGTCGACCCGGCCGGCAAGCGCATCCGCGGCCGCATCCAGGCCGTTAGCGAAAAGCGCGCCTTCGCCGCCCTGAAGCAGGATGGCCTGTCGCCGATCAGGCTCCAAGCCCGTCGGCAAGCGGGTCCTGCCTTCACCCGCAAGGCGGCGCTGAAGGACGCCGAACTCGAGGCCTTGCTCGGCGACCTCTCCGCCCTGCTTCGCGCCGGGTCTGACATACGCTCGGCCCTGACCATCCTCGGGCGGCGCAGCGCCAAGGCGAGCCTTCGCGCCGCGTGCGATCGCCTCACCGTCTCGATCGGCGGTGGGGAAGGGGCCGAGGCGGCGTTCACACGCCTCCTGAAAGGCCGCCACGCGGTGATCCCGGCCCTGCTCGCGGCCGGCGAGGCGGGCGGCGACCTCGCCGCCGGGCTGGAGCGGGGCGCCCAGGTGTTGGCGTCGCGCCGCCTGATCGGCGAGCAGCTGATCTCGGCGCTCAGCTATCCGGCTTTCATCCTACTCTCCACCCTGGGGGCCATGGGCCTGATCCTGCTGGCCGTGATCCCGTCCCTGGCCCCCTTGGTGGAAGACGCGGGCGCCAAGGCGGCGCCGGCCTTGGCCTTCCTGCTGACGGTGTCGAACACTCTACGCGCCCACCTGACCGGGATCGGCGTCGGCTTGGCATTGATCGCCGTCGGCGTACTCGCCCTTGCGCGCGCCGGCTTGTTAACGCGTCTGTTACAGCGGGCCGCCCTGGACGGTCCGGCCCGGACAACAGCTTCGGCTGTGATCTATGGCGCCTTCGCCCAATCGCTGGGATCGATGCTCGCCGCCGGCGCGCCCATGGGCGACGCCCTGCGCCTGGCCATCCGCACCGCGCCCTGGCGCGAGGCGCGAGATCGTCTGGCCCCGGTGCTGGCCAGCGTTCGTCAGGGCGAGACCCTGTCGCTGGCGCTGGAGCAGGTCGAGGGCTTCCCCTCGGCCATCGCGCGGCTCGCCGCCGTCGGCGAAGCCACCGGCGCCTTAGGACCCATGCTGGCGCGGAGCGGGGCGTTCGAGGAAGCCGCGGCGCTAAAGCGGATTGAGGCCCTGTCCAAGCTCCTGGGCCCGGTGCTGATCGTGGCGCTGGGGCTGATCATCGGGGCGCTGATGGCGGCGATGCTGTCGGGGGTGACGGGGCTGGGAGACGCCGCGCTGGGCGGATGAAGAGAGGTAATACGTATCGTGTCCCCGGATTTCCTTCGAGCGAAGCCCGACCGCAGGGGTCGAGTGGCTGTAGCCCACGCGACCGGTAAATGCGCCCTTGTCCACAATACCCGCCAAGCTGGACGCCGGACCTCGCCGACTGGGCCAGGCTTCAAGGGTTGGGGAACACACCAAAACGCGCCGGATCAGGGCCTGACTCGGGAAGCTGAGCAATGGCTCCCGACAACGCCAACGGCAGATTCTCAGTACTAGTGACTCCCAGAGGCAGGCATTGTCAAAGCGGCGAAGGCACAAGCAAGTATTGCTGCGCCAATCGCACCCATTAGCACCCAGTAGGATTTTGGGTTCTTAGCACGGCTGACCCAGCCTGCACGACCCGGAAGGCCTTGCCAGATAACGCCAATGGCCAAGGATATGGCTAGGACCACAACAACGGCCCAGAGTGGATTGATTTGCATTCTCAGCCGCCCTCGGTTGCCAACAGAAAACTTAAAGTAGCTCATCTCCGACAGCAACGTAGCGGCGGGACAGGCTCGCCTCAACTACGCTTTTGAGTCGGATGCAGAGAATACGTCTCGGCTTAGAAAGCTACATTGAGCGCGCCCTGGATTCTAGCGCCGACGCCGGGCATATCGCGCCTCAATGCTCCGACATGCACTTGTTGTACTCACTAACTGCACTATACGCATCAAAAGCCAAAGCGCCAAGGCCTACAAGAGTACCTATGCCAGGAACGGCTTCCAATCCATCTTTGACGCCCACCGCAGCCGCGTTGACCGTGTTTCGTGCAACGACCACTCCACCCAAAGCAGTACCAGTTGCGCCAATACCTGTTCCGATCTTGTTTCCCTGACTCGCGGAGATTCCTAGCGAGGCAGCTCCAGCGCCAAGGCGGGCGACATCTGCTAAATCTCCTCCGCCAGGAATGATGCTCGCTGCATCGAGCACGCTGCCCGCGAGATCATTCTTTGCAACCAGGGCTGCGCATGCAGCGGCCCTATTATTGCTCGGACTCGGCTGCGTACTTTGCGGCGCCTCTTGCCGTTGGTAGTGAAACTGACCAGGAACCTGAGTGCCTATCGAGATTGAACCTGGATCGTTTGATCTTTGGGCTGTAACTACGATATCGTTATTCCCTGTTCCGTCATCGTCACAGTGGCCGCTGGCGTCGCAGGTTACCGCCAGTCCAAGAGGGTCTGACCAATTCAGCGGACTGTTGTAGGTGAACGCATAGAGGTTGATGTCATCGGCCGTCCCGATGGGATCAGCCTGCCAGAACCGACCATCGACGGCGCTGTAGACGCGGCTCTTGTAGTCGTAGGCCTGTAGAAAGGCGTCATAGAGCTGGCCGGTGTAGAGGTAGGGGTAGGAGGAGGCGCCTGGGCCGACATCGTTGACGGCCTGGCTGGGCTGGCCGTAGGCGTCGTAGGTCAGCGTGAGAACGTTGGAACCTGCGGTCGACATGGCGATGGTCGAGCCCTGGCGGTCAGTGTGCGGATAATAGACCGTGCCGTTGACGTCTTTGAAGGCCAACCGCTCGTCGGGGTCGGGCCCGAGCACGTAAATCCGATCGCCGATATAAGTCCAGTTATTGGTATTGTATGCGGAAGTGTAGGTACGATCGAGCACCATCTCGGGACGATCCGGGCCGGCGCTGAAGAATAGAAGACCATCGACACCGAACCGATAATTCGATGTCCCGTTCGGATTGTTGTGCTGCCGCTGAAAGCTTCGGCCCAGCGCATCCGAATCTACGTTTAACCATTCAGATCCGCTGTAGGTGGTTACGAACTTCAGCGCGTTCTCCTGGTTGTAGTAGCGGCTCAGGGTCGCGTCCTGGAAGTACGTCCCACTGGCGTTGTAGCTTCGCGCAGAGCCGTTGACCGTGTTGTACTGGTTCAGGGCGTTGGCCGCGGCGTAGCTCTGCGCGGCCATCAGCACGGTATAGATATAGGCGCCGTTGCTGGTGGTGCGGGAGGTCAGCCGGCCGGCGGCGTCGTAGCCGAAACCGTAGCTGACGTTGGCGGAGGGCGTGTTCGGGAAGCTGTGGCTGAGCGTGTTGAGTCTTCCGGCGCCGTCAAAACTGTAGCCGACCGAGGAGCCGTCGCCGTAGGTGAGTGAGACCCGCTGAGAGAGGGCGTCCCAGTTGAATGTCGCCACCGCGGCGCCATCGAGGGTGGCGCTCTTCATCCGTTCGAGGTCGTCGTAGGTGTACGAAGCCACGTCGCCTAGGGGGTAGCCGAGGCTGACCAAATTACCGACGGCGTCGTAGCCGTAGGTGAAGGTACCGAGATTGTCGCCGTGTGTGTGGACCCGTCCAGCGCTGTCGTAGCTATAGCTGTGGATCCAACCATTGGTGCTGTTGGCAGTGAGCACCCGGCCTGCGAGATCGTAGGTGAAGCTGCGATCGTAGAAATCCCACCAGTTGGTGTTTTGGTTCTCGGTCCCGCCGGTGGGACAACTGCCGCTGTTGGTCGCCCCGGTGACGCTCTTTTCGGCGGTCATACGCCCCAAAGCGTCGTAGCAGCGGGTCTGCGCCAGGGCCGCTCGGTTGGTCCAGATAGTGACCTCGCTTTTGGGATCGTACGTGTTCTGCTCGGTTGTGCGGTCAGCGTAAGTCGTTGTGGAAAGTCGGTCGAACCCGTCATAGGCATAGTTAATGGCGTTGCCGCGCGCGTCGGTCTGGCTAAGCACCTTGCCATTCGGCGAGTAGGTCAAGGTGGCGTAGTTCTGCTGCAGGGCCGTGCCATAGGCCCGCTGCTCCTGGGTCCTCTGACCGGCGTTGTCGTAGATGGATCTGGTCACATAGCCTGTGGGATCGGTGACCGTGCTGAGGCGGCCAGCGGCATCATAGGCGAAGTTGGTGGTGTTGTTGAGGGGATCGACCGTGCTCGCCACCCTGCCGGTCGGCGTATAGGTAGTTTGCGAGGTGCGCCACCCAGTCACGTTGTTGCTGACGTCGAAACCGGTCGCGCGGCTCACGCTGGTCAGCCGCCCCCTCCCGTCATAGGCGAAGGTGGAATAGCTCATCCACGGATAGTTGCAGCCGGCCGAAGTGTGGGCCTCAATGGTTTTGCGACGGTCCGCATCAAAGGCGTAGTCGGTGCAGTCGCTGCGAGGATCGAAAATTCCCACCAAGTTCCCGAACACGTCATAATAATAGTTGGTGGTGAGGTTCAATGCCCATGCGCCGCTGCCTGCGCCGACAGTGCTGCTGGTCAGGAAGGCGCCGTAGCTATAGGCGTTGTTGGCGCTGTAGCCATAGGTCGTGAGGATCTCGGCCGACGTGCCGACGCACGACGGCGCCGTGCCAGATGCGCATTGCGACGTCGATGTTAGCTTCGTGACCGCGCCAACCTGCACCAGGGCGCCTGAGCTGTTCTTGGCATAGGTCGGTATGGCGCTGTAGCCATAACGGATCTGCGGCTGCACGCCGTTGCTGTCGGCCGGCGAGGTCTTGGTCAGGACCAACCCAGTGGTGTTGTCATAGGTGTAGCTGGTAACGTTGCCGAGGGCGTCGGTGGTGGTGGTCGGCTCGTTGCAGGACGCAGGGTAGGTGCAGGTCGCCGGGTAGGTCGCCGACGTGGTGATGGCCGCCAGCCCTGAGCCGGGCTTGGGCGACCGGACCGTCTGGGCCAGGTTGCCGCGACTGTCGTAATAATAGCTTTCTGAGTTACCTTCCGGAAGCGTCTTCGACTGTATCTGGCCCCAGCTGTTGCCCGTCCAGGTCGTGGTTGATCCGTTACCGTCGATCGATTTTACCATGACTCCATTGTCGTCAACAACCATGCTGTGCGCATTTCCGAGCGGGTCTGTTTGAGTTACTTTGCTTCCAGCGGGGTCAAGAGGATACGTATTGGTATAAGTGCCGTCCACCGTCGTCATCGTCGACAACACCCGCTGGCCGGTGTTGCTGTTGTAGGTGTAGACAAAATTATAGGTAGGGCTTGAATCGCCCGGCAGTTTTATTCCGACAATGCCGTTGGGAGAGAAACTGTCGAAGCTATAGGTTGTCGTATTTCCCAAGGCGTCGGTTACTAGAGAGTCTCCTGCAGAATCGGTAGAATAGGTCACGGTCGGCCACCAGACTGAAAAGCTGGAACATCCGTTTGCGGTTGGATCGCAATAGTCCACAGCAAGATCAATTCCAGTAACTTGGTACAGGACACCAAACGACGAGGGCAGGTATTGAAAGCTGAGCATATACCCGCGGTTGTTAACGACCGACTGAATCCGCACCGTCTGATACGTGCCGCTCATAGTTGAGCCAGACTGAGACGAATAGGTAATTGTCGTGACTTCACCGTTTGGCTTGGTGATCTTGACCAGATGCGCATCGCTCGTTCGGACGGTAGGACTTATCGACCTACTCGTCCAATAAGCTCCGTCATACAGATATATGGTTCCGTCTCCAACAATATAAGTCCATTGATTGGATGTGGAGTTATAGGTTAAACTGCTTCCGGACTGTTGGTCTGGGGTGTAGGGGCTATTTGAATTGACTTGGGAGAAGGTTTCGGAGTGCGATCCGAAGCTGACGGTGAAGGACCCGTTGGCGTCGTCGCTGATGGCCCCCAGGAAGTTTGACCTCCATCCGCGGTGCTCACCTATATAGCTCTGTTGAAACACCAGGCCGCCATCAGGAGGCCCGATGCTCAGGTCCGTGGTGGTAAACGATAACTCCCCATTTGCGCTGTATCCGGCGGCGGCTGTTCCGGCGCCATAATCCACGATCGGCGGTAGGTCGGACGTCGTCGCCTGCGCCGAGGCCGGACGCACGGAGACAAGGCTTCCAGTGATGGCGGATCCGAGAGCGACCAGCACGATCAACATCAATTGCGCGCAATTTCGCCGGCGCGTGCGCGCGCTCAAGGCTATCGTCATGAGTTACCCCCAGTCCCATCAAGGCCCCGCCCACAGCGCGCGGGCCCCGCCTTCACCCAACCAGACGGCGAGCAGGGTGGCACAGCCAAATCGCGAGTCCAGTGCGAAAATTTCACTCGCCACGGAAAAATGTACTTGCAGCGCGGGAATTCTGCGGATTACCCTTTACCACTGCATTCCACGTCGACGCTTTGGGGATGCATGTCTTTAGACGTTCCACTCGTCGTTGTGATTGAGAGAAGCGTCGAGGGCCTTTTGCATTGTAGGCGAATGCCTTTTTCACCTGAATGCGCCTCTCGCCGTTGATTTCGGCGACGCCAAGGCACTTGAGGGGTAGATTCACTAATACGTCATCAAGTTGTATCGAAATGGGGTGCTGGACAAAGCGACGATTGTGATAAACCATGCCGTGAGTGCGACGGGAGGTTCCAATGCACAATCCGACCAAGTCATCGCGATGGATCACACGCGTGCTGGCTGCGGCAGCGTTCGGCTTGGCCGTTTGCGCAACGACTTCGGCGGAAGCAGAGACCTACGCCTACGACGCACTCGGGCGGCTTATCCAGGTCACAGCCGACAACGGAACAGTCACCCACTACTGCTATGACCTCGCGGGAAACCGGACCTACGTGGGTCCTAACACCTGCCCGTAGTTGTTGCATTAGGTGCCAATTTGGTGGGAATGCATAACCAATAGGGTTGAGGCCGTATGGCGTCCGTGCCTGAGGATAAATCCGTTCCCCCGCTGTTCCCACGAGCTTCCCGGTGAAGCGACGGTCGGTTCGCTCGATCAAATAAAGACGGACCAAGGGAGCGGCAATGGTCCTGTCGGGCACCTGTTTTACCGACATGCGGCCATAACTCCGATAAATAGTCGTGCTCAAGAAGCGGTTGCGCGTAAACAAGCCGCCCGAGCGTCGGTCGTGGACCAGTTTTTTTGCCGTCAGCGCCAAGACACTAACTGAACAATCAGCATCTCTGGCGCTATCGCGCCGCAAGATGAGGCGAGGCCTCGACGCAAATACTAGTTCAAGAAAGCATGAGGTGTATTTTGGCGACAGAGCGTCGCCTTTCTGGCCGACCCAAAGGCCGTAATCTGATAGGATGAACACCACAAGAGAAGGAACAACACCGTCGGTATCGCGAGCGCTGGCCGATGGGACGCTTATTGAGCTCCTGTACGATTCAGCCGATCGGACGACCGCGTTTGCGGTTTGCTCTCCAGAAGGCGAAATTGGCGTGCAGGAAACGTTCGACCTTCCGTCGGGCGAGCGCCTCACACCCTATTCACCGCACAATAACCTGATCGCTACGGGGTGCGTGCTCCTGCCCTCCAGCTTTGGCGAGGCGGCCTCAAAAGCCGAGTTGCTTCTGGAAATTAGGGGATATCTGCGTCGGTACGTCGACCTCAGCGAGGGCTTCGAGGAAATAGCTGCCCACTACGCGCTGATGTCCTGGGTCTACGACGTGTTTTCAGAGGTCCCCTACCTTCGGTTTCGGGGGGACTACGGCACGGGGAAGACCCGGGCACTCCAGGTAGTGGGATCCATTTGCTACAAGCCATTCTTTGCGTCGGGCGCTTCAACCGTCTCGCCGATCTTCCATGTCCTCGACGTCTTTCAAGGGACCCTCGTCCTCGATGAGGCGGACTTCCGCTTCACCGACGCCACCGCTGCGCTCACCAAGATCCTGAACAACGGAAACGCCGCAGGTCTGCCGGTGCTGCGGACGATGACCAACCGGCACAAGGAGTTCGACCCGCGCGCCTTCAGGGTCTTTGGTCCCAAGCTGGTCGGCATGCGCGAGCGGTTCGAGGACCCTGCTCTCGAGAGCCGTTTCCTAACCGAAGAGACAGGCGCTCGACCCCTCAGAGAGGGGATTCCGATCCAACTTCCTAGTTCGGTCGCCAGGGACGCGCTCTCGATCCGCAACAAGCTTCTCATGTGGCGATTTCGAGAGCGGCAGCGGGTCGGGGTAATGCCGGGCCGGATAGCCGTAGGTGTCGAGCCCCGCCTCAATCAAACGGCGCTATCGTTGCTGTCTATCGTTGATGATGAGGCGGTAGTGAGGCGCATCCATACCGAGCTCAGGTCGGAGCAGGACCGCATTCACCGAGAGCGCAATGGTTCGCTGGAGGCTGCGATGGTCGGGGCGGTCTGGGGACTGGTCAGCGGGCGATCGGCTTCGCCCTCCGTGGCGAAGATCACAGCCAGCTTCAATGACATCGCTGCCGATCGGCTGTCGCGCCCTGTCTCCAGCAAATGGGTAGGCAGTTTCCTTCGGACAAAGCTGAAGCTCACCACCGCCAAATCGAATGGTGTCTACGTTGTCCCAGCGTCCGAGCAACCAAAGATCTTGGCGCTTGCCGCGCGCTATGGTGTCGTCTCCGCTGACATGTCGGACGCACCGACCACTACAGGTGACGTCGAGTTGTCGACATAGCACCCCCTCGTGCGTTCGGGCAACTCGGGCGACCATATGAGTGACCCTCGCGGTCGATACCAACTGATCTTTCTCCCTATGAAGAACACTAACTATCTGCGGTTACACCGCAAGAAATGGGCTCTTTCACAGAGCCAGACGGCGCATCTTATCGGCGTGCGGGCCCGTAGCACTATCTCAGATTACGAGTATGCGCATCGGCTGCCATCTCTTTCGCCAGCCGTCGCGTTCCAGTTTGTGTTCGGTGAGTCTCTTCGGAGCCTTTTCCCAGCAGCGGTTGCTGAAATCGAAGAAGACGTCATTCGCCGTGCCGTCGCGATCGAAGAGGCATATCGAGACCGTACGGACGCTGCGGCCGAGACCTTCCGCGAACTCCTCGGTGAGATGCTCGGAAGGGCAGATAGCCATCCTTACGCATGACACCGCCGGTCGTTCTCGGCCTTCACCCCACGGTCCGGGGGTTTGGCTGGGTTGTGTTCGAACATATCGCGCACCCGATCGATTGGGGGCTCACTTACGTTCGTAGTGTGGACAAAAACGCCGCATCCCTTCTCCAGGTGAGGGAACTCATCAAGCGCCACCGTCCGGAGGTTCTGGCGGTTGAACAGTGGCGCCAGCGAAGCACGACGCGGTCCGCGCGCGTGACGGCTTTCATGGACGATGTAGCCGCTCTCTGCGCCGAGTACGCCATCTCCATCCGTGTCTACACTCGCGATGACGTGCGTCGAGCGCTTGGGCTCAAACCGAACGCCACCCGTCACGAAGTGATGGAGGCCGTCGCCAGATATGTCAGTGTATTCCGCCATCGAAAGCCGCGCGAACGTCGGCCCTGGGACGGCATCGACCGCCGTCTTGCGCTGTTTTGCGCCGCGTCGGTAGCAATTACCGTCTATTTCGACGAGGGAGGGGGTCTCGATAACTATCGATCGACGGGTGCATCTTCAGGCCAGTAGGCATCCCATTTTATCTCACCTCGAACGAAAGCCGCAATCCAGTCAACATACTAGTAATGATTTCCTTGTTCAAGGCGCTCGATCTCTGGGGCGATTATTCGCGTACCGGAAGTGGCTCCGGCTGAAAGTTGGCGGTCTTCTGGTCTTCTGTCGGGCGCCGATACGGTTGACCAGACGTCTCGCTGAGCCTTTCCAACCCGGCAACGTCAAGTGACACTCTGAAGTCGTGAAGTGCTATCAGTCTATACCTCCAACGGGAGCTTATTTGGGATTCACCTGCAGACGAGCCTGATGTATCCTCTTTGTTCTAGCGGTGAGGTCATGGTGATGGCGGATGAGAAGGCGATTGGGATCTGGTTGCGTGTATCGACCGAAGATCAAGTCAAGGGCGAGAGCCCTGAGCACCACGAGAAGCGAGCGCGCGCCTACGCTGAGTTCAAAGGCTGGAGCGTCGTTGAGGTCTATCGGCTTGACGCGATTAGCGGCAAGTCCGTGATGCAGCACGCGGAAGCGGTCCGCATGCTCGCGGATGTCCGCTCGGGGCGGATCTCAGGCCTCGTGTTCTCCAAGCTCGCCCGCTTGGCGCGCAATACGAGGGAGCTTCTCGATTTTGCTGAGATTTTTCGGCAGTGCGGTGCGGATCTAATCTCGCTCCAGGAGCAAATTGACACCAGCACGCCGGCCGGCCGCCTATTTTTCACGATGATCGCAGCGCTCGCACAGTGGGAGCGGGAGGAGATCGCTGATCGGGTGGCGGCATCTGTGCCGGTTCGCGCGGGCTTGGGGAAGCCCCTCGGAGGAAAGGCTCCGTTTGGGTACCAGTGGAAGGACAAGCGGCTCGTCCCAGAACCAAGCGAGGCGAGTGTCCGGTCTTTGGTCTACGAACTCTATCAGGAGCACGGACGAAAGAAGGCGGTCGCGCAAATCCTCAATGATCGAGGCTATCGCACCCGCAGTGGACGGACGTTCTCCGCAATGTCGATTGAAGACCTCATCGTCGATCCGACGCCCAAGGGGCTGCATCGGTCCAACTACACGACACGCCGACGAGGCGGCGCCTACGAGGTGAAGCCACCGAGCGAATGGGTCCTCACCCCGGTCGAAGCTATCGTCGCACCCGAGCTATGGGAAAATTGCAATCGCATCCTGCGTTCCCGGAAAACCGGCGAGCCGTTCCCAGGTCCCCGCCCGGAACACCTCTTCGGCGGCAAGGTGCGCTGCCAGTGTGGAGGGAAGATGTATGCCCGCAAGCAGACCGGCAAATACACCTGCAGCGCCTGCAACCTCAAAATCCCAGCCGACGATTTGGAGACGATCTATCATTCACAGCTCTCGGGCTTCCTGTTCTCCGATGCGGAAATCGAAACGCATTTGAGGGGGATGGATGAGACCCTCGCTAGCAAGGTGGCACTCATCGAGCGGCAAACGGACGAGGCGCGAAAGGTCACCCAGGAGATTGATCGACTCTTCGAGCTGCACGCTGCTGGCCAGCTTGCGACCGACAGCTTTGGCGCTCGCCACCGACCTTTAGATCAGCGCCTCACCCAGCTGAACGACGAGATCGCCCGGCTGCAGGCGACGGTCGACGTCGCCAAAATGGCCCGTATCAATCAGAGCTATATGCTCGACGAAGCAAGGACCCTCCATGCTAGATGGCCTGAGCTTCCTCGGGAAGATAGGCGGGCGATCGTGCAGGCGATCACCGATGAGATCGTGATCGCCGCTGACTCGATCGACATTCGGCTCCAGTACCAGCCTGAAGCCGGAATTAGTGTCGGAAAGGATAGATACGAAGAGGGATCGCCCGAGGGGTGGTTGTGCACGAGGATCACCGCCTTGGCCGAAAGCTCGAGCGCCCGGCGCACCACCTCGCGCGGATAGACCGGGGCATGGTCCACGGTGCCGCGGTTCATCACCTCGTCGGCGATCAGCTGGTTCTTGGTGTCGAGGAACAGGACGCGGAACTGTTCGCGCGGCTCGTGGCCCAGGGCCTGGCGCACATAGGCGAGCAGCGCCGACCAGGAGGCGATCACCGTCCGGCCCTTGATGTCCTCGGCCCGGACCCGCAGGCAGAGCTCCTGCATGGCCATCAGATCGACCGCGCCGATCTCGCCGACCTCGAGCAGATTCCCCTGGCCGTCGCGGACCGCCACGCTTCGCAGCTCCTGCTCGCTCGCGGCCAGCACGCCGCCCAATGACCCGAACCGCGCCAGCAGCGCCTTGGCCAGGGCCTTGGTGTCCTTGCGCGCGATCGAACCGAACAGCATGAGCTCGAGCAGTTCGTAGTCCGGCATGCCCTTGAAGGCCGACTGGCGGGCGCGGGCGCGAAGCCGCTGGCGGTGACCTTTGTGGGGGTTCGCCGCCGGTTCGGACTCTCCCGCCCCCTCCGCCATGCGGTCGGTCAGCCGGCCGCGGCCTGGATCGGCGGCTTGAACAGATCGGTCGGCGACGCGGTGAAGATCTCGACGCCGGTCTCGGTCACGCCCACCGAATGTTCGCACTGGGCCGACAGCGACTTGTCGCGGGTGACGGCGGTCCAGCCATCGGCCAGCACCTTCACCGCCGGCTTGCCGAGGTTCACCATCGGCTCGACGGTGAAGAACATGCCGGGCTTCAGCTCCACCCCCTCGCCGGCGCGGCCGTAGTGCAGGACATTTGGCGCATCGTGAAAGATCTGGCCGACGCCGTGGCCGCAGAAGTCGCGCACCACCGAACAGCGCTGGCTCTCCACATAGCTCTGAATGGCGTGGCCGATGTCGCCGAGCCGGGCGCCGGGCTTGATCGCGGCCAGGCCGCGGGCCAGGCCTTCATAGGTCACGTCGACCAGCCGGCGCGCGCGGAACGGCACCGCGCCGACGCCGTACATCCGGCTGTGATCGCCATGCCAGCCGTCGACGATGCAGGTGACGTCGATGTTGATGACGTCGCCCTCGCGCAGGGCCTTCGGGCCGGGGATGCCGTGGCAGACCACGTGGTTGGCCGAGATGCAGACGGTCTTGGTATAGCCCTTGTAGTAAAGGCAGGCGGGCAGGGCGCCGTGATCCAGCAGAAAGGCGCGGGCCAGATCGTCGAGGTGTTCGGACGTGACGCCGGGCTTCACCTCCGGCACGAGCATGTCCAGGCATTCGGCGGCGAGCCGCCCGGCGCGGCGCATGCCTTCGAACCCCTCGGGCCCGTGCAGCCTGATCGCGCCCGTGCGGACAAGGGGCTCGGCGGCCAAAAGCGCGTCGGACTGTCCCAAATTCATCGATGCCGGCTCCGGATCCCTGTGGCGACGTCTGTAACATAGAACCCGCGCGGCCGGACGGTAGGGGATCAGAATTAATCCGGCGTCAAGCACCTCTCGACACCCAACCTTAAGTCGTGTGCGGCATATTGGCCGAACGGACCGCGGGGGTGGTGATGCAGGCTCTGTTCAGCTTTCACGGCCGCATCAACCGGCTGCAGTTCGTCGGTCTCTACTTCGCCCAGTTCGCGGTGGTGACCGGGCTGGCCCTCGTCGGGGGCGTCGGCGTGTTCCTGAGCCTGCGGGCCCACAATCCCCTCCTGATCATCCCGATGATCGCCCCGGCGCTCGTCGCCAGCCTTTGGATGTGGTTCGCGATCAGCTGGAAGCGCATGGCCGATATCGGTGTGCCGCGGAGCCTTCGCCGACTCCTGCAGCTGTTCTGGGCCGTAGCGGGGGCCATCGTCATGGCGGTGTACGGTCACTCGCTTCTGGTGCGCACCCTGCTGGGTCTCGTTCCCTTGCTGATGCTGGCGCTCTGGCCCGGTCAGAGTGACGATGACGATCTGCTCGCCACCTTCGGCGCGCCGCCGCCCGCCAGCGGGCCGCCGCCGCCCCCGCAGCCCTACATCACGCCGCAACCTTCGGCCTACACCCCGGCCCCCGCCTTTTCGGCGCGGCCGCTGCAGGCCGACGGCCGGCCGGTGTTCGGTCGTCGCGGGCTCTAAGCCAGGTCGTTCCGACCGTCCCAGACCATGGGGCGCGTCAGCGTCACCGACATCGTGTCTATGCTGCAGGCGTAGACCAGGACTTCGACGCCCGCGTCCGCGGCGCGCCTCAGCGCCGCATGATAGACCGCATCGATGTCGCCGGCCGTATCGAAGCGGTCGGCGTCGGTGCGCTGGACCACGAACAGCTGCACGGCCCGGTCGCCCCGGGCGACCATGGCTTCGAGTTCACGCAGGTGTTTGGCCGAGCGCGCGGCCACGCAGTCGGGAAACTCGGCCAGACCCGCTTCGCGCATGAAGTGGCAGTTCTTCACCTCCAGCCAGCACGGCGGTCGGCCGTCGCCCTCGAGCAGGAAGTCGATCCGGCTGGCCTCGCCGTACTTCACTTCGGGCCGCACGGAGGCGTAGCCGCAAAGCTCCGGGATCGCCGTGTCGCGCAGGGCCTCGGCGACGATGCGGTTGGGATTGTGGGTGTTCACGCCCACGAGGCCGCCGTCCGCCTCGACCAGCTCCAGCGTCAGCGGCAGTTTGCGGGTGGGAGACCGGCTGTCCGAGCACCAGACCCCGAGGCCCGGCGAGTTCAGCCCCAACATGGCGCCGGGGTTGGGCACATGCACCGTGGTCTCGGTTCCGTCGTCGAGGGCCACGTCGGCGAGGAATCGTTTATAGCGGCGCAGCAGCACGCCATGGCGCATGGGTTCGGGGAAACGCATGCGGTGCTTCTATCATCGGCGTTTTGCCTCCACATCCGGGTGTGGCCGAAGCGCGGATAACGTATGGGGAGGGTGAATGAGCGAGCGGAGGGACCAATGGCGGTAGGCGAGGGCGTCCTGGCGGCGGTGCTGATCATCGGCGACGAGATCCTGTCGGGCCGGACCCAGGACACCAACCTGCGCGACATCGCCCAGTACTTCGGCGCCCACGGGGTCGACATCGCCGAGGCGCGGGTGGTCGGCGACATCGAGGACGAGATCGTCGCCGCGCTGAATCACCTGCGCGAACGCTACGCCTATGTGGTCACCACCGGCGGCATCGGGCCCACCCACGACGACATCACCGCCGACTGCGTGGCCAAGGCCTTCGGCGTCGGCCTCTACGAGCACCCCGAGATCATCGCCATGATGACCCAGCGCTGGGGCGGGGAGATCACGCCAGCGCGCCGGCGAATGGCGCGTGTGCCCGAGGGCGGGACCCTGGTGAAAAACCCCGTCAACGGCCCGCCGGGCTTCCAGATCGGCAACGTCTTCACCCTGGCCGGCGTGCCGCAGGTCATGCGCGGCATGCTCGAGGACGTCGGCCACCGGCTCGCGGGGGCGGCGGTGGTGGTGTCGCGGACCGTCCGCGTCGAGGGCTCGGGCGAGGGGGTGATCGCCGCCCCGCTCGAGGCGGTGGCCAAGGCGCACCCCAAGCTGTCGCTGGGGTCCTATCCCTTCTTCGGTCCGGACGGTTACGGCTCCAGCCTGGTGATCCGCGGCCGCGATCCGGTCGAGGTCGACGCCACCGCCCTGGAGCTGACCGAGGCCCTGCTGGCGGCGGGCGTCGCGGGGCAGGCTGTGCAGGACCTCAGCTAGCCGGAGCGTCTCTATAGCGGTGGTATAGACGTCGCTATATAGCGGCGCTATACGGTCCTCATGAACATGCGCGACACCCTGCTGGCGGCGGCGTTGGAGGTCCTGGAGGAAGGCGGCGAGGCGAAGTTCTCGACGCGTGCGGTCTGCGCGGTGGCGAAGGTCACCGCGCCCACGCTCTATCACCACTACGGCAGCGCGGACGGTCTCCTGAGCGCCGCCATGGCGGAGGCATTCGCGCAGTTCCTCCGAAGCAAGCAGGCGGCGGTCCAGGCCGACGATCCTGAGACGACGCTCCGGGAAGGCTGGGACGATTACGTGCGTTTCGCGGCCGCTCGTCCCCGGCTCTACGCCGCGATGATCGGCCGCGTCCTCGAGGGCGCCCGGATACCTGCCGCCGAGCAGGCCTTCGCGCTCCTGATCCGACACATCCGGGCCGTCGCCGACGAGGGACGTCTCGCCCTTCCGCCGGAGGCGGCCGCCGACCTTTTGTGGTCGTCCGTCAACGCCGCTTCCCTGCTCTATGTGACGGCTCGCCTGCGCGATGCGGGGCCGCCCGACCCGGCCGTCGTCGCGAGCATCCGCGAGCACGCCCTGCAGGCGGTCTTTCTGCCCAAAACGAAAGAGGCGCCCCAATGAAGATACTCGTTACGGGAGGCGCGGGCTTCCTTGGCAAGCACCTGATTCCGAAGCTTGTGGGGGACGGGCATCAGGTGTTGGCGCTGACGCGGTCTGCATCGTCCCACGCGGCCTTGCGCGCCTTGGGCGCGTCGCCTGTCGCGGGCGACCTGGACAGCCGGGAATCGCTTTCCCTTCCCGCCATCGACGCCGTCGTTCACGCAGCCGCCCTGTTCCGCTTCGCGGGCCCGCGTGCGCCTTACTTCCGGACCAACGTCGACGGCACGGCGGCGATACTGAGCGGAGCCGAGAAGGCAGGCGCGCGAACCTTCGTCCACATCAGCGCGGCCGGAGTCGCCATGGATGACCGTGGCTCGCCCCTCCGCGACATCGACGAGAGCGCACCGGTCCACCCGGACAGCTTCTCGGCTTATCTCGCGAGCAAGTCGCGCGGCGAAAAGCTCGTCCTGGCCGCTGACAAGCCCGGCTTCCGGACGATAGCCCTCCGTCCGCCCGCGATCTGGGGAGCGGGCGACGCGTTCAGCCGTGAACTTCCGCACGCCATCGGCTCCGGTCGGTTCGCCTTCTTTGACCGAGGCGATTACGCCTTCTCGACCTGTCACGCGGATAATGTCGTCGAGGCCGTGCAATGCGCGCTCGAGCGTGGCGCGGGTGGCCGGGCCTACTTCATCAACGATCGGGAACGGCAAACCTTCCGTGAGTTCATCGCCATGCTTGCGGGCGTGCAGGGCTTGTCCATCGATAGAGTCCCATCGATGCCCTATCGCCTGGCCTTCACCCTGGGCGGTTTGCTTGAGGCGGCCTGGGGGGTGATGCTTCGGAAAGATGACCCGCCCCTGTCACGCTCCATGGTGCGCATGATTGGGCGGGAATTCAGCACCTCCGACGCGGCCGCGCGCCGCGAGCTGGGCTATGTGGGAAGGACGTCGCGCGCGGACGGCCTGCGGAGTTACGGGGCGGTGCGATCCGGAAACCGGTCCCCAGCCCCAGTACCCTGATCGGGCCCTCACCCGCCGCGCTGCGCCAAACGCAGGAACTCCTGGCGCGTTCGCGGGTCGTCGCGGACGACGCCGAGCAGGCTGGAGGTGACCAGGGACGAGCCCGGCGTGTTGACCCCGCGCAGGGTCATGCAGGCGTGCTCGGCTTCGATCAGCACGCCGACGCCGTGCGGGTTCAGCACCTCCTGGATGGCGTTGGCGATCTCGGCGGTCAGCTTCTCCTGGATCTGCAGCCGGCGGGCGAAGCCGTTCACCACCCGTGACAGCTTGGAGATGCCCACCACCCGGTCGCGCGGCAGATAGGCGACGTGGGCCACGCCGGTCACCGGCAACATGTGGTGTTCGCAGCACGACACCACGCGGATATCCTTCAGGATCACCAGCTGGTCATAGCCGCCGACCTCCTCGAAGGTACGCTCCAGATAGGAGCGCGGGTCGGTGTCGTAGCCGGCGAACAGCTCGCGGTACGAGCGCACCACCCGGGCCGGCGTATCCAGCAGGCCTTCGCGGTCCGGATCGTCGCCGGCCCAGCGCAGCAGGGTGCGCACCGCCGCCTCGGCTTCCTCCGGCGTCGGCCGCCCATCGGCGTGGCTGGTCTTGGGCGGCAGCATGCCCTCGTCATCGAAATCCGGCGTACGCGGCACTTTGGCCCCTCCCATGATGTTTGCCGCATAGCTGGGGATAAGCCGGGGCGGGTCAAGCGCGGCGCGGCGAACGGGCGTTCGTATGGGACTTGTTAACCATGTTTGGCGAGGGTCGGATCGGGTCCCCGACGTCTGGGAGCCGCTTTCCACGGAGTATCGCATGAACGGCGCCGAAGTTCTGGATATCGGCCGCGACGCCATCTGGCTCGCGATCCAGCTGGCCGCCCCCGTGCTGCTCGTCGGCCTCGTGGTCGGCGTCGCCATCGGCCTGTTGCAGGCCCTGACCCAGGTGCAGGAGGCCACCCTGGTCTATGCGCCCAAGATCATCGCCGTCTTCTTCGCCCTCCTGGTCACCCTGCCGCTGATGGGCGCGCTGCTGTCAGGCTTCATGCACCAGATCGCCGCGCGCATCGCCTCGCTGTGACCCTTCGATGACCCTCGTCGAACACTACGCCCTGCCCGAGCAGATCTACGGCGCGGCCCTGGTGTTCGCCCGGGTGGGCGCCTTCTGCATGCTGATCCCGGGGATCGGCGAGACCAGCGTTCCGATCAATATCCGCCTGGCCTTCTCCCTCCTGCTGGCGATGGTGCTCTACCCGATCGTGCGCGCCAGCCTGCCGCCGATTCCATCGACCGTCGACGGCCTGGCGGGGCAGGTGACCATCGAGGTGCTGATCGGCCTCGCGATCGGCGTGCTGCTGCGCCTGTTCCTGGCGTCGCTGGCGGTGGCCGGCGAGGTGGTGTCGTTGCAGACGACCTTGAGCTTCGCCCAGACCGCCAATCCCACCGAGGCGCAACCGACCGCCACCGTTGGCTCCTTCCTGACCCTGCTCGGCATGACGCTGATCTTCGCCACCAACCTGCACCATGTGTTCCTGGCCGGCGTGATCCATTCCTACGCCCTGTTCCCCGCGGCGCGGGCCGCCCCGGTCGGCGACTTCGGTCACCTGGCGGTGCGGATGACCGGGGAGACCTTCGCCCTCGGCATCCAGCTCTCGGCCCCGGTGATGGTGTTCTCCCTGGTGTTCAACGTGGCCGCCGGCTTCATCGGCCGCGCCATGCCGCAGTTCCAGGTCTTCTTCGTCGCCACGCCGCTGACCGTCATGCTCGGCCTGTCGGTCTTCGCCCTCGGCCTCGGCGTGATCGGCCTCCTGTGGCTCGACCGCTATCGCGCCTTCGCCGAGCGACTGGCGTGAGCATGTCCGGCCACGGCCCGACCCCCCGGGCGCGCCCGGATCACGAGCGTCCAGCCCCTGCCCGCCCGGCGAGGGGCTAGGCCATGGCCGGGGAAGCCAGCGACGGCGCATCGCGCACAGAAGCCCCGTCAGGCCGCCGACTTTCCCAGGCGCGCGAGAAGGGCGACGTCGCCAAATCGCCGGAGCTGCCGGCCTTCATGGCGCTCGCCGCCTCGGCGACCATCCTCGTCGGCATGGGCGGAACGATCGCCCGCGACATCGCCGCCAAGCTGCAGATCTTCCTCGAGCGGCCCGACGCCTTCGAGATGTCGGGGGCCGGCCTGGTCAAGGTGATGGGCATGGCCCTGCAGGCGGCCGCACCCGTGGGCTGGATCATGATCGCGGCGACCATCGCCGGCGTGGCGGGAAACCTGGTGCAGACCGGACTGATCTGGGCGCCCTCCAAGCTGGCGCTGAGTCCGAGCAAGATCAGCCCGATGGGCGGCTTCTCCCGCCTGTTCGGCATCGACGGCCTGATGAACTTCCTGAAGTCGGTCGCCAAGATGGTGGCCGTCGGCTGCACCGCCTGGATCGTCCTGCAGCCGCGGGCGGCGGACCTCGTCATGGTGGGCCGGCTCGACCCCGCCGCCATTCTGCCGGTGGCGATGCAATGGCTGTGGGCGCTGTGCCTCGGCGTGCTGATCGTGTTCGGGGTCCTCGCCGGCGTGGACTTCTTCTGGCAGCGCATGCGCTTCACCGAGAAGATGAAGATGAGCCGCGAAGAGGTGAAGGAGGACACCAAGGAGTCGGAAGGCGATCCGCTGGTCAAGGCCAAGCTGCGCCAGAAACGCATGGCCGCGTCCCGGCGGCGGACCATCCAGAGCGTGCCCAAGGCCACCCTGGTGGTGATGAACCCGACCCACTACGCCGTGGCCCTGCGCTACGTGCAGGGCGAGACCCCGGCCCCCCTGTGCGTGGCCAAGGGGATCGACGCCCTGGCCCTGAAGATCAAGGAGGTGGCGCTGGCCCACGACATCGCGGTGATCGAGGATCCGCCGCTGGCCCGCGCCCTCTACGCCACCATGGAGGTCGACGAGACCATCCCGCGCGAGCACTTCGAAGCGGTGGCCAAGATCATCGGCATGATCCTCGGCGTCGGCCGCCGCCGCGCCCAGGCCCATGCCCCGCGACCGGCGCGGCTGTAACCGCCGGCCCTGCGGGGTCCCGAGAGGACCGGAGGTCGCATTTCACCCTCATCGCCGGCCGGGCTGGCGTTAACGACATGGGTGGCCCTTTCCGGCATACTCCCGCGCTCAAGGTGGGGCGGGTCTGATGAGCGTTGATCTCGACATGCCGGGACGAAGCAAGCCTGCGCGCGAGCGGCGGCCCCTGGTCGATCCGCTGGCGCTGGCGGCGGCGGTGTTCTTCGTCATCGCCGCGGCCGCGGCGGCCTATCCGGCGCTGAGAGCGGGCCCGATCACCGGGCCCGGCCTGCTGTTGCTGATCGGCATCGGCGGCGTGGCGCTGGCGGGGGTGTTCACATTTCTCTCCAGCGACGCGCCCTCCCGCGAAGCGCCGCGGCTCGATCTCGCCCCCAGCCTGGTCGCTTCGCTTGGCGAACCGGCCTGCGTGGCCAGGCCCGACGGACGGATCGTCGCCGCCAATCCCGCCTGGCGCGCCCTGGTCGGCGGCGGGTCGCGGCTGCCGAAGACGGGCTCCAACCTCTACGCCGCCCTCGTCGCCGCCAAGCGCACGGGCGCCGGCGAGGCGGAGTGGCGCGATCGCACGCTGAGCCTGGCGCGGGTCGACGGCGGCCTGCTGCTGGTCCGCGCGCTCGAGCCCGCCGCCGCCGGCGTGCTGGAGGTGCGCCACCCCGCCCCCGCGCCGCTGGCGCCGCCCGCGGCGCTCGACGCCTTCGCCGCCTCCGCGCCCTTCGGCGCGGCCCTGCTCGAAGGCCAGCAGCCGTTCGAGGCGGTGATCGTCGAGGCCAACGGCGCACTCCTCAGCCTCACCGACGGCAAGGCCGAGGCGGGCCTGCGGTTCGGCGACCTGCTGGAGCCCGCCGGCCTCGCCGAGGCGGCGCAGCGGCTGGTCGACAAGCCCGGCTCGCCGGTCGAGGTGCGCATCGCCGACGGCGGCGGCAAGGTGGCGCATCTCTATCTGACCCGCGCCGACGGCCGGCTGGTGGCCTATCTGATCGACGTCTCCGAGCACAAGCAGGTCGAACTGCAGCTCGCCCAGTCGCAGAAGATGCAGGCGATCGGCCAGCTCGCCGGCGGCGTGGCGCACGACTTCAACAACCTCCTGATGGCGATTCAAATGCAGCTGAGCGAGCTCCTGCAGCGCCATCCGGTGGGCGATCCCTCCTACGAGGGACTGAACGAGATCGGAAAGACCGCCGTGCGCGCCGCCGACCTCGTGCGCAAGCTCCTGGCCTTCTCGCGCAAGCAGACCGTCCAGCGCGAGACGCTCGAGCTCGGCGAGCTGATCTCCGAGTTCGAGGTGCTGCTGCGCCGCCTGCTGCGCGAGGACGTGAAGCTCGAGAACGACTATGGGCGCGACCTGCCGCTGGTGCGGGCCGACAAGAGCCAGCTCGAGACCGCGGTGATGAACCTGGCGGTCAACGCGCGCGACGCCCTGCGCAGCCACGGGACCAGCGACGGTAGACCGGCGGTGGTGCGCATCCGCGTGGCGCGGCTCGCCCGCATGGAGGCGGTCGTGCTCGGCTATCCCGGCTGTCCGGACGCGGGCTGCGCGCTGATCGAGGTGTCCGACAACGGGCCGGGCATTCCGCCGGCGGTGATGGACAAGATCTTCGAGCCCTTCTTCACCACCAAGCCGCAGCACGAGGGCACGGGCCTCGGCCTCGCCACCGTCTACGGCATCGTCAAGCAGGCGGACGGCTGGATCTGGGTGGCGAGCGAGCCCGGCCATGGCGCGGCCTTCCGCATCTTCCTGCCGATCTATGTTCCGGCGCCCACGCTGGAGCCGGCCGCCGCGCCGGCGCATACGCCGCTGAAATTCAAACCGACCCCGCGCGACCTGTCGGGCGTCGGCCGCATCCTGTTCGTCGAGGACGAGGACGCGGTGCGCATCGTCGCCGCCCGCCTGCTTCGGGCGCGCGGCTACGAGGTGATCGAGGCCGCCGATGGCGAAGAGGCGCTGGAGCTGGCCGAACAGCACGCGGGCGAGATCGACCTTTTGATCTCCGACGTGGTCATGCCCGGGCTCGACGGGCCGGCCCTGCTCAAGAAGGCCCGGCCCTTCCTCGGCGACGCCAAGGTGATGTTCATCTCCGGCTACGCCGAAGCGGAGTTCTCCGACCTGTTGGAGGGCGAGAGCGGCATCACCTTCGTCGCCAAGCCGATCGACATCAAGGTCCTGGCCGAGCGGGTGAAGCAGCAGCTGCAGTCATAGGGAGCCGGGCCTGTCGGCGCCGGCCTTATTCCCGTCGCGCTTGTACGGTGCGCTGAAGGCCGCCACGCTGGGGGCTTCCCGGCAGGAACCGCGCATGATCGACCGCCGCCGTCTCGTCGTCTCCACCGCCGCCCTGGCCGCCCTGCCGATCGGAGCGCGGGCCGCGGCGCCCGCCCCGCCCGAGGCGGCGAAACTGAACGCCTTCATGGAGGACGTGGTGCAGCGGACCCTGCGCCGGTCGCCGGAGACCGCGACCAACCTCGGCCTCGACACCGGCGCGCTCGTCGGTGAGAAATCCAGGCTCGACGACCGCTCGCTGGCCGCCTCGGCCGCCGACAAGGCCGAGAACCTCAGACGCCAGAAGGCGCTGTCGGCCATCGACCGGCGCAGGCTGACCGGCATGGACGCCGTCAACTACGACACCCTGGCCTATGTGCAGGACATCCAGGCCGAGGCCGACCGGCAGTTCAACTATGGCGGCTCGGGGTCGGGCTCGCCCTATATCCTCACTCAGCTCACCGGCGCCTATGCCTCGGTCCCGGATTTCCTCGACACCCAGCATGCGATCGCTTCCCGCGACGACGCCGAGGCCTACCTCGCGCGCCTGTCGGCCTTCGCCAAGGCGATGGATCAGGAAAGCGCCCAGGTGGACCACGACGCGGGCGTCGGCGTCATCCCGCCCGACTTCGTCATCGACACCACCCTGAAGCAGATGCAGGCCTTCGCCGACACCCCGGCGGACAAGGCCACGGTGGTGCTTTCGGTGGCCCGCCGCGCGAAGGAGAAGGGGATCGACGGCGACTGGGCCGGGCGGGCGAGCAGGATCTATCAGGCCGAGGTGCTGCCGGCCCTGCAGGGGCAGATGGCGCTGCTGCGCGGTCTCAGGACCCGCGCCACGCATGAGGCCGGCGTGCGCCGCCTGCCCAAGGGCGAAGCCTACTACCGGGCCTCATTGAAGAACTGGACCACCACCGACGCGTCGCCCGAGGAGACCCACAGGTTAGGGCTCGAGCAGGTGGCTTTGCTGAACGCCCGGCTCGACGAAGCCTTCAGGGCCCAGGGCATGAGCAAGGGGGCGCCGTGGGAACGGCTTCGCGCCCTGTTCGCCGATCCTCGCTTTCTCTATCCCAACACCGACGACGGCAAGGCCAAGCTGATCGCCGACCTGAACCTCAAGGTCAGCGCGGTGCAGGCCCGGCTGCCCGCCTGGTTTGGAACCCTGCCCAAGGCGAAGGTGGAGATCCGCCGCGTGCCGCCGGCGATCGAGGCGGGCGCCTCGTCCAACTACCAGTCCGGCACGCTCGACGGCTCCCGGCCCGGCGCCTACTACATCGTCCTGCGCGACACGGCCGAGGACCCGTCCTGGCTGATGCCGACCCTGACCTATCACGAGGCCATCCCCGGCCACCATCTGCAGGGGACGCTGGCCCGCGAGGCCGACCTGCCGATGATCCGCAAGCTGATCTGGTTCTCGGCCTACGGCGAGGGCTGGGCCCTCTACGCCGAACAACTGGCCGAGGAGATGGGCCTGTACGACACCGATCCCTGGGGCCGGATCGGCTATCTGCACGACGCCCTGCTGCGCGCCGCCCGCATCGTCATGGACACCGGGCTGCACAGCCAGGGCTGGACCCGCGAACAGGCGGTCCGCTATTTCGTCGAGAACCAGGGCGACCCGGACACGGCGGCGATCAGCGAGGTCGAACGCTACTGTGTCTGGCCGGGACAGGCCTGCAGCTACATGGTCGGCAAGCTCGAATGGCTGCGCCTGCGCGCCAAGGCCAAGGCCGCGCTCGGGGCCCGCTACGACATCCGCGCCTTCCACGACGCGGGTCTGCTCAGCGGCCCGACCCCGCTGAAGGTGCTGGACACGGTCATCGACGGCTATATCGCCAGGGCCAAGGCAGGTTGATGTAGCCCCTACCGGTCGAACTTGGTCGACAGCACGATGGACGAGGTGGTCCGCTCCACCCCCTCGAGTTCACCGATGGCGTCGATCACCGCGTCGAGCTCCGCCATCGAGGGCGAGGCGACCAGGGCCAGAAGGTCGAACACGCCGGACACCGACTCCAGCCGCCGGACCGCCGGTTGCCTGCGCACCGCGGCCGCGACCACGCCGGTCTGCTTGGGCCGGACGGTGATCATCACATAGGCGTGCACCTCGCCGCGGGCGTGGGCGTCCGACACCTTGACCGTATAGCCGGCGACGATTCCGGACTGCTCCAGCCGGCCGATGCGGCTCTGGACCGTGGTGCGCGACAGGCCAAGGGCGCGGGCGAGCTCGGCCACCGGCGCGCGCGCGTTCTCGCGCAGCCGCGACAGCAAGGCCTGGTCCAGGGCGTCCATCGTCGAAATGTCTCTAATCTACGGCGGATCGCCGAAAGGATGGCTTCATATCGTCGAGCTGGCAATGGAAACCGACGGCGATGTCGCCCAGGCTTGCGTAAACGTGGGAGCGAATCATGAAACAGATCGTCGTTGTCGGGGCCGGCAAGATCGGCTCCATCGTGGCGGAGCTCCTGGCGGGCTCGGGCGACTATCGCGTCACCATCGCCGACCGCGAGGCGGCGCGGCTGACCGGCCTCAGCCCGGCGATCGGCCGTGAAGCGACCGATATCGGCGACGCCGGGGCGCTGAAGACCCTGCTCGAAGGCCGGTTCGCGGTGATCTCCGCCGCCCCCTATCACCTGACCTGGCAGATTGCTTCGGCCGCCAAGGCGGCGGGCGCGCACTATCTGGACCTGACCGAGGACGTGGCGGCCACGCGCGCCGTGCGCATCCTGGCCGAGGGGGCCGGCACCGCCTTCATCCCGCAGTGCGGTCTCGCTCCGGGCTTCATCTCCATCGTCGCCCACGACATGGCCCTGCGCTTCGACACCCTGCACGACGTGCGGCTGCGCGTCGGCGCCCTGCCGGTCTATCCGTCCAACGCCCTCAGCTACAATCTGACCTGGTCGACCGACGGGCTGATCAACGAGTACTGCGAGCCGTGCGAGGCGATCGTGCATGGCGAGCGGCGCGACACCGCCGCCCTGGAGGAGCTGGAAAGTTTCGCCCTCGACGGCGTGGCCTATGAGGCGTTCAACACCTCGGGCGGGCTCGGCTCCCTGTGCGAGACCCTGGGCGGGCGGGTGCGCAATCTGAACTACCGCACCATCCGCTACCCCGGCCATGCGGCGATCATGAAGCTCCTGCTCAACGACCTCGGCCTGCGCCGCCGCCGCGACGTGCTGAAGGAGATCCTGGAGACCAGCATCCCGGAGACGGCGCAGGACGTGGTGGTGGTGTTCGTCACCGTCTCGGGACTGCGGGCCGGACGGCTGGTGCAGGAGACCTATGCGCACAAGGTCTATGCCGGGGAGGTGCGCGGCATCGCCATGAGCGCCATCCAGGCCACCACGGCCTCGTCGGTCTGCACCGTGCTCGACCTTCTGGCCGAGGGGGCGATCCCGGCCAAGGGACTGGTGCGTCAGGAGGAGATCGCCCTGGCCGCCTTCCTCGACAACCGCTTCGGCCGCGTCTATGCCCGGCCGGAAGATGGGCCCCGAGGCGGGCCCGAAGACGGGCTTTGGGATCGGCCGAACCGTCGGACCGGTCCGGCCCCCCGCCTGGACGCCGCCGCATGAGCCCGACCGCGCTCGCCGCCAAACCCGCCGACGGCCCGGTCCGCGAGGAAGCCCTGGGCGTCTTAGAGCGCCTCGGCGTCGATCTTGGCGTCGGGCCCGGCGACGGCGCGGTCACGGCGCGCTCGCCGATCACCGGGGAGATCCTGTGCGAAGTCGGGGCGATATCGCCCGCGGCGGCGAGCGTGGCCATCGACCGGGCGCATGCGGCCTTCCTGGCCTGGCGCAAGGTTCCCGCCCCGCGTCGCGGAGAGCTGGTCCGTCTTCTCGGCGAGGAGCTTCGCGCCGCCAAGACCGACCTGGCCCGGCTGGTGACGCTCGAGGCCGGCAAGATCGTCTCCGAGGGCCTCGGCGAGGTGCAGGAGATGATCGACATCTGCGACTTCGCCGTCGGCCTGTCGCGCCAGCTCTACGGCCTGACCATCGCCACCGAACGGTCCGAGCACCGGATGATGGAAAGCTGGCATCCGCTGGGCGTGGTCGGCGTGATCTCCGCCTTCAACTTCCCCGTCGCCGTGTGGAGCTGGAACGCCGCCCTGGCGCTGGTCTGCGGCGACGCGGTGGTGTGGAAGCCGTCGGAGAAGACGCCGCTGACGGCGCTGGCCACTCAGGCCCTGTTCGAACGCGCGGCCAAGCGGTTCGGCCCCGACGCGCCCGACGGCCTGTGCACGCTGTTGATCGGCGGCCGGGAGGTCGGCGAAGCGCTGGTCGATCATCCACGCGCGCCGCTGGTGTCGGCCACGGGCTCGACCGCCATGGGCCGGGCGGTGGGGCCAAGGTTGGCCGGACGCTTCGCCCGCGCCCTTTTGGAGCTCGGCGGCAACAACGCGGCGATCGTCGCCCCGACCGCCGACCTCGACCTGACCCTGCGCGGCGTCGCCTTTTCCGCCATGGGCACGGCCGGCCAACGCTGCACCACCCTGCGGCGTCTGTTCGTGCACGACAGCCTCTATGACGCCTTCCTGCCGCGGCTGACGGCGGCCTACGACAGCGTCCGCATCGGCGATCCGCGCGAGGCCGAGACCCTGGTCGGGCCGCTGATCGACGCGGGCGCCGGCGCCGCCATGGCGCGGGCGCTCGACGAGGCGCGGGCGGAGGGGGGCCGGGTCCATGGCGGCGAGGCGGTAAACGGGGCCGGCGGCGTCTATGTGCGGCCGGCGCTGGTGGAGATGCCCGCGCAGACCGACGTGGTGCTGCGCGAAACCTTCGCGCCGATCCTCTACGTGATGCGCTATCGCGACCTCGACGAGGCCGTCGGCCGGCAGAACGCCGCGCCGCAAGGACTGTCCTCGTCGATCTTCACCAACGATCTGCGGGAGGCCGAACGCTTCGTCTCGGCCGAGGGGTCGGACTGCGGCATCGCCAACGTCAATCTCGGGCCCTCCGGCGCGGAGATCGGCGGGGCCTTCGGCGGCGAAAAGGAGACCGGCGGCGGCCGCGAGTCCGGATCGGACGCCTGGAAGGCCTACATGCGGCGCGCCACCAACACGGTGAACTATGGCCGCACCCTGCCGCTGGCCCAGGGCGTCAGGTTCGAGGTTTAGGTCTGTAAGACTAGCTTCTCCCCCTCTTGGGGGAGGAGTCCGGTCCCCGGGTCTGGCCGGAGGCCAGCCCGAGGACAGGCTCCGCGGACGAAGGGCCCCGCGCGACGCCGGGTGCGTCGCGCCGTGTCAGGCGGCGGCGCCCCTTAAGCCACTTCGTGACAGCTCTCCCAAAAGGGAGCCGCTGGCAGCGCGCGTTGGATCAGTGGTGCGCCGGGACGGGTTGGCCCATGGCGGCGGCGTGGCGCTCCTCGGCCATCTTCCGCTTCTTCACCACGGCCATGTGGTGGCCGACGGCGCAGCCGGCCGCCGCGCCCAGGAGGGCGTGCTTGTGCATGGCGACGTGGGCGGCGACTCCGCCGACGACGGCGCCGGACAGGCAGCCCACGGCGCCGGCCGAAGTCGCGACGCCGGAGGCGGCGACGGCGAGGGAAAGGGCGATGGCGACGGCTTTCATGAGCAGTTCCTCCTGGCCGGAAAGGCCGAACGCTTTAGCTATCGCATGATCGACCCGGCGCCGATCCGCTTGCTGGCTGCAAGCTCAACAGTTTTCCAGACAAAGCGCCGCACTCTCAACCTAAACTAGCCATGTGGGGGAGACTCGCATGGACGCCCGCGTCAACTGCGCGCTACCGTTGAGAGGTGAACCAGGACGAAGCCAGAGGTGGGCTCGAGGCCCTGACGACACGCGAGCGGGAGTGCCTGCGCCTGGTGCTGGCCGGCCTGCGCGCCAAGGAGATCGCCGACAGTCTCGGCGTGTCGGACGCCACGGTGAACAACCATCTCGCCAGCGCCCGGCGCAAGCTCGGCACCAGCGACAGCCGGCTGGCCGCGCGGCTCTTGTTCTCCAAGGAGCGCGAGAGCGGCATAGTCAAAGAATGGCTAGATGAAACGACTACCATAGTCGCCGCCGCCGCCGCGGCCCTTCATGAGGCCACTCGTGAAGAGGGGGACAAGGGTGGGTTCGACAACACAACAAGCGCCGATCCGGGTCGGCGTCGAGGAAGGGGCTCCGCCTCTCCCCTGGCGACTGATCCGGGACGAGTTGCGAGCCCTGGCGCCGGCGCGATTCACCATGATCGACTTCCTGTTGAACGACCTGGTGGATCGATCTTCGATGCTGTCGCCGCAGGAGCAGGTGCACGAGCTTATGATCGTGATCCTGTCCGGCCTGACGCCCAATTTCCCGGCTTCTCGAGAGACCAGACCGCTCGACAGCTGACGGCGGTTCAAAAGGCCCTGTGGATCGTGGGGCTGACGATCGGATTGGCGTTCGTGGCGGGGGCCGCCCTGCCGGGCATGCTGCTTCTGATCCACGCATTGCAGAGCTTCGCGGTCGGAAAGCCACTTCTGGTCCGCTGACACCTCACAGCACGCGCCTCGGCGCCGGAGACACACGCATGGACGACGATACAAGAACCCGCCTCGGGCGGGAGGGAACCCGTATTATCCATCAGATCGAGGACGCGCTCGACAGCGCCATCGCCCTGCAGGGACAGCTGATCAGCTTCCTGCCGCAGGCGCGCAAGGACGCCGGCCTCTCGGCCGTGTTCGGCCAGGGCCTGTTCGACAACGCCAGCGATCTCCTGAGCGACCTGACCCAGGCCCGCCGGCGCGTGATCGAGGCGCACCGCAGCGCCGAAGCGGTGGCGCGCTACGTCGGCTATGTGTCCGCGACGGGGCCGGGTCAGAACAAGCCCCCGCCCGACGGCGTCGTCGGCGTACCGGAAATGACGGCCACGCCCGCGGCCCTTCGCGTGATCGAAAAGGCTGCCTAGATCCGAGCTTCGACGATCGGGCGACCGATCGCATCGAACTCCAAGGCCAGGTCGGCCGGCGGGACCCCGCCGGCCGCGCTTGGCGTACGGTACCGAGTCCTTTGGTTGGGAGACGTGTCGGTCATGAGCGTAGCAGAGGACGTGGCTCAACATATCCATGGCAGCCTGCTCGACCTGCGCCGTCGGCTCGACCCCGACGTCGTGATCGAGGTGGCGCGCGCCATCGTCGAGGGCGCCACGCGCGCGCTCGGGGATCTCGCCGAGGATAGGGCCGAAGCGCCCCGGTCGCCGGCCGCCCGCGATCCGATCGAATTCGACCTGGCCGGATCGGTCAAGCACTGAACCTCGCAGGGCCCGCGCAGACGAACCCAGGTCCACTTTGGCCGCGCATGCACTAACATCGATCCATGCTGTGGATGTTGAGCGCCCGCTTCCTGATCGAGAACGCGATCTATTACGCGGGCGGCGGGTTCGCCCTGTGGAAGGGCGGCCGCGAGGAGCGCCTGCTAGCCGCCGCGCTGCTGATCGAAAACACCCTGAGCATACTGATTCAGTCGCCGCACGCCGGCACGGGGCCGCGCTATGTCTCCCTGGCCATGAACCTCGTGGTTCTCGCCTTGGTTCTGTACGTGGCTTTCACCAGCAACCGGCGCTGGCCGCTGTTGGTCAGCGCCCTGCAGATCCTGTCCATCCTGACCTTCGTCACCCGGATCATCGATCCGACGATCGGGGTGTGGGCCTATGTGACGGTCGACATCACCATCGGCTTCGGAATGATCGCGACCGTGGTTTACGGCGCCGCCACGTCCGCGCGCCGGTCTCCAGGAGCCTGACGCGCCGACGCTCCCGGGCTTGACCCGAAAGCGTCGGGCGCGAAACCAGCCGGTTTCGGCCTACGGCAAGCCGCCCCGAACGGAATCGCTTGAGGGCGGCAATTTGATCTAGATTCAGTAGTCTAGAGGGCCGCTGGAGCGAAAACCGGATCCCGCTTTTCCTGCGGTGCTCTAATGGCGGGCCATGACCTCGACGAGGTCGAGCAGACGCTTGCGCGACTCGCCTTTGGGGATCGCCTGATAGAGCGAGACCAGACGACGAAGGTCGGGTTCGGCCGACATCTTGACCGTGAGCGAATCCGACGGACCGTCGGCCCCGCTGGCGGGCAGGCCCTCGAAGAAGTCGGAGATGGAGACGCCGAGAACCAGGGCGGCTTCATGCAGTTTCGAGGCGCTGACGCGGTTGGTGCCGCGTTCGTACTTCTGCACCTGCTGGAAGGTAAGTCCAAGGCGTTCGCCCAGGACCTGCTGGGACATGCCGATCGCCTTGCGTAATTGGCGCAAACGAGCGCCGACGTGTTCATCTACAGGGTGGGCCATTCCATGCTCCAAAAGGCGCCATTGGCGCCGACACACACACATACTCACTTAATGCGTGTCTAACTATTGATCAGATTTGAAAGCGCAAGTCCACGGTCCAGATTGAAACGTGATGAATCGCCGTCACCCGCCTGCGCCACGGCGTTGCATTGATCCTGCACACCGGGCGCCGCCTTTCTTCGCGGTTACTCAAAGTCGGGACGCCGACGGTGACGGAAGCTGCTGCCAATTTCCATTGATTGCATCCGGCCGGTGGCCGCGGCAAGCAAGGTTTCGGTTTTGTTACATTGTCTTACGGGCCAGTCGCCTTGCTGGAGTCGATTGCCAAGCCGGGCGCGGCATGGTCCCTGAGCGCCGATCGAGGCGATGGAGATCCTTGGCATGCAACAGGCGGCGTCGTTCTGGCTGGCGAAGTCCGAACCGAAAACCTATGCCTTCAGCGACCTGCAGCGCGATGGTCGGACGGTGTGGGACGGCGTGCGCAACAACCAGGCGGCGCTCTACCTCAAGGCCATGCGGGTCGGCGATCAGGTGCTCTATTACCATTCGCAGGAGGGGCTGGCGGTGGTCGGTATCGCCGCCGTGGCGCGGGAAGCCTTTCCGGATCCTACCGACCCCGCCGGCCGGTTCGTCGCCGTGGAGCTGACGCCGCTGAGGCCCTTGCCGAAACCCGTGACCCTGGCCGAGATGAAAGCCAACCCTGCGCTCGAGGCCATGGCCATGTTTCGCCAGTTCCGCCTTTCGGTATGCCCGGTGACGCCCGAGGAGAGGGGCGTGATCCTGGGAATGAGCGAGGCTTGAGGGGCGGACGCGGACTCGCGCGGGATTGCGCGCCCTCCGGAAGAAAGCTGGCGACACCAGGCCGGCCGAAGTAGAGCTTCATGGCAGGGTTCGGCTACCCCGCGCGGCCCCTGGGGTTCGCTCGGCGCGCCCGGGCGTGCGGATGATCGAGGGTGCGGTGCTGCAGCGGTTTCGCGGAGTGATCTATGTCGCGGTCTTCGCCGGCCTGACTCTGGCGGCGATGGCGCTGCTGGTCGTGCCGGCGGTCGATACCGGTTTCACCCAGCCGTTCACGCATGCCCTGGTGGTCATCTGCGCCGGCGTGATGAATCTGTTCGGCGCGGGAGTCGTCGCCAACGGCGTGGTCCTCTCCTTCGCGCGAGGCTCGGGCGCGGTGCTGGTGTCCAGCGGATGCAACGCGGTCGAAGTGTGCATCCTGTTCGCCGCCGCCGTAGCGCCATTTCCGGCGCCGGTGGCGGCGCGGGCGGCGGGGGTGTTGGTCGGCGTCGCGGCGATCCAGGGGCTGAACCTGCTCCGGATCATCAGCCTCTTGCTGCTCTCCCGGTTCGCCCAGGGCGCCTTCGACTTCTTCCACCTGTTCGTGTGGGACGCCTTCATCATGCTGGACGGGATCGTCCTGTTCCTCGCCTGGAACCGCTGGCAGTCCCGGCGCTGGCCGCAGCCGTCTCTACGGCCGGCCGCAGAGACCGGAACGCAGACATGAGGCCATTCGCCGTCCTCGCCACACCACGCGGCCGGTTTGGCTTGACCGCGGCCGCCGCGCTCGCTCCGTTGCTCGTCCTGTGGTGGCTGGGCTCCGGACCGGTGATCGACATCCTCCGGCCCGGAACGGACTGGCTCGCCGGCCAGCTCAACCTGGCCCAGGCGGTCGTCAGCCTGCCGACGCACGACTGGCGGGTGGATACGGGGCTCGAGCGCGCCTCGGGGACGGAGATCGGCGGTGTGTCGCTGATCCTGAATGCCGACATCCTGCGCCGCCTGCTGCTTGGCTTCCCGCTGTTCCTGGCCCTGGTCGCCGCGCCGCCGCGCGTCGGGCCGATCCGAACCGCCGCGATCGGTTGCGCCGTGCTCGTCGTGCTGTTCTGGCTCTCCGCCTGCAGCGTGATCTTCAACGACGTGGCGGTGATCCTCAATCACCGATCGTCGCTCGTCACGGACAATGTTCCCCCGCCGTCCTTCACCGTCACCCGGCCTGCGCTGAGCGGGACGGCGTTCTTCCTGTCCGGCCTCGGGATGTATCTGGCCCTGCAGGTTCTGCCCCTCGCGGCGCCGATCGGGCTTTGGGCAGGGCTGAATCCGGTCGGCCTGAAGACGCTGTTGCTCCAACCGGACGGGCCGGCTCCTTCCGAGGACGGCGAAGCGCCCGTCCGGGGCGATTGACCGCACAGGGATTGGACCGCGGCCATCATGGGCGGCCCTCGTGCGCCCTAGGTCTTTGTTTTGAAGCACGTTTGATCCGAACGACGGTCCCCCTTTCCGGAACCTGCCCTAGACGCCCCAGCGCCGGATGAACCACGTCTTCACCAGGTGCGTGAGGACGGCGTAGCTCAGGAGAAACCCCGCCACAATGGGCCAGTAGAGGGCCGGCAGGGGCTGGAATCCCAGGGGGCCGGCCAGGGGGCTGAACGGCAGGGCGATGCCGATCGCGCAGATGATCAGCGTCGTGGCGACCAGGGGCGCGCTGGCCCGGCTCTGGATGAACGGAACCTTGGCGGTGCGGATGATGTGGATGATCAGGGTTTGAGTCAGCAGCGACTCCACGAACCAGCCCGTCTGGAACAGGGCCGGATTTTTCCAGGCGTGGAACACATAGAGCATCGTGAAATAGGTCGCGTAATCGAAGATCGAGCTGATCGGCCCGATGAACAGCATGAACCGGGTGATGTTGCCGATCTCCCACTTGCGCGGTTTGGCCAGGTACTCGGCATCGACGTTGTCGGTGGGAATAGTCGTTTGGGAGAAGTCGTAAAGCAGGTTGTTGGTCAGGACCTGCAGCGGAGCCATGGGCAGGAAGGGCAGCATGATGGAGGCGCCCAGGACGCTGAACATGTTTCCAAAGTTCGAGCTCGCCCCCATCTTGATGTACTTGGTGATGTTGCCGAACACCCGCCGGCCCTCGAGCACGCCCTCTTGCAGCACGGCAAGACTCTTTTCCAACAGGATGATGTCGGCGGACTCCTTGGCGATGTCCACGGCGGTGTCGACAGACACGCCGACGTCGGCGGCCTTCAGGGCCGGGCCGTCGTTGATCCCGTCGCCCAGGAAGCCCACGACGTGGCCCTTGCTCTGCAGCGCGGCGATCACACGGGCCTTCTGCCCCGGCGACACCTTGGCGAAGACCTCGGCTTCCTCCGCGGCTGCGCCGAGTTCGTCCTCGCTCATGGCGTCGATCTCATGGCCGAGGACCAGGCGCGTGATCGTCAGGCCGACGTCATGGCAGATCTTCCCGGTGACCAGATCGTTGTCGCCGGTCAGGATCTTCACGGCCACGCCTGACGCCTGAAGATCTTTGATCGCGGCGGCGGCGGTCTCCTTGGGCGGATCGAGGAAGGCCACGAAACCCAGCAGCGTCAGGTCGGATTCATCCCCCACACCGTAGCTGGGCCTGACGCCATCGAGGGTCTTGCACGCCACGGCGACCACGCGGAAGCCGTCGCGGTTGAGCCGCTGGGTCACCTTCTGGATCCTGGGCAGGTGGCTCGGGTCCAGGGCGTCGATCTGGTCGCCCAGTTGGTAGCGGCTGCAGGCCGCGAACACTTCCTCCACCGCGCCCTTGCAGATCAGCAGCGGATCGGTATTCGGCGCCTGGACCACGACCGACAGCCTGCGGCGGATGAAATCGAACGGGATCTCGTCGAGCTTCACATAGGCGCCGGCCGGCAGGGCATGACCTTCGTTCTCCACATGTTGCAGCACGGCCTGGTCCAACAGGTTGCGAAGGCCGCTTTGGAAGTGGCTGTTGAGGTAGGCGTAGGTGAGGACGCGATCGTCCTCGTCTCCCTCGACGTTCACGTGCAGCTTCATGATCACCCGGTCCTGGGTCAGGGTGCCGGTCTTGTCGGTGCACAGCACGTCCATGGCGCCGAAGTTTTGAATCGCGTTCAGCCGCTTCACGATCACCCGCCGTTTCGACATGGCGATGGCCCCGCGCGCGAGGTTCACGGTCACGATCATCGGCAGCATCTCGGGGGTGAGGCCCACGGCGACGGCTACGGTGAAAAACAAGGCCTCGAGCCAGTTGTGCTTGGTGAACCCGTTGATGAGGAACACGGTCGGCGTCATCACCAGGATGAAGCGAACCATCAGCCAGACGAAACGGTTGATCCCCTTGTCGAAGCTGGTGACCACGTCCGCTGCGATGATCTTCTCGGCGATCTGGCCGAAAAAGGTGGATCGCCCGGTCTGGACGATGAGCCCGGTGGCGTAGCCGCTCGTGACGCTCGAGCCCATGAAGCACAGGTTGGGCAGGGCGAAAGGGTCGCGGTCGGTCGTTCGCACCGCATCGGCGGTCTTCTCCGCCGGCATGGATTCGCCGGTCAGCGTCGATTGATTGACGTAGAGATCCTTGGCGCTGAGCAAGCGCAGGTCCGCCGGGATCAGGTCGCCGGCCGACAAGCGCACCACGTCGCCCGGTACGAGCTCGTCGAGCGGCGCCTCGATGAATCCCTCCGAATCGGCCTGCGGCGCCCCGGGTCGGCGCACCGAGGCGCGGACCATGACCATATTGGCGAGCTTGGCCGCCGCCTGGCTTGAGCGGTGCTCCTGGACGAACCCCAGGCCGACGCTCAGCACAACCATGACGGCGATGACCAGGGCGGAGCGGACATCCGACAAGACCCAGGACAGGGCGGCGAGCACGAGCAGCAGAACGTTCAGCGGGTTCCTGAGCCGGCCCCACAGCTCCAGCAGGATCGGCGCCTGGCGCTCGCGACTGACCCGGTTGGGTCCATAGACCTTCAGCCGGGCGACGGCCTCTTCAGGGGGCAGGCCCTCAGCGGTGGCGTGAAGGCGGCCAAGCGCGTCCTTGGCGTCCCCGACGGCCAACGCAATCAGGTCGCCAGTGGCCGGCGCCGGCGGCGGTCTTCTGGTCCCACCCCGTGTAGGGGCCTCCCGCCCTGAACTGAGGTCCAGGAGCTTCGGCGAACGGTTGGTCATGCGGGCTCTCTGCAAGTTTGCGAACCGAAGCCGCTTTGACGGCGGAGCGCCTTAGGATGGATCAAATTCATCGGGTGTCCTGGACCGGCCCCGGGTCGGTCCCACGAGGAGGCCGCGTCGAGGCCGAACTGGCGTCGATGGCCTCGTTGCGCGCCCATCTGGAAACCCTGTGCGGCGGCTCGGCGCAACGGCCACGGTCGCACCAGGGAAAGCGCGCCCCTGTGACTATTGGGGAGCGTTTGGCCGGGTTCCGCTCCGGGTCCCTTCTGACGGTCGAAGTCGCCGTATGGGAACGAGCGGAGAGCGACCGGGCGAATGCTCCGCGGGCTCATCGTCGTCCATGCCAAGGCGTTCGCCGTGGAGGGTTGGTGCGGGCGGTCGGGGTCGAACCGACACTCCTTTCGGAACCGGATTTTGAGTCCGGCGCGTCTACCAGTTTCACCACGCCCGCATTGATTTCATTCGTCTAATCGGCGTCAGAGACCGCGTCTACACAGCCTTTGCATCGAAAGCCCGATCGCATGGCGGCGGCATTGATTTGATTGAGGAACTTTTCTGGGCGGGCGCGGAAAAAGTCAGGTTCTGAGCTGCCGTGTCCGCCTTTTCGCCATGGGGGCGCGCGGAGTGGGGCGCGCGCGCGACCGTGTGGCGGGCGGCCCCTGGGCCGCCCTCGCCCTTGCGCCGCCGCGACAAAGGTCTAGACCCGCCCGCCTGAGGCGAGGGGCGGACGTGGCCGGGCAGGCGATCGACAGCAACGGCGGAGCGTCCGGGCCAGGCCTGTCCAAGGCGGTCAAGGCGCCGCTCGGCTTCATCCTGATGCTCGGCGCCCTGACCGGCGTCGGGCCGATGTCAATCGACATGTATCTGCCGGCCCTGCCGGCCATCGGGCGCGAGTTGCACGCCGGCGCCGCCAGCGTGCAGCAGACCGTGGCGGCCTTCTTCATCGGCATCGCCGTCGGCCAGCTGGTGTATGGGACCCTGTCGGACCGGTTCGGCCGGCGCGGGCCCCTGCTGTTCGGCATGGCGGTGTATTTTCTCGCGTCGGTCGGCTGCGCCCTGTCGCACTCGATCGGCATGCTGATCGGCTTTCGGGTGCTGCAGGCGCTCGGCGGCTGCGCCGGCATGGTGATCCCGCGCGCGGTGGTGCGCGACCGGTTCGAGCATCACGAGGTGATGCACGTGCTCTCCATGCTGATGCTGGTGATGGGGCTGGCGCCGATCCTGGCGCCCTTGATCGGCGGCTTCGTGCTGCAGACCCTGGGCTGGCGGGCGATCTTCTGGATCCAGGTCGGCTTCGCCGCCATCGTCGGGACGGCGGTCCTGCTCACCCTGCCGGAGAGCCGCTCGGAGGCGACGGCGGCGCAGGCGCGGGGCGAGCATCCGGTACAGAGCTATCTCGGCCTGCTCGGGCGGTCGCGGCTGATGGGCTATGTGCTGACCGGAGCCTTCTCGGGCTCGGCCCTGTTCGTCTACGTGGCGACCTCGCCCGACGTGGTGATCGGCCACTTCCACGTGCGGCCGGAGAACTTCGGCTGGGTGTTCGGGGTCAACGCCTTCGGCTTCATCGGCTGCAGCCAGGTGAATGCGCGGCTGGCGCGGCGCTACCGTTCGGACGTGATTCTGAAGTGGGCCAACCTCGGCGCCTTCGCCGGCGCCCTCGTCCTCCTGCTCGACGCCCTGACCGGCTTCGGCGGCCTCGCCGGCTTCATCGCGCCGATGTTCGTGGTGATGGCCTCGCTGGGATTCACCCAGCCGAGCGCGACCGCCGGCGCCCTCGGCGAGGATCCGACCCGGGCCGGCGCCACTTCGGCCCTCCTGGGCGCCACCGGTTTCGCCGGCGGCGCGCTGGCGGCGGCCCTGGCCGGCTTCGGCCGCGACGGCACCGCCCGGCCGATGGCCCTGGTGCTTACCGTGTCGCTGACCCTGGCGGTGGGGTGCCTGCGGACCCTGGTCAAGCCGAAGTAATCATCCCTCGCCCCTCCTTCTCCTGCGAGGGGAGAAGGTCTAGCTACAGCACCCCGCCGCCGTGCTGGAAGCTGGTGATCAGGCTGCCGGCGACCAGCTGCCAGCCGTTCACCAGGACGAAGAAGATCAGCTTGAACGGCAGGCTGATCACCACCGGCGGCAGCATCATCATCCCCATGCTCATCAGCACGCTGGCGACCACGAGGTCGATGACCAGAAAGGGGATGAACAGCAGAAAGCCGATCTCGAACCCACGTTTGAGCTCTGAGATCATGAAGGCCGGCGTCACCACCTGCAGCGGGGTGTCGAGGGCGGTCTTGGGCCGGGGAATCTTCGACAGCCGGATGAACAGGCCGAGGTCGTCGCGGTCGACCTGACTCAGCATGAACTTCTTCACCGGCTGGGTGGCCGCGCCGAAGGCGGCAGGCAGCTCCATCTTGTGCGCCAGAAGGGGCTTGATGCCGGCGTCGTAGGCCTGGGTATAGGTCGGCCCCATGATGATGGCGGTCAGGAACAGGGCCAGCGACACCATCACAGAGTTGGGCGGGCTCTGGCTCAGGCCAAGGGCTTGACGCAACAGCGAGAGCACCACGGTGATCCGCACGAAGCTCGTGGTCATCATCACGATCGACGGCGCCAGCGACAGGACGGTCAGAAGCCCGACCAGCTGCACCACCCGGTCGGTCAGGCCGCCGCCGTTGCCGAGGTCGAGGTTGATCGCCTGCGCGGCGGCCAGGGTCGGGAAGACCAGGCAGGCGGCGGTGGCCAGCACCGACACCAGCGCGGCGCGGCGCACGTCGCCGGGCTTGTGGCCGGCCGTCCACCCGGCCGAGAGCCGGGCGAGGGCGGAACGCGCGGAGGGCCTAGCCACGGGACATCTCCTCGGAGGGGCTGACCACCCGGCCTTCGCCGAGCAGGATCAGGTGCTCGCGGCTGTCGAGCCGCACCAGCACCAGCCGCCGCTGGGCGTCGAGCGTGAGACTTTCCAAGATCTGCATCCGCTTATCGGTACGCGCCGTCAGCTTGAGAAGGCCGAGCGGCCCCCAGCGGCGGAAGGCGTAGACGCCGACGCCGAACAGCCCGAGCGACACCGCCAGGGCGAAGAGGGCCTGAAGGACCGTCAGGAACCACATCGCGCACCCATGAGCCCCGCGGGGCCGATCCGCGCGAGTCCGCTCTTCAGTGCAGCGAACCGCTTAACGTCCGATTAACCATAGCCAAGCCGGGCTCAACCTCCTGTTAACCACGATGGCCGCACCCTCGGGTCATGGACCTAAACGCCATACCGTTGTTCGCCATGCTCAAGGGCAAGATGAGCCACACGGCCGAGCGCCAGCGTGTTCTCTCGCTGAACGTGGCCAACGCCGACGTGCCGAACTATGCGCCGCGCGACCTGAAACCCTTTACCTTCGAACAGCAGCTGCACGCCCAGCAATCCGTCTCGGCGGTCGCCGTGGCCAGGACCTCGATAGGGCATATGGAGATCGCCGACGCTCAATCCCCCGTCGGCGGCGACATGAAGTCTCCCGACAGCGAACTGCGGCTCGACGGCAACCATGTGGTGCTCGAAGAGCAGATGGTGAAGATGAACCAGGCCCAGGGCGACTACGCCGCGGCGGTCAGCTTCTACGAACAGTCGCTGAGCATGCTGAAGATGGCCGCCACCAAGCCCGGTGGATGAGCGCTTTGATGAGACCTGACGTTCAATGACCGATCCCGCCTCCGGCTCCCCAACCTCTTCCGGCTCAGCCGCCACCATGGCCATCGCCGCCTCGGCGCTGAAGGCGCAGCAGGCGCGCATGCGGGTGATCGCCGAGAACATCGCCAACGCCGACTCCATCGCCACCGTCGCCGGCGGCGACCCTTATCGCCGTCAGTCGCCCGTGTTCGAACCGGCCAAGGTCGCTCCCGGGGTGACGGGCGTGGCCATGACCGGCGTCAAACCCGATCCCACGCCGTTCCGTTCGGAATACAATCCGGGAAGCCCGGCGGCCGACGCCAAGGGCTATGTGAAGATGCCCAACATCGACGCCCTGACCGAGGCGATGGACATGCGCGAGGCGTCTCGCGCCTACCAGGCCAACCTCAACGTGATCGAGAACCAGCGGAACATGGACAGCCGCACCCTCGACATCATCAAGAAGTAGGGGCGCTAAGCCATGATGACCGCCCTGGCCGCCGCCAAAGCCTACGCCTCGGTGGCGTCTCAAGCTTCGGCCGTCGCGCCCAAGGCCGCCGTCGCCCACGCCGACGGGCCGGACTTCGGCCAGATGGTGACCAAGGCCGTGAACGAGGTGGTCTCCACCTCGAAGAACGCCGAGACCCAGATGATCTCCCAGGCCCAGGGCAAGGGCGATCTGATCGACGTGGTCACCGCCATCTCGTCCGCCCAGGCCAGCCTGCAGACGGTGATGGCCGTCCGCGACCAGGTGATCTCCGCCTACAAGGAGATCATGGCCATGCCGATCTGAGGGCGGCGGGCTTCGATTGCTCGTATCCGGGAAAATTCACCGCTGAGATCGCGGAGGAAGAGAAGAAAGCGCGGAGCGCGCAGAGACTGTCGCCCCCACCGTTTCAGACGTTTCTCTCTTCTCTGCGCGCGCCGCGCCTTCTCTGCGGTCTCCGCGTCAGAATCGAGCAAACGAGCGTTCAGCCACGTCTCAGGACGCGCACGACCGCGCTTGCCGGGGAAACAGGCTGTATCCCTATCTCGCCTTCAACTCCCGTGCGTACCGCTTCCAGTTGTCCACATAGTGTGCGGCGGACAGCCTGATCATCTGCACGGCGCTGTCGTCGAGCGTGCGCACCACCTTGCCGGGGGAGCCCATGACCATGGAGTTGTCGGGAATCTCCTTGCCCTCGGTGATCAGGGTGTTGGCGCCGATCAGGCAGTTTTTCCCGATCCGCGCATGGTTGAGGATGATCGAGCCGATCCCGATCAGGCTGTTGTCGCCGATCGTGCAGCCGTGCAGCATCACCATGTGGCCGATCGTCACGTCACGGCCGATGGTTAACGGCGAGCCGAGATCGGTGTGAAGCACAGACCCGTCCTGAACGTTGGAATTCTCGCCCACGACAATAGGATCGTTGTCGCCCCTGAGCACGGCGTTGAACCAGACACTGGCGTTCTGCTTCAATATGACGTTTCCAAGAAGGGTTGCACTGGGCGCCGCCCAGTATTCCCCCTCTGCGGGCAGTTGTGGGCGGCTGTCGCCCAGATTATAGACGTTGGATCTGTCAATCATCCGTGTACCTCGGTTCTCCAATTTCTTGTTATTAACGTGCTGGAAACTCTCATACAGTCTAAATCGTTATGCGATTCGGCGGCTGACGCCGCCCGATCGTCGCGGGGGAACCCCTTCCCCGCCTCAGTGGAGTGCAGGGTGACGGGTATTTTGTCCGTGCGCATTGTGGTCTTGGCGGAGCCGCCGCCAACGATCGTCGGCGCATCCCCCGGCGGATCCCCCATCCCTGTTCGCTCCTCTTCCGAAGGCGCCGGCCCCAAGGCCCGCGCCTTTTTCTTTGCCCCCTCTCTTACTGAATTTCGGAGGCTCCCATGACCAAGCGTGCGCTGAAGCGGATGGTGCGTGAAGGCGAATTCTCGACGGCCGAGTTCGCCGACGCGAAGATTCGCCGCCTACCGGTGGAGAGAGGATGGTCGCCGATGCCCGAGGAGCGCGAGCAGGGGTACCTCAAGACCATAAAACCCAAGTCCGGCGGGCAGGCCGCGCTGATGGAGGCGATCGACCAGAAGAACCTGGTGCTCGCGCTGGGGCCGGCCGGCACCGGCAAGACCTATCTCGCGATCGCCAAGGCGGTGGAGGCGCTGGAAGCCGGCCGGGTCGGCCGCATCGTCCTGTCGCGTCCGGCGATCGAGGCCGGCGAGTCGATCGGCTATCTGCCCGGCGACATGGAGGAGAAGCTCGCCCCCTACCTTCGCCCGCTCTACGACGCCCTGTCCGACCGGCTGTCGATGAAGAGGGTCAAGAGCCTGATGGCCGAAGGCCTGATCGAGATCGCCCCGGTCGGCTTCATGCGCGGCCGGACGCTGAACAACGCCTTCGTGGTGATCGACGAGGCGCAGAACTGCACCTACGTCCAGCTCAAGATGCTGCTGACCCGGCTCGGATGGAACTCCACCATGGTGGTCACTGGCGACCCGCAGCAGTCCGACCTTCTGCCGGGCGTCTCCGGCCTCGGCGACGTGGCCGACCATCTCGAGGTCCTGCCCAACATCGCCGTGGTCCGGCTCGAGGACACCGACATCGTCCGTCACCCGCTGGTGGCCGAGATGCTGGGGGTGCTGTAAAACTAAGCTGATCCAAGCTCCTCCCCCTCAGGGGGAGGTGTCCGCGAAGCGGACGGA
>CAILTK010000107.1 GCA_903837135.1 uncultured Caulobacterales bacterium
CGCGCGCGGGCCCCCCCCGACCGCTGCGCGGCCACCTCCCCCAGAGGGGGAGGAGCTTTTGCGCCATGCACCGACATGTGGAGACCTGACCTTGATCCGAACGGTACTGTTGACGGCGGCCCTCGCCCTCCCCCTCTCCGCTCGGGCCGCCGAGCCGCCCGCCGTGCTGATCAAGCCCGCCGCCGTGTGGACCGCCACCGAGGACAGGCCGCACGCCGGGTGGGTGGTGCTGGTGCGCGGCAACCGGATTTCTGCCGTGGGGTCGGCGGCGGCGGTCACCGCGCCGCCGGGGACGCGGGTGGTGGAGTTGCCGGGGGCGACGCTGACGCCGGGGCTGATGGACCTGCACAGCCATGTGCTGCTGCACCCCTACAACGAAACGAGCTGGGACGATCAGGTGCTGAAGGAGCCCCTGGCCTATCGGGTGCTGGAGGCCGGCGAACACGTGCGGGCGACGCTGATGGCCGGCTTCACCACCTTGCGCGACCTCGGCACCGAGGGGGCGGACTTCGCCGACGTGGGCGTCAAGCGGGCCATCAATGACGGGGTGATCCCCGGCCCGCGCCTGTTCGTGGCCACCCGCGCCATCGTCGCCACCGGCGCCTATGGCCCGGCGGTGCGCGGCTACCGCGCCGACATCGAGCTGCCGCAGGGAGCGCAGGAGGTCTCGGGCGCCGACGAGGGGATCAAGGCGGTGCGCGAGCAGGCGGCGCGCGGGGCGGACTGGATCAAGCTCTATACCGACTATCGCACCGGCCCGAACGGCGAGGCCCGGCCGACCTTCTCGGAAGGCGAGATCAAGGCCATGGTCGAGGCCGCCCATTCCTCGGGCCGGCCGGTCGCCGCCCACGCCGCCACCGACGAGGGCATGCGCCGCGCGGTGCTGGGCGGGGTCGACACCCTCGAGCACGGCTATGGCGGCTCGGAAGCAACCTTCCGGCTGATGGCCGAGAAGGGCGTGGTCTACATGCCGACGCTGACCGCCCCGGCCGCCATCTCCGAATATTCGGGCCATTATACGCCGGGCGGTCCGCCGACGCCGTCGATCGCCGCCGCCGAGCACGCCTTCCGCCTGGCCATGAAGCTGGGGGTGAAGATCGGCGCGGGCTCCGACGTCGGCGTATTCACGCACGGCGAAAACGCGCGCGAGCTGATCTGGATGGTCAAGGACGGCATGACCCCGGTGCAGGCGCTGAAGGCGGCCACCCTCACCGACGCGGCGGTGATCGGCCACGCCGAGGACCTCGGCAAGATCAACGCCGGCGCCCTGGCCGACCTCGCCGCCTTCGCCGGCGACCCCACGGCGGACATCGCCGCGCTGAACCATCCGGTGTTCGTGATGAAGGATGGAGTGGTGTACCGGGCGCCGTAGCCCACCCGCCCGTTCTCCGACATCGCCGGCCAGTATTCGCCGCGCTTTTTCGGCGCAGGATCTTGCGCGAGACGCCGCGCCGCGCCCTCACGGACCCGTGATGCTTAACCCTTCATGGCGATGCTTGGCCGGAGACGTCTTGTCGCGGCGTACGACGAGACGGTCGATGGTATCTACCGCGCCGTAAGTGGCGCGTCCCGCTGCCAAGAGCAGCGGGTCGGGGGCGGGCCAGCAACCGTCGAGTCCAAGGACACGACGCCCGTCCATCCCAGTCTGCGGCCCGCGCCGCAGCCCCACGAGGCCCTATGACCCAAGCGCTCGCCGTCAGCGCGCCCCTGCGCGCGCGGATCGGTTTCCTCCTGTTCGGCGCAACCGCCAGCGCCATGGCCGCCAGCCAGTGCGGCCCGACCGCATCCCTGGTGGCGAAGGCCTTCAGCGGCGGACCGCCGGTGATCACCGGCCGGCTGGGCGCCGCAACCTTCGATCCGAACCGGGTGCAGCCTTTCGTGCTGAAGGCGGCCAGCGCCGCCGAGGCCGACCGCGCCATCCGCTGCATGACCGACGCCCTCTACTATGAGGCCGCCCGCGAACCGCTGGCCGGCCAGCGGGCGGTGGCCCAGGTGGTGGTGAACAGGGTGCGCGATCCGCACTTTCCCAAGTCCGTCTGCGGCGTGGTCTACGAAGGCTGGCGACGGCGCACCGGCTGCCAGTTCTCCTTCGTCTGCGACGGCTCGATCCGGCGGCGCCACGCCGACCCGGCGCTGTGGAGCAGTCTGCGGCCGATCGCCGAACAGGCGCTGAACGGCCACGTGGAGCCGAGCGTCGGCACGGCGACCCACTATTACGCCGCGTATGTGCGCCCCACCTGGGTGCGCTCGGTGGCGCGGATCACCGGGATCGGCAGGCACATCTTCTGCCGCTGGAAGGGCAAGGCCGGCCTGCCGAGCGCCCTGCGCCAGAGCTACCAGGGCGGCGAACTGCAGATCGCCGACGCCGCGCTGGACGGAGGGTTGCCGCAGTCGGCCGCGCGTCAAGGGCGGCGGCGAGGGTAGCACATCGTCCCCCTGCGGAGGGACGCGTGCGCCGCAAATTGGCGCCCCGTCAGACCGCCGGCATGCGCAGGGTGAAGGCGGTCTCTTCGGCGGAGGAGCGGGCGGTGAGCTCGCCGCCGTGGGCGCGGGCGATCTCGGCGGCGATGTAGAGGCCAAGGCCCAGGCCCTGCTGGCTCGCCCGCACGGCCCCGCGCTCGAACGGCTGGAACAGGCGCTCCATCGCCTCGGGCGCGATGGGATCGCCGCGGTTGGAGACCTGCAGCTCCAGCATCCCCTGCCCCATGGTCGCGCGCACCTTGACCGGCTGGTCCTCGGCGCCGTGCGACAAGGCGTTGGACAGGAGATTGGACAACAGCTCGGCCATCCGCCCGCAGTCGCAGTTCACCACCTGGTCGAGCTCGAGTTCGGTCTCGATGATCCGGTGCGGATGGCTGGTGCGTTCCTCGGCCACCACCTGTTCCAGCACCGGGGCCAGCAGGCAGGGCGTGCGGTTGACGGTCAGGCCGCCGCCGAGCCGGCCGCGGGCGAAATCGAGCACATTGTTGATCAGCCCGGCCATGCGGGCGACGCTGGCCTGCACCTGCCCCACCACCTTGGTCGCCCGCTCGTCGAGCGGCGTGCGCTTGAGCAGGCGCATGCCCGCGTCGATGGAGGCCAGGGGATTGCGCAGGTCGTGGCCGAGCACGGCGATGAACTGGTCGCGCAGCTCCGCCGTACGCTGCTGGTCCACCAGGCTCGCCGCCGCCTGGGTGAGCAGGTCCTGGGTGTCGAGGTGGGAGGCGATCAGCTCGGCGAACAGCCTGAACATGCCGATGATCTCGGGCGTATCGAGGCGCGCGGGCCGAGGATCGAGGGCGCAGAGGGCGCCGAAGAACCGGCCGTCGCCGCGGAGGATGGGCACGGAGATGTAGCTCTGGAACCCGTACAGGGCCGGCGCGGCGTGCCCGGCGTAGACCGGATGCTCGGCCACGTGGTCGATGATCACCGCCTCGCCGCTCTGGCGAATCTCGTTGCACAGGGTGGTCTCGAGCTTGAGCTCGCCGCCGGGCTGCAGGCCGAAGTCGATCCTGTCGCGCACCTGGCAGGCGACCCATCGCTCGTCGGTGACCCGCGCCACCGCCGCGAAACCCATGCCGGTGGCGCGGCACATCACGTCGAGGATCATCGGCACCGAAGCGATGGCGCCGACCGCCTCGATGTCGGCCTGGATATCGCGGGGAACACTCATGCAGGGGTCATACGCGGTTTGGGAAGGTGGGCGCCAGCGTTCTGCCTCACCGCGTCCGGCGGATCGCCTACCGCACCACCTGCATCTTCGGCTGGCGGATGATCTGCCGCTCGCTCTCGTACATGTAGTCGCGGGTCATGGGCGCGGCGTCGACGCGCTTGGCCAGCTGGACCTGGAAGACCATGTGCCCGGCGTAGCGGAAGGCGATCTCGGACACCGCCAGATAGAACTCGAACATCCGGCAGAACCGCTCGTCGTGCATGGCCTTGAGCGTGTCGCGCGCCGCGGCGAAGCGGGCCCGCCAGGCCTTGAGCGTCTCGGCGTAGTGCAGGCGCAGGATCTCCATGTCCGTGACCCACAGGCCCGCGCGTTCGATATAGGGCATCACCTCGGACAAGGCCGGGATGTAACCGCCGGGGAAGATGTACTTGGCGATGAAGGGGTTGGTGATGCTGGGCTCGTCCTTGCGGCCGATCGAGTGGATCACCGCCACCCCGTCGTCCTTGAGCAGGCGCGCCACCTGGTCGAAATATTCCTGATAGTTGGGCTGGCCCACATGCTCGAACATGCCGACCGAAACGATCCGGTCGAACGGGCCGTCGACGTCGCGGTAATCCTGCAGGCGGAAGTCCGCCCCCCGCCCGCCCGACGCCGCCCGCGCCGCCGAGCGCTCCTTGGCCAGGGCCAGCTGCTCTTCGGACAGGGTGACGCCGACCACGCCGCCGTCGGGCACGTATTCGGCCAGGGTGAGGCCGAGACCGCCCCAGCCGCAGCCGATGTCGAGCACCCGGTGGTGCGGCTCCAGCATGAGCTTGGCGGCGATGTGCGCCTTCTTGGCGATCTGCGCCTCCTCCAGGCTCAGGTCCGGCCGGGTGAAGTAGGCGCAGCTATACTGCATGTCCGGATCGAGGAAGGTCCGGTAGAGGGCGTTGGACAGGTCGTAGTGGTGGGCGATGTTGCGCCGGGCCTGGATGCGGTCGTTGATCTGCGCCACATGGCGGATCAGCCAGAACCAGGCGCGCCGCCACCACGGAAAACGATGCGCCCGCTCGGGATCGAAGGCGAAGTTGCGCCCGATCAGGTCGCACAGGTCGTAGATCTCGCCCTCGAGCATCTCGAGCTCGCCGTCCATATAGCATTCGCCGAGCTTGAGGGTGGGGTTCAGCGCCAGCTTGAGCGGCGTCATCGCCCCGTTCAGCCGCACCGTCACCGGAGAACCCGAGCCGTCGCCAAATCGGAGCTTGCGTCCCTTGGGATCGATCAGCGTAAGGTCGCCTACACGAATGAACCGCCCGACAACACCTTGCAGCATCTTATCCCCCGCCGATGGCCGCGCCTCCCTGCGCGGCGTCCGTCAGTCGATCTCGTTAACCTAGTGGCCCCCCGATCCCATTCAACCGCTTTCGATTCGGACCGCAGGGTTGAGGGAGGAAGGCTGAAGCCCACCTGATGTGGAACACACTGGATACCGACGACCTCGTTTGGAACGGCTTGGCCGTGGGCTGGTTCCTCGCCTGCTGGCTCGGCTATGGGCCGCTGGTCAAACTGCTGTGGCGCCGGGGCGGGGCCATCAACATCGACATGGAGTTCGTGCGCCGGCGCTGGATGCTGGTGATGGCGCATCGGCGCGAACAGCGGCTGATCGACGGCCAGCTGATGGGCCAGGCGCTGAGCTCGGCCTCCTTCTTCGCCTCCTCCAACCTGATCCTGATCGCGGCGGCGGCCGGGGTGCTGTTCGGCGGCGACGTCAGCTATCACAAGGTGCTGCAGGCTCCGGGACTGCAGCATGCGCCACGCCTGCTGTTCGACGCCAAGATCGTCCTGATCACCGCCACCCTGGCGCGGGGACTTCTGGACTTCATCTGGGCCATCCGCCAGCTCAACTACGTGCTGGCGGTGATCGGGGCCACGCCCGAGCGGCGCGACGCCGGCTGGTACGACCGCTATTCGGACGCGGCGGCGCAGATCCTCAATCCGGCGTTCAAGAGCTCCAACGCCGGCGTGCGCGGCTACTATTTCGCCCTGGCCGCCGCGGCCTGGCTGATCGGCCCCGCCAGCCTGGCCCTCGCCACCGCCGGGGTGACCGCCCTCCTGCTCTGGCGCCAGTCCAACGCCCCCGCCGCCAAGGGCGTGAGGGCGGCGCGGGCGCTGCTCGAGGAGACCCCGGCCGCCCTCGGGGAGCAGACCGACCAGCTGCCGATCGATGTGAGGGAGTAGCGGTGCGGCAGTTGGCCTGCCAAGGTGCTCCCGCAGAGGGGGAGCACCTCGCGGCGCCAAACGTTCAGCTCCCGATCCCCAGCCTCACCCGTTCCCGCTTGGGCAGCTTGCCCGCCACCAGGGCGTGAGCCTGGGCGGCGTAGGCGACCAGGTCGGCGTCCGCGAGGCTGTCCGGGGCGGTCATGATCACCCATTTGGCGCGGCCGAGGTAGGGCGCGGGGACGGCGGCGCCGGTCTCGACCAGCATTTCGAAGCCGAGTTCGGACGCCTTGAACATATAGCGCGGCGCCTCGTCGCCGAGGTCGCCGGCCATCACGAACATCTTCTCGCCGACACAGAAGGTGCGGTGAGTCTCCCACTTGATGTCCAAGGTCACCCCCGGCAGCGCCCGCATGGCCGCCTCGAACGCGTCGAACCGCATCGCCCCTCCCCCGCCTATGGGATCAGGCGGTGACGCCGACCCCGATCGGGCAGGTGACGCCGGTGCCGCCGATGCCGCAATAGCCGCCGGGGTTCTTGGCCAGATATTGCTGGTGATAGCCCTCGGCGAAGTAGAACTCGCCCGCGGGCTCGATCTCGGTGGTGATGGGCCCGAGACCCTTGGCCTTCAGGGCGGCGTTGTAGGCGTCCCGGCTGGCGACCGCGGCGGCGTGCTGGGCCTGGCCGTGGGTGAAGATCACCGAGCGGTACTGGGTGCCGATGTCGCCGCCCTGGCGCATGCCCTGGGTGGGATCGTGATTCTCCCAGAAGGTCTTGAGCAGGGCGTCGTAGCCGATGACCTTGGGGTCGAACACCACGCGCACGGTCTCGGCGTGGCCGGTGCGGCCCGAACAGACCTCTTCATAGGTGGGATTGGGCGTGGGGCCGCCCTCGTTGCCGACCGCGGTGACGAACACGCCGGGCAGCTGCCAGAAGATCCGCTCGACGCCCCAATAGCAGCCGGCGGCGAAGTCGGCGATCTCCAGCCCCTCCGGATAGGGCCCCTTCAAGGCATGTCCGTTCACATAATGGGTCGCGGCGGTGGGCAGGGCCGTGGGCCGGCCCGGCAGGGCCTCGGCGGCCGTGGGAATGGACATCGGCTTCTTGGCGAACAGCATGGCGGGGTCTCCGGAGCACGGTCCCCGGCGGGGGCCGCGATGAGGCTTTCATATAGGAACTGCGACGCAAGGCATAAGGCGCGCTTGCGGGGGAGGCGCGCCTGAGTATATTGCGCGCCTTCCGCGGGGGGCCCTCCCCTCCGCGCGAGCGCCGCGCGGCCGTTCCTCCGCGCATCAGGCGTGAAGATTGCCAAGCTCTGGGCTTCGCCCGGTAATGGTGAGGTGGCCGAGTGGTTGAAGGCGCACGCCTGGAACGCGTGTATAGGGGAAACTCTATCGAGGGTTCGAATCCCTCTCTCACCGCCAATTCCCGGTGAATTGATTAAATAATTTTCGGCATTCCACAGCGCGTCCTGCAAACAATCATAAAAGCGCTAGCGGTTGCTCGCGAACTCCGGCGGGCAAACATTGGCTCACGAAGGCCTTCAGGTAGCCGATATACGCATCATCTGAGCGACATCGTTCCCGCCGCGCCGACGCCCGACTCCTCCACCAGAGCCTACGCCCACCATCATAGCCACAGCGGCAATGGAGAGCCCCAGCCGCCCGCACCAACGCCCCCCCAACAGCTAAAGCACGATGAGATCAGGCCGGAATGGATGAGTCTCAATCGCGCATGTCGCTCCGGTTCCGCCTCATCTAGGCGTCCGGCGCCACACGCAGGCCATCGAGGAGCAGGTCGATCATTCGCCGCGCCACCTCGGAATCGCCGACCCGCCTCGGCCCGCAGAGGCCGGCGATCGCCCAGAGCAGCTCCCAGGCGTTCACGTCGCTGCGAATCTCGCCCGCCGCTGCGGCGGTCTTCAACAGGCCCTCCAGCGCGGGGCTGAGCCGGTCCTCGAAGTAAGCCGGCAACCCATCATAGCCAGGATCGCCGCTCCGCAGCGCCGCGGCGAGGCCGCGTTTGGCCGAAACAAGGGCGATATAGCGATCGACCCAGCACCTGAGCGCCTTCCTCGGCGGGTGTTCGGCGGACAGAGCAGCGGCGGCCTCCGCGCAGGCGTCGACCTCGTGCCGGAAGACGGCCACGATCAGGTCAGCCCGAACGGGAAAGTGCCGGTAGATGGTGCCGACACCGACCCCGGCCTGGTCCGCGATCTCCCGCATGGGGGCGTCCACGCCCGACGCGGCGAACACCGTCATGGCGGCGTCGAGCAGGGCGTTGATGTTCCGCCGCGCGTCCGCGCGCACCGGACGGCGCCAGTTTGCGGTGTCCTGCGTATCGGCGGAGTCCTGCTTAGGGTCTGTCTTGTTCATCCGCCTTCGATAAACCCTTTGACAAGTGGAATATCATTCCACATAAGTGGACGACCAGTCCGTTTACGGTTACAGCGAAACGCGCTCGCGGGCCAGGGCCGCGCTGCCGAATGCTGGAAATGCGGGAGGTTTCACCATGCGCGTGTTCGTCACCGGCGCGACCGGGTTCATCGGCTCCTATCTTGTCCCGGAGCTCCTGCGGGCGGGGCACCAGGTGGTCGGCCTGACCCGCTCCGATGCGGGCGCCGAGGCGCTCGCCCGCGCCGGCGCCGAGGTCTTTCGTGGCGACGTAAACGATCTTGACCGTCTGCGTACCGCCGCGGAGGCGGCCGACGGCGTGATCCACGCCGCCTTCAACCACGACTTCACCCAGCTGAAGCGGCACAGTGAGGAGGACCGCAGGGTCATCGAGGCGCTGGGGCAGGCGCTGGCCGGTTCGGATCGCCCGCTGGTGGTCGCCTCCGGCACGGGCCTAGCCCGGCGCTCGAACGGCGGCGCGCCGGCGCTTGAGACCGATCCCCACGTCGGCTCGGCCGCGGTCGCGCGCGCCGCGACGGAAGAGGCGGCCGACGCCGTCGCCGACAGGGGCGGCCACGTCGTCGTAATGCGGCTGTCGCAGATCCACGACACGCGCCACCAGGGCCGGATCGCCGTCCACATCAAGCTCGCCCGGGAGAAGGGGCGGGTGGCCTATGTCGGGGAGGGACGGAACGGCCTGGCGGCCGCGCACGTCACCGACACCGTGCGGCTGTTCCGGCTGGCGCTGGAGAAGGGCCGGTCGGGCGCGCGCTATAACGCCGTGGCCGAGGAGGGCGTGCCTCTGCGCGACATCTGCGAGGTGATCGGCGCGGGGCTGAAGCTGCCCGTCGAGTCGATCGCGCCTGACGAGGCGAAGGCGTATTTCGGCTTTCTGGCCGATCTTGCCCAAACCGACCTTTCCGCCTCCAGCGCGTCGACCCGCAAGGAGCTGGATTGGGCCGCCACCGGGCCGGACCTGCTGAGCGACCTGCGCGACATGGACTACCGCTCCTAGGCGTCGGGCGGGATGGCGAAGCGTCGAGCATGGGAGCCGAGCGCGTGACTCAATCCAACAGGCCAGCCGATATCGGCCAATCGATCCTCATCGTCGGCGCGTCGCGCGGCCTGGGCCATGCGATGGCGGCCGAATTCGTGGAGCGCGGCTGGCGCGTGCTCGGGACGGCTCGAGCCCCGGGAACCCCCTTGCACAGCCTCGCGGCCCGTCGGCCCGACGTCCTCGAGATCGAGACGATCGAGCTGACCGACCACGCCCAGATGCTCGCCCTGCGGGACCGGCTGTCCGACCGGCGGTTCGACATCGTGTTCGTCAACGGGGGGATCGCCAATCGAACGCCCTCGGACACCCTGGCGGACGTGTCGACGGAAGAGTTCGTGCACGTCATGGTCACCAACGTCCTTGGCGTCATGCGCGCCATCGAAGCGTTCGGCGTCCTGGCCCGACCGGGCGGCGTGATCGGCGCGATGTCGTCCGGACAGGGCAGCATCGCCAACAACGCCAGTGGCGTGAACGACGTCTATCGCGCCAGCAAGGCGGCCTTGAACCAGGCCATGTCCAGCTATGCCAGCCGGCGCGCGGCGGAGGCGCGGGCGACGGTTCTGATGGCGCCGGGCTGGATCCGTACGGAAATGGGTGGCCCGGACGCGCCGTTCGGCGTCGAGGACGCCGTTCCGCAGATCGTCGACGTGCTGATCGCCCAGCAGGAAAGGCCCGGCCTGCGGTTCCTGGACCGCACCGGTCAAACGGTGGCATGGTGAGGACCGAACGGCCCTCGCCTCAAGACCGCCAGCCCCGGCGAGGTTGAAAACGCCGAGCGTCGCGCCACACTGGCCTCAACCGGAGACGCCTGATGGACGCCGAACGCCCGCCCCTCCCCCCGTTCACCACCGTTGAAGAGGCCAGCGCCAAGGTTCGTCTCGCCGAGGACGCGTGGAACACCCGCGATCCTGCCCGCGTATCGCTCGCCTATACACAGGACAGCCATTGGCGGAATCGAACGACCTTCCTCCAGGGCCGCCAGGCGATCGTCGCCTTCCTGACCGGCAAGTGGGCCACGGAGCTGGACTACAGGCTGATCAAGGAGCTTTGGGGTTTTCGGGACAACCGGATGGCGGTCCGGTTCGCGTACGAATGGCATGACGCCGACGGCGTCTGGTTCCGGTCCTATGGCAACGAGCTCTGGGAGTTCGACCCGCAGGGGCTGATGCGGCGGCGCGTCGCCAGCATCAACGACGATCCCATCGCGGAGCAGGACCGCAAATTTCATTGGCCGCTGGGACGTCGGCCCGACGACCACCCAAGCCTCAGTGATCTCGGCTTCTGACCAGCCCCTTGGCGACGGACAGCTCCGCCGCCGCCGCCTCAGCAGTTCTGGAGAAGGAAATCGCCGATCTCGCGCGCGGTTCGCGCCGGCGACTCCAGCGGCGGCGGATTTCAAACCGAGACACCTCCATGTGCAGAGAGAGAGAGACGCGCACGGAAGCCCGTTTTCTGCTCCCAGGCCCCGCCCCCTTGCCGGTCATGCGGTCGATCGCGCGCAAGACCCGCCGCTTCGTCGGTCCCCGCCGTCGGGGGGGTTTACAATCCCTGGGCCGCCCCTACCCCTGGCCGCCTTGAAGGCGTGGATCAGGGCATGAGCGGACTGAAGCGGCGATTGAGCCTGGCCGAAGCGATCGGACTGTCCCTGTCGATCGTCGCCCCGACCCTCACCGCCGCCTTCAACATCTCGCTCGTGGTCGGCAAGGCCGGGTCGGCGGCGCCCTTCACCTTCGCCATCGGCACGGTGCTGGTGGCGCTGGTGGCCATCGCCTTCGTGTCGTTCGCGCGGCGCGGGTCGCATGCGGGATCGGCCTACGCCTACATCGCCGAGGTGTTCGGCCGGCGGGCGGGCTTCCTCGCCGGCTGGACCCTGCTGCTCACCTACCTTTGCTTCGCCGCGGCGATGAGCGTGCTGGTGGGCGATTTTCTGGCGTCGGCGCTCGCCGACTTCGGCGTGAAGACCGGCCCCTTGTGGGTGGGGATCGCCCTGCTCTCGCTCGCCCTCTCCACCCTGTTCGCCTATCGCGACGTGCGGCTGGCCGGGCGGCTGATGCTGATCCTGGAGCTGACCTCGCTGCTGGCCATCGTCGTCCTCTGCATCGTGATCCTCGAGCGGACGCCCGGCCTGCCCACGGCGGCGATGCGGCCGTCGGCCCAGGCGGGCGGTTGGTCCGGCGTGGCCTACGCCCTGGTGTTCGTGGTTCTGTCCTTCGCCGGCTTCGAGGGGGCGGCGACCCTCGGCGAGGAGACCACCCATCCCCGGCGCGACGTGCCGGTGGCCATGCTGGGCGCGCTCGTCGGCGCCGGCGTCTTCTTCACCTTCGCCAGCTATTGCGAGGTGCAGGGCTATGGCCTCGCCGGCATCGGCGCGCTGGCCAAGGCGACCGCGCCGCTGAACGACCTGGCCAACCGCTACACCAACCGCACCTTCGCCGCCGCGCTGGACGTGGCCGCCGCCTTCAGTTCGTTCTCGGGCGCGCTGGGGGCGCTGACGGCGTCGGGACGACTGTTGTTCGCCCTCGGCCGCGCCGGCCTGGCGGCGCCGCTGGCCCGCACCCATCCGACCCACGGCGCGCCGGGCGTCGCCGTCCTGCTTTCGGGGGCGCTGGCGGCGATCGCGCTCTTGATCTGGGCCCCGTCCTCAGGCGCGTCGGTGTTCTACGCCAACGTGTCGACCGTCGCCGTCCTGGCGGTGATCCTGGTCTACCTCGGGGTGATCGCGGCCCAGTGCCGGCTCGACCTCGGCGCCCGACGCTGGCTCTGGCCGACCTTCACCCTCGTGGGCGCGGCGATCCTGCTCTGGTGCCTGGGCAACACCGTCCTTCCCGTCCCGGCCTGGCCCGATTACCTCTGGCCCTACATCGTCCTGGCCTGGCTGCTGCTCGGCCTTGGTCTGCTGATGGCGCGGCCGGCCCTGGCGCGGGAGGCGGAACTGGAGCCCGAAGCGGTCGAGCCGGCGGTGAAGGCCGGCGTCATCTCGTCGGAGGCCTGAGCGTGGAGCCTGAACGCATCGCCTTCGTCGGCGTCAGCGACCTGTCCGGCCACTTCCGCGGCAAGAGCTTTCCCCTGGCCGACCTCGCCCAGCGCCTGACGCACGGGGTGGGCCTGGCCCCCAGCAACATCATGATGTCCGCTTTCGGGCCGATCCACGAGACCCCCTACGGCACGGCGGGCGAGGTGCTGCTGATCCCCGCGGCCGAAACCCGCGTGGAGGCGACGTTCGACGAGGGTCCGCCGGAGATCTTCTTCTGCGGCGACATCGTCACCCTTGAGGGCGCGCCGTGGGGCGGCTGCCCGCGCGGCTTTCTGAAGCGCGGCCTGGAGGCGCTCGAGCGCGAGGCCGGGCTCAGGCTCTATTCCGCCTTCGAGCAGGAGCTGGTCTACACTGGCGTCGTCGGGACGCCCCTGCCCTACACCCTCGACGCCCTGCGCCGACAGGGCCGGTTCGGCGAGACCCTGCTGGCGGCGCTGCGCCAGGCGGGGATCACGCCGGATTCCTTCCTGGCCGAATACGGCCCCGGCCAGTACGAGGTCACCGTCAAGCCGGCGATCGGCGTCGCCGCCGCCGATCAGGCCGTGGCCGTGCGCGAGCTGGCCCGTGCGGCGGCGTATCGGCTCGGCCACCGCGCGATCTTCGCGCCGATCCTGACGCCGGACGGCGTGGGCAACGGGACGCACATCCACTTCAGCCTGCTGGACGCCGAGAGCGCGCCGGCCATGCCCGATCCGGCCCGGCCGCACGGCCTTTCCAGGCTCGGCGAACATTTCGTCGCCGGCGTGCTGCAGCACATGCCCGCCCTGACCGCGGTCACCGCCCCGTCGGTCGCCTCCTACTATCGGCTGCAGCCGAACCGCTGGGCCCCGACGGAGGTCAATCTCGCCGCGGTGGATCGCGGCGCGGGGCTGCGGATCTGTCCCCTGATCGGCGACGACGAGGCCTCGCGCCGGCGCCAGTTCAACGTCGAGTACCGGGTGGCCGACGCCGCGGCGAGCCCGCACCTGGCGCTGGGCGCCCTGGTGCACGCCGGCCTCGATGGGATACGACGGGAGATGACCTTGCCCGACCCCGGTGCGTCGTCCGACGCCGAGCCCCTGCCCGCCAGCCTGACCGAGGCGCTCGACCGCCTCGCCGCCAGCCCAGACGCCCGCGGCTGGTTCGGCGACGGGCTGTTCGACCTCTATCTGCAACTCAAGCGCGCCGAGGTCCGCGCGCTCGAGGGCCTGGACGCAGCGGAGATCTGCCGACGGTACGCCGATGTCTACTGACGCGCCCCTGCTGCAGGCGGACGACCCGGACCCGGTCATGCGGGCGCGGCCCGACGGGACGTCGGACTTCGTGATCATCGTCGACCACGCCGGCCGGCGCATCCCGCGCCGGCTCGGCGATCTCGGCGTTCCGGCTAGCGAGCTCGAACGCCACATCGCCTGGGACATCGGCGCCTGGGCCGTGGCCTTGGCCCTGTCGGAGACGCTCGACGCGGCCCTGATCGGACAGGCCTATTCACGCCTGGTGATCGACTGCAACCGCGATCCGGCGGTGGAGAGCGCCATCGTGACGCTCAGCGAGACGACGCCGATCCCCGGCAACGTCGGCGTCACGGACGAGGAGATCGCCGCACGCCGCGAAGCCATCTTCGATCCCTACCACGCCCGGATCCGCGCCCTGCTGGACGATCGGCGGGCCAGGGGACGGCGCACGGTGCTGATCGCCCTGCACAGCATGACCGACGTCTACAAGGGCGAAACCCGGCCGATGCAGTGCGCCGTGCTCTACAACCGCGACGCCCGCTTCGCGCAAATCCTGCTGGGCGTGCTGCGAGACGAGCCCGGCCTGACCGTCGGCGACAACGCCCCCTACAGCGTCAGCGACGTCAGCGACTACACCATCCCGCGCCACGCCGAGGCGCGCGGCCTGGCGCACGTGGAGATCGAGATGCGCCAGGATCTGATCACCGGTGAAACCGGCCAGGCGGAATGGGCCGAGCGCATGGCCGCGGCCCTGACCGCGGCCGACGCCCTGTTCCAGGAGCGATATCCATGACCCCGAAGACTCCGCTGAGCCGGAACGTCGAGATCGACCCCAAGGCGGCGGCCCTGCTGTTCGTGGACGTGCAGAACTATAACTGCCTGCCTTCCGGCGGCGAATACGCCGACCTGACGCCCGAGGCGCGCGAACAGACCTATGGCGGCTTCTTCGCGGCGCTGGAGAGCCGCGCCCTGCCCAATATGGCGCGCCTGCAGACCGCCTGCCGGGCGGGCGGGATCGAGGTGATCTATACCGTGATCGAGAGCCTGACGCAGGACGGACGCGATCGCAGCCTCGACTACAAGATCAGCGGCTTCAACGTGCCCAAGGGCTCGTTCGACGCCAAGGTGCTGGCGGCGATCGCGCCGGAGGGCGACGAGATGGTGTTTCCCAAGACCTCCTCGTCGGTGTTCATCTCCACCAATATCGACTTCGTCCTGCGCAACCTCGGTGTCCGCTATCTGATGATCGCCGGCTGCCTGACCGACCAGTGCGTGGATTCCGCCATCCGCGACGCCTGCGACCTCGGCTACCTGGTCACCTGCGTGACCGACGCCTGCGTGACGCTGACCGAGGAGCGCCACGCCTCCTCGCTCCGCAACAACCGCGGCTATTGCCGCCAGATCACCACCGACGCAGCGGTCGCCGAGATCGCCCGACTGACGGGAAGCGCGTAGAGCGCCGCGCGACAACCAGGAGCCGGTTTCCGAATCAACGGCGCGTCAAAACAAAGACTTGGCGCGTTCCGTTGTTTTGGACTCTCGGCCGCCCGCGACCGTCGCTCCGTGATGCAGTGGCGACGCGATCCTGAAAGCCGATCCTAAGCGGCCTCTTAACGCGGTTTAAGAAATTATAACGAAGCGCTTAAGGACCGCACCCCAGGCCCGCTGAAACCCTGAGACTGCGCCGAGCTTTCGAGCTGCGGCGTGCTTTATCCTGGGGCGTTAGGCATGTTCGAAATCACCTTTCTTCGCGCCCTCGGGCGGGCGAGCTCGGCGGGCCGCCACGCTTCGGTTGCTCTGCTCGCGGTTGCAGCGCTTGCGGTTCCCGCCTCGGCGTCGGCCGGCGGCGGCGGGCCGGTCTACGCCTACGTTCCCAATCAGAACAGCAACACCGTGTCGGTCATCGACACCGGGGCCCGCAGCGTGGTCGCCACCGTGGCCGTCGGTGCGGCTCCCACCGGCGCGGCGGTCTCGCCCGACGGGTCGAGGATCTATGTCACCAACGCGGCGGGCAACTCGGTCTCGGTCCTGGACGGCGGAACGAATACGGTGATCGCCACTCTCGCCATCGCCGGAACGCCGTATGGGGTCGCCGTCAATCCCGCGGGGACGCGGGCCTACGTCGCAGCCACCAACGGCCAAACCCTGTCGGTCATCGACGTGGCGACCAATGCGGTGATCGCCACCGTTCCGGTCGGCAACGCGCCTTCCGGCGTCGCCGTCAGTCCGGACGGGTCGAAGGTGATCGTGGTGAATTCCGGGGCGGGCAATCTGTCCGTCGTCGACGCCGCCACCAACACCGTCACCGCCACCATCTTCGTCGAGGTCGGCGGCCTCTACGACGCCGTCATCTCCAACGATGGAACGAAGGCCTATGTCTCCGCTTACGGCGCGGGCCATGTGGACGTCGTCAGCCTGACAACCAACGCCGTGATCGCCACCATTTCGGTGGGCGTCCAACCGTTCAGCCTCGCCCTCAGCCCGGATGGGACCAAGCTTTACGTCCCTAATCAGATCGCTGTGATGAACGCCCCCGGGCTGACGATCGTCAGCACCGCGACCAACACGGTCGCCGCCCGGGTCGTCACGTCGCCGAGCAGCACGGGGGTCTCCGTCACGCCGGATGGGACCGCAGCCTATGTCACCAACCCCGTGGCCGGGACGGTCTCCGTCGTCGACACCGCGAGCCAGACCGTGGTGGCGACCATTCCCGTGGGTGCAAATCCGCAGGCTCTGGGCCAATTCATCAAGCCCTCCGCAGCTGGGCCGCCGGCGCCGCCGGCGGCGGTTCCAAGCCTCGGCCTCTGGCCGCTGCTCATCCTGGCGCTCCTGATGGCCGGTCTCGGCGTTTCCGCGATCAGACGCCGCGCGGTCGCGGGCTGAGGGACTGGTGGTCGGCGACCGACAAGGCGGTCGCCGAGATCGCCCGGTCGACGGGAAGCGCGGCGTAAAGCAAACCGCCGAAAGACGGAATCGCTCTGAATTCTAAAGCTTAGAGCGCCGCGGGCGAACGGTTCAAAGCGCGAACAGGGCGGCGCGGGCCGCTCCGGGCGGGAGCTGTCGCCCCCTCGACAGCATCACGCTGAACGGCCTGCCAAAAACAGGGAGGGCAACTTCGTCTGCGGACCCAAGACCGTCTCGGAAAGCTTCAAGATGCCTTGAGCGACCTGACCGCACCGATCAGTGCATGAAGCTGGCGAACTTGACCGTTCTGCCGGTCATGTTCTGATCCTGCCAGTTCTGTTCGAGGCCCACCGTCTTGGTCCCATCGTCCCAGACGATCGTGAGGTAGGCCGTATAGTTCCAGCGGTCGTTTCCATTCGGATGAATGATGATGTCGAAGCTGCCGCTGGCCAGAAGTTCGTCCTGCGAGATGGGTTTGACCAGGTTGATGGGATATTCCTGCGTCGTCGTGTTGTCGCCGAACGCCGTATGCTGTCCGAGGTGACTCTGCGCGACGAGGCCGCCCGAACCGTTCTTGAACATGAGATCGACTTCGGTGTCCCAATCCTTGCCGTCGCCATCCTGGTGGAAGTGTACGGACGCGGATTTCAACATCCGCGGGCTGGCGGCGTACTTCGTGCCGTAGATGGTGGCGACCTCAGCGACCGGCTGAAAGTCGAGATAGCTCAGGTGGTAGGAAAGCGGGATGCCGTATTCCTGGGGCCCCGTACTGCCCTTGGAGATGTTGATGGAGTTACGGATATATTGGACCAGACCCTTGGCGACGGTGTCCGGCGTCATCGAAGTGAGGACGCCTTCCTGGGCGGTCGCGCGGCCTCCTCTGGCCACGGCGGTCACCTGCATGCTGTTCATGACCGACGTCTGATGATCGCTGAAGCTGCCCGTGCCGGAGACGCCGGCATAGCTCACGGCCGCCTGCAAAGTATCGAGCATGTCGCTGGCCTTGCTCTTGGAGCTCGCCAGAATGTAGAGCTCGGAGCCGTATGTCACTGAATCGATGTATAGGGGTGGATTTCCCGGCGCGATATAGCGCTTCGCCAGCTCAAGGCTAAGATTCTTGTCGAAAAAGGCGTCGTCGCCGGCGGAAGTGTCGGTGGACTTCGGATCGAAGGTGACGGTGAAATATTCCTGGCGACAGTACACCAGGATGTGATTTTCGGCCGTATTCGTCGTTTGACTGAAGGCGTTCTTGACGCTGGCGATGTCGAGGTAGCTCAGCGAGGCGTCGACCTGATAGGCCGCCTGGTCCGAATTGTACACCTGGCTATAGCTGCAATAGGTCGAGCCGCCCTGGTCGGGCGCATAGGGTTGTCCCGTCAGATTGGCGACGGCGTTCTGAACCGTCGAGCTGTTCACGACCGCGAGGTCCTGCGACTGACTGCCCCGGCTGAAGTGAATGCCGTCGATCGTGATCGTGCCGCCGCTCCTGAGCAGGGGATTTTCCACCAGATGGCCCGTTCGGATGTCCTTGTCCCGCCCCTGGACGATGGCCCCGGGATAGAGCGCCGCGGCGTTGGCGTCGGCGACCTCGAGGTCCGGAAGGGTTCCCGACTCGAGCTTCTGCGGCCCGCTTCCCAGCGTATAGGCGTACCCGCTCTCCGAGCCGCTGGCCTGACGGATGAGCTGGTAGAGCGCGTCCGGATCGGACGCTGCGGCCGCCGCGTGGAGCGCGGGGCGTCGGTTGAGACTACGCAGTTTCAGGCGATGCGATTCCAGGTGCGAATTCGCCTGCTTGGCGAAGCCATAGCCAGCCACCTTGCCATTGACGCTCTGCGGCGGCTTTCCCGCCAGGTGGACGACGAAACTCGAGGCGTGCGCCCCTCCCAGGGGAAGGGCGGATACCGCCAGGGCTCCCAGAAGGGCGGTGTGTTTCATCCATTCGTTGCAGCTCATCGCTCGGCTCTCCGTGGTCCTGCCGCCAGATGCGGTCAGGTTCGGAAGAACCGCCTCCCGTGATCGGGTGAGAGGCGGCGAGATCCTCCGGCGCCGGACGCCGGCCGGGCCGCCGCCCTGGCGCGACGAGTTTGGATCGCTGAGGTTTTCCGACGCCGCACGGCGTCGGCCTCCGTCAGCCGGCGCGAGGACTTTCTTAGGGTTGGAGGGGTAGCCTGCGGTCGTCTTCAGCGTGAGTAAGAAACATGACGGTGGGCTGCGAAGGGTGCCGCGAAGGACAAGGTTTCGATCGTCCGTTCTCGATGGCCTTCCAACCGATCGTCGATCTCACCTCGGGCGCCGTATTCGCGCACGAAGCCTTGGTTCGCGGGCCGAACGGCGAGGGCGCGCAGACGGTCCTCTCGGCCGTCGATCCAGACAACCGGTACGCGTTCGACCAGCAATGCCGCGTCAAGGCGATCGAGCTGGCCACGCGCCTGAAGCTGGCGGACCAAGGCGCACGCCTTTCGATCAACTTCATGCCCAACGCGGTCTATGAGCCGCGCGCCTGCATCCGCTCGACCCTCGCTACCGCGATGCGCACCGGCTTTCCACTCGATCGGATCATCTTCGAATTCACCGAGGACGAGCGTCTCGACACCCAGCACATCCTGGGCATTCTGCGCACCTACCGCGCCATGGGCTTCAAGACGGCGATCGACGACTTCGGCGCCGGCCACGCCGGCCTTTCGCTGCTGACCAAGTTCCAGCCGGACATCGTCAAGCTCGACATGGACCTGATCCGCGGCATCGACGCCGACCCGGTCAGGCGCGCGGTGGTGAAACACGTCGTCGGCCTGCTCGGCGAGCTGGAGGTCACCGCGATCTGCGAGGGCGTGGAGACCCGCGACGAACTCGTCACGCTCCGCGACCTCGGGGTGAACCTGGTGCAGGGCTTTCTGCTGGCCAGGCCCGCGTTCGAGGCGCTCGCCGAACACACGCCGCCCCGGCGATTGCTGTCGCAGCGGGCGGCGTAGGGGCTGACGAGGCAACCGTCGCCCCGCGTCACGAGTTGCTCACCGGCAACCGAGGTCGACGCCCATGTTCCTGATCTATCTGCTGTACCGGCCGGTCATCGTCAGTTTGATGCGGCGGGCCATCTCGCGTTAGGGCAAACCGCCCTTAAACGGAATCCTATAAGGGCGGATAATTTGCTCCAGAGTTTGAAGTTTAGAGCGCCGCTGGAGCGAAAACCGGTTCCCGCTTTTCGCGCGGCGACCTAGAGCCGTCAGCCCGGGTCGATCTCGAGCCACCCGTCGGGACCGAAGCGAAACGACGTCGGAGCCTCGGCGATATGGGTTCGCAGGCCCGACCGGGTCTCGTGGCGGTCGTCGATCCACGCCGTGACCGTCACGCTCCGCCCGTGAGTCGTCACCGTGGGACCATGGCCGGGATGGTCTAGGTCCTCTTCCACGGTCTCGCCGGAGGGCAGACCCACCCGGAGCCAGGCCAGCGCCAAGGCGCGGCGCCTGCTCGGCGTCGCCCGCTCCCAACCGCGCGACCGCAGAGCGGCCTGCGTCAGTTCGCTGAAGGCGCCTCCGTCCCGGGCGGACGGATCGTGTGCCGGGAGCCAGCGCCCGCGCACCAGCGCACCGACAAAAAAGGACGCGGAGTCCGGATTTGAACGCTGGAACACGTGAACCTCGCGAAACCCGGCGAGATCGCGGAGAAATACGCCGTCGAGCCCGGCGATGTGGCGCCTGACCACGGGCCGCATCGCCGGGGTCAATGGCGCCGCCGCGCCCATCGCCGGGACCGCGATCAAACCGATCGCCGCCCCGACGGCGATAGCCGCCACGCCGCTCACGGCATTTCGTTCCGCTCGAGCAGTTTTGAGCGGATCCGGCTCGCCAGGTCCTTCGGCGCCCACCGCGCGCCGCCCTCCAGCGGCTGGCGGGCGCACAGCAGCGCCTCCTCATACCCCGCTACACTTGAAGGCCGAATAGACTCGCCCCGCGTCCGCGGCCGAAAACCCCAGACGAACTGGCCATCCAGAGTATAGGCGCTCATGGAGGCGTGCGTTATACGATGTTTCCCGCAATCGATAGTCCAGTTGCTGATCGTATAGTCATACGCTTCGCCCTTCATGAAAAGCGCCGGTCGAGACAAGATCGTTATGGTCTGAAAACTCTCGGAACTCCCGACGGCCGTCACACTCTGCTTATCCAGATAGATGGCGCTTTCGGTCTGCCAGGCCACCGGGATGAATTCCCCGTCCGTAGGAGCCAAGTGGCCGTTTGACCACAAGGCCACGCTCGTCGCGAGGATTGCGCCCGGGCGGATCATGGTCGCGGGGTCTGGTTGGTCGCGGGCACGCCGAACTCCGATCGTGGCGTGGAGCGTGCGATCGGGGCGCCCTCGCCGCGTCCCCCGATCGGAGGATGCGATGCGATCCGGGCGCTCACTCCCGCGCGGCGGACGGCTCCCCTGTCGGCGCCCTCACCCGATCGAGGGATGGAGGCGGACCGCTGAAGCCGGATGATGGCGCGACGAAAACGGAGCCCGATCCATGCAAACCGCCCGCCGTATGCTCAAGGCCATAGGAGCCGCGCTATGGCTTTCAGCGACGGCGGCCGCCGGCCAGTCGCTGCACGTCGAAAGCCCGGCGGCGCTGTCGCCCGGCCCCAACCAAGGCAGCGTGGACAGTTTCGTCGGCCCCCACTTCTGGGCGTTCACCGCCCTGCCCGGCCACTTCCATCTGGTGTTCAGCGGCGGGACGCCCCAGGAAGGCTTCGCCATCGGCGGTCGCGCCGCCGTCGGCATCGCCTTCGCCCCGGCGTCTCGCACCTCGCGCTACACCACAAAGGAATCGGCGCAGGCGACGGTGTTCGATGGCGTGGTCGATCATCCCCAACGCGTCGTCGTCGAGGTCGAGCCCCGCAAGAGCCCGCTTGTCCGGCAGACCACCGACTATACCCTCACGCTCACGGGCGATGTCGACGGCGCTCCCCACGCGGCGCGGGCCCGGGACAGCGGCCAGCAGATCGTCGGCGTCTACGTATCAAAGATCAGCGACGCCGGAGCGGTGCGGTTTTCGCCCGACGGGTCGATCACGGCGTCCAATGGCGCACACGGGACATGGACGCTGTTCGACGCCCAGTCGCGGATCTATTCGATCGACCTCGGCGGTATGCGGTTTACAGCCACGCTTTCCCCCGGCCGGGGTCTGATCGACACCGGAAATCACAATCTGATCTTCGAGATGCAGCGCTAAGGCAAACCGCCCTTAGACGGAATCGTTCAAGGGCGGACAATTTGCCCTGGAGCCTGACGTTCAGAGCGCCGCTGGAACAGTTCCCACGTTTCGCGCGGCGCTCTCGTTTGCGCCTGAATCCGCGGCCTCGATCGAATAGACGGGGCCTCCGTCGTCTCCCACGTGCGCCGCGATTGCGATCCAGAAACCGACCGCTATGCTTCCTCCGGGGCCGCCGGGACCGGCCTTCGGGGCGGGTTTTGCATGGTCGAAGGCTTTCATGGCGCGGGGAGCTTTTTGTTTGGCGGCTTTCGCCTCGACCCCAACCGCCGTCAGCTTATGTTCGGGGACGACCCGGTGCTGCTCAGGCCCACCGGCTTCGATGTTCTGCTGTACCTCGTCGAGCATCCGTTGCGCGTGGTCGGAAAGGACGAGTTGCTCGACGCGGTATGGGCCGGCCGCACTGTCGAAGAATCCAACCTGAGCCAGAGCGTGTTCTGGCTTCGAAACGCCCTGGCGCAGTGCGGCGGCGCCGGCGCGGAGGGACTGATCGTCACCGCGCGCGGACGCGGATACCGTTTCACGGTCGAGCCGACCTGGGCGCCCGCCGACGGCGGCGAAGCGGCGATCTCCGCGGCGCGCGACACACCGCCGAGCCGCCCGGCGGAACCGGCGGCGCCCCCGGAGAAGGACGCGAAAGCAAGCGGTCGACGCCGGCGTCTTGTGGGCGTCGCCGCGGGCGCCGGGTCGGTCGCCGTCGTCCTGGCCGGCCTGATGGTCGGCGGACCGCCGCTGTTACGACGGGGCGTTCCGGCTCGGACCGGAAATTCCGTCGTCCTGGCCGATTTTCGGAATGAGACGCATGACCCGATCTTCGATCGGAGTCTGGCCGACGTGCTCAGGATCGATCTCGGTCAGTCCCCCTACATCAATGTGGTGTCTGAAAAGCGCGCCCGCGACACCCTGGTCCTGATGAAGAAGCCGGCCGACGCCCCGCTTACCGCGGCGCTGGCGCAGGAGATCTGTGTAAGGGCCAACGCGAACACGGTCCTCGGCGGCGGGCTCGCCGCCTTCGGATCGCGGTACGTGCTGACCCTGATCGCGACGGACTGCTCCGGCCAACGGACGCTGGCGGCCGAAAAGGCCGACGTCGCCAATCGGGAAGCGGTGGTCCCCGCGCTCGATGGGCTGATCGCCAAGATCCGCAGCCGTCTTGGCGAGCCGGCGGCCTCGGTCGATCGCTTCAACGTGCCGTTGGCGGCGGAGAAGACAGGGTCGCTCGACGCACTGAAGGCGTATTCCGAGGGGGTCTGGATGGTCAACCACGGCCGCCGCCCGGAAGGCATCCAGCTCGAGCAGCGCGCCATAGAACTCGATCCCGACTTCGAGATGGCCTACGCCGTCCTCGGGGCATCATATTACAACATCTTCGACTACAAGGACGCCAAGCTGAACATCAGCAAGGCCTATGCTTTGCGCAAGAACGTCAACGAGCGCTCGCAGATGCGCATTTCGGTGCTCTACGATCAGGTCGTCAGCAAGAACTACGATGCCGAACGGATGGCGCTGGCCGAGGGCCTCGCGCTTTACCCCAAGGACGACGTCAACTGGGTCAACTTCGCCAACCTCGAGGCGCTGACCGGCCATTTCGACAAGGCGATCACGTACGCCCAGCGCGCGATCGACCTGAACCCCCAGCTTGAACTGCCCTACTCCATCCTGGCGCGGGCGGATCTGGGCGCGGGTTTGCCGAAGAAGGGACTACAGGATGCGCAATCGGCCATCCGGCGCGGCCTCGCCGGAGAGGCCACCCATCGTGAACTGATGCGTATCGCCTGGGACATGCGCGACAGCGCGGCGTTCGAGCGCGAGAAACTCTGGGCGGACCAGAACCCGCCGGCCTTCTCGATGAAGTTCGTCGAGGGCGAGGTCGCGTGGAGCCAGGGACGGATCAAGGAAGGCTCCGCTATCTTCGATGAAGCCTACAAGCTCAGCAAACAGCAGTCCGTCAGCGTCAACGCCAGCGCCTACGAGGCGAGACTGCTGGTCGACCTCGGCCTTCCGGCGGCCGCCCGCGCCAGGCTGGCTCTGACCGACGACCACGAGGACACCGACTACCTGTTCGCCCTGGCCGAACTGAACGAACCGGAGCGAGCCCGGCAGACGCTGCTGAAGCTCCTCGGCGAATCCCCTTCGGACACCATGCTCAACAACGTGTTCGCGCCTGAGATCCGCGCCGTCCTGGCCCTGCGCGAGGGCAAGCCGCTCGGGGCCGTCGAGGCCTTGCAGCCGGCGCTTCCGTTCAGGGCGCGCAGCCCCGAGGTCGACTATCTGCTGGCCGCAGCCTATCTCGCCGCCGGCGACGGTCGGCGCGCGGCAGAGGGATTTGAGAGGATACGGGCGCACCAGGGCTGGTATCCGGAGACTCCGCTGTGCGTACTCGCCAGCCTCGGCCTGGCGCGCGCGCTGGTGCTAACCCACGATCTTCAGGGTGCGCGCCGCGCCTACCAGACGCTGTTCGCCGACTGGAAGAACGCCGACCCCGACCTGCCTATTCTGAATACGGCGCGCGCGGAATATGATCGGCTCAGGTAGGCGTCGCCTTACGCGTGGGCGTCGGAGCGCCGCCCGAAAAGTGGAACCCGGCTTTCGCTCCAACGGCGCCCTGAACTCGCGTCGTCCGCCCGGTCTCATCAACCGGCTGGAAGGGTCCGGGTGAAGGTGGCTTCGCACTCCTTGGCGAGATAGGCCCAGCCCACCTGGAGCCGTTCGCCGGCGAGGATCGACCTCGGCACGGAAGCGACAGGCTGTTCGCGCCCCGCCCGTTCGAGCAAGCCCACCGTGAAGTTGATGTCGCCGTTCAGGAGCGGCGCGCCGCTCAGGTTTTGGACGACCACCCTCTGGCGCAGCGCCTGGTCGGCGTCGGCGCCCCGGACGGGGAAGAGTGGGCGCGCAGGGCCCTCTATGACGCAACGCAAGGCCGTGACCACACGCCGTGCGCTGGGACTGGAGCGGGGAGGCGCCGCCGCCGGACCTGCGGCGGCGGCGACCACCGCGCAGACGAGGGCCGCAATCCAGGTCCTGACCATGTTCACCACCGGCGCCCTGTATGCGTCGATCTTCGGCGGCCCCGAGCGGCAAAGCGCCCCTCAGTCGAGGGAGGCCGGCCCGACGAGGAGAACCTGTCCGTCGACATGCGCCCGAAGGATCTCCACTTCCGGACCGCGCCGCATCGCTCAGCGCTCCGCACCCGATCGCCGCCGCGCGGGCTCGGCGTCGCCGCACCAGAGTCCGTATCCCGCCCGCGAAAGCAGGGAGGCGACTTCCGACTGACTGTGGGTATCGGTCTTGGCGAAGATACTCTTCATGTGGGTCCGAACAGTGTTCAGGGACACTCCGGACAGCCTGGCGGCCTCGGGCAGACCCTCGCCGCGGGCGAGGCGCCGCGCCAGATTGCATTCGGCCGTCGTCAGGCCGAAGGCCTGCGCCAGACGCTGCACGGCGAGGTCGGACGGCTTTTCCAGAGGGTTCAGGGTCACGAGCGCGTTGGCGTCGCCGAAGGATTTGTCGGGAAGCGACGTCGCCTGGACGATGATCGGCCGCCCATCCGCTCGGGGAACCGCCACCGCATCCAAGACCTGATCCGTTCCGCGAGCGGTCACCTGCCTTATCAGGGCCTGCAATCTCGCGTCGGCCGCCCGGGCGGCGGCGCGAAGGCGGGACTGCGAGATCAGGAGGCCATCGCCCAAGGCCGTCCGTGCCGCGGCGTTCATGCAGATGACCCGCTCGAACCGGTCAACGAGCATTCCCGGCCTATTCAAGACGTTCAAGGCGGTCATCATCCCCATCTGTGCATCACACCCGCGTCTGCCGCCCGACGACTCCACGCCGGCTGCGAATGTAGATCCGAACATATGCGCCCCCGCTGCCTTGCATTCCGACCTCTCCAAAATCGATCGGAGAGAGGGACGAACACTGTCATGGTGGTCCGGAGGCCATCTTTAATTCGATTTTTATGCTTGATTAAATTCAGTTATCGGCCGCGGTTCGGGGGCGCCCCCACGGCCTTGATCGGCCAACTCGGCGCGATGCGATCTTGCTGGGCGTCCCTCAACCGGGTGAGGCCGCCAGGTATGGGCCGGATATCCTGTTCCCGAGCGATGACGACGGAGACCGGGATTTTGCGGAGTATCACGCCCGACGAAGAGGGCGAGGCGATCGACCATGCGCCGCCCTTGGCCTGGGCGCTGATCGGGCTGAGCTGGCTGTTCTGGATCGTCGCGGCCGTGGCCTTCGACTATTTCGGCTACTGTTACCGGCATGGAGCCCACCGCCTCGACAAGGCGGGCGGGTACACCTACTTCGTCAACAATCACGGCGATTACCGCTTTATCCGCCCAGGCGACTACCAGCTCTACATCGTCGGCTTCGAGGTCGGTTTCGTCGGCCTCGGGATCTGCATCGGGCTGGCGCTGATTCTGTTCAGGCCCGCGGTGGTCCGCCACATCCTGATCACCCGCCGAGCGGCGGCCATCCCCGTCCTGATCTTCCTGGCCATGGCCGCCGGATCGGTGCTGATCGGTTAGAGCGCGACGGGTTGTTTTGGATCGTTTCACGCGCCTTGAGGTCCCCGGCCCTCCCCATGCCGGCGCTCTGCGCCGGGCGGCCGGGGACGCGCCGCCGCGGGAAGTCTGGGCTCAGCCCGGATCGGCGCGCTTGCCTCGGTAGGGTTTGGCTCCGGGTTTGCCGGGTTTTCCTCCCGGCCTGGGGCCCGCGCCGGCCGGTCGCGGCGGCTTGGGCCCGTCGCGACGGTCGTTGGCCCCGCGCTTGCCGCCCCCCTCTCGCTTGTCCCCGAAACCGCCCCGGTCGCGCTTCACCGGCGTCTCGGGATCGGCCAGCGGGGTGATGCGGCCGCCGTCCTCGATCTCGGCGGAGGCCAGGGCGGCGTCGAACCGCTCGACCGCCTTGCGGACGATCTCGAAGCGGGTTTCGCGGTCGAAGATGCGGATCGCGCCGATCTCGAGCTTGGTGATGTGGCCGCGACGGCAGATCAGCGGCAGGATCCAACGCGCCTCCGCATTGCGGTTGCGGCCCATGTCGATGGTGTACCAGGCGCTGTCCTCGAAGCCGGGCCGGGCCTTGGCGGGGCCGCCGGGGCCGGAAGACCCGGAGTCGGCGCTGGGATCGTAGCTCGGCACGGGGCCGGTCACCGCCAGGTCCTCGGGCGCCGGCAGGTTGGCGCGCTGGGCGCGGATCAGGGTCGCCACCACCAGTTCCGGGTTCTCGCCCGACAGCAGCACCCGGGCGATCGCCAGGTCGTCCTCGGCCACCTCGCCGCTGGGCCGCAGCTCGGCGATCAGCCGCTCCTGGTCCTTGGCGCGGATGTCCTCGACGCTGGGGGCGGACTGCCAGGTCGCGGCGATGCCGGCGGTGCGCAGCATGGCCTCGGCCCGGCGGCGGCGCGGATAGGGCACGAGAATGGCCGAAACGCCCTTGCGCCCGGCCCGGCCGGTGCGGCCCGAGCGGTGCTGCAGCGCCTGGCCGTCGTGCGGCAGCTCGGCGTGGATCACGAGCTCGAGGTCGGGGATGTCGATCCCGCGCGCGGCCACGTCGGTGGCGATGCACACGCGGGCGCGGCGGTCGCGCAGGGCCTGCAGGGCGTTGGTCCGCTCGTTCTGGGTCAGCTCGCCCGAGAGGGCCACCGCGGAGAAGCCCCGTTCGGCCAGGTTGACGTGCAGCCGGCGCACCGCCTCGCGCGTCGAGCAGAACACCAGCGCCGAGCCGGGCTCGAAATAGCGCAACAGGTTGACGGTGGCGTGCTCCACGTCGCTTGGGGCGATGGCGATGGCGCGATAGTCGATGTCGCCGTGCCCCTGGTCGCGCTCGCCGATGGTGATGCTCCTGGCGTCGCGCTGATAGCGGCGGGCCAGGGCGACGATGGGCTTGGGCAGGGTGGCGGAGAACAGGAGCGTGCGCCGGTCGGTCGGCGCGGCGTCGAGGATGGCCTCGAGCTCCTCGCGGAAACCGAGGTCGAGCATTTCATCGGCTTCGTCGAGCACCACCGCCCTGAGCGCCGAAAGATCGAGCTGGCCGCGCTCCAGGTGGTCGCGCAGCCGCCCCGGCGTGCCGACGACGATGTGCGCGCCGGCCGCCAGCACCCGCTGTTCGCGGCGCGGGTCCATGCCGCCGACGCAGGCCGCCACCCGCGCACCGGCGCGGGCGTAGAGCCATTCGATCTCCCGCTGCACCTGCAGGGCCAGTTCGCGCGTCGGGGCGATGACCAGGGCCAGGGGCGCGCCCGCCCGCTCGAGCGCGTCGTTGGCGTCCATCAGGGTGCGGGCGATCGCCAACCCGTAAGCCACCGTCTTGCCGGAACCGGTCCGGGAGGAGACCAAGAGATCCGCCGCCCCGACCTCGGGTTCGGTGACGGCGATCTGCACGGCGGTGAGGGCGCTATAGCCGCGCTCGTCGAGCGCCTGGGCGAGCGGGGAAGGTAGTCCGATGGGAAGCATCGGCAGCACGTAGGCGACCCGGACCGGAAACGCCAGCAAACCCGCGCTTCGACCGGCCCAGGGCGCCGCCTCCGCCGGAGGCTCAGCGCGTCTGGCCGCCGTCGACGGGGATCACCGCGCCGGTCAGGAAGCTGGCCGCCGGGCTCAGCAGGAAGGCGGCGGGAATGCCGATCTCCTCGGGCCGGCCGAACCGCTTCATCGGCACCTCGCGGTCGATCCAGCGCTTCCAGTTGGCCCCGCGCGGCCCGGTGGAGCGCTCCTCCCAGTCGCCGCCGGGGAAGATGATGTTGCCCGGCGCGATGGTGTTGACCCGCACGCCCGAGGGGCCGGCGATCCTGGCCAACTCCTTGGACAGATGGTTCATCGCCGCCTTGGAGGTCCCGTAGGTCAGGGGCGTGCCGAGCGCGCCGAGGCCGGCGATCGAGCTGATCAGGAGCAGCGCCCCCTCCCCGCGCGGCGTCATCCGCCGCAGCACCGAGCGGGACAGCCGGAAGGCCGAGTCGAGGTTCTGGCTCAGCCCCGCGTCCCAGGTCTCGTCGTCGACCTCGAACCCCGGCGGGCAGGGATGCAGGCCGACGTTGGCGACCGCGCCCCAGATCGGGCCGAATTCGGCCTCGACGCGCGTGACGGCGGTCTCGATGGTCGTGGGATCGCGCATGTCGCCGGCGAAGGTCCACAGCCTGTCCGCGCCATAGGCTCCCGCAAGCCGCGCCCGCTCCGCCTCGAGCGCCTCGGCGCCGCGGGCGGTCATGGCCAGTCTGGCGCCCTCGGCCAGGCAGGCCTCGACGATGCCGAGGCCGATGCCGCGACTGGCCCCGGCCACGAAGATCACCCGATCCTTGAGCTGCAGGTCCATGCGCCGTCCTCCCAATCCGCGCGGTCCGAACCGCCGGTGTTTTCTGTCCGATTGGCGATAGTCGGTTATGGCGGCGCGGCCAATGCGCTAGACTCAGTACGACCCGGATGAATCACGGACCGGTCCACGAGGCGTCATGGCGGGATTGAAAGACAAGCGCGGCTTCATCGACAAGGACCGGCTCGACCTGTCCGAACGGCAGGCTGTCGAGCATTGGATGAAGCGCTGGGGGGTGACGCGCGAACAGCTCACCGCCGCCCACCGCAAGGCCGGCCGCATGGTCAAGGACATCGCCGCGGAGCTCGGCAAGAAGCGCTGACCCGCAAAGTGGGCTATGGACCGCCCATGAGCGAGATCGACACCCCCACCGCCGACGGCCGGCCCGGCGCCGGCGCCGTCCTGGCCGCCTCCCTGTCGCAGTCGGCCCAGCGGCGGCCCGGCCGGCGCGACCTGCGGCCGCTCCGCGCGCTTTGGCCGCTGGTGCGGGCGCACGGCGGCGACGCGGCCTTCGCCCTGGTCTTCCTGCTGCTGTCGACCGGCTCGACCCTCGGCCTCAGCGTCGCCGTGCGGGTGATGGTGAACCAGGGCATGAGTTCGGTCCCGGCCCTGGTGCGCACCATGGCCCTGCTGACCGGGGTGGTGATCGTGCTCGGCCTGTTCACCGCCCTGCGCTTCTACTTCGTCACCAAACTCGGCGAGCGGGTCGTCGCCGACCTGCGCAAGACCATTTACGACCACATCCTGACCCTCGATCAGGCCTTCTTCCTGAAGACGCGCACCGGCGAGGTGCTGTCGCGCATGACCACCGACCTGACCATCGTCGAGAGCATGCTCGGCAGCTCGGTGTCGATCGCGCTCCGCAACAGCCTGATGTTCATCGGCTCCATGGCGCTGCTGATCGTCATCACCCCGCGCTACACCCTGCTGGTCGTGGTGCTGGTCCCGGTGCTGCTGGGGCCGATGTTCTATTTCGGCCGGCGGGTCCGCTCACGCTCGGTCTACGCCCAGGACCGCTTCGCCGAGGCGGTCGGTTACGCCGGCGAGAGCCTCGATGCGCTCGAGACCGTGCAGGGGTTCGGCCGCGAGCGCAGCGTGGCGGCCCGCTTCGGCGATGCGGTGGAGGCGGCGTTCGGCGCCTCCCTCTCCCGGATCCGCGCCCGCTCGCTGATGACGGTGCTGGCCCTGGTCTTGGTGTGGTGCGGCATGGCGGTGATCATCTTCCTGGCGGCCAAGGACACCTTCGTCGAGCACACGGTCACGCCCGGCGTGTTCTTCCAGTTCATCATCCTGGCGATCATGGCGGTCTCGTCCATGGGCCAGGTCGGGGAGATGATGGGCGACGTGCAGAAGGCCGCCGGGGCGATGGAGCGGATCGAGGAGCTGCTGCAGGCCAAACCCGGCATCGCCGCCCCGGCGCTCGCCTTGACCATGCCGGTTCCGGCGCGCGGCGAGATCGCCTTCGAACATGTCACCTTCGCCTACCCCGGCCGCCCCGACCTCGCCGCATTGCGCGACTTCTCGCTGACCGTGCATCCGGGCGAGCGCGTCGCCCTGGTCGGCCCCTCGGGCGCCGGCAAGAGCACGGTGCTGCGTCTTCTGCTCCGGTTTTACGATCCGCAGTCCGGAGCGGTGAAGATCGACGGCGTCGACCTGCAGGCGACCGATCCGGCCGAGGCTCGCGCCCGCATCGCCCTTGTCGGCCAGGACGCGCCGCTGTTCTCGGGCTCGGCCTGGGAGAACCTCAAGTTCGGCCGCGAGAGCGCCACCGAGGCGCAGATGCGCGCCGCCGCCGACGCCGCCCAGGCGTCCGGGTTTCTGGACGCCCTGCCGCAAGGGTTCGACACGCCGATCGGCGAGCGGGCCAAGACCCTGTCCGGCGGCCAGCGCCAGCGCCTGGCCATCGCCCGCGCCCTGGTGCGCGACGCGCCGATCCTGCTGCTCGACGAAGCCACCAGCGCCCTCGACGCCGAGAACGAGCGGCTGGTGCAGCACGCGCTCGAGACCGCCATGGCCGGCCGCACCACCCTGGTGATCGCCCACCGCCTCGCCACCGTGCTCAAGGCCGACCGCATCGTCGTCATGCAGGACGGCCATGTGGTGGAGGAAGGCGTCCACGCCGACCTCGTCGCCAGGGGCGGCCTCTACGCCCGCCTGGCGCGGCTGCAGTTCGGAGTGGAGGCGGCGTGACGGACGGACGCGGGGCGGAGAACACCTTCAGTTATCCGCCCATCCCCGCGGAGCCGGCGCGTCCCCACGGCCACCCACAGGAGTCATCCTCGGGCTTGTCCCGAGGACCCAGCCGCTCCGGGCGGTAAGCCGCCTCCCCACGCCTCGCTGACGCGGCGGCGCGCGCTGTGCGGCGGGCTCCTCGGGTCTCCGCTACGCTGCGCCCGAGGATGACTCGTGAGGGGCGGCGCCCCTACGGCCCGCCCTGTTTGGCGCCGAAGTCGAAGTTGTCGGCGGGGCGCTTGGCGCCGCCGCCGAGGGCGTAGGTCAGGCTGAGGAAGACGGCGGAGTAGCTGAACTTGCGCTTCTGCACGTCGACCAGGGTCGGCGTGTCGATGGCGACCGTGCGGCGAGACAAGCCGAACGGATCCTGCGCGGTGAGCAGACCGGAGACGCGGGAATTGAATTTGTGCCGCCAGCCGAGGTCGGAGAAGATGGCCCCGCCGTAATAGCCCTGGGCGGTGAGCTCGCGTCCCGACGCCTGGGCTCCGATCTGGAAGAAGTCGTTCGGGCTGACCTGCCAGTTCACGGTGATCCGGGCGGACAGGATGTCGGCCGACCGCACCGCGCCGATGCCGAGATTGCCCGCATCGACCTCGCTTCGCTGGAAGTCGGCCGAGGCGTTCACGGTCAGGGTGCGCAACAGGTCGCGGTTGGCGACCAGCTCGAGCCCCGTGTCGCGGCGATGGCCGAGGTTGGCCCAGGTCGACAGCAGCACATTGCCGCCGATGTCCTGCTGGACGGTGGTGAACAGGTCGGTCTTGTCGCGGTAGAACAGGGTCGCCTGCAGGTCGGTGGTCTTGCGGCGGTATTCGTAGCCGAACTCCACCGACTGGGTGATCGCCGGCCGAAGGTTGGGATTGCCCGCGCTGTAGGTCGTCGGCGAGGATTCCCTACGGAAGGGATCGAACCTGTTCTCGTTCGCCCGCTCGATCCGGCGGCCGTAGCTGGCTTTGAGCGTCGACTCCTCGCCCAGCGCATAGTCGAGATGCAGGCTTGGAAAGGCCTCGACGTAGGCTTGTCGCCCGGTCTGTCCCGATGTGACGAGATCGGTCTGCAGGGTGGTGTTCTCGATCCGCAGACCCGGCTGCACCGACAGTTTGCCGAACACCTGTTCGTAGGTCGCGTAGACCGCGTGAACCTGCTGGTCGAAGGTGAACCGCTCGGCGAAGACCGGATCGGCCGTGGCGAGGGCCGCCGCGCCGCCCTGCGCGCCCTGGTTGGTCACGTCCTGCCAGTCGAACCGGCCCTCGTAGCCGACCGTCAGTTTGGCCTTGTGGGGCAGAGGCGTGGTGTAGTCGACCTTCAGGTCGAGCTGCGGAAAGTCGGCGCTCTGCAGCAGGTCCTGGTAAAGGGCCGGCTGCACCGGCGTGGTGTAGCTGTAGTCGGCGACGTTGCGAAACACGTATCGGCCCTGGCTCACCGACAGCTTGACCGACAGGCTGTGATCGTCGCCCGGAAATGTGTGGGTCAGCCCGATCGACTCCGAGGTGGACCCGTAGAAGTTGTGAAAGAAGCCGGGGGCCTGGTAATCGAGCGCCAGGGGGCCGGACGTCACGCCGCTCCGGTAGGCGCTCTCCTGACTGAGGCGCTCCCGATAGGAGTCCGCCGACAGGCTGGCGTCGAGCCGATCGTGCGGGCCGAGATCGTAGCCGAGCGAGCCGTTGAGGGTGATCTCGTCGTCGCGCTGGCCCTGGCGCTGCGTCCCCAACGCTGGATCTAGGCCGCCGGTAGTGGGATCGGGGATGCCGTAGCGCGTCTCGATCTTGCGCGAAAAGGCGCCGCGCCGGAAATCCGCGCCGCCGTTCAGCGACAGCCCCCCGTTGCTGTAGGCGCCGCTGGCGCCGAGCTCGAACCGGTCGCCCGATCCGGCGGTGGCCTTCAGCGTGCCGCTGGCGGTCGGCGCCGCGCCGCCCGCCGGCGCGTGCTTGGAGATCAGGTTGATGACCCCGCCGCTGCCCTCCGCGGTCTGTCCCGCCGACGGATTGGTCATCACCTCCACACGGGCGAACTGGTCGGCCGAGATCGACTGGATCGCCTGCGCCCGCCCCGGCCCCGAGAACAGGGCCGAGGGCTTGCCGTCGACCAGGATGGTGACGTTGGAATCGCCCCGGAGACTGACCTCGCCCTCGATGTCGACCGACACCGACGGCACGTCGCGCAGCACGTCGGCCAGCGAGCCCGTGCCGGCCTTGAGGTCATTGCCGAGGCTGTAGCTGCGCGCATCGAGGGTGCTGCGATAGCCCGTCGTGTGCGCGGTGACCGTCACCGTGTCCTGCGCCGGGGCGGCGGCGGGCTGGGGCTCCGTGGGCGGCGGGGCGGCCGGCGTCGCCTGCTGCGCAAGCGCCGGGGCCGCGCTCAGCCCGCAAGCGAGCGCGACGGCGCCCAGGCGGAGCCCCAGGCGGCGCAGCCTGCGCTGGCGATTGTATCGGTTCGGATGCGGCACGACGGCCACATTCCAACGGGAAGTATGTCGAAACTTAGCCGTGCGTTGGCGGCGCGTGACGCATGTGTGCGAAATCGCAATCGACCGCTCCTGCAACGCCCGCATGTCCATTTTCTCCGCGCCTCCCCGCCAAGGCGGGATGAGCAGAGGGGAGAGGTTCGACGCGCACAGGGCTCGACCGCGCGCGCCCTATCCGGCAAAACGGCAGGGGAGCCCGCCTTGACCCGCATCCTCGCCATCCACGCCCACCCCGACGACATCGAGACCCTGGCGGCGGGGACGCTGGCGCTGTTGGCGCGCGGGGGCTGCGCCGTGTCGATCGTCACCGTCACCGCCGGCGAAGGCGGCTCGACCGAGCACACGCCGGAGGAGACCGCGCGCATCCGCCAGGACGAGGGCGCGGCGGCGGCCGCGGTGATCGGCGCGCGCTACGGGTGCGCCGGCGTGCCCGACCTCAGCGTGTTCAACGACGATCCGACCCGGCGGCGGATCACCGAGCTGATCCGTGCGGCGGCGCCGGACATCGTGCTCGCCCCCTCCCCCGCCGACTACCATCCCGACCATGAGGCGGTGAGCGTGCTGGTGCGCGACGGCTGTTTCGCCGCCTCGGTCCCCAACTACCGGACCGGGGACGCCGCGCCGCTCGCCGCCATCCCCCACCTCTATCTGATGGACCCGATCGGCGGACGCGACCGCTCAGGCTCGCCGATCGACCCCGAGTTCGGCGCCGACATCGCCGCCGCCATGGACGACAAGCGGCGCATGATGGCCCAGCATGTCAGCCAGGATCACTGGGTCGCCAGACAGCACGGGATCAGCGACCATCTGGCCTCGATGGAGCGCTGGTCGCGCCGGCGCGGCCGAACCTTCGGCGCCGGCTTCGCCGAAGGGTTCCGCCAGTACCGGCACCACCCCTATCCGGCCACGCCCCTGCTTCAGGAGCTCTTGGGGGACGCGTTGCTGGTCGGGGCGGGAGGCGAAGACGGCGGCGGGTGGGACTGAGGTTCGCTCCGCACCTCGGGATGAGGCGAAAGGTCAGCGTCGGTTCAAGACTGGGGTCCCCGCGTCAGTTCATGCAGCGCCACCGCCGCAGCGCTGGCGACGTTCAGCGAGTCCCAGCCGGGGGCCATGCGGATGGACAGGGTGCGGGTGCGGGCCAGGACATCGGGCGGGAGGCCGGGCCCCTCGGCGCCCAAAAGGAGGGCGGCGCGCGGCGGGCGATCAAGGCCGTCCAGGGGTTCGGCGCCGCCGGGGCTGAGCGCCAGCACCGCAAAGCCCGCCGCCTCGAGCACGCCGGGCAGATCCTCGCCGGGCGCGAGGCGCGCGAACGGCAGCTTCAACGCGGCGCCGACCGAGACGCGGATGGCCTTGCGGTACAGCGGGTCGCACGACGTGGCGTCGAGCAGCACCGCGTCGACGCCGAAGGCGGCGGCGTTGCGGAACAGCCCGCCCATATTGTCGTGGTTGGCGATCCCGTGCAGGGCCAGCACCAGCGCCGGACCGTCAAGCCCTGCCAAGAGCGCCGCGGCGCCCGCGTCCGGCGCGCGCAGGCCGTGCGCCAATATCCCGCGGTGGATCGGAAATCCGGCGATGGCGTCGAGCACCGCCTGGCCGGCGACGTAGACCGGTGTCTCCTGCGCCAGGGCGACGATCAGCGGCGCCAGCTTATCGAGGCGCTTGCCGTCGATCAGCAGCGAGGCGGCGCGGTGCGGCCCGCCGCCCGTGATGAGCACGTGCAGCACCACCTCGCCCTCGGCGATGAACCCGCCCTGCCGGCCCACGAGATCCCGCTCGCGCACCTGCCGATAGACCGCGACCCGCGGATCCTCAGCGTCGTCGATGGAGATGATCTCGGCCAAGCGGTGAGTTTAGAGCGACCCGGCGGCGAAGCCCATGCCGCGTCTTAACCCTCCCCTTCAGGGAGGGATAGGAAAGCCCGCCTCACAGCCCCGTCAGGAACCCGCGCGCGGTGGCCAGCGAGTCGAACACGGGGCGGACGTAGGGGGCCTCCTGTTCGACGAACAGGTATTTGACGCCCTGCGTGCGGGCCGCGGTCAGCACCGGACGCCAGTCGATGGCGCCGGCGCCGACGTCGACACTGCGCCAGCCGAGCTTGTCCTCGGGGGCGCGGACGAAGTCCTTGACGTGCAGCATGTCGACCCGGTCGGCGTGCGCGGTCAGCACCTGAAGCGGGTCGGCGCCGCCCACCAGCACCCAGCCGAGATCGATCTCGAGCCGCAGATCGGCCGGGTCCGCCGCCTTGGCGATCAGGTCATAGCCCCGGACCCCGTCGTGGTCGGTGAACTCCATGAAATGGTTGTGGTAGGCGAGCTTGAGGCCGGCCTTGGCGACGAGCGGGGCGATCCTCGCCAGGTCGTCGGCGTTGGCCTTCCAGGCGTCGAGGGTCATGGCCCGCTTGATCGACGCCACCCAGTCGCCGGTCATGGTGAAGGACGACGGCGGCTTGGGCGAGGCGCAGACCAGGTACTGGGCGCCGAGCGTCTTGGCCTCGTCGATCTTCTGGTCGAGCTTGCTCAGGAGCTCGCCCATGGCCACGTGCGTGCTCGGGCAGACGAGGCCGTTGTCGTCGAGCAGCTTGCGGAAGGCCGGCGCGGTCAGGCCCGCCAGGCCCGCGGTCTCCACCAGATCGTAGCCCGTGGCCTTCAGCCGCTTGAACGTGCCGGGCACGTCCTGATGCAGCTCGGCGTTGACCGACCAGAGCTGGACGCCCACCGGCCAGGTTCCCATGATCGGCCGGGCCGTCTGCGCCCGCGCCAGACCGCCGGCCGACAGCGCCATCGCGCCGGCCCCTATGAGGCCCAGCGCGCCGCGACGGGAGTACCCGGCGCCTTGATGATGATCGTTCATGCTGTCGTCTCCCATGGGGTCCGCCGTCACGGCGCGGCGGGCAGGTCGCGCACCCAGATGTTGCGGAAGCTCAGCGGCGGACTGGGGTCGCCGTGCGCCTGGAGCTTGATCGGCGCGGTGGTGTAGGGCCGGTAGAACGGCTTGCCGATGTAAAGGGTCTCGCCGGTCAGGACGACGTCGTTCTGGACCAGCACGCCGTTGTGGAAGGCGGTCACCCGCGCGGGCGCGGTCAGCTTGCCGTCGGCGGCGAACACCGGCGCGGTCCACACCACGTCATAGCTCTGCCAGTCCCCCGGCTTGCGCGCCGCGTTCACCAGCGGCGCGGCCTGCTTGTAGAGGCTGGCGGCCTGGCCGTTGACGTAGGTCGGGTTGTTGTAGGAATCGAGGATCTGCAGCTCGTAGCCGGCGTCGCCCGCGCCCGTCGACGCCAGAAAGACGCCGCTGTTGCCGCGCGACTGGCCCGAGCCGGTGACGTCCGCGGGCACGCGCCATTCCAGGTGCAGCTGATAGTTGCGGAACTTGCGTTTGGTCTCGATGTTGCCGGCCGCCTTGGCCACGGTCAGCACCCCGCCTCCCACGGTCCAGCCGGCGGGCGCCTTGTCGCGGGTGTTGACCCACTGATCGAGGTTCGACCCGTCGAACAGGACGACGGCGTCCGACGGCGGCGCGGCGTCGACGGCGCCGGGCGTCACCACCGGCGGGACCGGGGTCCACACCTCAGTGTCCTGCGGCTTGGGATAGGGCGGCTTGGAGAACGGCGCGGGCGCCGCCGTCTGGGCCAGCAGGCTTGCCGGGCCGGACGCCAGGATCGCGGCGGCGCCGAGCCCGAACAGGATGCGCCGCCTCACAGCGCCCACCCCTTGCGGTAGGTGCGGCCGAGATACTGGTTGGCGGCGGGCGCGTTGGTGATCCGGCCCGAGGCCGCGTCGTAGTCGATCGACTGGTCGGCCAGCAGGGCGACGACGCCGAGGCCCATGGTCTCCACCAGGGGGGCGGCGTACTCGAACGGACACGACACCTTCTCCTCGCCGCGGATGGCGCGGATGAAGTTCATCTCGTGCCCCTGCAACCCGCCCTGGATGCGCGGGATCGACTGCGGCACGGCCTTGGCCGCCTCGTCCAGGCCCGCGCCGATCAGCATCGGGTGCTCACCGTAGGTCTCGTGCATCAGCATGCCCTTGGCGCCGACGAACAGCACGCCGCCTTCGGGACTCATCGCCAGGGTCGGCGGGAAGCCCGGCGGGGTCGGCGGCAGGATCCCGCCATCGTACCAGATCAGGCTGAACGGCACGCCCTTGGCCGCGCCAAACTCATAGTGGGTGATGGTGGCCAGGGGATAGCTGTCGAGTTCGGCCGGGCGTCGGGTGTCCCACAGGCTGGCGCCGCCGGGCCAGCGCGAATGGCGGGTCTCGACCCGGGTCGGCAGGCCGGGCTCGAGCGCCCAGACCGGAAAGTCGATCAGGTGTGCGCCCATGTCGCCGAGCGCGCCCGAGCCGAACGGCAGCCAGCCGCGCCAGTTGAAGTGGGCGTAGTCGGGGTTGTAGCCCCAGTCCACGTCGGCGGGCCCGAGCCACAGCGGCCAGTCGAGGCTGGCGGGGGTCGGCGTCGGCGCCGGCTTGGCCTCGCCCTGCGGCCAGACCGGCCGGTTGGTCCACACGTGCACCTCGCGCACCTTGCCGATCACCCCGGCGCGGATCAGCTCGACCACGCGGCGGCCGTCGTCGCCGGAGTGCCCCTGGTTGCCCATCTGGGTGACGAGCTTGGGGTTGGCGCGGGCCAGGGCGTCGAGCTTGCGGCTCTCCTCGATGGTGTGGGTCAGGGGCTTCTGCACATAGACGTGCAGGCCGCGCTCCATCGCCATGCGCGTCGCGACGGCGTGGTGATGGTCGGGGGTGGCGATCACCACCGCGTCGATGTCCTTGCGGGTGTCGAGCATGCGGCGATAGTCGTCGAAGCGCTCGGCCCGGTCGTAGGCGTCCTTCAACGGCTGGCGCAGGGGGCTGATCTTGCCCTGCTTGTCCTGCATGGCGTGCAGCACATGGTCGTAGTCGACGTCGGCGGTGGCGACGATGTTCTGGCTGACCAGCTTGCCCATGTTGTTGGCGCCCTGCCCGCCGGCGCCGATCACCGCCACATTGACCTTGTCGCTCGGACTGATCCGCCGCGCCGCCCATGCCGGCGCGGTGACGGCGCCCAGCGCCAGGCCCCCTGCCGCGGCGATCACCCCCCGCCGGGTCAGCGCGCTCAGCGCGGCGTCGCGATCATATGCGGCCATGGTCTGGCTCCCTGTTCAGCGGCCGGTTCGGTGCGGCGCATCCAGCTGCTCCC
>CAILTK010000108.1 GCA_903837135.1 uncultured Caulobacterales bacterium
AGCGGGAGCTCGGCTGGCGCCCTCTTTCCCTCTGAAAGCGCTTTACGATCTGGGTCCCGGCATTCGCCGGGATGAGCGGAAAATGGAATCGGTTACCCCGCCACCACGATCGGTCTCGCGGGCGAACCGGACACCGCCAGCTCCACCACCACGCCCACGCCGAGCGCGGCCACCAGGGCCACCACGGTCCAGAAGGCCAGCGGGCGCTTGGGCGTGCGAGGGGAGCGCTCGGTCACTTTATTTCTCCACGCGGGCGGTGGTGATGGTGACCGGGTCGGTGAGGATCTGGCCCTGCATGGTCGGGTTGCGGGCGTGGCCGCCGGTGGGCATGGCCAGGATGGCGTGCACCACGTCCATGCCCTCGGCCACGCGGCCGAAGGCGGCGAAGCCCAGGTTGTCGCCGGGGGCCTTGGGGTTGGCGTCCATCGACGGCGAGTCGCCGCAGACGATGAAAAAGTCCCCCTGGGCGCTGTTGGGCGCCGCGCGGGCCATGGAGATGGCCCCGTCGCCGTGGTGCAGGCCGGTCTGCGAGGTGGGCTCCAGCGTGATCGGCTTGAACAGCTTGGCCGCGTCCATGAAGCCGCCGCCCTGGATCAGGCCATAGGTCGGCGCCCCCTCGGCCCGCGCGGCGCGGAAGATCTTGGCCCCGTCGTAGTGGCGGCTGGTGACGTAGTGCAGGAAGTTGGCGACGGTGATCGGGGCCCGGTCGGGGTAGAGCTCCAGCACGATCTTGCCGGCGGTGGTGTCGAGGTCGACCCTGACGATCTTGCCGAGGTCCGGCGCGGCCGCCGCCGGCGGCGCGGTGGCGATCGGCTGGGCCAGCACGGGCAAGGCGATAAACGCCAGCGCGGCGGCGATGATGAGGCGTCGTGCGGTCACCGGTGTCTCCTCCGTCAGCGGCGCGAGCTTAGGCGCCGCGCACGGAGAGGCAAGCCGTCTTGTCCCTTCCCCCTCGAGGCTACCGGATTCACACATGTCTCAAGCCCATAAAAATACTTGTCATTCTCGGGCGGAGAGAGGGTGCGAAGCGCCCGACCGCAGACCCGAGAACCCAGCAGCTCCGCCGTTAACGTGCGTCGCTCGCAGCTTCCATCAAGATCTCTGCTGGGTTCTCGGGTCTGCAGTCCGCTTCGCTCCCTTACGCCCGAGAATGACAAGTATTGGTGGAGTAAAGATGTGTGCATCCCTTAGCCCTTCTAGGGGGAAGGGAGTTCAGACAAACCGCGGGATCGGGCCGTTCTGTTCGGTGGGATCGGCGGACAGGTCGAACATCACCTCGTCGACATAGCACCAGCCCCAGTGCTCGGGCGGGTCGTAGCCCTCCATGATCGGGTGGGCGGTGGCGTGGAAGTGGGCCGTGGCGTGTTTGCCCGGCGACTGGTCGCAGCAGCCGACGTGGCCGCAGGCGCGGCAGACGCGCAGGTGCACCCACCAGCCGCCCGTCTTCAGGCATTCCGCACAGCCGAGCGAGCCCGGCGTCACCTTGCGGATGGTCGAGAGGTGGGAGCAGTCGTCCGCCATCGCCCAGTCGCCCTCCGATGTGAAACGTCCCGCGACCGTATGGCCGCGGGACGGAGTGTGTCCAGATTGTCGCCGGCCGATCAGCCGCCGAACTGGCCGCGCTTGCCGGTGGCGCCGATCTCCATGGCGCCGTCGTCGGCGCCGCGGCTGGTGTCGCCGGGCGGGGTGCGGTCCTCGGACTTGGAGCCGACCGCGTTCTGCGGCGCGATCTTCTTGGCGGGCGCCTCATGGCCGCCTTTCGGGGCGTTTTCAGGCGTGGTCTGCGACGGGGTGGTCATGGGGTTTACTCCTCTGCTCGCAGAGGAAAACGAGGAGCGTGGGGAGGTGTTCCGCCGACGGAGATTGATCACCCCACCGCTTCGGCGATCGCCACCAGCTTCTCGGCCTGCAGCAGGTGCAGGCGTTCGGCCATCCTGCCGTCGACGCGGATGGCGCCCTTGGCGGCGTTCTCGGGCAGGGCGAAGGCGGCGATCACCGCGCGGGCGAAGGCGACCTCGGTCTCCGACGGGGTGAACACCCGATTGCAGGGCTCGACCTGGGTCGGGTGGATCAGGGTCTTGCCGTCGAAGCCGAAGCTCAGCCCCTGCTCGCACTGGCGCTCGAAGCCTTCGGCGTCGTCGATGCCGTTGTAGACCCCGTCGAGGATGGCCAGGCCGTGGCCCTTGGCGGCGGCCACCGACAGGCCCAGGGCGGCGAAGAAGGGCTCGCGCGCGCCGGTCAGCCGGGCCCCCATCTCCTTGGCCAGGTCGTTGGTGCCCATCACCCAGCAGGCCAGGCGCGAGGTCTTGGCCGCCGCGCCGATGCCGTCGAGGTGGAACAGGCTGCGGCAGGTCTCGATCATGGTCCACAGCCGCGTGTGGTCCGGCGCGTGCGACAGCCGGCCGTCATAGCGGGCCACGTCGCCGGCGTCGTTGATCTTGGGCACGAGCACCGCGTCGGGGCCGGCGGCGGCGGCGGCCTTGAGGTCGTCCTCCCCCCACGGGGTGTCGAGGCCGTTGACGCGGATGATCAGCTCGCGCCGGCCGAAACCGCCGGCCTTCACCGCCGCCACCGCCTGCTCGCGTGCGGTCTCCTTGGCGTCGGGCGCCACCGCGTCCTCGAGGTCGAGGATCACCGCGTCGCAGTCGAGGCTGCGGGCCTTGTCGATGGCCTTCTGGTTGGAGGCGGGCATGTAGAGCGCCGAGCGGCGGGGGCGGATCGCCATGGAGCGTGGTCCTCGGAAATGAGTCAGGTCAGGGGGTAGGTGCGTTCGACGTCGTAGCGGGCGCCGTCGGGCCCGCTCCAGCTCGAATAGAGATGATACTCGGTGGCCCGCCAAGCCGGCGACTGCAACAGATTATGGCCCTGCAGCCAGGCGGCGATGCGGTCGGGCGGGGAGCCGCGGAGGTAGGCCAGGGTCACGTGCGGACGATAGACCCGGCCCTCGGGCTTCAGCCCCACGCGCCGGGCGGCGTTCTCGCACTTCAGCGCCAGCCGTTTCAGCGGTTCGCTGGCCGACACCCCGGCCCACACCGCGCGCATGTGGTCGTCCTCGCCGAACATGCCGACGCCCTCGAGGCTGAGGTCGAACGGCGGGACCGTGACGCCGGCCAGGGCGGCGTCGAGGTCGGCGGCGCTGGGCTCGGACAGCTCGCCGAAGAAGCGCAGGGTGATGTGCAGGGCCTCCAGCGGCCGCCAGCGCGCGCGCGGCAGGCCCTGCTGTCGCCGGGCCAGCCCCTCGGCGATGTCGTACGGAACCGGGAGGGCGGCGAACAGGCGGATCATCCGCCGCTAAGTGGCCCAAGACCGGGGCCGGCTCAAGGCTCTGAACCCCCTTCCATCTCCCCACCTCAACGGCCTATCTGTCCCCCATGCCGTTCGCCCTAATCATCTCCAGCCATGTCGCCGCGTCGCGGGTCGGGGGGATGGCGCAGGTCTTGGCGCTGCAGCCGTTCCGGATCGACGCGGCGCTGGTCCCCACCGTGCTGTTCGGCCGGCATCCGGGCTGGGGTGCGCCGGGCGGGGCGGCGGTGGACGCAGGGGTGATGGCGGGCATGCTCGAGGGGGTCGAGGCCCAGGGCCTTTTCACCCTCACCGACGCGGTGATCACCGGCTATTTCTCGACGCCGGCTCAGGTGGCCGTGGCCGCCGACGCCATCGCCAGGGTGCGCGCCGCCAACCCCAAGGCGCTGGTGGTGGTCGACCCGGTGCTCGGCGACGAGGGGCGGGGGCTCTATGTGAAGCCGGAGGTGGCCGCGGCCGTGCAGGGCTCCCTCGCGCCACTGGCCGACCTGGTGACGCCCAACAGGTTCGAGCTCGGCTGGCTGCTCGGCGAAGACCCGCCGGAGACGCCCGAGGCGGCCACGCTGCTGGCGCGGCGGCTCGGCAAGCCCGTGCTGGTGTCGTCCATCCCCGGACAGGTCGACGAGATCGGCGTGCTCTACGCCGCGGCGGGCGGCGCCTGGCTGGCCTTGCACGCGCGAGCGATGTCGGTTCCCAACGGGACCGGCGACGTGCTCACGGCCCTGTTCACCGCCGCCCTGATCGACGGCGCGCCGCCGCCGACCGCCCTCGCCCGCGCCGTGGGCGGGGTGGCCGAGCTGGTCGAGGCCTCGCTGGCCTGGAACGCGCCCGAACTTCCCATTGTCGCGGCCGCCTCGCGGCTGGTATCGCCGGGCGCGCCGGTCCGGCTGCAGATCCTGAGCTCCTGATGATCCTTCCCGCCGCCTTCGCCCCGCTCAAGGCCCGGTTCGACGCCCACTTCGCCGAGGGGCTCGAGCTCGGCGCCCGCTTCACCGTGGTCAAGGACGGGGCGGTGGTGTTCGACGCCTGGGACGGGTTCGCCGACCGCGGGCGCACGCGGCCGTTCGACGATGGCACGCTGACGCCGGTCTTCTCCACCACCAAGGCGCTGGCGGCGATCATGGTCGCGCGGCTGGTGGACCAGGGCCGGCTCGCCTGGGACCAGCCGGTGGCCGAGGTCTGGCCGGAGTTCGCGCAGGCCGGCAAGGGCGGCGTCACCGTCGAACAGACCCTGTCGCATCAGGCGGGCCTGCCGGGTTTCCTCGACAAGATGGATCCGGCCGACTGGTTCGACTGGGACCTGATCTGCGCGCGCCTGGCGGCCATGGCCCCCCTGTGGCCGCCCGGCAGCGCCTCCGGCTATCACGCGGTCACCTTCGGCTATCTGGCCGGGGAGATCTTCCGCCGGGTCGACGGCCGCACGCTCGGCCGGGCCCTGGCCGAGGACCTGGCCTCGCCGCTCGGGCTCGACCTTTTCATCGGCCTGCCCGACGCCGAGTTCGGCCGGGTGGCGGATCTCGAACGGCCCAAACAGCTGCCGGACTTCGGCGCGGTGACCGATCCCAAGCGCGCGGCCTTCCTCACCCCGTGGGCGGCGCCGGGCGGGCGGGGCGGCGACGTCTGGCGCAAGGCGGAGATCCCCTCGGCCAACGGCCACTGCACCGCGAAATCCCTGGCGCTGTTGATGGGGGCGCTGGCGACGGACGGTGCGCTCGGCGACAGGACGGTGCTGTCGCCGGCGGCGATCGCCGCCCTGTCGGCCGAGCGGATCGCCGGCCAGGACCTGGTGCTGCCGTTCGTGATCAGCTGGGGCGGCGGGGTGATGCGCAACGCCGCCTTCGCCCCCTATGGCCCGGAGCCGTCCAGCTTCGGCCATTCCGGCTGGGGCGGCAGTTGCGCCTTCGCCGACCCGGTGCGCGGGGTGGCCATGGCCTATGTGATGAACAAGCAGTCGGCCCAGCTGATCGGCGACGACCGCGCGGTCAGGCTGATCGAGACCGCCTACGCCTGCCTCTGACGATGGCGCCCCCGGCGAACACCAGCACGCCGGCCCAGATGAAGGCGAACGACAGGGCGCCCAGCGGCGACAGGCGCTCGCCCGAGGCCAGGCCGCAGAAGAACTGCAGGGTCGGGGAAATGAACTGCATGAAGCCGATCAGGGTCAGCGGCAGGCGGCGGGCGGCGAAGGCGAACAGGGCGAGCGGCACCACCGTGGCCGGGCCGCACAGCATCAGCAGCAGGGTGGGGGCCGGCGCCCGGCCGAACGCGCCGTGTCCGCTGGCGAAGAGCCAGCCGGCGTAGGCGAGGGCGGGCACGGCCAGATAGAGGCACTCGACCAGCAGGCCGGTCTGGGCCGACACCGCCGCCATCTTGCGGACGACGCCATAGCCGCAGAAGCTGAACCCGAGGACCAGGGCGATCCACGGGGCGCCGTGCAGGGCGACGCCCTGGATCAGCACGCCGGTGGCGGCCAGGCCGATCGCCGCATAGCCGGTGCGGCTGATCCGTTCGCGGAACACCACCGCGCCCGCCGCCATGTTCAGCAGGGGATTGAGATAGTAGCCGAGGCTGGCGGCCAGCACGTGGCCGTGCACCACCGACCAGACGTAGACGGTCCAGTTGGTGGCGATCAGCACGGACGACAGGACGAGGGCCAGGAGGGTCCGGGGGCTCAGCCACAGGTCCCTCAGGCTGGCGCCGCGGTCGGCGGCCATGACGAACAGCACCGCCAGCGGGATCGACCACAGGGTGCGCCAGGCGACGATCTCGTAGGCGCCCGCGCCCGAGCGCTCTGCCGCCGCGAACAGGATCGGCAGGAAGCCCCACAGGGTGTAGCAGACCAGCCCGGCGATCAGCCCGGCCCGGTCGGGGGCGGCGTGTTCGTGGGAGGCGGCGACGGGGCTCATGCCGCGGACTTAAGCTGCGCCGTTCCCCGCCGCTACCCGAAGCTTGCGAAGGATGTCTGTCGTGGCTTTGAGGAGGGGAACTCTCTGAAATGCGCCCACTCTGTTTTCAGTCCTCATCCTGAGGCGCCCGCCTAGCGGGCCTCGAAGGACGAGGCTCCCCGCCGCGTCGTCTCGCCCTCTGTTTCAGCGCATCCCACTCGCCTCGGATCAGGGCCTCCTTCTTGGCGCGGGACCAACCCTTCAGCCGCCGTTCGAACGCGATTGCATCAACGATCTGCTCGAACTCTTGCGACCAGGCCAATTGTACGGGCCGTCTTCGCCGCGTGTAGTCGCTCCCCACGCCGTCCTGAGGTTGGGCGACGCGTTTGGCGACATCGGCCCCTCGATGAGAGCCGACATAGTAAGATCGGTCACTGCATAGCAGGATGTAGACCCAGGCGGCCATGGTCGTGGGGCGTCCACGTCCTTCGAGGCCCGCGGCGCGGGCGCCTCAGGATGAGGACGATTTTTAGCGATGAAAAGGCCGAGCTGGACTAATCAGCGCCTAAGCCGCCACCTTGTTCAGCAGGCCGCGTTCGGCGCAGAGCTGGGCGATCTGGACGGCGTTGAGGGCGGCGCCCTTGCGCAGGTTGTCCGACACGATCCACAGGTTCAGCGTGTTGGGCTGGGTGTGGTCCATGCGGATACGCGAGACGTAGACGGCGAATTCGCCCTGCGCCTCCTTGGGGGTCATGTAGCCGGTGTCGTCGCGCTTATCGACCACCAGGACGCCCGGCGACTCGCGCAGGATCTCGCGCGCCTCGTCGTCGCTGATCGCCTCGGCGAACTCGATGTTCACCGCCTCGGAGTGGCCGACCATCACCGGCACGCGCACGCAGGTGACGGTGAGGCGGATGTCGGGATCGAGGATCTTGTGCGTCTCGTTCCACATCTTGTGCTCTTCGTCGGTGTAGCCGTCGTCCTGGAAGGCGCCGATGAAGGGGATGACGTTGAAGGCGATCTGCTTGGGGAACTTCTTGGGCGCGGTCGGCCCGAGCATGTAGATGGCCTTGGTCTGGTCCCACAGCTCGTCCATGCCCTCCTTGCCGGCGCCGGACACCGACTGATAGGTCGAGACCACCACCCGCTTGATCCGGGCCTCGTCGTGCAGCGGCTTCAGCGCCACCACCAGCTGGGCGGTCGAGCAGTTCGGGTTGGCGATGATGCCCTTCTTGCGCACGCCGTCCGCCGCCTCGGGATTCACCTCGGGCACGATCAGCGGCACGTCCGGGTCCATCCGCCAGGCGGAGGAGTTGTCGATCACGATCGGCCCCTGGCGCGCGATCTTCGGCGCCCATTCCCTGGAGAAGGCGCCCGACACCGACATCAGGACCACGTCCACGCGCGAGAAGTCGAAGGTCTCGACGTCCTTGCACTTGAGGATGCGATCGCCGAACGAGACCTCGACGCCGATGGATTTGCGCGACGCGATGGCGTGAATTTCGTCCACGGGGAAGTCGACCTCCTCGAGGATGTTCAGCATTTCGCGGCCCACATTGCCCGTGGCGCCGACGACGGCCACCCGGTAACCCATCGGTTCGTCTCCTGAAGCTCTCAACTGAGCCGGCGGGAGGTACGCTTCCGGGGCGCCGATTACAAGGGCGGCGCGCGGCGGGGCCGGCCCGCGCGGGCCGGCGATGAAAAAGTCGGGGCGACCGCATCCGGCTCGCGCCGGCCGCCGTAGCTTGCGCGTCGGCGTGCGGCCCCCAACTCCACGCGCCGATGGAGGGCCGCGCCCGCCACCCTGGGCGCGGCCCTCGCCTCATCGGTTCAGGATCGGCGGATCAGGGACGGGCCCAGGGGGCCGCCTCGCTGTTCTCGCGCATCCAGTGAAGGCCGCCGCGCAGGCGATCGAGCCGCTGCTCCAGATAGAGCCGGTCCGCGCCGGTCAGATTGCCGTGATCGCGGGCGACCAGATGCGCCTGCATGCGGCGGATGTCGTCGAGCGCGCGCTGAGCGCGGAAGGCCTCGCGCCGGTTCAGCGAACCGTCGTCGCGGCCGCGGTCGATCGAATGCTGGATCCAGTCCTCGCGCTGGTCGAGCGACCAGGCGCCGCCGAGGGGCGCCCCCGGCATGGGCATGGGACGCGGCGGGGGCGGGACCGGCGCGCCCGGCGCCGGGACCATCGGGCCGTGCTCGCGCATCCAGTGGATCGAGCGCGACAGCTCGTCGATGCGATGTTGCAGCACCGCCCGGTCCATGTCGCTGAGCCGACCGTCATGGTTCATGCGCATGCGCATCTCGTCGCCGCGGATGTCGTTCAGCGTCCGGCTGGCGCGGTCGAATTCGGCGTGGTCGAGCTGGCCGGCGCGAACGCCGTCGTCGATGCGATGCTGCAGCCCGTCGATCTGCTCGCGCAGGTCATGGCCGGGAACGGCGGGTCCGGGCGGCGGGCCGAAGGGCTGGGCCAGGGCGGGCGCTCCGGCGGCGCACAAAGCCCCCGTGGAGAGGGCGCCTGCGGTGAGGATGGCGGCGAAAATCGGTTTCATGGTGAGAGGTCTCCGTCCTCGGCGCGGCTTTCCCGCGCGCTGGATGTTACGGCCCCGACATGGATCGGGACCGCCCCTGGCATATACCCGGGCCTTCACAACAAACGACTTTTTACGTGAACCTATCCTGACTGACGCGTTCCGGACGCAGTCAGTTTTTCAAGGGTGCAATATTCGCGGTGGGGAGGAGGCTGCGGCGCTCAGGTCTTGAACGTGCGCTCGACCAGGGCGTGGAGGGTCTGGCTGCGATTGTCGAGCTCGTCGGCGATGCGGTCCGCCACGTCGCGGATGCCGGCCGGATAGGCGTCGCCGCCCTTGGCGATTTCCTGCGCCTTGGCGATCGCCGCCTTCAGGCACACCTCGAACTGCTGGACCTCCTCGAGCGCCAGCATGTGCGCCTCGGCCTGCAGCCGCTGGACGCGCTGGGCGACGGTTTCGGGGGCCTTGCTCAGATTGTACATCTCGGCGCCGTCCGAACCGGGCACGATGCTCAAGGGGGGCTTCGCCATCATAGAATTCTCCAGCACCGAAGGTAGGGTAACCTGCCGTACTGTGAGTGCAAATGGTGAACGCCGCCTCCTGTTCCGGTCACGCTTGCAACATTTGTTGGGTCCTGCGACCCTGTTGCACAAAAGCCGCGGCGAGAGACCCCGCCGCGGCTTTTTAAGCCGCTCCCCCACCGGGGAGCTGTCACGAAGCGACTGAGGGGACAGCGCCGCCGCCCGATACGGTAGCGACGCAGCCGACCTCGCGCCGGCCCCCTCCGTCCCCTTCCGGGCCACCTCCCCCCAGCGGGGGAGGGGCTGGCGGCTTACGCGTCTTCCGACTGCGTCTCCTTGCGGGAGAGGTCTTCGCCGGTTTCCTGGTCGACCAGCTTCATGGACAGCTTGGTCTTGCCGCGATCGTCGAAGCCGACCAGCTTGACCTTGACCATCTGGCCTTCGGTCAGCACGTCGGAGGTCTTGGCGACCTTGTCCTTGGAGATCTGGGAGATGTGGACCAGGCCGTCCTTGGCGCCGAAGAAGTTCACGAAGGCGCCGAAGTCGACCACCTTCACCACCTTGCCGTTGTAGATCTGGCCCACCTCCGGCTCGGACGTCAGCGACCGGATCCAGTCGATGGCGGCCTTGATCTTGGAGCCTTCGTTGGCCGACACTTTCACCGAGCCGTCGTCGTCGATGTTGACCTTGGCGCCGGTCTTCTCGACGATCTCGCGGATCACCTTGCCGCCGGTGCCGATCACGTCACGGATCTTGTCGGTGGGGATGTGGATGGTCTCGATCTTCGGCGCGAACTCGCCGACGTCGGCGCGCGGCGCCGTCATCGCCTTGGACATCTCGTCGAGGATGTGGATCCGCCCGGCCTTCGCCTGGTGGAGGGCCTTCTCCATGATCTCGCGGGTGATGCCCGGGACCTTGATGTCCATCTGCAGCGAGGTGATGCCGTCGGCCGTGCCCGCCACCTTGAAGTCCATGTCGCCGAGGTGGTCCTCGTCGCCGAGGATGTCGGACAGCACCGCCCACTCGCCCGAGGGCTCGAGGATCAGGCCCATGGCGATGCCGGAGACCGGCTTAATCAAGGGAACGCCCGCGTCCATCATGGCCAGCGAAGCGCCGCAGACCGACGCCATCGACGAGGAGCCGTTGGACTCCAGGATCTCGGACACCAGACGGATGGTGTAGGGGAACTCGGAATGCGGCGGCAGCATCGGCCGGACCGCGCGCCAGGCGAGCTTGCCGTGGCCGATTTCGCGGCGTCCGGGCGAGCCCATCCGGCCGGTCTCGCCGACCGAGAAGGGAGGGAAGTTGTAGTGCAGGAGGAACTTCTCCTTGTACGTCCCTTCCAGGGCGTCGATCCACTGCTCGTCGTCGGCGGTGCCGAGGGTGGCGACCACCAGGGCCTGGGTCTCGCCGCGGGTGAACAGGGCCGAGCCGTGCGCGCGGGGCAGGACGCCCACTTCGGCCACGATGGGGCGCACCTTGTCGAGGGCGCGGCCGTCGACGCGCTTGCCGTGCTCGATGATATCGCGGCGCAGGATGTGGGCTTCGGATTCCTTCCAGGCGCCGGCGAACTTGGTCGCGTCGAAGCCGGTCGGGTTGTCGTCCGACTTGACCAGCGACTGGGCGCGGGTCTTGGCGGCCGAGATGGCGTCGTGCCGTTCGGCCTTGCCCTTGTGCTCATAGGCGGCGCGCAGGTCCGGGCCGACCAGGTCGGCGATGGCCTTGACCATATGGTCGGTGTTCTCGGCCTCGAAGTTCCACGGCTCCTTGGCGGCGTGCTCGGCGAGTTCTATGATCGCCTCGATCACCGGCTTCAGGCCTTCGTGGGCGAACACCACGGCGGCCAGCACCTGCTCTTCGGTCAGTTCCTGGATCTGGCTCTCGACCATCATCACCGCGTCTTCGGTGGCGGCGACGACCAGGTCGAGCTTGCTTTCCGGCATCTGGTCGACGGTCGGGTTCAGCACGAATTCGCCGTCGATCATGCCGACGCGGGCGGCGCCGATCGGGCCCATGAAGGGCACGCCCGAGATGGTCAGGGCGGCGGAGGCGGCGACCATGGCGACGATGTCGGGATCGTTCTCGAGGTCATGGCTGAGAACGTTGATGACCACCTGGGTCTCGTTCTTGAAGCCCTTGACGAACAGGGGGCGGATCGGGCGGTCGATCAGGCGGGAGACCAGGGTCTCCTTCTCGGTCGGACGGCCTTCGCGCTTGAAGAAGCCGCCGGGGATCTTGCCCGCGGCGTAGGTCTTCTCCTGATAGTTTACGGTCAGGGGAAAGAAGTCGATGCCGGCCTTGGGGGTCTTGGCGGCGACGACGGTGGCCAGGACGGTGGTCTCGCCATAGGTGGCGAGGACGGCGCCGTCGGCCTGGCGGGCCATGCGGCCCGTCTCCAGGGTCAGCTTGCGGCCGGCCCAGTCGATGGTCTTTTTCTTGATGTCAAACATCGGGATATCTCTTTCTTCGTCCCAAGGACCCATTTCCTTGGGGTGGCCCAGAAGGGCCCGGACAAGCGGTCAGGCTTTGCGTTCGTTTCCTACGTGCAGCGGAACCGGTGTTCCTCGTCCTATGCGCGGCCCGACATCGGGCCGCGCCTGGTTCGGACGCGGGGAGTGCGTCCTGGTTGCTTCTTATTCCGCTCACCCCGGCGAACGCCGGGACCCAGATCGTATGGTGCTTAATCGGCCGAGCTTGCGCTCTAGGATCTGGTTCCCGGCGTTCGCCGGGATGAGCGGAGCGTGTGAGTTCTAGCGACGCAGCCCCAGCGTGCCGATGAGCGCCGTATAGCGGCCCTCGTCCGACACCTTCAGGTGATCGAGAAGACGGCGGCGTTGCGACACCATCTTCAGGAGGCCACGGCGGGAGTGGTTGTCCTTCTTATGCGTCTTGAAGTGCTCGGTGAGATTGGCGATCCGTTCCGACAGGATGGCCACTTGCACTTCGGCGGAACCCGTGTCGCCCTCGGAGCGGGCGTGGGTATGGATCAGGTCGGCCTTGCGGTCCGGCGTAATCGACATCGTTCAATGCTCCAGATCTAGATGAAAAACACGGGTGGGGTTCAGCCTTCCCGCGCGAAGCTCACAGAGCGCGACGATCCTTCCGTCTGACATGGCGGAAACGGTTCGGGACGCGTCCTCACCCCCGATGGTCCGGGGGACGAGCCGCGCCTTCAACGCCTCAACCTGTCGGGGAACGAGAACGATCGGTCGCCCTTGCTTCAACCTGAAAACGTCTTCGGTGGTCACGGCCAGCGCCGGGATGTCGTCCAGCGCGGTCTCGACCGGAAGCAGCGTCTCCGGGCTGGAGCCCCTATGCACCAGATCCGTCAGTTTTTCCAGCGATATTGCGTTTTGCTCGGAAAACCGGCCCACCCGGGTGCGCCTGAGCGCCGAAACATGCCCGCAGGCGCCGAGCATCTCGGCGAGGTCGCGGACCAGCGCCCGCACATAGGTGCCCTTGCCGCAGTCGATTTCAAGGGTGACGGCGTCGGCGGTCGCCTCGATCAGTTCGGCGCGGTGGATCACCACCGGCCGCGGCTTCAGCTCCACCTCCACGCCTTCGCGCGCCAGGTCGTAGGCGCGCTCGCCGTCGACCTTGATGGCCGAATAGATCGGCGGGATCTGCTGGATCTCGCCGACGAAGGCGGGCAGGGCGGCGCGCACCTGATCGGCGCCGGGGCGAACGTCCGAGGTGGCGATCACCGCGCCCTCGAGATCGAACGAGGTGGTCGTGGAGCCCCAGGTGAGGGTGAAGCGGTAGGTCTTGTCGGCCTCCATCAGATAGGGGACCGTCTTGGTCGCCTCGCCGAGCGCGATCGGCAGGACGCCCGAGGCCAGGGGGTCCAGCGTGCCGGCGTGCCCGGCCTTCTGCGCGTTGAAGGCGCGCCGCACCCGGCCGACCGCGTCGGTGGAGGTGAGGTTCAGCGGCTTGTCGAGGCAGATCCAGCCCGAGACGGCGTCGCCCTTGCGGCGGCGGCCCATCAGACGTCATCCCCATCGTCGGCGCCGTCGTCGGCGCGGGTCACGCTGCCGAGACGGGGCGACAGGGCCCCGAGGTCGCGGGCCACCTCGGGCTTGGCGAACAGCTGGTTCATGTGCGCGGCGACGTCGAAGCTCTCGTCGTGGCGGAACTTCAGGTCGGGGGTGAACTTCAGATCGACCACCCGGCCGAGCCTCCCGCGCAGGAACCTGGTCGCCCGGTTCAGGCTGTCGACCACCACCTCGGCGTTGCCGCCGCCGAGCGGCTGGACGAAGCAGATGGCGTGCTTGAGGTCGGGGCTCATGCGCACCTCGGTCACCGTCACCGAGACGCCGACCATGGCCGGGTCCTGGAGATCCTTCTCGCGCAGGATGTCAGCCAGGGCGTGGCGGACCAGCTCGCCCGCGCGGAGCTGACGCTGGGACGGTCCGGCGGCGGCGCGCGCGTCGCGCCCGCCCCGGGAGGGTTTCGGATGTCGCATGGATCAACGGCCTCGATCACCATCCGCCGCGGATCGGACGCGGCTCCAGACGGGAGGCGGGCGATTTAGGGGGTGATCGGCCGAATGTCCAGCGCGGCCGCCGCCTCGACCCTCACTCGGTCAGGCGCAGCCGCCCCTTGTCCAGGCCGATGTGGCCCTGGAAGTCGATCAGCCGCCAGGCGCCCTGCTCGTTCTTGAAGATGAAGCTGCACGGGCCGCCCTTGCGGGTGACGACGCAGGCGCGGCCGCCGTCGAGCGGCTTGACCAGGCCGGCGATGGCGAGGGTCGAGGGGAGGGGCTTGCCCGGGTCGTAGCCATAGTCCGCCGCGACCAGCCGGAACACCTCGGGGCGGGCGGCGGCGTCGACGGCGATGTCGACCAGGGGGCCGGCCAGGAAGGCGCCGACTCCGGCGAGGACGTCCGAATGCCGGGACTCGGTCATCAGCCGGGCCTTGAGGTTGGACTTCAGCGCCGGCTTGTCGACGTGCTGGTCGAAGGTGGGGCGGTCGCCGTCGCGGATCGACACCAGGAAGGCGTGGATGTCGTTGGCGGCCTCGAACCGCGGGATGGTCGAGCAACCGGCCAGAACGGCAGCGATGAGAGCGATGGCGACGCGAAACCGACTCATCGCTCAAGCATCCCAAAGAATGACCCGTCCCGCTCCAACCCGCTCATCCCGGCGATCTGGGTCCCGGCATTCGCCGGGATGAGCGGAAGACGGGGGGCGCATCGAAGAGTGGTCGTTACCATTTTCCAAGCCTGGACCACTGTGGCGCGCCCATCAAGCGGGCGCGGTGCGTTCCTTGAAGAAGGCGATCACCCGTTCCTCAGCCTTCTTGGTGGCTCCGGCCGGATCGTCGTCGCGCAGGTTCAGGGTGAGCACCGAGTGCGGATGTTCGCGGCCGAGCGCCGGGCGGCCATCGGCGTCGGCCAGTTCGATGGCCTCGAACCCGTCGCCGAAGGTGCGTTGGAAATTCTCCCAGCGGGCGTCGGGAGTCAGCGGGTCGCCCTTGAAGCGAAGGCCGATGGCGGAAAGGCCCTCGTCGGCGAACCGCCGACGGGCGCAGCTGACCTCGTCGGGCGACAGGCCCAGCGCCGCCCTGCGCCGATCGCCGAGCGGGAAGGGCAGGGACGGCTGGCTCAGCACGGGCGCCACGACCGCGGGCTCGGTCATCATCGCCAGGGCGAAGTTGCCGGTAAAGCACATGCCCACCGCGCCGACCCCGCGCCCGCCGCAGTCGCGGTGCGCCTGCTTGGCCAGGGCGCGCAGCCAGTCGACGATCGGGCTCGAGCGGTCGGTGGCCCAGGCGTTGAACTCGCGCCGGACGCACAGGGTCTTGAGGATCTCCCCCATGGCGTAGTTGGCGGAGACCTCCCGGCCCGGCCGGCCGAACAGGCTCGGCATGTAGACCGTCATGCCCGCGTCGATGATCCGGTCGGCGAAGCGGACGACCAGGGGATGCAGACCGGGCATCTCGTGGATCACGATCACCGCCGGGCCTTCGCCCTTGCGATACACCGGCCGGGTCCATCGGTCGTCGTCGAAGTCGAACCGGTCGTAGCTCGCCAGGGCGTCGGGATAGTGATCGATGTCGCTCATGGGCGCCTACTCCGCGGCCTTGGAGACCAGGAACTGCTCTACCTTGCCATCCGGCAGGAGGAAGACCGACAGGCTCAGCGTCTGGCCGCCCGCGACGACCTTGTACGCGTAGGCCTTCATGCCCCCGCGGTCGAAGGCGCCGAGCCGGTGGAACAGGTCGGGTGCGCCAAGGGGGCCCAGGGTGCGCGCGAACTGCGCCGCCGCGGCGGGATCCAGCCAGGCGTTGAAGTTGGCGGTGAAGGCGTTCCGGTCCGGCTTGCCGGACTGCAGGCCGATGAACAGGGCGCGCAGGCGGGCGTCGACCGGATCGGCGGGCAGGATGATCTCGGCCAGCCGGTCGGCGATCTCGGTCTGCGGCGCGCCGGCGATGGCGTTGGTCAGGACGACGACCGCCGCCTTGTCGTCGGGATAGACCCGGTTCTCCGACAGATAGCCCGCGCCCTCGCCGCCGTGGCTCAGCGTGCGCCGGCCGCCCGCGTTCGTCACATAGAGGCCGAGGGCGTAGTGCGTGTCCTTGCCGCCGCTGAGCTTGTAGGTCTCGAATTCCTGGACGTAGCTCTCGGGCTTCAGCAAGGTCCGGCCGATCAGGCTGAGGTCCCACTTGGCCAGGTCCTCGGCGGTGAGGGCGAACTGCCAGGCGCCGAAGGCCCAGCCGGCCCCGGCGTCGGCCACCGGCCGGAACGGACCCAGCGCCGGGCGCTCATAGCCGGCGGCGTCCGGCGCCCGCAGCGGCTTCACGTTCACGTCCCAGGCGTCGGTCACGCCCACCGGCCGCAGCACCCGGGCTTCGACATACGGGGCCAGCGGCTGACCGGTGGCGCGTTCGATGATCCGTCCCGCGACCGCATAGCCGGTATTGGAATACTGCTGGTCGGTCCCCGGAGCGAAGTCGAGCGGGCGCTTGGCCCAGGCGCCCAGCAGGGCCCCGGTCGTGGTCGGCGCCTGCATCGGCGCCACCAGATAGTCCTGCGGCCAGTTGTCGGAATAGCCCGAGGTGTGGGTGAGCAGCTGGCGCACGGTGATCCTGTCGGCGCTGGCCAGCTCGGGCAGCCATCGGGCCACCGGGTCGTCCAGCGACAGCTTTCCGTCCTGCTGGGCCACCAGCGCCGCCGCCCCGACGAGCTGCTTGGACAGGGAGGCGATCTGATATCGGGTCGCCGGGGTCGCCCGAACCGGCGGCGACAGCCGAGCCAGGCCGTAGGCCTGGACGTAGGCGATCTTGCCGTCCGTGATGACGGCGATCGACGCCGACGGAGCGCCCGTCTCGGTCAGCACCGCCTCGACCGCGTGATCGATCCGGGCCTTGGCGGGACCGTCGAGTTCGGCGGCTCGGGACGCTATCGGATGCGCGAGGCCAGCCAGGAGAGCGGCGGCGAGAAGGGTGTAGGACGGCGGGCGCATGACGCATCTTGGCTGTCGGAGCCCGGCTTGGCTACGCCCTTCCCGTGGGGCGCAAAGCAAACGGCCGCCGAGGGTCCGGCGGCCGTGCTCTGTTCGGCGAAGCGATCAGCAGGCGGGGACGTAGATCCCGCGGTACGGGTCCCAGACCCGGCCGCAGCCGCCATAATAATATCCGGGATAGCCGCCGTAGTAGCCGCCGTAATAACCGCCGACGAGGGCTCCGGCCGCCAGGCCGCCCAGCAGGGCGCCGCCATAGCCATACCCGCGGCCGCCGCGATAACCGTAACCGCCGCCGTGGTAACCGTAGCCGCCGCCGCCGCGGTAACCGCCGCCGCCACGATAGCCTCCCCCGCCGCCGCTATAATGACCGCCGCCGCCGCCGTGGTAGTGCTGGGCGAGGGCGGGGCTCGCGGCAGTGGTGCAGGCGAGGGCCAGCGCCGCCGCCGCCGCTCCGATCTTCGATATCCGGTTCATGGGAACCTCCGTTCCTCGTGCGCGACGCCGAGATTGTCTCGGTCGCGTTCGGAATGGTAAATGGATAAAGAGGCGTGACGGTTGCGTGACGTGCTCCGATTTCGCGGATGACCAGCCTGGTCGGACTGAATATGAAGCAGATTTCATTCTGAAGCTGAGCAGTCGTCGCCAACCCGAGATCGGACCATTGCTTGATCGATAAGGTCGCCGCAAGGTGGCAGACTTTAGGCCGCGCGTTCTTTTGCCTTCAGCCGCGCTTCAGCGAGAGGAAGCCAGCGGCCATGAACTTGGCCATGCGCTGTTTGATGGCTTCGAAGTCGTCGGATTTGCACAGCCCGCCGGAGAGCCGGTCGATCCGGCCCGTGCGCCCGAGGGTATGCATCAGCGAGCCGGTGACGAAGAAATAGCCCCAGAAGATGTCCTCCTCGGCGTAGTCGGGCAGGGCCTGCTTGAGGATGCCGATCAGCTTCAGCACCACCGGGTCGAAATAGCGGTCCATCAGTTCGCCGCCCTCGGGCGTGTTGCTGGCCCGGGCGCCGAAGGCGGCGTAGTTCATCCAGGCCTCGCCGCCCGAGATGTAGAGGTCGAGGTCGGTGTCGAGAAAGGCGTGCAGCGCGCCTTCCACCGTCGGCTTGCCGGCCGCCTCCTGCGCGTACCGGTCGAGCGCCTCCATGCGCCGGCCGCTGGTGACGGCGGCGCGGCGGGCGAACACGGCTTCGAACAGGCTGCGCTTGTCATCGAAATAATAGTGCATCAGCGAGGTATGCACGCCGACGCGCAGGGCCACGTCGCGCAGGGTCACGCCGTGCAGGCCGTGCTTGGAGAACAGGTACTCGGCGGCGTTGAGGATCTGCTCGAGCGTCTCCGCCCTCTGCTCGGCCTTGCTCCGACGCACCCGTTTCGCTGAGGAAGTCTCCGCCATCGCGCCGACCTTTGTAGCATACCGGGCCGAAGGCATAGCGCGAGCCCCTCGCAATCGGACCCGAACCTAAACCACATCCCCTGCCGCGTAGTCGGTGCGCAGGCGGTTCTTGTCAATCTTGCCGGTGGCGGCCAGCGGCATGCTCGCGACCTGCACAATCCGGTCTGGAATCCACCAGTCGGCGACTTTGCCGCGCAGGGCCTGCAGCAGCGTCTGATCGTCGATGACGTGATCGCGGCGGGGCTCGACGATCAGGATCGGGCGTTCGCCCCACTTGGCGTCCGGTCGGCCGACCACCGCGACCAGGACGACCGCGGGCAGTCGGCCGATGATTTCCTCGATCTCGCCGGGATTGATCCATTCGCCGCCGGACTTGATCAAATCCTTCGAGCGGCCGGCGATGGTCAGGTCGCCCTCGGCGCTGAGGTTGGCGAGGTCGCCGGTGTCGAAATAGCCTTCCGCATCCAGAGCGTCGGCGCCGGCCTTGAAATAGCGGTCGACCACGCTGGCGCCCTTGACCTTCAGATGGCCGACCACGCCCCGCTGTACCGCCAGGGCGACGCCGTCGGCGTCGGTGAGCTTGAGGTCGAGCCCGACGGGCGGTCGTCCCGAGGCCCGGGGCTGGCCGACCGGCATGCCGGGCGGCGAAATGGTCCCGAGCGGCGACAGCTCCGTCATGCCCCAGCTGGTCTGCACCGAGGCGCCCATGCGCTGCTCCATCCGCTGGATCAGGGCGTCCGGGCAGCTCGAGCCGCCGATGATCACCCGCTTCAGGCTCGGCAACTCGCCGCCGACCTTGTCGAGGTGATCGAGCACGCCCAGCCATACGGTCTGCACGCCGGCGGCGACGGTGACGCCTTCGTTCTGAATGAGGGCGGTCAGGCTGGCGCCGTCGGTGTGCCGCCCGGGCAGCACCAGCCGGGCGCCCACGGCCGGCGCGGCGAAGGGCAGGCCCCAGCCGTTGGCGTGGAACATGGGCACGGCCGCCAGCAGGACGTCGCCGAGGGTCAGGCCGATCGCGTCGGCCTGCAGGGCGCGCAGGGTATGCAGATAGTTGGAGCGGTGGGTGTAGAGCACCCCCTTGGGCTGGCCCGTCGTGCCCGAGGTGTAGCAGAGCCCGGCGGGGGTCTGTTCGTCGAACCCGCCCCATGCGGCAGCCTTGCCGCGCGTTTGCAGCAAGGCCTCGAGGGCCCAGATCCTGGCCGGATGATCGGCGACGGTCTCGGCGTCGACGGCCTCGTCGAGCAGGATGACGTGCTCGAGCCCGGGGCACAGCGGCAGCAGTTCGCCGAGCAGGGGCAGGAGGTTGGCCGCCACCGCCAGCACCCGGTCCTCCGCCTCGTTCACCATGGCCGCGAGGTGCGCGGCTGTGAGGCGTGGATTGAGGGTGTGGCAGACGAGGCCCGCGCCCATGGCCGCGTAATAGACCTCCACGTGGTGCTGGGTATTCCATCCCAGCGTGCCGAGCCGGTCGCCGAAACGCAGGCCCAGGTGCTCCAGCGCCCCCGACAGCCGGTTGGCGCGCTCGCGCAACGCCGCATAGCCCAGGCGCGCGGACACGCGCCCGGCGTCGGCCGTGACGACCTCGCGGTCTCCCGTCCATTTGGCCGCGTGGTCGAGGAACTTGTCTACCGTGAGGGCGTAGGACTGCATGACGTATGGGGAGGGTTACCGGTAAAGCTTAGCCGCCGACCGGAGATCCGGCCGGCGGTCGAGGCTGGCGTCTCTAGAACACCTTCATGACGCTGACGCCGAATTGGCGCGGCGCGCCCGCCAGTTGGATCGGTGACAGCAGGGCGCTAACGTACTGGTCGTTCGTAAGGTTGGTGCCGTAGAGCGTGGTGGTGATGGTTCCATGCGTCCAGGCGATAGAGGCGCCCAGAAGCCTGCGCGGGGTCAGACGGTCGCCTTGCGAACGGTTGTCGAACAAGGTCCCCCACTGGCCAGAGATGTAGGCGTAGTTGATGTTGGGCGTGATCTTGTCGCCGTTGTCCATGCGGAAGTTGTAGAGGGCGTTGAAGTTGAAGGTGAAGTCAGGCGCATAGGTCTGGGGGTGGCCCTGCAGGTTGAAACAGACCCCCGTCGCAGGCCCTGAAGCCACATTGCAGACCGCAGCCGACGTCGCGACGCGCGGATCTTCGCTGTAAAACTTGCCGAGCGAGCTGTGCTCCAGGCCGAGGCCCGAATTCAACTGGAAATCGCCAAAGGTGGCTTGAAGCGAACCCTCCAGGCCGTAGAGCTTGGTGCTGGTGGGGTCGTTGCCTTCCGTCGACAGCAGCGGATTGTTGGGGATCGGCACGATCACCTGGAAGTGCTTGAAGTCATTGTAATAGGCGCCGAGTTGCAGGTGCACGTGATTGTTGAACAGCCGCGACTTCCAGCCCACTTCGTAGTCGGTCACATACTCCTGACGGAAGGGGCCCGGCGTGTTGTACGGGTAGGTGAAGTATACGTAGGTGTTCAGGCCGCCCGGCTTCGCCCCCGTGGCGATGAAGGCATATAGGAAGTTGTCACGATTCATATTCCAGTTGAGCGTGACTTTGCCGGTGGAGTTTACCCCGCGCTCGTTCTGGTCGTTGTAGATCGGATAACCAAACGTCGACGCGTATTCCGGCACGTTGTAGAAGACATGGTTGTTGGTGGCCCAATCGGAATAGCGCAGGCCGACCTGCAACTCGAAGTTGGCCGGCAGCTTGAACGTCACCTGGCCGAACACCGCGGCGCTGTGGGTCGAGTTGGTGCCGTTCAGCTCCTCGTCCACCCCGCCTGGCGGAACGGCGACGTCGAACTGGTTGCTCGGGAAGTTGTAGAAGTTGTGCTGGTAGTAGGCGCCGACGATCCAGGTGATCGGACCTTTGTCGGGCGAGATGATGTTGAACTCCTGTGACCACAGGGTTTCGTCCACGGCTTCGTCGATGGCGTAGTTGAGCGGCCCGTTGGCGGTGCCGTCGATGTCGCCGGTCCAGGCTGTGCGGCCGATCTGATAGCCGGTCACGGAGCGGAAATCGATGCCGGAGCTCGGGACGTAATCGACCTTGAGGATCGAGCGGCCCTCGTAGTCGGTCGCGTACTGGCCGTAGTTGTTCGAGAAGTCGAACAAGTTCTTGGTGCCATTCAGCTTGCCGGTGGTAGCGTTGATGATGGCGTTGCCAAAATATCCGCCATTGTCGAGGTAGTTGAGGTCGGTCTTCCACAGCACCTTCAATTCCGGTGTAGGCTGCCACAGCAGCGAAAACCGGGTGCTGAACCATTTGACGTCGCCGTCGCCCTTCCACGGGCCGGAGATGTTGTAGAAGCTGTTGCGGTATTCGGTGTTGACCGACAGGCGCGCCGCGAGCTTATCGTTGATCGGCAGGTTGACCGCGCCCTGAACGCCCGTGTCGTTGTAGTTGCCGTAGTGACCCAGGACGTAGCCGTCGTAGCCGCCGCCGATCACCGGGTTGTTGGTGTTGACGATCAGGGCCCCGCCCGTGGCGTTCTGTCCGCTGAAGGTGCCCTGCGGGCCGCGCAGCACTTCCACGCTCTGGATATCGTAATAGGGCTCTTCCTGGATGTAGCCCGGGAAGGTGGCGACCCCATCGCGATAGGTGACCACGCCGGTGCCGGTCTGGGTATTGTGCTCGCCCTTGCCGATGCCGCGGATATCAACGTCGTTGCCCTGGCCGAAGTTGTCGACGGTGAGCGACGGGCTGATGAACTGCAGCTGGTCAACGCTGAAGACACCGTTCCGCGCCAGATCCTGGGCGGTGAGCACGGTCGCCGCGATGGCGGTGTTCTGCAGGTTGGTGCTGCGCCGTTCGGCGGTGACCACCACCTCCTGAACTGGGCCCGCCTTGGTGTTGTCCTGCGAGGCCGGGGCCGTCGTCTGCGCCTGCGCGGCGCCGCACCAGACGAGCGCCGACGCGGACGCAGTCAGCCACAACTGTTGGGTCTTCATAGGTCTCCCCCTGGCATGCGCTCTACGGCGCTATGCCCAAAGCTGTACGGGGTTCGGCCAGCTGTCAATACTCATTCACACGCGCATGAACATTGACGGGCCGATGTGGCTTTGCCATGAAAAGCGCGACGGCGCCGCCAGAGCGCCCGGCATGGGAAGGCGGGGAGACATGAGACGGATCGGTCCGTGGGCCGCAGCGGCCTGTGTGGGGCTCGCGGCGCTTGTACTGAGCGGCGGGGCCGTCGCCGCTCCCGATAATTCGACAGGGCCCGTCGTCAAGACCACCGGCGGCCTGCTCGCCGGGCAGATCCTGGCCCCCGACCTCACGGTGTACAAGGGCATCCCCTACGCCGCGCCGCCGACCAGCGAGCGCCGGTGGAAGCCGCCGGCGCCGGCGGCCGCCTGGTCCGGCGTGCGCGACGCCAGCCGATTCGGCCCGTCCTGCATCCAGCCGCTATCGCCGCCCACCAGCCTCTACGCCGACGACCCGCCGCGGATGAGCGAGGACTGCCTGTTCCTCAATGTCTGGACGCCGAAGGGCGCGGGCCCGAAGCCGGCGGATAAGGCGCCGGTGATGGTGTGGATCCACGGTGGGGCGCTGTCGACCGGCAACCTGGCCAGCCCGATCTATGACGGTGCGGCGCTGGCCCGGCGCGGTGTGGTAGTGGTGACGGTGGCCTACCGTCTTGGCGTCCTCGGCTTCCTGGCCCACCCGGAGCTCAGCGCGGAATCCCCCCAGCACGTATCCGGCAACTACGGTCTCCTCGACCAGCAGGCGGCGCTGCGCTGGGTCAGGGCCAATATCGCCGCGTTCGGCGGCGATCCCGACAACGTCACCCTGTTCGGCGAATCGGCGGGCGGTCTCAGCGTCATGGACCAGCTGGCCAGCCCCCTGGCCAAGGGGCTGTTCCACAAGGCCATCGCCGAGAGCGGCTACATGGTGTGGAATCCCGAGCTGAACCGCGACAGCTACGGCCAGCCCTCCGCCGAGGCCATCGGCAGCTATCTCGGCGCCAAGCTCGGCGCGCCGACCCTGAAGGCGCTCCGGTCGATCGACGGCGAAACCCTGATCAAGGCCACCGCCGGCTATGCGCCCCTGCCCACCATCGACGGCTGGGCCCTGCCGCGCCAGCTGGTCGACACCTTCGATCGCGGCGAGCAGGCGCCCGTGCCGCTGCTCGCCGGATTCAACGCCGGCGAGATCCGCTCGCTGAGGTTCCTGGCGCCGCCGGTCCCCAAGACCGCCCAGGCCTATGAGGCGGAGGTCCGACGACGTTATGGCGACCTCGCCGACGCCTATCTGAAGCTCTATCCGAGCGCCGCGCTCGAGGACAGCGTGCTCGCCGCCACCCGCGACGGGCTCTATGGCTGGACCGCCGAACGTCTGGTCTCGAAACAGGCTGCGATCGGGCAGCCGAGCTTCCTCTACTTTTTCGAGCACACCTATCCGGCGGAGATCGCCCGCGGCCTCGCCGCCTTCCACGCCAGCGAAGTGCCGTATGTGTTTGGTCAGGTCGGGCCGGGGACCCGCCTGCCGATCGCCTGGCTGAAGCCGCCGCAGACGGCGGACGAGGCGGCGCTCAGCGAAGCCATGATGGCCTATTGGACCGCCTTCGCCCGCGACGGCGCGCCGGATCCGGCGGGACGGCCCCCATGGCGTCTGTTCAGCGACCATGCCGCCTATATGGCCTTTCGCGACCGGCCGGTTCCCGGAACGGATCTGCTCCCGGGCATGTACGCTCTGCACGAAGCGGTGGTGTCGAGGCGACGGCAGGGCGGCAAGGTGAACTGGTTCGCCAACGTCGGCCTCGCGGCGCCGCCGATGGACGGCGCAACAGCGAAACCCTGAAGAGCAAACTGCAGACCCCCGGAGGGAGACGATGGAAAGCCGCGGTTCGTCCCGACGGGGACTGAAGCCAGTCATCGCAAATTCTGACCCATCACACTTGAATCCGCTCATCCCGGCGAATGCCGGGACCCAGATCATAATGCGTTTCGTTTCGAACGACCTTGCTCCAAGCCCGCTGGCCGATGCCCCACACGATCTGGGTCCCGGCATTCGCCGGGATGAGCGGAAGAAGAGCGAAGTCCATCGATGGGACCTCATCCGCAACCTCGGGAAGGTCGCCGCCGTGTGCAGCCTGCTGGCGACGACGGGCTGCGGCGTGGTCGCCAGCCTGTCCGAGAGCTTCCGCCATCCGGCCAAGCCGTTCGAACAGACCCCCGCGCCGGCCGCGCCCGACTACGCCCAGCCCCAGGCCTGGATGGCCTTCCCCGGCCGCAACGGGCTCGAACGGTCGACCCCGCCCGGGTATGCGGCGGTCGACGAGGCCGCCGCGCCCGCGGACGTCTTCTTCATCCACCCGACCAGCTATCTGAAGAACGACGTGTGGAACGCCGCCTATGACGTGAACGGCCCCTACAACAAGCCGATCCTGCTTGGGCAACTCAGCGCCTTCAACGGCTGCTGCCGTCTCTACGCGCCCCACTACCGCCAGGCTTCGCTCGGCGCGCAGGGCAAGAGTCCGGCGGCGGTGCAACTCGCCTACGCCGACGTGGCGCGGGCCTTCCGCCACTATGTCGCGCACGAGAACCACGGCCGGCCCTTCATCATCGCCTCGCACAGCCAGGGTTCGCGGCTGGCGGTGGAGTTGCTGCAGGCGGAGATTCTCGGCACGCCGCTGCAGCAGAAGCTTGTCGCCGCCTACGTGGTCGGCGCGTTCGCGCCGTCGAATTTCGGCGAACTCGGCCTGCCGACCTGCACACGCCCACGCCAGACCGGCTGCATCGTCTCCTGGAACACCAGCCAGACCGGGCGGAACGGGGCCTTCATGCTGATCCACGACACCCGTTACTGGTGGCGCGGGGCCGAACGGAAGAGCGGCCAGCTTCCGGCGATCTGCGTCAATCCTCTCACCTGGACCGAGGCGGACGCCGCGCCCGCGGCGGCCAACGCCGGCAGCCTGCCGTTCCCGACCGCGCCCTTCCCGACGACCGCGACGACCCTGTCCGCCCTGACGCCCCATCTCACCGGCGCCGTGTGCAAGGATAAGCTGCTCGACGTCGACGTGCCGAAGACGCCGCCCGGTTATCGCGACACCCTGAGCTTCGTCTACGGCAGCTTTCACCGCAGCGACTACGGCCTGTTCTACGCGGCGGTCCACGCCAATGCGATCGACCGGGTGACCGCCTGGACCGCCGCGAACGCCGCGGCGCGGTAGCTCCGGCCAGGCGCTTGTCGCCCGGCCGGTCGTCGCCCATCTTGTCCGCATGACCAAGCCGCTGACGATCGACTTCATTTCCGATGTGGTGTGCCCCTGGTGCGTCATCGGCCTCCGCGAACTCGAGACGGCGCTCGAGCGCCTCAAGGACGAGGCGGAGCCGGTGTTCCGGTTTCAGCCGTTCGAGCTGAACCCGACCATGCCGCCCGAGGGCCAGAACATCGGCGAGCATATCCAGCAGAAGTACGGCTCGTCGCCCGAACAGGCGGCGGCCGGACGATCCATGATCAGGGATCGCGCCGCCCACGTCGGGTTCGCCATGAACGTCAGCGGCGACAGCCGGATCTACAACACCTTCGATGCCCACCGGCTGCTGCACTGGGCCGGCCTGGAGGGTCGGCAGATCGAGCTGAAGCGGGCCCTGTTCGACGCCTATTTCACCGATCAGTCGAACGTCTCCGATCCCGAGGTCCTCGTGGCCAAGGCCGAGAGCGTAGGCCTCGACGGCGCGACGGCGCGCGAGATCCTGGAGAGCGGCCGCTACGCCGAACACGTGCGCGCCGCCGAACAGGCCTGGTATCAGTCGGGCATCGCCTCGGTCCCGTCGATCGTCATCAACGAGCGCTACATGATCACCGGCGGCCAGCCCGCGGACGTGTTCGAGAAGGCCCTGCGGCGGATCATGGCCGAGGCTTAGCTTGGCTCACCGCTGATCGTTCCTCTTATCCGCTCGTCCCGGCATCCGCCGGGATGAGCGGCAGGGTGGCGATTCGGGCTGGGGCTATTCGTGGACGCAGCGGGTCTTCCACAGGGCCTCGAAGGCGTCCTTGTCGTCGGCGGTGCGGGTAAAGGCCGGATCGCCGGAGAAGATCGGCGAGGTGGTCTTGTCGACGACGAAGCGCTCGGTCCCGACCCGGCCGGAAAGCTGGCGACCGGTCGCCTCGCCGCACACGGTCCAGCGGCGCCGGCCCTGGCGAAACACGTGAACCCCCACATAGACCGGTGCGGTCACATACTGCCCGCCGACCTTGCCCTCGGCCTTGTGCATGATCATTCGTTCGGACGGTTGCCCGAACAGGACGACGCCGAAGATAGTGATCGAGACCGCCAGCCCGCCCATCGCGACTCAGGCTCCTACAGCGACCGCTGGATCGTCTCCACCGTGAAGCATTCGATGACGTCTCCCTCCCGGATGTCCGAGAAGCCGAAGTTCATCCCGCATTCCTGGCCGGAAACCACCTCGTTGACCTCATCCTTGAAGCGCTTGAGCGTCTGCAGCGTACCGAGCTCCAGCACGACGATGTCCTGACGGATGATCCGGACTCTGGCGCCCTTGCGGACCGTACCCTCGGTGACCCGGCAACCGGCGATCTTGCCGACCTTGGAGATGTCGAACACCTGCAGCACCTCGGCGTTGCCGAGGAAGGTTTCGCGCAGGATCGGCGAAAGCATGCCCGAGAGCACGCCTTTGATGTCGTCGAGCAGGTCGTAGATGATCGCGTAGTAGCGGATCTCCACCCCTTCGCGCTCCGCCAGCTGGCGCGCCTGGGCCGAGGCCCGGACGTTGAAGCCGAGGATCGGCGCTCCGGCGCCCTTCGCCAGCAGCACGTCGCTTTCGGTGATCGCGCCGGCCGCCGAATGGATGATGCGGGCGCGGACCTCTTCGGTGCCGAGTTTGTCGAGCGAGCCGACGATGGCTTCGGCCGATCCGCCCACATCCGCCTTGATCACCAGCGGCAGTTCCGAGACCTTCTTGGCGGTGAGCTTGGCCATCATGTCGGCCAGACCGACGCCGCCGCCGATCGGACCGGCGGTCTTCTCGCGCTTCAGACGGGTGCGATACTCGGTCAGCTCGCGGGCGCGGGCTTCGTTCTCCACCACGGCGAGGGTGTCGCCCGGGGCGGGCGGCTCGTCGAGGCCGAGGATCTCCACCGGTTCCGACGGCCCCGCGGTAGGCACCTGTTCGCCGCGTTCGTTGACCAGGGCGCGCACGCGGCCCCAGGCCGAGCCGGCCACGACGATGTCGCCGCGCTTCAGCGTCCCGCGCTTGACCAGCACCGAACCCACCGGCCCGCGGCCCTTGTCGAGCTTGGCTTCGATCACCACGCCCTCGGCCGAGCGGTCGGGGTTGGCGCGCAGGTCCATGACTTCGGCCTGCAGCAGGATGGCTTCGACCAGTTGGTCGAGCCCGGTCTTCTGGGTGGCGGAGACCTCCACCGCCTGGGTTTCGCCGCCCAGGCTTTCGACCACCACCTCGTGCTGCAGAAGCTCGTTGATCACCTTCTGCGGATTGGCGTTGGGCTTGTCGATCTTGTTGATGGCCACGATCAGCGGCGCGCCGGCGGCGTGCGCGTGGTTGATGGCCTCGATCGTCTGCGGCATGACGCCGTCGTCGGCCGCCACCACCAGCACCACGATGTCGGTCACGTTGGCGCCCCGGGCGCGCATGGCGCTGAAGGCGGCGTGGCCGGGGGTGTCGAGGAAGGTCACGCGCTGGCCGTCGGCCAGGCGCACCTGATAGGCCCCGATGTGCTGGGTGATGCCGCCGTGCTCCCCGCCCGCCACGTCGGCGGAGCGCAGGGCGTCCAGCAGGCTGGTCTTGCCATGGTCGACGTGGCCCATCACGGCCACCACGGGCGGCCGGGGCAGGGTATCGTCCTCGTGGTCTTCGGCGGCGATGAAGCCGGTCTCGACATCGCTCTCCGACACGCGCCTGACCGTATGGCCGAACTCCGAGGCGATCAGCTCGGCCGTGTCGGCGTCGAGCACGTCGTTGATCTTCAGCATGGTTCCCTGACGCATCAGGTACTTGATGATGTCGACGCCGCGCACGGCCATCCGCTGGCCGAGGTCGCCGACGGTGATGGCGTCCGGAATAACCACTTCGCGCGCCGAACGGGACTGTTCGCCCGCGCCGCCGCCCTTGCGCTTCTCCTTTTCGCGTTCGCGCGCCCGGCGCACCGAAGCCAGCGAGCGCATCCGCTCGGCGCTGTCCTCGTCTCCGGCCACGGCCTGGATCGTCAGCCGTCCCTGACGGCGGCTGGGTTCGCCCTTGGTGCGCGAAACGGCCTTGCCGTCATTGGTGGCGCTGCGGCGACGATCGTCCTCGTCGAGCGGCCGGCGTTCGCCCGCCCGCGGCGGGGCCGCGCGCTGGGTCTTGGTGATTTCGGGCGTGGAGGGCGCCTCGGCCGGACGCGGACGGGCGAAGCCGCCGCCGCCGGGCGGCCGCGGGCCGGCCGGGCGGGCGGTGGACAGGGCCGAATAGCGGACCGTGCCGCCCCCCTCGGGACGGGGGCCCCGGTCGCCGGCGCCGCCCGCGGGACGCGGGCCGCGATCGTTGAAGGGGCGGTCGCCCTGGGGACGGTCGCTGCGCGGACCACGGTCGCCGTAACCGCCGCCGGCGGGACGCGCATTGCGGTCGCCCTGCGGCCGGTCTCCCTGGGGCCGGTCGCCCTGGGGTCTGTCACCGCCGCGGCCCTGATAGCCGCCTTCACGCGGCGGCGGAGCATAGCTGCGGCCTTCCGGCGCGGCGCGGAAATCGGTGCGCTGACGTTCGGCGCCGGGGGGACGCTCGGCGCCGGCCGGGCGTTCGGGGCGCGGACGCTCCTCGCGCGGCCGGGATCCCAGGCTTTCCCAGGCGCGCGGCGCGGCGGGCTTGGGCGCGG
>CAILTK010000109.1 GCA_903837135.1 uncultured Caulobacterales bacterium
CGCCGGGCGATGACGCGGGCGGCGGCCGGCGCGAGGGCGGCGGTCCAGGCGGCGGGGGACGCGGCGGCGGCGACGGCTTCGGCGGGCGCGGCGGACGGGGCGGCGGAAACATGTTCAACGCGCCGCGAGGCTCCCAGCAGGGCCATCTGCAGATGGCCCTCTATCACACGGTCTTCTTCAGCGACCGGATCCTCATCCGGCCCGGCGTGCCGGCCCTCGATCTGCTCAACGGCGCCGCCGCCAGCAACAGCGGCGGCCAGTCCCGCAACGAGGTCGAGGCCCAGCTTGGCTACACCCAGGCCGGCTTCGGCGGCCGCATGAGCCTGGACTGGAAGGAGAACACCGTGGTGCGCGACCCGACCGCGCCGACCGGCGATCTCAACTTCTCCGGCCTCACTACCCTCAACCTTCGCCTGTTCCTGAACTTCAGCGCCCAGCCGATGATGGTGAAGGCCTGGCCGTTCCTGAGGGGATCGCGGGCCACCTTCTCGGTCAGCAACCTGCTCGACCAGCGGGTGAGGGTGACCGACGCCGCCGGTCAGACGCCGCTGAGCTATCAGCCGGCCTATATCGATCCGGTGGGCCGCCTGGTCTCGCTGAGCTTCCGCAAGCTGTTCTACTGACCGCTCCGCGCGCTACAACGCCGGCATGAGCGACAACGTCTACGCCCTGCTGGCCTCGGGCTTCCCAAGCGATCGCGCAAGCCCCTGCTTCCTGATCGGTGAGCGGACGATCTCCTATGGCGCGCTCGAGACCGGCGCCGCGAGGCTGGCCGCCCTTCTTATCCGGCGCGGCGTAAACCCCGGCGACCGGGTGGCCGTGCAGGCGCCCAAGTCGCCCGAGTCGGTGATGCTGTATCTCGCCGTGCTGATGGCGGGCGCGGTCTATCTGCCGCTCAACACGGCGTACACGGCGCACGAGGTCCGCTACTTCCTGGATGACGCCGAGCCCGCCCTGTTCGTCGCCGACGCCGTCCCCCTGGCGCGGGAGGCCGAGGCGCTCGCCCCTCTCGCCGCCCCGGTCGAACGCGCCGCCGACGATCTCGCCGCCATCGTCTACACCTCGGGCACCACCGGGCGCTCCAAGGGCGCGATGATCAACCACCGTAACATGGCCGCCAACGCCGTGGCCCTGCACCGGGCATGGGGCTTCCGTCCCGGCGACGTCCTGCTGCACGCCCTGCCGATCTTCCATATCCACGGCCTGTTCGTGGCCCTGCACACGGCGCTGCTGAACGGCTCGCCGATGCTGTGGCATGCGAAGTTCGACGCCGACGCGGTGCTCGCCGACCTGCCGCGCGCCACGGTGATGATGGGCGTACCGACCTTCTACACCCGGCTTCTGGAGCATCCCGGTCTCGGCCGCGCCCAGGCGGAGCCCATGCGGCTGTTCGTGTGCGGCTCGGCGCCCCTGCTGGAGAGCACCTTCGAGGCCTTCGCGGCGCGCACCGGCCATCGCATTCTCGAGCGCTACGGCATGTCGGAGGCCGGCATCATCACCTCCAACCCGCTCGACGGCGAACGGATCGCCGGCAGCGTCGGCTATCCGCTTCCAGGCGTGGAGGTGCGGACCGATCGCGCCGGCGGGATAGAGATCCGCGGCGAGAGCGTGTTCTCCGGCTATTGGCGCATGCCGGAAAAGACCCGCGAGGAGTTCACCAGCGACGGCTTCTTCAAGACCGGCGATGTGGGCCGCCAGGACCCGGACGGCCGGCTGTGGATCTCGGGACGCGCCAAGGACCTGATCATCTCAGGCGGCTTCAACGTCTATCCCAAGGAGATCGAACTGGTGCTCGATGTCCTGCCCGGCGTGACCGAGAGCGCCGTGATCGCCGTACCGCACCCGGACTTCGGCGAAGCCGTGGTGGCCGTGATCGCCGGGCGCGGCGAGGAGAGCGCCGTGATCGACGCGGCCCGTGAACGGCTGGCCGGCTTCAAGGCCCCCAAGCGGGTGTTCTTCGTCGACGACCTTCCGCGCAACGCCATGGGCAAGGTGCAGAAGGCCGTGCTGAGAGCGGAGTACGCCGGAGTGTTCGATCCTGTCGCCATGCACGGCGCCCAGGGCCCGGAAAGCCCGCGTCGATGAAACTCCGGGTCCGGTTTCTTCAGCTGCCGATCCTGTTCGACGCCGCGCGACTGGCCGACGAGGTCGCCGCGATCCCCGAGGACGCCTGGCGCCCGCACCCGAAGAACTTCCCCGGCAACGACGCCCTGCCGCTGATCACCACCGACGGCGACCCGAACAGCGATGCGCGCGGCGGGGCCATGCGGGCCACGCCGCATCTGCTGGCCTGTCCCTATCTGATTCAGGTGCTGGACAGCCTGGGCGCCACCTGGGGACGGTCGCGTCTCATGCGGTTGAAGGGCGCGGCCGAGGTGACACCGCACGTCGACACCGACTACTACTGGCGCGACCACATGCGGGTGCATGTGCCCATCGTCACCCAGCCGACGGTGCGCTTTCATTGCGGCGACGAGACGGTCCACATGGCGGCCGGCGAATGCTGGATCTTCGACACCTGGAGCCTGCACAGCGTCGTCAACGACGCTACCCGCGCGCGCATCCACCTCGTGGCCGACACGGTCGGCGGCGACGGCTTGCTGACCCTGATGGAGACCGGCCGCGGGCCGGGCGAGGCGCGGCCCGGCTGGGCCCCGGCGCGCTCGCCGCCCCGGGATGGCCCGGCCCCGGCCCTGGCGTACGAGAGCCGGAACCTGCCCACGGTGATGACCCCATGGGAGCTCAGGGACCATCTGGGGTTCGTGTTGAGCGAGGCGGCGCCGGGCGATGCGCGGATCGGCCCGATCTCCCAGACCCTCAATCGGCTGCGGGTGAACTGGCACGCCCTGTGGGCGCAATCGGGCGACGACGGAGCCGTGCAGCCGCAATACGCCGCCCTCCTGACCCGGACCTGGGAGCGGGTGGCGGCGCTCGGCGCCGACGAGGTCCCGCTCCGAAACGGCATGCCGCTCGGCCTGTGCCTGAGGACGCTGATCTTCAACTCCGCCCTGAGCATCGCTGGCGAGGCCATGGACGCGGACGAGCGAAACCGCCCCGGCGTCCAGACCGCGCGCCCGGTCTCGCCTGGGGCGGCGCCTTCAGCCGTCCGCCCAGCTGCGACGCCGGCAAGCCGGTCCACGGGCGGGACGCGGACTGATCGCGACCCGCTGTTCGATCGGCCGGTGTTCATCGTCAGCTCGCCGCGCTCCGGCTCGAGCCTGCTGTTCGAGACCCTGTCCGGCGCCCGCGAAGCCTTCACCATCGGCGGAGAATCGCACGGCCTGATCGAAGCGATCCCCGAGCTCACGCCCGCCGCCCACGCCTGGAGCTCCAATCGGCTGACGGCCGACGACGCGGTCCCCGCGATCGCCGAGCGGCTTCGCGGCCGGTACGCCGCGGCCCTGCGCGATCGGGACGGACGGGCGCCTCCGGCTCGGCCGCTCCGCATGCTCGAGAAGACGCCCAAGAACGCGCTGCGGATCCCGTTTCTGGCCGCGGTCTTTCCCGAGGCGCGCTTCATCTACCTGCATCGGGATCCCAGGCCGACTCTGGCGAGCATGATGGAGGCCTGGTCCTCCGGCACGTTCCGGACCTACCCGCAGCTCCCCGGCTGGAGCGGGCCGCCGTGGTCCCTGCTGCTGATCCCGGACTGGAAGCGGCTGGCCGGAGCTCCGCTCAATGAGATCGTGGCGCGGCAGTGGACGACCACCACCCGCGTTCTGCTCGACGACCTCGCACAGCTGCCGCGCGAGCGCTGGAGCGCGGTGAGCTATGAGGCCTTCATCGCCGCGCCGCAGACGGTCGCCGCAACGGTCTGTCGGGACGTCGGGCTCACCTGGGACCGGACGGTCGGCGCCGCCCTGCCGCTCGCGCGCAACACCGTGTCCGCGCCGGCGGCGGGCAAATGGCGTGAGAAATCGCGCGAGATCGAGGCGGTCGAAGCGGTATTCGCCGAACAGGATCTGAGAGCGCGGTCGCTGCTGCATCCCTGAAGTCCATCCGTCACTCACGCTGACGTCGCGGCGGCGCCCATTCTGCAGGCGGGGTCTTTGCAGACGCGACACAATTGGTCGCTGAAGATACGGGGTATCTGGACAATTCTTGGGCGTCGAAACACGAAGCTAGTCAAATATCCGGCACGGGCGAAATCATGCGTCTCCGCGGCCGATCCCGCTTGCACCGCCTGTTCCCCACGATCCCAATGCATCGGATTGGCGCTGCTCAGGAATCCGAAAAATCGGCGGAGCAGATCGGAAAGACAAGGGGATCAGATGAACAAGCTATTCTTGGGGGCCAGCACAATTGCGCTCGCCCTGAGCGCCGGCGCCGCTTTGGCGCAGACGGCGCAACCCGACAACGAAGTGATCGTGACGGGCACCCGCACCACCGGTCTGCGGGCCGCGGACAGCGCCGCGCCGATCGAGATCGTCGGCAACCAGGCGCTGCAGGGCACTGGCAGCGTCAGTCTGCCCGACTCGCTGCTGGCCTCGGTGCCGTCGTTCAATATCGATCACAACGGCGGCGACGCGGCCGCCGTGCTGACCATCGCCGCCCTGCGCGGCGTCAGCCCCAACGACACCTTGGTGCTGGTCAACGGCAAGCGCCGGGCCACGACCGCCGACCTCTACGTCGACGGCGGCAGCGCCTATTCGGGCGCCGCGACCACCGACCTCAGCTTCATCCCCGTCGGCGCCATCGACCACGTGGAGGTGCTCACCGACGGCGCGGCCGCACAGTACGGATCGGACGCCATCGCCGGCGTCGTCAACATCATCCTCAAGAAGTCCGCCACCGCAGGCCAGCTGACCGTCTCCGGCGGCCAATACTACGGCGGCGACGGCAACACCGGCAGCTGGTCGATCAACAAGGGCATGCCCCTGCTCGACAAGGGCTTCCTGAACGTCACCCTGGAACAGCAGTACCACGGCTTCAGCGTGCAGGGCGTCGGCGACCGCCGGGTAACCGACGCGAACGGGGCGCCCCTGCCGGGCGACAGCGCCTTCACCAGGGCGGGCGTGCTGGGCGCTTCGAACTACCCGCACATGAACCAGCTGAACGGGGATCCGCAGTACAACCTTTATACTGGCTTCTGGAACGCGGGCTACGACCTGACGCCTGAAGTGCAGCTTTACGCCTTCGGCAATTACAGCGAGCGCGAGTCGTCGCACTTTGAAAACTACCGCGTGCCGACCAAGGTCTCCGGGACGACCTCGACCGGCGTGACCTACTATCCGTTCCCCAACGGCTTCGATCCCCGCGAGAAGTTCGACGAAACCGACTACTCCTTCACCGAAGGCGTGAAGGGGACTCATTTCGGGTGGCATTGGGACCTGTCGACCACCTACGGCAAGGACTCGATCCAGGTCTATACGATCAACTCGGCCAACGCTCAGCTCTTCCCGGTGCTGGCCGCCCTGTCGCCGACCCAGATCAAGCCGCAGACCGATTTCCATGACGGCGGCTATATAAACTCCGAGTGGAACACCACCTTCGACATCGACCGCTCGTTCGCCATGCCGTGGGCCGCGTCGCCTCTGAACGTCGCCCTTGGCGCCGAATACCGTCGCGACACCTACGAGATCCAGAACGGCGAGGCGTCGTCCTACTTCGGGGCCGGCGCCCAGTCGTTCGATGGCTATCTGCCGCAGGACGCCGGAAGCCATTCGCGCGACAACTATGCGCTCTATGCGGACTTCGCGCTCGATCCGATCGCCCACCTGCACACCGACGCCGCCGTGCGCTACGAGCACTACAGCGACTTCGGCAGCACGACGGTGGGCAAGTTCACCGGCCGCTACGATTTCAGCCCGACCTTCGCCATCCGCGGCACCGTGAGTTCGGGCTTCCGCGCGCCGACCCTGGCCGAAGAGTACTACTCCGGCACCAACGTCTCGCCGACCTCGGCGGACGTGCAACTGCCGCCGAACTCGACGGCGGCCACACTCGCCGGGTTCGGCGCGCTGAAGCCCGAGCAATCCGACAACTACAGCGCGGGCATCGTCTGGCGCCCGATCCCGAAAATGCAGATCACCGCGGACGCGTACAGCATCCTGATCAAGGACCGCATCCTGGTCTCCGGCTTCATCTTCGGGGAAGAGGCCGGCTATGGCGCGACCGGCGTGGTGTCCCAAGGAGTGCTGAACGCCATCACGGCCCGCGGCGTGACGCTCGACTCCGGCCTCAGCTACGCCGGCATCTCGATCTTCGCCAACGCCGGCAACACCCAGACCAACGGGCTCGAGGCGACGGCGACCTATGCCTCGGATTTCGACCAGTACGGTCACGTCGATTGGTCGCTGGGCTTCGACTACAACCACACCACCATCACCAAGCTCAATCCGTTGCCGGCGGCGGTGACCAATGTCGCCTTCGGCCAGACGGCGTTCCTCAACGACGTCGCCAAGAGCGCGCTTCTGAACAGCACGCCGCGCTTCAAGCTGATCGCGCAAGGCACCTGGACCCTGCAGAAATGGTCGGTGATGCTGCGGGAGACCATCTACGGCGAGTCCTCCGAAATCGTCGATCCCAGCGGCACCGATCCCTACAAGGAGGTCATCCCTCTCACGGGCATCACCGATCTGCAGATCAGCTACAAGGTGAACGCGGCGATCAAGCTCAGCGTGGGCGCCAACAACCTGTTCAACCAGTTCCCGCCCCAGACGCCCATCAAGGGCGGCCTGACGGGCACGCCCGTCGACGGCGCCCTGGTCTACCACGTGCCGTACGCCTTCTCTCCGTTCGGCATCAACGGCGGCTATTACTACGGCCGCGTGACCGTCAACTTCTGATCTGCCGGGCCGGACGCTTCGGCGCCCGGCCCCATTTCGCCCCCTTGGCGGGTCTCCCAACGACAGGCTATGAGACCAGGGTGGCGTCGCGGCTTCCCCGCCGCGCCTGAGACCGCTCGATGCCGCCTCCCCATCGCCCCTCGACCCTCGCGCCGGCCGCCTTGGCGAGCGCGGTGCAGCGCGCGGCGGCCCTGCTGGCCACAGATCCCGCGGCGGCCGAACGCGAGATTGGCCCGGTGCTGAAGGCGGCGCCCGCCGATCCCCGGGGTCTCCTGATCCTCGCCTCCGCGCAACGGCGCCAGGGTCGCTCGAAACAGGCCCGCAGGCTGCTCGAGCCCTTGGCCCGGGCCTACCCCCGCGCCGCCAACACCCAATACGAATTCGGCGCCGCCCTGGCAGACCTCGGCGAGGATCGCCTCGCCCTCTCGGCGTTGCAGCGCGCCGTCGCCGCCAACGCCGATCTGTCGGAGGCCTGGCGGCTGCTCGGAGACCTGTTGTTCCGCGCGGGCGATGTGGCGGGGGCCGAGCGGGCGTTCGCCGCGCACGACCGGGCGACCCTGCGCGATCCCCGCCTGAAGCCGATCGCCGACGCCCTGATCCGAGGCCAGTCCGACGAGGCCGAACAGGCGCTTCGCCGCTTCCTGACCTCCGCGCCCAACCATGTCGAAGGCCTGCGGATGCTCGGTGAGCTTTGCGCGCGACAGGGGCGTCACGGCGACGCCGAGGTCCTGTTCGAGCACGCCCTGACCCTCGATCCTTCGGACGACGGCGTGCGCTTCGGCTACGCCGCCGCCCTGTTCCGCCAGCAGAAGGCGGCGCCGGCGCTGGAGCAGGTGCAGGCGCTGCTCGGTCGCAAACCGGCCGACCCGGCGTATCGCAATCTGCTGGCGGCCTGCCTCGGCCTGGTGGGCGAGAACGAGCGGGTGCTGGAGATCTACCAGGATTTGTCGGCCCGATATCCGCGCCAGCCCGGGATCTGGCTGAACTTCGGACATGCGCTGCGCACCGTCGGCCAGCGGGACGAGGCGGTCGCCGCCTACCGGGCCTGCCTGGCCCTCGCCCCCGACAACGGGGAAGCCTACTGGAGTCTGGCCAACCTCAAGGTGGTGACCTTCTCGCCCGAAGAGGAGGCCGCCATGGCTGCGGCGGCGACGCGGCCGGAGCTTTCCGAGGACGACCGGCTTCACCTGCACTATGCGCTCGGAAAGGCGCTGGAAGATCGCAAGGCCTACGCGGACTCGTTCAAGAACTACGCCGAGGGCGCCCGCATCCGGCGTGGCCAGACCGCCTATGATCCCGAACAGACCAGCGCCTTCACGCAAAGGTCCAAGGCCCTGTTCACGCCCGAATTCTTCGCGCGCCGCGCCGGCGCCGGATCGGCGTCGAAGGCGCCGATCTTCATCGTCGGCCTGCCGCGCGCGGGTTCAACCCTGATCGAGCAGATCCTCGCCTCCCACTCACAGGTGGAGGGCACCATGGAGCTGCCCGAGATCGGCCTCCTGGCCCGCCGCCTCGGCGGCGCGCAAGGCGACACCGTCAACGGCCTCTATCCGGAGGGACTCGCCGATCTTGAAACGGGCGCCTTCGAGGCGCTGGGCGAAGACTATCTGGCGGCCACCCGGATCTATCGCAAGCTCGGCCGTCCCCGCTTCATCGACAAGATGCCCAACAACTTCCAGCACCTGGGCCTGATCCACCTTATCCTGCCCGAGGCGAAGATCATCGACGCGCGGCGCAATCCGTTCGCGTCATGCTTCTCGGCGTTCAAGCAGCACTTCAACCAGGGCCAGACCTTCTCCTACGACCTCACCGATCTTGGCCGCTACTACGCCGACTATGTGGACCTGATGGATCACGTCGACCGCGTGCTGCCGGGGCGCGTGCACCGGGTGATCTACGAGGACATGGTCGAAGATACCGAGAAGGAGATCCGCCGCCTGCTGGCCTATTGCGCCCTGCCGTTCGAGGAAGCGTGCCTGCACTTCCACGACAACGCCCGCGCGGTGCGGACGGTGAGCTCCGAGCAGGTCCGCCGCCCGATCTTCCGCGACGGTCTCGACCAGTGGCGCAACTACGCGCCCTCCCTCGGCGCGCTGGGCGCGGCCCTCGGCGACGCCGCCCGGACCTGGCGCGGCTCAGTCGAAACGGACCGATAACGGCCGCCGTGCGCCGTCGAGCTCGGCCGCCACGCCGGCGCGGGACGGCATTTCCAGATCGATCCAGCGGCTCAGCCGCTCGTAATGCTGGATGAAACGGACCACCTCGGCGTCGCCCATGCCGCCGCCGGTGCGGGCGCGGAGTTTGTGCTCCTGCTCGAGCCGCCAGCCCAGCACCGCCGCGAAGGAGGGCGGCCGCAGCAGGGCGAGGGTGTCGATCCGGCCGAACAGGCTCTGATAGGCGCCGGCCAGAGTGTCATTGACCGCCCGCCGCCAGGCTCCGTCCGGGTCGGCCTTGGCCTCGAGCGCGTTGACAGGCGCCGCTAGGTCCTTTGCCGGCTGAGGGCGGGCGCCCACGCACCAGCCTTCGAAGATCACCACGTCGACGGGCGCCTCGACCAACGGCCAGTCGGCCGGGGCTGCGCGATCATCGACGGCCTTTTCGAAGCGCGGCAGGCGCACGGGTCCGGCCGCGGCCAGCGCGTCCAGGACGGCGAGGCCGAGATCGACATCGTGCGTTCCAGGCGGCCCGCGGGTCGCGAACAGCGGATGCACGTCGGCGGCCAGCCGTCCCCGCTCCACCTTTCCGAGATAGAGATCGTCGAGCGACAGGATCGCCGCGCTCGCGCCCGCCTCGCGCAGCAGGGCCCGCAGCACGAGGGCGCCGGTCGACTTGCCCGAGCCCTGCGGCCCGCACAGGCCGAGCACCGTGGTCCGACCGAGCCGGCCTCGCTCGGCAAGAGCCCGCCCGGCCAGCGGCCCCCACAGGCCATCGATCTGGTCCGCGACTCCCGGCGGCAGGCCCTCGCGCGCCAGCAGCTCCGCTTGCGCCTTGGGGTTCAGGAACATAACATGAACATCATGGACCCTGTGCTCGCGAAGAAGCTGCGTATCCTGGCGGACGCGGCCAAGTACGACGCCTCCTGCGCCTCGTCCGGATCCAAGGGGCGCAAGGCCGGCGCGGACGCGGTAGGATCCACCACCGGGGCCGGCATCTGCCACTCGTACACCCCCGACGGCCGCTGCGTGTCGCTGCTGAAGATCCTCCTGACCAACTACTGCCTCTTCGACTGCGCCTATTGCATCAACCGCCGCTCCTCCAACGTGGCACGGGCGCGGTTCACCGTCGAGGAGGTGGTGAGCCTCACCCTCGGCTTCTACAAGCGCAACTATATCGAGGGGCTGTTCCTGTCGTCGGGGATCATCAAGACGCCCGATCACACCATGGAGACCCTGGTGCGGGTGGCGCGCACCCTTCGCCAGAGCCACGGTTTCGCCGGCTATATCCATCTCAAGACCATCCCCGAGGCCTCGCCCTGGCTGATCGAGCAGGCCGGGCTTTGGGCGGACCGGCTGTCGATCAATGTGGAATTGCCGGCCGCAGACAGCCTGCGCGTCCTGGCCCCCGAGAAGGACGGGGCGAGCATCGACACGGCCATGGGCCAGATGAGCGAGCGGATCGACGAGGCGCGCGAGGAGCGCCGCCGCTTCGCCCCCGCCGGCCAATCGACGCAGATGATCGTCGGCGCCGACGCCGCCACCGACGAGACCGTCCTGTCGCGAAGCGCCGCCCTCTACGGCCGGTATCGGCTCCGCCGGGTCTATTATTCGGCCTTCAGCCCGATCCCGGAGGCGTCGAGCCTGCTGCCGGCAAGGTCCCCGCCGCTGAAGCGCGAGAACCGGCTCTATCAGGCCGACTGGTTGCTGCGATACTACGGCTTCTCCGTGCCGGAGATCGCCGCCGGCGGCGCGGACGGCATGCTCGACCTCGACATCGATCCCAAGCTGGCCTGGGCGCTGAAGCACCGCGATCGCTTTCCGGTGGACGTGAACAGCGGCGAACGGGAGATGCTGCTGCGCGTGCCGGGGCTGGGGGCGAAGGCCGTCGACAAGATCATCGTCGCGCGCCGGCGCACGCGCCTGACCCTGGGCGACCTATCCCGCCTTTCCCCCGGCCTGAAGCGAGCCCGCCCCTTTCTGATCGCGGACGACCATACGCCGGGCCGTCTGATGGATCGGCTCGACCTGCGCGACCGGCTCGCGCCCGGACCCACCCAGCCCGGATTGTTCGATTGAGCGCGGCCCCGATCCATGTCGCCCTCGAACCCGGCGCGGACCTCGATGGCTTCCGGCGCGCGGCGCGGCGGTTGATCGGCGAACAGCGCCCGCCCGAAGCCGTGGTGTGGAGTTCGGGCGGCGGCTGTGACCTGTTCGGCCCGTCGCCGAACGCGGACGGCGCCCCGCTGATGCTGCCCAAGGCGGTCGCCGACCTGATCGGGTTGGCGGCCCTGCATAGCGATCCCGAACGCTACGCCCGGCTCTACGCGTTGATCTGGCGCACGATCCGCGGCGAGCGCCACCTGATCGAAATCGCGTCCGACCCCCTGGTCCACCGGCTGCAGGCCATGGCCAAGTCGGTGCGGCGAGACATTCACAAGATGCATGCCTTCGTCCGCTTCCGGCAGGTCCATGCCGCCGCGGGCGAGCGTTACATCGCCTGGTTCGAGCCTGAGCACTTCATCGTCGCGGCGGTGGCCGACTTCTTCGTCACGCGGTTTCGCGGCATGTCCTGGGCCATTCTGACCCCCAAAGGATCGTTGGCCTGGGACCGGCGCGCGCTGACCATCGGACCGCCGGCGCAGCGCGGCGCGGCGCCCGATCGCGACGACTTCGAGGCCCACTGGCTCGACTACTACGAAAGCACCTTCAACCCCGCCCGGGTGAACCCGACGATGATGAAGAGCGAAATGCCGGTGAAATACTGGAGGAACCTGCCCGAGGCCGCGCTGATTCCCCGCCTGATCCAGGAGGCGGCGCCGCGCGTTGAAGCCATGATCGCAAACGAGGCCCGGATGTCCGAGAAGCGAACCCCGCAGAAGGCCGTCGCCGCCATGGCCGACCAGGCTCCGGCGTCGCTCGAGGCGCTGAACCGGATCATCATGGCCAGCGAGCCGCCCGCTCCCTTCGCGCCGCGCGCCGTGCTCGGCGAGGGACCGGTCGGCGCACGCCTCGCCTTCGTCGGCGAACAGCCGGGCGACCAGGAGGATATCGAAGGGCGCCCCTTCGTCGGGCCGGCCGGGCAGGTGCTGAACCGAGCCCTGGCCGAGGCGGGCATCGCGCGGAACCAGACCTACGTCACCAATGCGGTCAAGAACTTCAAGTTCAAGCCGGCCGGCAAGCGGCGCCTGCACCAGACCCCGACGGCGGGCGAGGTGAAACACTATCGGTGGTGGCTCGACCGCGAGCTGGAGTTGGTTCATCCGCGTCTGGTGGTCGCTCTCGGGGCCACGGCCACCCTGGCCCTGGCCGGCAAACCCCTGCCGATCACCCGGAACCGCGGTCCGGCGGACTTGGGCGGGCGGGCGGGTTTCATCACCGTCCACCCGTCCTACCTGTTGCGCCTGCCGGACGAGGCCGAAAAGCGCGCGGCCTACGAGGCCTTCGTCAGCGATCTGAAGCGGGCCAGGGCCCTGGCGGAGGCGGCCTAGGTCGCGACGCGTATGCCCACGCGGACCAGGGTCGGCGCGTCGTAGCTGTAGGTTCCGTCGGCGGCTTCCGCCGTCCGCACCTTGGCGTCGAACAGGTTCTCCACCGCCAGGAAGACGGCGAGCCGCCGGTTCAGCCGCCAGTCGGCGCGGAGGTCGGCGGTGACCGACGAGCGCAGCCGCAGGGTGTTGAGGTCGTCGTCGTAGCGGGCGCTCTCGTAGCGGCCGTCGAGCTGAAGGGCGATGTCCGGATTGACCTGCCAGCGGGCGCCGATCGTGCCGGTCAGGCGCGGCGTCAGCGCCGGCCGCTTGCCGTCGAGCTGCGGCGCCTGCGATCCGCCGTCGACCTTGGAATAGGTCCAGGCCAGCGAACCGACCAGGCTGACCCCGCCCCAAAGCTTTTGCTGGCCGTCCGCCTCGAGCCCGGTAGCGTCGATGGTTCCGGCGTTCTCGCGCTCGCGCACTATGCCGCCGGCTGGAATGAAGCCGGCGGTCGGGAAAGTCCCCGGACCCACGCCGATGGTGACGTTGGTGACCGCGTCCTTCAGCTGGTTGTAGAACACCGTCGCCGTGGCCTTCGCGCCGGCCGCGTTGGCGTAGTCGAGCCCGGTCTCGATCCCGTAGAGTTTCTCGGGCTTCAGCGCTGGATTGGCCTCGGTGTCGTTGGCGCCCTGCCGGAACGGCCGGTAGAGCTCGTTCAAGGTCACCGGCCGAAACCCTGCGTAGGCCGCGGCGCGCCAGGCGAAGCCGTCGCCGAGATCGTGACGGGCGCCGAAGCGGGCCGTGGGCAGGACACCGTCCTTGCCGCCGGGCCGCTGGTTCAAGGTGGTCGCGCCGCTGGCGATCACCTTCTCCACCCGCTCGCCGCTGAAGTCGCCCCAGAAGTCCGCGCGCACGCCGCCGGTCAGCAGCCAGCCGGCCAGGCTGGTCGACGCCTCGGCGTAGAGTCCGGCCACCAGGGTCTGACCGCCGGCCTTGCGGGCCTTGGTGAAGTCGGCGCCGACGTAGGTGACCCGCTCGCGGTCCTCCCCGCTGACCCCGCGCACGTCGGCGCCGGCTTCCAGGCCGAGATCGCCCAGGACCTGGCGCACCGCGGCGTTCAGTCCCCAGCCGAGGGACGGGGTGGCGTACTGGACGTTGGACGGAGTGGAATTGTTGCGGTCGTTGGAGACCGAAGCCGATGCATTGTAGAGGTTGGACTGCGACAGCCAGCCCTGCATGCGCCAACCAAGACTGGAGGCCGTGGGCTGGGCCGCCGCAGTGATCGAGGCCTGAGCCCCCTGGGCACGCGACTGGGCCGAGACCACGCCGGCGCCCCGGTTCTCGTCATAGGCGGCGACGCGTTCGGAGACGGCGACACCGCCGACCTGCTCTTCGACGCGGACGGCGCCGCTGTAATCGTCGAGACTCAGCGGACGATCCGCTGCGCCGCGGCCTTGAATCACCGGGATCCAGCCGTCGGCATGCTGGGCGCCGACGTCGGCCAGCACCCGCGCCCCGGCGACCTCGCCCCCGATCACCGCAAGACCCTGGCGATAGCCGAGCGTTCCGACCGACGCCTCTGCTTCGGCGCCATCGAGGTCCGCACGGCTCTGCAGGCTGACCACCCCGGTGAGCGCTCCGGCGCCATAGGGGCCGGCGCCCGCGCCGCGGACGATCTCGGCCCGGCCGACGGTCGCGGGCGGCAAGGCGGTCCAGATCACCCAGCCGCCGAACGGGTCGTTCTGCGGCACGCCGTCGAGGGTCACCAGCGCGCGGCTGGCGCCCGAACCGGCGACGGCGCGCAGGCTGGCGCCTTGGGTGGTCGGGTTGGCGCCGAGGGTCGAGGTGCGGCGGTAGAGCGAAAATCCCGCCACCGACTTCAGCGCCGCGTCGAGCGCGATCGCGTCCTTCAATTGCGCCGGGTCGACGCCGATGATCGAAAACGCCGCGTCGCCCGCGGCGTTCGGCAGACGGGGCGCGGTGATGACGACGGCAGGCTCGGGCGGCGGCTCGGCGATCACATCGCCTCCCTGGGCATGGCGGTAGGATGGCTCACTGTGTTCTGTGTCGCCGGGATCGTCGAGGTCCCGCCGGAAGATGCTCGAACAGACGGTATGGCGGAACCGGGCCTTGGGGTTCGGCCTGCCTGATCCGGCGTCCGCCGGGCGCCCTCAGCCCTTGCCGCCAGCGAGCTTCTCGATCTGCTTCTGCATGGCTTCGAGCTGGCTCTTGAGGTCGGCGATCTGATCACCGCCCGTCGTCGGCGGCGGTTCGGGCGCCGGCTCGGCGGGGCGCGGGGCCGACGCCTGCCCGGCCGCCGGCGGGGTGAACGGGCTGAACATCTTCATCGCCCGATCGAACAGGGCCATGTTCTGTCGGATCTGCTCGTCGAACAGGGTGTAGCCGGGCGCGACGGCGAAGGCGCCGGTCATCTGTTCGCGCATCCGCTCCTGCTGGCGGGTGAAGGCGTCGAGCGACATCTCCAGATAGCTCGGCACGAACGACTGCATCTGGTCGCCGTAGAACCGGATCAGCTGGCGCAGGAACTGGATCGGCAGCAGGTTCTGCGCGCCAGAGGCGTTCTCTTCCTCGAAGATGATCTGAGTCAGCACCTGACGGGTGATGTCCTCATTGGTCTTGGCGTCGTAGACGACGAAATCGGTTCCGACCTTCACCATCTCGGCGAGGTTGTCCAAGGTGACGTAGCAGGACGAGCCGGTGTTGTAGAGCCGGCGGTTGGCGTATTTCTTGATGACGATGCGCTCGTCGCCGTTCTTCGCGGCCTTGCGTGACACCTGCTCCTTCGGCTCGTCGACCACGGTCGCCTCCCTGGCGTTTTGCTGCATTTGCTGCAGATTTTGCTGCGCAGCATTTTGCGACGCAAAACCCGCATTCCGCAAGGGAGGGCGCGCAATTTCGCGAAGGGCCGTTGTCCAAAGGAGGCCGTATGTGCTCTTTTGGATTTGCTGCACCGGTGCTGCACAAGGATCGACCCCATGACCGAGCCCGCCACCCAGATCGTGATCGCTTCCGCCGCGCGAACACCGGTGGGATCGTTCAACGGAGCTCTCGCCAGCCTGCCGGCCCACGACCTCGGCGCCATCGCCATCGGAGCAGCGCTCGAGCGCGCCGGCGTTTCGCCGGCCGACGTCGACGAGGTGATCATGGGCCAGGTGCTGCAGGCGGGCGCCGGCCAGGGTCCCGCGCGCCAGGCGTCCATCAAGGCGGGCGTGCCGGTCGAGTCCCCCGCCTGGTCGCTGAACCAGCTGTGCGGCTCGGGCCTGAGGGCGGTGGCGCTCGGCTACCAGCAGATCCTCGAGGGCTCGGCCGAGATCGTCGTCGCCGGCGGCCAGGAAAGCATGAGCCAGGCGCCGCACGCCCAGCAGCTGCGCACCGGCCACAAGATGGGCGACCTGACCCTGGTCGACACCATGATCAAGGACGGCCTGTGGGACGCCTTCCACGGCTACCACATGGGCCAGACCGCCGAGAACATCGCCAATCGCTGGCAGATCACCCGCGGCGACCAGGACGCCTTCGCCGTCGCCAGCCAGAACAAGGCCGAGGCCGCGCAGAAGGGCGGGCGGTTCAAAGACGAGATCGCACCGGTGACCATCAAGGGCCGCAAGGGCGACACGGTGGTCGACGCCGACGAATATATCCGCTTCGGAACCACGCTGGAGGGCATCTCCGGCCTGAAGCCGGCCTTCGCCAAGGACGGCTCGGTCACCGCCGCGAACGCCTCGGGCCTCAACGACGGCGCGGCGGCCCTGGTGCTGATGAGCGCCGCGGAGGCGGAGAAGCGCGGGGTCGCGCCGCTCGGCCGCATCGTCTCCTGGGCCCATGCGGGCGTCGATCCGGAGATCATGGGCACCGGTCCGATCCCGGCCTCCAAGAAAGCGCTCGAGAAGGCCGGCTGGACGGTGTCCGATCTCGACCTGATCGAGTCCAACGAAGCCTTCGCCGCCCAGTCGCTGTGCGTGGTGAAGGAGCTGGGTCTCGACCCGGCCAAGGTGAATGTGAACGGCGGGGCCATCGCCATCGGCCATCCCATCGGCGCCTCGGGCGCGCGGATCCTGACCACCCTGTTGCACGAGATGCAGCGGTCGGGCGCCAAGAAGGGGCTGGCGACGCTGTGCGTCGGCGGCGGCATGGGCGTGGCCATGTGCGTCGAACGGGACTGAAGCGTTCAAGGGCTGGGGGAACGGCCCTGATACGGCGAAACAACAAGGGGAGACTGTGATGTCGAGGGTTGCGTTTGTGACGGGGGGCGTGCGGGGCATCGGCCTCGCGATCGTCGATCGATTGAAGCGGGATGGGTTCAAGGTCGCGGCCGGCTATGCCGGAAACGAGGACGCGGCGAAGAAGACCGCCGACACCCACGACGTGATGGTGGTGAAGGGCAATGTCGGCGATTTCGACGACGCGGCCCGGGCGGTGAAGCTGGTCGAGGCCGAACTTGGGCCCATCGACGTGCTGGTCAACAACGCCGGCATCACCCGCGACGCCATGCTGCACAAGATGACCGCGGAGCAGTGGAACGAGGTGATCTTCGTCAACCTCGCCTCGATCTTCAACATGACCCGCAACGTGATCGAGGGCATGCGCGAGCGCGGCTACGGGCGGATCATCAACATCTCGTCCATCAACGGCCAGAAGGGCCAGATGGGACAGACCAACTATTCGGCCGCGAAGGCCGGCGCCATCGGCTTCACCAAGGCGCTGGCGCAGGAGGTGGCGGCCAAGGGCATCACCGTGAACTGTGTCGCGCCCGGCTATATCGACACCGACATGATGGCCGCCGTGCCGCAGAACGTGCTCGACAAGATCGTCGCCACCATCCCGGTCGGACGGCTCGGCCAGGCGCACGAGATCGCCGCCTGCGTCGCCTTCCTGGCGCGGGAGGACGCGTCCTTCATCACCGGATCGACCGTGACCGTGAACGGCGGACAGTACATCCTGGGTTGACCCGCGAGCGTGTCTGCGTCGTCACGCCGCCGGGGTCGCCTGGATGAGTCCTCGGTTCAGTCCAAAATCCGCCCCGATCCCCCGGCATCGATCTCGTCATGCGATCCGGCTTTTCCGCACTTTTGAACGCCCGGCTCTCCGTGGCGGTGCTGGCGGCTTGCGTCTGCGCCCTCGCCGCGGGGACCGCCACGCCCGTGCTCGCGGCGCGTCCGCCGGTTGAGCGGCAGCAGGCTCGTCCGTCCGAGCGCCCTGGTCTCGGCGCGCCGGGCAATCTTGGCGACATGCTGTTCGGGCGGCCTCCGGCGGACACCCGCTCGCCCGCCATGCCGCGTCTGGCGCGTTTTCGCACCGACACCGGCGACACCTTCGTGCTGGAGGTCACGGCCCGCGGTCCGGCCTATCTGAAATACGACGACTCGGGTGAGGTGTGGTCGCTCGATGCGTCCACCGGCTCGCGGGGCGACACCATCTACAAGAACGATGTCGGCGAGGCCATGTTGCGCACGACCCGTCTCGGCGGGCTGACCGTGTTCACCCAGGATCGGCCGAGCGGGGTCGCCGCCGCGCTCGAGGGCGGCGCGGTCGATCTGCACTCGATGATCAGCGGTCCGATCGCCCTGTTTCGCGTCCTGGTCCAGGCTTCCGCGCGGGCGAGCCAGATCGTGGGCCACCGGGTCGAGTTCGAGGCGGGCTGTCAGACCCGCTCCAAGTCCCACACCAGCTGTCCGGCGGAGGCCGATCTGACGCCAGGCGCCGAAGGCGTGTTCGCCGACGCCGCCGCGCTGGCCGCCCAGGCCTTCACGCGGGTCGATCATCAGGGCCGGGCCGGACACGACGCCCTCTCGCGATACGACAAGGTCGCCCTTTTCAGCGGCCACCCCCCAAGTGTGACCATCGTCGGCGACGAGGTGCACATCGTGGTCACCCCCGAGCTCGGCTTCGCCGGCCGTCCCTCGTCCCAGCGCATCTCCCAGGTGCTGTTCCGGCGGTAGGGTCAGCGGCTCGGTTTACCGGGCCCGATCGTCAACCATGGCGCTTGCTCCCCGTCGTTCGACTTGCCAAAACAGCGAGGGACGGCTCCCCGGCGAAGGCGATGGTAATGCTGATGGCGAAGGTTCGTGTGGCCGGCTTCGGTGTGTCGGTGGATGGTTTCGCGGCGGGGATCGAACAGAGCCTGGACGACCCGCTCGGCAAGCGGGGCCCAGAACTCTTCCAATGGTTTTTCCCGACGAAGAGCTTTCGCCAGATGCAAGGCGCCTCCGGCGGCGAGACGGGCCCCGACGACGACTTCGCGCGGCGATCGATGGAGGGTTTCGGCGCCTTCATCCTCGGCCGGAACATGTTCGGTCCGGTCCGGGGCGAATGGCAGGACGATCAGTGGAAGGGCTGGTGGGGCGAAGATCCGCCTTACCACGCCCCGACCTTCGTCCTGACGCATCATCCGCGGGCGTCGATCGAGATGGAGGGCGGCACGACCTTCCACTTCGTGACCGACGGGATCGAAGCGGCGTTGAAGCGGGCGCGTGAGGCCGCGGGTGGAAAGGACATCAAGATCGGCGGCGGGGTCTCGACCGTCCGGCAATTCCTCAGCGCCGGTCATGTCGACGAGATGCACCTCGCCCTGGCGCCGGTCGTCCTCGGTCAGGGAGAAGCCTTGTTCGAGGGCCTCGACCTCCGCGCCCTCGGCTACCATAGGGTCGAACACGTCGCCACCGAACGGGCGACCCATGTCGTGCTGGCGCGGTGACCTCCAAGAGCGCCGCGCGAAAGTGGGAACCGGGTTTCGCGCCAGCGGCGCTCTAAACTTCAGACTCTAGAGCAAATTATCCGCCCTTAATCGATTCCGTTTGAGGGCGGTTTGCCCTAAGCGCGGCGATGACGACGGAAGCGCCGCCAAAACCCCAGGCGGCGCGCCCGTCCTAGAAAGGCGTCGCCTGGAGCTCGAACCGTTCGAACAGGAATCCCGGCGCGACGGTGCAGCCGACCAGGGTCCAGGCGCCGAGGGATTCGGCCGCTTGCCAGACGCCGGCCGGGACCAGGCCCTGCGGCCGCTGGCCGGCCATGAGGTCGACGCCGAGCGCCACCTCGCGCTCGCCCTCGCCGTCCATCCGAAGCCGGAGGCGCAGCGGATCGCCGGCGTGGAAGTGCCAGAGTTCGGCCGCGTCGATCCGGTGCCAGGCCGACCGCTCGCCGGCGCGCAAAAGATAGTAGATGGCGGTGGAGTGGGCGCGACCCTCGCCGTCGCCGCGTGGGTCGCGGAAGGTCTCCCGGTACCAGCCGCCCTCGGGGTGCGGCTCCAGGCCCAGCGCGGCGATGACCTGGTCGGCGGTCACCCCTTGAAATCGTCCTTGGCGGCGCGGACCGCGCCGAAGGCTTCGGCGGGTGAAAGGTCCGGCCGCAGCACCGGCGCGCGCAGGAAGGGGTTGGTCGCCTTCTCGGCGCCGATGGTGGTGGGCACCGTCCATTCGCCGCGCGCGCGGGCGGCGAAGATCTGATCGGCGCGGGTCTTCAGCGCCGGGGCCTGATCGACCGACAGGGCGAAGCGCGCGTTGGAGGCGGTGTACTCATGCGCGCAATAGACGGTGGTGTCGTCGGGCAGGGCCGCGAGCTTGCTGAGACTGCCCCACATCTGCGCGGCGGTGCCTTCGAACAGCCGGCCGCAGCCGAGGGCGAACAGGGTGTCGCCGACGAACACCGTCCTGTCCTTGGCGTCGTAATAGCTGATGTGGCCGAGGGTGTGCCCGCCGGTGTCGATCACCCGGAACAGGGTCTCGCCGAGCTTCACCTCGTCGCCCTCGCCCACCTGCCGATCGAGCGGGGCGATGCGCGTCACCTCCTGCGGACCGACGATCTCGCAACCGGTCGCCGCCTTCACCGCCGCATTGCCGCCGGCGTGATCGGGATGCCAGTGGGTGTTGAGGATCAGGGCCAGGCGCCAGCCCGTGTCCTTGACCGCCTTCAGCACCGCATCGGCGTCGGGCGTGTCGATGGCCGCGGCGAGGCCCGAGGCGTCGTCCCTGACGAGGTAACCGTAGTTATCGTCGAGGCAGGCGAATTGATGGACAGTGATCGACATTGGGCGCGGGCTCCGTTCACGCCTTATATGTGGGATCAGGCCCGATAAGGCGAGGCGATGCGGCGCGACGTTTCCGAACTGAAGAGCTTCTACGCCTCGCCGCTGGGGCAGGCGGCGCGGGACACCATCCTGCGTCAGGTGGCGCAGGCGTGGGGCAGCCTGCGCATGCTCGACGTGCTCGGCGTCGGCTACGCGACGCCCTATCTCGCGCCCTACCGCCAGGAGGCCCGCCGCACCGTCGCCGCCATGCCTGCGGCGCAGGGGGTGGAGCTTTGGCCGCGCGGCGAACGGGTGCTGTCGTGCCTGACCGAGGACGGCCGGCTGCCGTTTCCGAGCGCCCTGTTCGATCGGGTGCTGATGGTGCACGCGCTGGAGGAAGCGGACGACCCCCTGGCGATGATGCGGGAAGCGCGGCGGGTGCTGGCGCCGTCGGGCCGGCTGATCGTGGTGGCGGCGGCGCGGGGCGGCCTGTGGGCGCATGCGGAGCACACGCCGTTCGGCCACGGCCGGCCCTTCACCCGCGGCCAGCTCGAACAGGTGGTGACCGCCGCGGGTCTGGAGCCGGCCGCCTGGTCGCGGGCTCTTTATGCGCCGCCCTACCGCGCCTTCGCCGCCTGGGCCGACGCGATCGAGCAGATCGGCTCGCGCCTGGCGGCGCCGGCCTCGGGGGTGGTGATGATGGAGGCGGTCAAACAGACCCTGGCCATCCGGCCGAAGGGGGCGACGGCCCCCGCCGTGCGACGGCCCCTGTTCCAGCCCGTGCCGGTCGGGGCGGTCCGCACCCGCGACGATTTTCTGAATCGCCAGGGGCGGCGAAGTTCGCCATAGACACGTTAACCCGCCGAAGACGGGACAGGGACAATCGCGATGAAGCTGATCATAGCCATCATCAAGCCGAGCCGGCTCGATGCGGTGCTGGACGCCGTCACCGAGGCGGGCGCCTCGGGCGTCACCGTCACCGAGGTGCGCGGCTATGGACGCCAGAAGGGCAAGACCGAGGTCTATCGCGGCGCCGAATACGAGGTGAAGCTGCTGCCCAAGGTGAAACTGGAGATCGCGGCGCCGCGCGATCTGGTCGGCCGGGTCACCGAGGCCATCGTCAAGGCGGCCAATACCTCCAAGATCGGCGACGGCAAGGTCTTCGTGCTGGACCTGGAATCCGCCCTGCGCATCCGCACCGGCGAGACCGACGCCGAGGCGATCACCGGATAGTCCGCTCCAGACTAAGGCCTCAACCCCTGCGGTACGGGACCTCGGCCAGCCCCACCGTCCCCGACTCATAGACGAACACGGCGCCCGCCATAGGTTGCGCCGCGCGCTCTTGCGCCGACAAGCTGTCGGTCGCCGAGGTGACGAACAGGAGCGACAGGTCGGGGCCGCCGAACGCGCAGCAGGTGGGCAGCGAGGCGGGCGTCTCGATCACCTGCACCACCCGACCGTCGGGCGCATGGCAGACCACCTCGCCCGCGCCCCAGCGCGCGCTCCACAGGCGACCTTCGGCGTCGACCGTGGCCCCGTCGGGATAGCCGCGCTCGACCTCGGCGAACAGGCGCTTGCCCCGAAGGGCCCCGGTGTCCGGATCGAGGTCGTAGGCGAGGATGCGCCGGCGCGGCGAGTCGGCGAAATAGAGCGTCCGTCCGTCCGGGCTGAACGCCAGGCTGTTGGAGATCGCGACGCCGTCTTCACAGCGCTCGAACCGTCGCGCGCCGTCGAACCGCCAGAGACCGGCCGTGGCCGGCCCGGCCCGCGCCTCGTCCTCCACCATGGTCCCGACCCAGAAGCGGCCCTGGCGGTCGGTGCGTCCGTCGTTGAAGCGGCGGCCCGTGCCGCCAGCCTCCGGTCGTTCGATCCAGTCAAGCGCGCCGCTGTCGGGCTCGAACCAGGCCAGGCCGGTCTCGAAGGCGGCGAGCACCGCCTGCGGCCGGCCATCGGCCAGGGCGAACGAGCACAGCCGCTCGGGCGTCGCCACATCCTCGATCGCCCGCCGGTCCGGGCCCCAGCGTCGAAGCCGGCGGTTATGGATGTCGGTCCACCACAGGCGCTGGTCGGCCACGTTCCAGACCGGCCCTTCGCCGAGCCGGTCGCCGCCTTCGATCACCTCAACGAGCTTGGTCATCGCGCTCACCAGAAGCTCGCGTAGAGGCCGACCAGGATCAGGACCACGCCCAAACCCGCCACGGTGAAGGTGGTGGAGGTGCGGTAGCTGACCCCTTCCAGGCTCATGGTGCTGACCCCGGCGCTCGGCCGGACCAGGGAGACGCTCACGGCGGCGGCGAGAGTGGCGAGGAACACCATCCCGACGCGGTTCATGAACGGCAGGGCCGGCCAGAACAGGGAGAACAGGGTCGACAGGACCACCGAGCCGATCGCCGCGGTCAGGGCGCCCGCCGTGCTGGCGCGCTTCCAGAACATGCCGAGCAGAAAGATCACCACGATCCCGGGTGTGACGTAGCCGGAATAGTCCTGGATGTACTGGAAGGCTTGGTCGAGGCCGCCGAGCAGGGGGCGCGCGGCGATGATGCCGACCGCCACGGCCACCACCGCGGCGATCCGGCCCACCAGCACCAGCCGCTGCTCGGACGCGTCCTTGCGGATGTGGGCGTAGACGTCGAGGGTGAAGATGGTGGCGATGCTGTTGATCTTGGAGGCCAGCGAGGCGACGATCGCCGCCACCAGGGCCGCGAACACCAGTCCCTTCACTCCGGGCGGCAACAGCTTCATCATCTCGGGATAGGCCTGATCGGGCTTGGCTAGGCCGGGGGCCAGGATCAGCGCCGCGAGGCCCGGCAGAACCACGATCACCGGCATCAACAGCTTCAGATAGGCCGCGAAGGCGATGCCCGACTGGGCTTCGGCCAGGCTCTTGGCCCCGAGCGCGCGCTGGATGATGTACTGATTGAAGCCCCAGTACGACAGGTTCATCACCCACAGGCCGCCGAACAGCACCGACAGGCCCGGCAGCTCCTTGTAGTGGGGATCGCCGGGCGGCAGGATCATCCGGAACTTTTCGGGGAAGCGGCTCAGGAGGATGTGGAAGCCGTGCACGGCCCCCGTGCCGCCGGCGATCCGGTCGAGCGAGATGTAGGCGATGGTCAGTCCGCCGGCGACCAGCAGGGCCACCTGCACGATGTCGGTCAGGGCGACGGCCTTCAGCCCGCCGCGGATCTGATAGACCAGGGCGAACACGCCAAGCCCGGCCAGGGCCAGCATCTGATCGACGCCGGTCACCGTGTGCACGGCGATCGATCCCAGCCACAGGATCGAGGTCAGGTTCACGAACACGTAGAGAAACAGCCAGAACACCGCCATCAGCATGCGGACGCTGGGTCCGTACCGCTGCTCCAGGAACTGCGGCATGGTCGAGACATTGTTGCGCAGGAAGATCGGCAAGAGGAACTTGCCGACGATGAGGAGGGTGGCGGCCGCCATCCACTCGTAGGAGGCGATCGCCAGACCGATGGCGTAGCCCGACCCCGACATGCCGATGATCTGTTCGGCGGAGATGTTGGCGGCGATCAGCGAGGCGCCGATCGCCCACCAGGGCAGGGCCTTGCCGGCCAGGAAGTAATCCTTGCTGTCCTTGGCGTGGCCCGCCTTGTCGCGCGAGACCCACTGGGCGAGCGAGAAGATGCCGATCGCGTAGACGATCAGCACCGCGACATCGATCATCGCCAGGTTCATTCCATTTCCTCCGCCGCGCCGTTTTCGGCGGGTCTAGTTTTGGCTTTCGAGACTGGGCTGGGCGGCGGCCAGGGCCGATACCAGAGCGCGCGCCTTGCACCCTACCGCGTCCGGGGTATCGCCCGGCCGATAGAGTTCCCCGCCGACGCCGAAGCCGGCGGCGCCCGCGGCGATCCATTGCGCCATGTCCTGCGGCCCGACGCCGCCGACGGCGAACACCGGAATGTCCTTGGGCAGTACGCTCTTCAGCGCCTTGAGATGACCGGGTCCGTAGGTTGAGGCCGGAAACAGCTTCAGCGCCCTCGCGCCCGCCTTGAGGGCGACGAACGCCTCGCTCGCGGTGGCGAAGCCGGGCGCCGTCCGCAGCCCCAAGGTAACGGCCCGACCGATCACGTCGGCGTCGGTATTGGGGGTGACGATCAGCGCGCCGCCGACGTCCTTCACCGCATTCACGTCCTCCGGCCGGAGCACGGTGCCGGCGCCGATCAGGCAGCGGCCGCCGAAGGCGCGCGCGAGGCGGCCGATGCTGTCCAGGGGCTCGGGGGAATTGAGCGGCACCTCGATGGTCAAGACGCCCGCGTCGACCAGCGCCTCGCCGATGGCGACGACCGCATCCGGCGTCACTCCGCGCAGGATGGCGATAAGCGGCGTGATCTCGGCCCGCGGCATGATCCGTACTCCCGATCAAAGCTATGCCGCGAACCGCAGCGCACAGGCAATCCCGGCGGCCTCAGTGCGACTCGCGCGTGGCCTGGGTGCGCCTGCTGTTGATAAGCGCCTGACACCAGCTATCGCAGGGGTCGCAACATGTTCCGCTCACCCGGCGGATGCCGGGATGAGCGGAAAAGGTCAAAGTCGTTGACGTCGACGGATCTATCGCTCGCCGATCGAGCCGCATAGCGGCTCCATGCGCGCCTCAGTTGATGTCGATCTCTCTGCGGCTGGCCACGATGGTGACGATGAAGCCGGCCAGGACGTCGAGCAGAACCATCGAGGTCAGGAGGAAGAAGGCCGAGGTGCCGAAGGCGCGGAACAGCAGGAACTCCACCAGGCAGATGATGAACAGGATCATCGACAAGGAGTGGTTGATGATGGCGATGCGCCGACTGGTGGTGGATTTCAGCAGCTCGACGAACAGGATCACCAGCGAGAAGAAGACGATGGCGTCGCCCATGCTGACCGACCAGCGCACCCCGGAAGCCATCGGCAGGTTGACGAGCTGGGCGCCCATGCGAACGCCGGCGTCGGTCGCCCCGAAACCGTAACTCAACGCCAGGACGTTATAGAACAGGACTGGCAGGGCCAGGAGCGGCAAGGCTGCGAACATCATAGCGCCCCTCAAATTCCCCGCAGGGTTAACACGGCGATACGCTTAAGGTTCACCGATTTTGCGGAGGGAGCAACGGCGCTCCCCTCTGGGGGGACGCCCACCTTGTTCCGACGCGGCCGGAGCAAAAAAAAGCGGCGGCCGGAGCCGCCGCAGTTCATAGGGAGGAAACGCCCAGGAAGGGCAGCAGCGTCAAGGACGCCGCACAAGATGGATATACGCTGCGATGCGGCATCCATCAAGCCCAATATGGGTGCAACCGCGGCGCAAGGCCCGAACCGCAAGTATGAACCCTTTCTGCACAAGGACTAACGCGATCTGCGTAAGCAATTGGCATGCGCTGCAGCGCAGCACGGATCTGGCGCGGCCAAGCTTCAGAAGCCGTAGGCGGCGGCCAGCTCAGGGTCCCGCGCGGCGATCTGACGTGCACAATCAACGAGCACCTTGGCCTGTTTCCAGGTGGCGTCGTCCTGCATCTTGCCGTCGAGCATGGCGACGCCGGTGCCGTCGGGCATGGCGTCGAGGATGCGCCGGGCGAACACCACCTCGGCGGGATCGGGCGAAAACACCTTTTTGGCGATGGCGATCTGGCTGGGATGCAGCGACCAGGCGCCGACGCAACCCATGATGAAGGCGTTGCGGAACTGCTGTTCGCAGGCCTCCGGATCGTCGATCGCCCCGAACGGGCCGTAGAAGGCCTTGATGCCGTTCATCTGGCAGGCGTCGACCATGCGGGCGATGGTGTAGTGCCACAGGTCCTGCTGCACCGAGGCGCGGGGCGCGCCGTCGCTGCGGGGGTCCTCGATCACGCGATAGCCGGGATGTCCGCCGCCGACGCGGGTGGTCTTCATGGCGCGCGAGGCGGCGAGGTCGGCCGGACCGAGACAGATGCCGTGCATGCGCGGCGAGGCGCCGGCGATGGCCTCCACGTTGGCCATGCCCTCGGCCGTCTCCAGGATGGCGTGCAGCATGATCGGCTTCTTCAGCCCGTGCCGCGCTTCGAGCACGGCGAGGAACTGGTCCATGTAGTGGATGTCCCACGGCCCCTCGACCTTGGGGATCATCATCACGTCGAGCTTGTCGCCCACCTCGCCGACGATGCGGGTCACGTCGTCGAAGTGCCAGGGCGAGTTCAGGCAGTTGATCCGCGTCCACAGGCCGACCCCCATGGCGGCGAAGTCCGTCGCCTTCGCCATCTCGATGAAGCCGTCGCGCGCGGCGTCCTTGGCGTCGGCGGGGATGGCGTCCTCGAGGTTGCCGAGGATCACGTCCGCCTGGGTCGCCATCTCCGGAACCTTGGCCCGCACCTTCTCGAGGTGCGGCGGAACGAAATGCACCATCCGCTCGACCCGCGGCGGCGGCTCGCGCATCGGCGCCGGCGCCCCGATGGCCAATGGCTTGAAAAATCCCCGCGGCGTCTTCATCCGGCCCTCCGTTCGGTCGCCGGGTGTGTGCGGGCGAGACGCCGAAGCGTCAACCCTTGGCCAGGGGGTGCTTCGTCAGCACCGTCTCGCGCAGACGGTCGGAGGCCACGTGCGTGTAGATCTGGGTGGTGGCGATATCGGCGTGGCCGAGCAGGGTCTGCACGGCGCGAAGGTCCGCGCCCCCTTCCAGGAGGTGGGTGGCGAAGGCGTGGCGGAACACATGCGGCGAGACCCGCGCGGGGTCGACCCCGGCGGTCACGGCGCAGTCGTTCAGCATCTGCGCGAAGCGGGCGGGCGTGAGCCGTCCCGCCGCCGCCGTGCGCGAGGGGAACAGCCACGGACTCGGCTGCGGTCCCTTCGGCCCGGAGCGCAGGAACTGGTCCCGTACCGCCAGATAGGCCTTGAGGGCGGTCCGCGCCGGCGGGTTCAGCGGCGCGAGACGATCCTTTCCGCCCTTGCCGCGTATCATCAGGAAGGCGGGATCGCGGGACACGGCCTGCAGCGTGAGCCCGGTGAGCTCCGAAACGCGCAGGCCGGCGGCGTAGACGACCTCGATCATGCAGGCGAGGCGCAGGCCGCGGGCGTCGCCGTCGGCCGTCGCGGCGGCAATCAGCCGCTCGATCTCCTCGCGCGACACCAGTTTGGGCAGGGACCGGCCCCGCTTCGGCGCGTCGACCCGGCGGGAGGGGTCGTCGGCGCGCCACCCTTCGCCCAGCACGAAGCGATAGAACTGGCGGAGCGCTGCGCGCCGCCGCGCCGCGGTCGCCGGCGAGAGCCCGCGCCGGCCCAGTTCGCCGAAATACGCCTCCACCGCCTCGGCGTCGGCGCCGCCGAGCCCGCCGCGCGAGGCCAGGAAGGCGGCGGCGTCGGTCAGGTCGCGGCGATAGGCGTTCAGGGTGTTCTTCGCCGCCGCCCGTTCGACCGCCATCATTTCCAGGAAGGCGTCGGCCCAGGCCGCGCCGGTCGGTGGGGGCGTGCTCATGGCCCCATATGGCCCACGAAAGCTGACCCAATGATTAGCCAACCGTTTTGGGCGTGTTATGGCGAAGCCATGAGCAGCCAGGAGATGCTTGACCCACCCCGGCCCGATCCACCGCGGCCCAACTCGCCGAGTCCCGACTCACCGAGTCTGGGGCCGCCGCGCGACCGCACCATCGTGCTGGTCGGGCTGATGGGCGTCGGCAAGAGCTCGATCGGCAAGCGGCTGGCGAGCGCCCTGAACCTGCCGTTCCGCGACGCCGACACCGAGATCGAGGCCGCCGCCGGACGCTCGATCGCCGACATCTTCGCCGAACGCGGCGAGGCGGAGTTCCGCGACGGCGAACGGCGGGTGATCGCCCGCCTGCTCGAACAGCCGCCGCACGTCCTGGCCACCGGCGGCGGGGCCTTCATGCAGGAACAGACGCGCAAGCTGATCCTGGAGCGCGCCGTCGCCATCTGGCTCAAGGCCGATCTCGAGGTGCTGGCCCGCCGGGTGTCGCGCAAGGACACCCGCCCTCTGCTGGTCGGCCGCGATCCGATGGCGGTGCTGACGGCCCAGGCCGAGGCGCGTTATCCGCACTACGCCGAGGCCCACATCACCGTCGACACCGGCGACGCGCCGCACGGCGCGACGGTGAACGCGGTGCTGAGGGCGCTGGAGCGACACGCGCGGAAGGCCGACGCATGACACGGGTCGTCGCCGTGGCGCTGGACGGACGAAGCTATGAGGTGGCGATCGGGCCCGGCCTGATCGCGGGGGCCGGCGACCGGCTCTCGCGCCTGCTGCCGCGTCGCCGCACGGCCATCGTCACCGACGAGACCGTCGCCGCGCTGCACGCGAACGCCCTGACGGCGAGCCTCGAGCACGCCGGGATCGCCGTGTCGCTGATCGTCCTGCCGCCCGGCGAGCAGACCAAGAGCTGGGACGGCCTGGCCGACCTGTCGGACCGCCTGTTGGCCCTGAACCTCGATCGCGGCGACGCGATCGTGGCGCTCGGCGGCGGGGTGATCGGCGACCTCGCCGGCTTCGCCGCGGCGATCTACAAGCGCGGCATGGACTTCATCCAGGTCCCGACCAGCCTTCTGGCGCAGGTGGATTCCTCGGTGGGCGGCAAGACCGCCATCGACACCCCGCGCGGCAAGAACCTGATCGGCGCCTTCCACCAGCCGCGCGCCGTGCTGGCCGACCTTCAGGTCCTCGCCACCCTGCCGGCGCGCGAGATGCGCTGCGGCTACGCGGAAGTGATCAAGTACGGCCTGCTCGGCGACCGGGCCTTTTTCGATTGGCTGGAGGCCAATGGGCCCCAGGTGGTGTCGGGCGAGCCGGACGCCCTGATGCACGCGGTCGCCCGGTCGGTGGAGATGAAGGCCGAGATCGTCGCCGAGGACGAGAAGGAGGCGGGCCGGCGCGCCCTCCTGAACCTCGGCCACACCTTCGGACACGCCCTCGAGGCGGAGACCGGCTTCGGCGATACGCTCAAGCACGGCGAGGCGGTGGGGATCGGCATGGCCATGGCCTTCCGCTTCTCGGCGGCGCTGGGACTCTGTCCCGGCCAGGATGCGGTGCGGGCCGAACGCGCCATCGCCGCCGCGGGCCTCGCGACGCACGCGCACACCCTGCCCGGCTGGCCCTACGCCGCGGACCGGCTGATCCGGCACATGGCGCAGGACAAGAAGGCCGAGGGCGGCCGGCTGACCTTCATCCTCGCCCGGGCCATCGGCGACGCGGTGGTGGTCAAGGACGTGGAGGTCGAACGCTTGCGCGCCTTCCTGCGGAGCGACGGCGCGGGCTGACGCCGCAGGCGGCCAAACCGGGTCCATTTTGGCCGGACATGCTCTAGAGTTGATCCATGACCCTGATCCTCGTCGCGCTCGTCATCTTCGTCCTGCTCTCCGTTTCGGCGGTGTTTTCGGCGGCCGAAACGGCCCTCACCGGCGCCAGCCGGGCGCGCATGCACCAGCTCGAGCGCGAAGGCGATCCCGCCGCCCGGCGGGTGAACCGGCTGATCGACGACCAGGAGACGATGATCGGCTCGGTGCTGCTCGGCAACAATCTGATCAACATCCTGGCCACCGCCCTGGTCACCGAGGTGATCAACAAGTCGATCCCCGGCGCCTGGGGCGCGGCGCTGGCCACCGGCCTGATGACGGTGCTCGTGCTGGTCTATGCCGAGGTCCTGCCCAAGACCCTCGCCATCGGCCGGCCCGACGACACCTCGCGCCTGCTCTCGGCCCCGACCCTGATCATGGTGCGCGTGTTCGGTCCGGTGATCGGCGCCATCCAGGGCGGCATCCGCCGGTCGCTGCGGCTGTTCGGGTTCGAGGTCTCGCCCGAGGCCGACGCCTCGGACGCCCAGGACGAGATCCGCGGCGCGGTGGAGTACCACCACTCCGAAGGCCTGGTGGAGGGATCCGACCGGCGGATGATCGGCGGCGTGCTGGATCTCGCCGACATGGATGTCTCCGAGGTGATGATCCACCGGCGGAACATCTCCATGCTGGACGCCGACCTGCCGCCGCGGGAGCTGATCGACCAGGCGCTGAACGCCCCCTACACCCGCCTGCCGATCTACCAGGGCGAGCAGGACAATGTGATCGGCGTCATGCACGCCCGCGACCTGGCCCGCGCGGTCTCCGCCGTCCGCGGCGACGTCGACCAGCTCGACCTCCTGTCGGTGGCGCGCGAGCCCTGGTTCATCCCCGACACCACCAACCTCAAGGACCAGCTGCAGGCCTTCCTCAAGCGCAAGAGCCACTTCGCCCTGATCGTCGACGAGTACGGGGCCCTGCAGGGCCTGGTGACGCTGGAGGACATCCTCGAGGAGATCGTCGGCGAGATCGAGGACGAGCACGACGCCACGGTCGAGGGCGTGCGCAAACAGCCGGACGGCTCGGCCCACGTGGACGGAGTGGTGACCATCCGCGACCTCAACCGGGCCATGGACTGGGACCTGCCGGACGACGACGCCGTGACCGTGGCCGGACTGGTCATCCACGAGGCGCAGACCATCCCCGAGGCCGGCCAGACCTTCATCTTCCACGGCCACCGGTTCCAGGTGCTGCGCCGCCAGCGCAACCAGATCACCGCCCTCAGGGTCTCGCCGCCGCTCGAGGCGCCGAACGCGTAATCCCGCGGACCTATTCGGTGATGCTCAGGGTCTGTCGGGTGTGCAGCGAAATCCCCGACACCTGGTCCGTGAGCGTCATGCGCACGGTGTAGGGGCCCGCCACGTCCTTCCGCTCGACCACCAGGCCCATATAGCCGGTGGCCAGGGTGAAGTTCGGGGCCGGCGCCGGCGGCTTGTTCACCCAGCTGCGAACGCTCTTCTGCTGGACATAGGGTTTGCCGGTCGGGTCCTCGACCTCGAAGTCGGCGGTCACCGTGCAGGCCCCGGCGGCGTCGGTGCGGCAGCCGCGGAAGATCACAAAGGTGTAGATCGGCTGGTCGCGACGCCCCCGCGTGTCGGTCTTCAGCTGTACCCCCGCCGCTGTGGGATTGGTCCAGGCCTCGAGCACCGCCTGCGGATCGGGGTTGGCGAACTGCACCGCCGTGAAAGCGCCCGACGTGGCCACGTTCGGCCGAACGGCGGGCGCGTCCGCCGCGAAGGCGGGGACCGCCGCCGCCGCGAGCGCGACGGCGGCGGCAAGCTTCAGCGGCACGGGCGGATCCTCATTCGCCCGGCGCCAGCGCCTTGATCGACAGGGCGTGCACCGGGCCGGCCAGTTCGTCGGCCAGCAGGCTGTTGACCCGCCGCTGGCGCTCGAGCCGGCCGAGGCCGGCGAAGGCGGCGCTGACCACGGTGACGGTGAAATGGCTCTCCCCGCCCTCGCGCGCTCCGGAATGCCCCGCGTGCTTGTCCGAATCATCGGCCACCTCGAGCCGTTCGGGATGGAGCGCGGCCTCGAGCTTGCCGCGAATGAGGTCTGCGACCGCGCCCATTCGTCCGATCTCCCGTGTCAATTCTTGAATGAGAAACTTTCACCCTCATAATCGGCCGATGCCCGGTGCGTTTCAATACAAGCCCAAGTTCGTCGACATTCGTGTGCGGCCGCCCAAGGCGGGCGAGGCCGAAGCGGAGGCGCTCGGCCTCAAGCCCGGCGAGAAGCGGTGCGAGTGGCCCGACTGCCGCAGGGCTGCCACGGCCCGCTCGCCCAAATCGCGGGAGCGGCTGGAGGACCACTACTGGTTCTGCCAGCCCCACGCGGGCGAGTACAACAAGGGCTGGGACTATTTCGCCGGCATGACCGAGGCCGACGTGGCCGCCGTGCAGGCGGCCCGCGCCACCGGCGAGCGGCCGACCTGGCAGTTCAAGGCCTCGCGCTTCTCGCGGGAGGCGGCGTCCTTCTCGGCCCGGGCCGGGACCGGCCGCGGCTATCGCGACGGCTTCGGCGTGTTCGGCGCCGGGCGCCGCGCCTCGGAGACCGATGCGCCGAGCCGCCATCTCGGCCGGCTGGAGCGGCGGGCGCTGGTCGAGCTCGACCTCGAGGAGGACGCCGACGCCGGCGCGATCCGCGTGCGTTATCTCGACCTGGTCAAGCGCTGCCACCCCGACACCAACGGCGGCGACCGCTCCACCGAGGAAAAACTCCAGCGCGTGCTGAAGTCCTACAAGATCCTGCGCAACGCCAAGATGGTGTGAGCACCCGGCTCCGAAGCTCCTCCCCATCTGGGGGAGGCAGGCCGCGCAGCGGCCGGAGGGGGCCCGCGCGCGACGGTTGAAGGTGTGAGCCGGCCAGCGGCGGCGCTGCCCCCTCAGTCGCTCCGCGACAGCTCCCCCAAAGGGGGAGCAGCTTCCCGGCTGAAATCTGGTGCACCAAGCTCCTCCCCCGAAGAGGGGCGCCTTGCGGTCTTGCCCCTCCGCATGCGGGTCGCCATCTCCTGGCCGCCAGCAAGGAGACAGCGACATGAACGTGCTCTACCGCGCCCACGCTCTCGCTTCGGGCCCCGGCCGCAGCGGCCACACGGAAACCGACGACAAGAAGGTCGCCTTCGACCTGTCGATCCCCAAGTCCATGGGCGGCGACGACGGGCCGGGCACGAACCCCGAGCAGCTGTTCGCCGCCGGCTACGCCGCCTGCTACCTCAGCGCGCTGAACTTCGTGGCCCGGCGCGACAAGATCGCCCTGTCGCCGGAGACCAAGATCGCCACCAGCGTCGGCATCGGACCGAACGATGCGGGCGAAGGGTTCAAGCTCGACATCGACCTGACCCTCTCGGCCACCGGCCTCAACATGGAGGAGGCGCAGGCGCTGGCTGAAGCGGCCCACCGGGTCTGTCCCTACTCCAACGCCACGCGCGGCAATGTGGACGTTCGGCTGCACGTCGAACCCTGATCGCCGTCGTCACCTGGCGCGCATCGCCGACAGCCTTGGCGATGCGTCTCACAGCCGGGTTTCCTAACCGGCGATAACAGGCTAATCCCGTCGCACTATGGCCTCCCCGACCGACACCGACGACACCCTCCTTTCCCTCGCTCCCGACCGGCAGGTTTCGCTGCGCGACGCCTTCGACGTCGACAGCGACATGATGGTCCCGGCGTTCTCGACCCGCGACGAGCACGTCCCGGAGCTCGACCCCGCCTACCGGTTCGATCCGCAGACCACGCTGGCCATCTGCGCGGGCTTCGCGCACGACCGGCGGGTGATGGTCCAGGGCTATCACGGCACCGGCAAGTCGACCCACATCGAGCAGGTGGCGGCGCGGCTGAACTGGCCCTTGGTTCGGGTCAACCTCGACAGCCACGTCAGCCGGATCGACCTGGTCGGCAAGGACGCCATCGTCTTGAAGGACGGCAAGCAGGTCACCGAATTCCGCGAGGGCATGCTGCCGTGGGCAATCCAGCGGCCGATCGCCCTGGTGTTCGACGAATACGACGCGGGCCGCCCGGACGTGATGTTCGTGATCCAGCGGATCCTGGAGGTGCAGGGCAAGCTGACCCTGCTCGACCAGAACCGGGTGATCCAGCCCAACCCCTATTTCCGCCTGTTCGCCACCACCAACACCATCGGCCTCGGCGACACCACGGGCCTCTATCACGGGACCCAGCAGATCAATCAGGGCCAGATGGACCGCTGGTCGATCGTCACCACCCTCAACTACCTCGCCCACGAGGTGGAGGCCGAGATCGTGCTGGCCAAGGCGCCCGCCTACGACACGCCCGAGGGCCGGCGCACGGTCAACGCCATGGTCCGCGTGGCCGACATGACGCGCAACGCCTTCATGAACGGCGACATCTCCACGGTGATGAGCCCGCGCACGGTGATCACCTGGTCGCAGAACGCCGCCATCTTCAGCGGCGACATCGCCCTCGCCTTCCGCCTGACCTTCCTCAACAAGTGCGACGAGCTCGAGCGGCCGACGGTGGCCGAGTTCTACCAGCGCGCCTTCGGCAGCGATCTGCCCGAGAGCGCCGCCCGGGTGAAGGTGGCCTGACCTCGGCGGCGAAGGTCGGGCCGGCCTGACATCGATCAATGCCGCGCCGGTCTGGCGTGATCCATTCGGCCTCCGCATGGAGGGCCCGATGGAGACCGGTATCGCTGCAAGGCTGGCCTTGGCGCTGGGCGGGGTGATCGCCGGCGGATTGCTCGCGCTCATCTACCTGCCGCTGCCCGGCGCCGCGGCGATCGCCGACCAACTGGCGCTTCCGGGCTTCATCCTGGGCTTCCTGGCGTCCGGCTTTCTGCTCGCCATCGGTTCTGTCGCCGCGACGAGGCCGTCCGTTCACGACTAGCCCCCACGGCCGCAAACCGTCTTGACGCCCGCCGGTCAAAGGCGTCCAACCCGGCCATGACCCTGACCCTCAACGGCGAGCCGCGCAGCTTCGACGGGCCGGCGCATCTGCAGGCCCTGGTGTCTTCCCTCGGCCTCGATCCGCGCAAGGTGGCGGTGGAGCGGAACCTCGAGATCGTTCCGCGCTCGCTCTACGCGGCCACGCCGATCGCCGAGGGCGACCGGATCGAAATCGTTCATTTCATCGGAGGCGGCTGATGGACAGCGCGACCGACATCACCACCAAGGCGGTTCCCGCCGCCGAAGACACCTGGACCGTGGCCGGGCGCACCTTCACCTCGCGCCTGATCGTCGGCACCGGCAAGTACAAGGACTATGCCCAGAACGCCGCCGCGGCCGAGGCGGCCGGGGCCGAGATCGTCACCGTGGCCCTCAGGCGCGTGAACCTGTCCGACCCGTCCCTGCCCATGCTGGCCGACTATGTGAAGCCCGACCGCTTCACCTACCTGCCCAACACCGCCGGCTGCTTCACCGGCGAGGACGCGGTGCGGACCCTGCGCCTGGCGCGCGAGGCCGGGGGCTGGAGCCTGGTCAAGCTCGAGGTCCTGTCGGATCCCAAGCACCTCTATCCCGACATGGAGGAGACCCTCCGCGCCCTGAAGATGCTGGTGGCCGAGGGCTTCGACGTGATGGTCTATTGCTCGGACGATCCGGTCTATGCCCGCAAGCTCGAGGACGCCGGCGCCGCGGCCATCATGCCGCTGGGCGCGCCGATCGGCTCGGGCCTCGGCATCCAGAATAGGGTCGGCATCCGGCTGATCATCGAGGCGGCCAAGGTGCCGGTGATCGTCGACGCCGGCGTCGGCACGGCCTCGGACGCCACCATCGCCATGGAGCTCGGCTGCGACGGGGTGCTGATGAACACCGCCATCGCCGAGGCGCGCGACCCGGTTCGCATGGGCCGGGCCATGAAGCACGCGGTGATCGCCGGCCGCGAGGCCTACCTCGCCGGCCGGATGCCTAAGAAGCTGTACGCCGATCCGTCCTCGCCGCTGGCCGGGCTGATCTGAGGGCGTGATCGGCCTGTATTTTTACTGCCCGCCGATCCGGACCGTTCGAAAGGTCAGGCCGGAACCAGGTCGAACGCCACGGTCAGGCGAGGCTGGTCGCCGCTGAACGGCGTCGTCCCGTGCCACATGTAGGACGGGAACAGGACCAGCATGCCGGGCTCGGGCTTCACATAATGCTCCGGCGCCAGGGTCGGCGCCGTCGGCGTGCCGGGTTCGCCGAACTTGATCCAGCCCTGCCGGCCCGCCTCGTCCACCGCGGGCGGCAGGTCGATATAGCAGGCGGACGAGATCCATCCCTGCTGATGCACATGGTCCACGTGCCGCCCCTCGCCGGGCTGTAGCCGCACCGACCAGGAGCCGGCCAGGGCGTAGCGGCCCTGGTTGCGCGCCCGGAACGGGTCCTTGCCGCGGCCGACCGCCTCGAGGTGGCGGCGCACCGGCCCGTCGATCGCCTGGAAGAAGGCGCGGATCGCCGGGTTCTGGCTGCGCTCCAGCTTCTGATTCGTCTGGGTGCCGGCGCGAAGCGACTGGCCGAGCGGATGGGTCTTGAGCCCATGCAGCTCCGCCAGCGCCGTCTTGAGATCGGCGAGGTAGGACGGGAGCGACGTCCAGCCCTCCGGCGTGTCGAGCAGGGCCGGGCGCACAAGGGCCGCGTAGTCGTAGAGCTCGGCGTACCGCGGATCGCCCAGCAGACGCCAGGCGGTGGCCTGGTAGGCGAGGACGTGCTGGTCGAACGGCAGACGCTGACGCAGCCGTTCGATGATCGGAAGCGCGTCTTCGGGCCGCCCGCAGGCCAGGAGGGCCTCGCAATAAGCCAGGTCGGCCGCTCCGTTCGGAGCCTTTCCCAACGCGACTTCGGCGTGACGTAGGGCGCGCTCGGGATCGCGCTGGACGATGGCGCGGGCGGCGGCGACATCGATCTCGACGGGGGCGTGCGGTCCGGCGGCCCCGGCCAGCACGGCGTAGGCGCCTGGCTGGTCTCCAGCGAACTCCAGAAGCGAAGCGAGCGCGAGCTTCAGGGCCGGATCGGACGGAAAGGTGCGTGAGGCGGCGTTCAGTTCGTGTCCGGCCCGGGCGGCGTTCCCTGTGCGCATCCAGACGAGTTGGGCCAGGTCGGCGTGCGCGACCGCATTGGCGGGGGCACGCCGGATGGCCCGGCGCAAGGCGTCTTCGGCCTCGTCGAAACGGTCCTGGCGCTGCAAGGCCCGGCCGAGCACCAGCCATGTCGCGGCGTGGTCGAGCCCCTTGGCGAGAGCCCTGCGGGCCGCCGCCTCCGCCTCCGGATGTCGCCCGAGATCACCCAGGACGGCGGCGAGGTTGTGGTCCACGTACGGTGAGCGGGAGAAGGATTCGGCGGCCTGCTGGTAGGTGGCGAGGCATTCTTCGAGCCTGCCCGCGGCCTTCAGCGCTTCAGCGTGGGCCGAGAGCACATCTTCGCCCACGCCTCGCCCGGCGACCAGGGGCGCGGTCAGCCGCAACGCTTCCTCCGCGCGCTCGGCCTTCACCAGAAGGTCGGATAGCGGCACGATGGCGGGGTCGAAGCGCCGATCGAGGGCGACGGCGGCGCGAAGACAGTGTTCGGCCTCCTCCAGGCGGCCGAGTTCCTTTAACAGGACGCCGAGATCACAATGGAAATGGGGACGCCGCTTATCCTGCGCGATGGCGGCGCGCAGTTCGCGTTCCGCGCCAGCGAAGTCACGCAGTCCCTTGAGCGCGACCGCCAGCAGGTAGCGTGCATTGGGTGCTCGAGGATACGCCGCGACCAAGGGCGACAGCAGTCCGGTCGCTTCGACGAAGCGGCGGTCCCGCAGGGCTTCGGTTGCGGCATGAAGCGCGGCGGACGAAGGCTCGCTCTGGTGAGACGATCTGATCGCGGCGGCGGGGGGCTTGGGCGCGCTCATGGGGTCGACCGAAAGGGGAGACGCACTGTCACGCGATAAGGTCCGACTGGGGGAAGGCGCTTTCGTAGCCGAACTTGAGCGCCCACGGCTCGAGGATTGGAAGTATGCCTTCCAGATGGCGGCGATAGTGGGTCCAATAGCCAACGCCCGACGCGTTCAGGCCGAGCCGGATCTGCTTGGCGCTGGGAGTCCTCACGTCGCGACGCTGAGCGGTCGCAACGAAGTCACGCATCTCGGGCGTAAAGCCGACCCCGAGAAAATCGCACAGGTTCGCCACTTCTCCGTCGAAATCCGCTACCAGGTTTTCATGGATGTGTCGGTATATGCTAAGCTCAAGCTTGCTTGCGTAAACTTCCGCAAGAGACATGGTCTCTGCGTAAAATTCCGCCAAACTGGAGATCGATGTATATTCGAATATGGTCGCATTCATCCTGAACGTACGACGAAAACACCCAAGCACGACGTCCCGTGGATCTCGTATGCAGAACAGGATTTTCGCACGCGGAAAAAGTCTGCGGATGAGCGGGATGTACATGGTTAGCGAAGGCTGCTTGTCGATGAAGACCCTGCCTTCGGCCTCAATACCGAACTCCTTCACCTTCGCCCAGTAACGCCCTCGCCAATCTTCCAGGTCCTCCTCGGACGCCTGCATGAGTTCGTCGGGATCGCCGGTCTGGAAAAAGTACCTCTGGATTGATCCTTCCAGGGTAGGCATTTCCTCCAGGGCGTCGATGTCGGGGTGGCTGGCCAGAACCTGCTCGAGAAGCGTCGTGCCTGACCGCGGAAAGCCGAGCAGAAACACATGCTCGCGCACACCGTTCTTTGCGAATGAGTCCGGGCGCTGCTCCTTCGTTTCCTCGAAATCTCCAAAGTATTCGATGAGTCTTCCGCAGACCTGCGTCATCGAGACCACGTCCGGCGCGTCGAAGCGATCCTCGTAGATCTGACGAAGCAGCGAGTTGGCGGCCTCATACCCGGCGAAGGCCTCATCGAAGCGGCCGAGCCTGTCCAGAGCGTCGGCGTATTGACGTTCGAAAGCGGCGCGGTGAAGGGGCGCCAGCGGGATCGATTTCAAGACGTGGCCGGTCAGCTCGGCGCACTCTTCGGCTTCGCCTCTTTCCCAATGGAGGCTGGCCTTCACGATCAGGGCGGAAGGTTCGGAGGGATCGAGACGAAGCGTCTCCGCGCTGAGGGTCTCGGCGCGCTGAAAGTCCCGCTTCTCGTAGGCCCCGAGGGCGAGCGTGCCTCGGGGCGCCGGGTATTTCGGATCCAACCGGACCGCGCGCAGCTGAGCATCCTCGCCGGCGGGCCCGTGGCCCATGGCGGTAAGGGCCAGGCCGGCGCCGTGATGCGCGCGCGGATAATTCTTGTCGATCTTCAGGGCGCGGTTGAAGGCTTCCAGAGCGTGGGTCGGCCGCGCAAGTTTGAGCAGGCAATGCCCGATGTTGGCGTAGATCGACTCGTCCTGTGGCGAAAGCTCCAGCGCCTCGTGCAGGAGCTTCAGGGCCTCCTCGATTTCACCGCGCTCCTCCAGCCGATGGGCGACCAGATTCAGAACCAGGGGATCGACGACACCGCTGATGTAGGCCTCCCGCGCAAGATCCACGGCGCCGTCGACATCTCCGACGTTAAGCTTCGCGTTGATGCGCGCGATCTCGGCCGGCGCCGTTCCAATCTGAGTCATGAGGCGAGGAATTTCACGCGGTGAGCAGGTTGTTGGGGAGCGGACCTTTATATGCTATCGCGCCGAAAAGCGGAACCAGGCGTAGCGGGACGCCCCATACGAACAGCGGAAGGGGCGTCAGGTTGAGTGCGGTGGAAAGACCGGCAAGCGTCGAGCGAACCTTGTTCGAATTGAATCGCGACGCCCGCGCGGCCCTCGGACGCGGGGATCTGCCTGTAGCGCTGGAGAAGCTCCGCGCCGCTTTGGCGATCGAGCCTGCCAGCCCAAGTCTCTGGCTCAACTACGCCGCCGCTCTCAGGCGATCGAAGGATTTGCCTGGCGCGCTGAAGGCGGTGGACGAAGCATTGAAGTGCAACCCCCGCAACTTCAGCGCCCTGCTTTCCAAAGCTTCGCTTCTAGAGGAGGCGGGCAATACGCTGGAATCCGGCCGAATCTATGGTCTGGCGCTGATGTTCAGGCCGTCGGACAGTCTCGACGACGCGACGGCAGAGGCGGTCCGCCGCGCCGAGGCCGCGCACGCCCGTTATCGCGCCGGCGTCACATCCGCCGTCGACCAGGCCGTAGCGGCTCTTGGGCCGGAGGCGGAGATTTCGCAGAGTGCGAGGCGGTTCATTGAGTTCACCGCCGGGCGGGCCCGAATTTATACGCCGCAGCCGGTGGACTTTCACGTCCCCGGCCTGCCCAGCCAAGAGTTCTATGACCGGGAGCTGTTTCCCTGGATCGATGAGTTGGAACTTTGCACCGGTGCTATCGCCGCGGAGCTCGACGCGGCGCGCCGCGATCGGCCGGAGCTGTTCGTACCTTATGTCGACGCGGATGAGAGCCTGCCGCTCGACCAGTGGAAAGATCTGAACCGCTCGGATCGCTGGTCGGCCCTGCATGTGATCCAGCATGGGACGATCCGTCCCTACGCCCCTGAACTGTTTCCCGCGACCCTTGCGGCGCTGTCGCGCCTACCGCAGCCGGATCTGCCCGGCCGCACGCCCAACGCCATGTTCTCATCCCTGCAGCCAAAAACCCGCATCCCGCCGCATACGGGGGTGTCGAACGGCCGATTGGTCGTGCACCTTCCGCTGGTGGCGCCGCCCGGATGTGGGTTCCGCGTCGGAAGCCAGACGCGGGCGTGGGAGAAGGGGCGCGCGTGGGTGTTCGACGACACCATTGATCACGAAGCCTGGAACGACGGCGAAGAGGTGCGGATCATTCTGATCGCCGACATCTGGAATGTCTTCATGAGCGAGGCCGAGCGGCGGGTCTATCGAGCGGTCCGCGTCGGCATTGACCAGCACCACGCCGTGGCGGCGCACGACCTCTGAAGCGAACCCGGACCGCAGGCTTTTAAGGTCTGCCACTCATAGGCGACCGATGCAGAAGGAAAAAGGCGCCCGCCAATCCCGGCGAGCGCCTTCAAGTCCCCTTAGACGGCGCTTCGACTTAGAAGGATGCGGTCACGCCGACGTACATGTTGCGGCCGAGCGTGTCGTAGAGCTGCGGGAAGGTGTTGCCGTTGCCGGCCCCGAAGTCACCCACATTGTTCGCGTCGCCGATCGGCGGCTGCTTGTCGAACAGGTTGTTCACGCCCGCACGGAAGGTGTAGCGGCCCTTGAACTTATACTGCAGGGCCAGATCGAAGTAATGGTACTCGGGGATCTTGGCGTCGATCACGTCGGTGATGCCATCAGCCAGGAGTGGGTTGTTTTGGTTGACATCGACCTTGGTGCTGCCGATGTAGCGCCATTGCAGCGAAGCCTCCAGACCAATCGGCGTGTTCCAGGTGACCCGGAACTTGTGGCGCCAGGACGGGGTCGGCACGCCGCAGGTCACCCCGAAGTAACCCGCGCAATCGTAGGTGCCGGACCCCGCGAGACCCGGTTGCGGGCCGTAGGGTTCGGTCACGGTATGCTGGGTGTAGGTGCCGTTCATCGAGAAGGCGAGGCGTCCCCAGCTGCCCATCGTTAAGCTGTAGTTGGCCGCGACGTCGATGCCCTTCGTCTGGACGAACCCGTTGTTGAGGTCCGAAGCCGTCACATAGCCGGAGCCGTACAGCTGCCCCGTGGTGGGATCGCGGTGGATCAAGCTGCAGAGCACGGGCGAGCCCGTGCCGAGGCAGCCGTTGAGCTCGGTAAAGGCGCCGCCGTAGCCGGTCGAGATCAGGTTGTTGATCCGGATGTTGTAGTAGTCGATCGAAAGCATCAGGCGCGGAATGAAGCTCGGCGTCAGCACCACCCCGTACGAATAGGTCTTCGCCGTTTCGGGCGCGAGGTTCGGGTTGCCCCCGGCGATGTCGCTGCACTGGCTGGCCGGGCACTGCGGGATGTTCTTGTACTGAGCCGCCGTCACGCCGGTGGCTTGGCAGGCGGCCAGGCTGGCCGAAGGTTTCGAGCCGGCGCAGGGGTCGATCGAAGCGAACAGCAGTTCGGCGTTCGGCGTGTAGAGTTCGGTGATATTCGGCGCGCGAATGGCCACGTTGTAGCTATAGCGCAGCCGGATATCGCGATTGATCGCCCAGTCACCATCCAGCTTGTAGGTGTTGGTGGTGCCGATCGAGCTGTAATCCGAGAAGCGGTAACCCGGGTTGAAGCTGATCGATTTGGCGAACGGCAGGTTCTGCACGAGCGGGATGTGGGCTTCGCCGAACAGTTCGTAGACGTCGAAGCTGCCCGACGTCGCGGTGATCACGCTGTTGCCGGCCAGATCGCCCGTCAGGTTCTCCTCGTCGGGGGTGAAGACCAGATTTTCGCGACGGTACTGCGAGCCGAACGCGACCTGGATACCGTCCGCGGCGAACGGGCTCTTAATGCCGTACTTGCCGAGGTCGCCGTTGAGGGTGAAGTCAGCGATCTGCTCGGTCACGTTGCCGTTTTCATAACCGGAGACGCTCAGGTAGTTCAGGGCGGCCTTGGAGATGCCGGTGCTGTTGGCGTGGAAGATGTCGAGCGGGACACAGGCGCCGCCGACATAGCACTGGCCGGTCGCCGGGTTCACCAGGAGGGCGTTGGCGGCGCGGCTCAGCGAGGCATAGCCGTTCATACCCTGCTCGTAGTCGACATGGCCGTACTGCAGATAGGCGTCGTAGGACCAAGCCTCGTTCAGGTCGCCTCGGCCGCCGACCACCACGCGGAAGTTGTCGTGGGTGAAGTTACCGGTCCGCGGGCCTTCCGAGACGAACCGGTAACCGATTTGAACCTGGGTCGTCGCAGACGTCCCGGCCTTACCGGCGCCGCACAGGGAGAGCTGTTGCTGCGCCGACATCAACGGGTTGTTACAATTGATGGTCCAGTTCGCCTGGAACGGCACATTGGTCGAGCCGGCGAACAGGCCCGAAGGACCGAACTGCGAGGTCGTGTTATCCCGCAGGAACATGAAGTCCGAATACAGGGTCAGGTGCTGGTTGACGTCGTAATGGGCGAAGTAACCGATGTTGTAGCGGTCGTCGTTACGCTGGATATAGCTGAGACCGTTGAAGTTATATCCGGGAACACCCGCCGTCTGGAAGGTGTTCGTGCCGTTCTGGTTGTCGTGGTAGGTGACGGACTTCCCCGTGACAGGATCCTGGATGATGAACTTACCGTACGCGCTGGTGCTCGAGCCGACGCAGAAGAATTTGTCGTAGACGCTGGACCGCGCCGAGTTCGAATAGGTGCTGCCAAGAGCGCAGGAGGAGTAATCGCGCTGCGGTTGAACCACGGCGTCGGAGTGGAAGTAGCTGGCGAAGACAGTGATGTTGCCCTTACCGTCCTGGACGTTGCTGCCCATGATGACGGAAGCTGTGTACTGGGCGCCGTCGAACGCGGTGCCCTTCGGGTATTTGTAGCCCGAAGAATCCAGCAGCGAGTCGAAGCCTTTGTTCTTCGAGTCGTCTTCATTGGCGCTCATCTGGGCGTCGAACTCCACGCCTTCGAAGTTCTTGCGCATGACGAAGTTGACGACCCCGGCCACGGCGTCGGCGCCGTAGGTGGCCGAGGCGCCGCCGGTGACGACGTCGACCCGCTCCACCATCTGGGTGGGGATCATGTTCAGGTCGGCGCCCGGCGCCTGCTGCGACGGGTCGCCCGGGTTCAGGCGGCGGCCGTCCACCAGCACCAGGGTGCGTTGCGGTCCAAGGTTGCGAAGGCTCACGTTCGCCGTGCCGGTCGAGTTGATCGACTGGCCGAGATTCTGGCCTCCGACGGCCTGCGGCAGGCTGTTCACCAGGTTCTCGATGGTGGTCGTACCCTCGAGCTTGACTTCAGCGTGCGTCACCTCGGTGAGCGGGCTGTCGGAGGTCAGGTTCGGCGAGCGGATCAGCGAGCCCGTGACCACGATCTCCTGCGGCGCCGCTTCGGGCGCCGCGGTTTGCGCCTGGGCCGACTGGGCGACAGCCACGGCCATGAAGGCTGTGCCGCAGATCATGGACGAGGCCAGAAGCCGGCGGCGGAAACCAGTTTGTTGCATTGTGATCCCCCAAGACGCCGCATTGCAGCGCCGAAAAATGAACAGGTCCCGGTTGCGCTACCGGGGCCGCATTGAGGCGCAAAACACGCAATTCATGAAAATAAGTCAATGTTCGACACGCAACACACACAAGTCCGACGCAGCGGTGTCGTAAATATGCCACTGAATTGACGGATCCGCGCCAGACTGAGGCTCGGTTGGGCCAGGGTAAGGCGTTGCGCCGCCACCATGGGGCGAATCGCGAAGCGGGCGCCGCGGTTGTACAAAGCCGACGGTCGGTCCAAGGCTGACCCCGGCGCGGCGCGCCGAAAAGAGGACGACGATGATGTATCGAACGATGCGCGGAGCTGGGCTGGGGATCATCGTCGCGGCCCTGTCGGGCCCGGTTTGGGCCGCCAAGGCGCCCACCCCGGCGGAGCGGGCGGCGGTGGTCCAGGCGATCTCCGATTGCCGCAAGGTCGCCGAGGACGCGGCGCGTCTGGCTTGTTACGACAAGGCGGCCGGGGCTTTCGAGCAGGCCGAGACCAAGGGCGACGTCGTGGTCGTCACCCGCGAGCACGTCCAGCAGGTGCGCCGGCAGGCCTTCGGTTTCAGCATGCCGTCGCTGGATCTGTTCGGCGGGCGTGGGAGCGCCAGGAAGGAAGAGGGCTTCGACCGGCTCACCCTCGAGGTCCAGGGCGCGCACAAGGATCGGGACGGCCGGTGGGTCCTGGAGGCGACGGACGGCGTGGTCTGGCGCCAGACCGACGATCAGGAGTTCTTCAAAGACCCGCGCGCCGGCTCCAAGCTGGTGATCACTCATGGAGCGCTCAGCAGCTTCTTCTGTCAGATCGACACCCTTCCCCAGATCCGCTGCGCCCGCGTGCGCTGACTTGACTGAAGGCGGCTGACCGCTCGGCCGGAGCGCCGAGCGGTCAGCCGCGTGTCTCCGCGGCGGCGGACTTGTCGGTAAGCCCGCACCCGAGCCGCCGCGGAGTCCTCCATTTTTCAACCTGAACGCTTTCAATCGCCGCGAGTAAAGCAGCGTCGCCTTGGTGTGGCGAAAATCGGGCGAATACAGGCGATTTCTTGGGCAGTATTTGTCATGCCCCTCACCGACAATTTCGCATTTGCTACAGTCTTCCGAACCTGAAACCCGAAGTGTGACGAAGATGATACAGGCGTTCCGCGCCATGCTGTCGCAAGATATAGTTGGATTGACCCCCCTTCGATCAAAAGTCAGTTTCGCGACAACCGAGCTGGGCTTGGGACATTACGTAACAGTTTAAACAAGCGGCCCTCCGCCGAGCGGAGACGCTTGCCTTGAAGGGGTCAAACCTTGAACATCAATTCCACGCGGCAGCGCTTGCTGGCGTCTTCCGTCCTGGTCGCGGCGACGCTCGCCGTCGCGGCGCCGGCCGGCGTTGCGCTGGCCCAGACCGGCCAGGCGGCGACGCCCGACCAGACCCCCGTCCAGGAGGTCGTCGTCACCGGCTCCATCCTGCGCAAGCCGCTGTCATCCACCGCCGACCCGGTGACCACCCTCAGCGCGGAGACCCTGACGGATCGGGGCATCACCACCGTCACCAACGCGGTGCAGTCGATCTCGGCCAACGGCTCGTCCTCGCTGCCGAATTCCTTCTCGGGCAACGGGGCCTTCGCCGCCGGCGCGGCCAACGTGTCGCTGCGCGGCCTGACCTCGAACTCGACCCTCGTCCTGTTCGACGGCCTGCGCATGACCTACTACCCGCTGGCCGACGACGGCACGCGCAACTTCGTCGACCTGAACACCCTGCCCGACATCATCATCGACCGGGTCCAGGTGGACAAGGACGGCGCCTCGTCGACCTACGGCGCCGACGCCATCGCCGGGGTGGTCAATGTGATCACCAAGAAGACCTACCAGGGCGCCCTGCTCAACGTCGAAGGCGGCTGGACCCAGGCGGGCGGCGGCGGCGAAAGCCGGGTCGGCGCCATCTTCGGCAAGGGCGACCTCGGCGCCGACGGCTACAACGTCTACGTCGGCCTGGAGTACGAGCACGATCAGGCGCTCTACAGCCGCGACCGCGGCTATCCGTACAACACTTCGGACCAGAGCTCGACCTGCGGGATCGGCCTTAACGGCGTCGGAACCGTCTGCCGCACCAACGGCGTCCTGAACGGAGCTCAGCCCGGCGGCGGGTTCGGCTCCATCACCGGCGTCAATACCCCGATCGTCGCGGCGTGGAACGCGGCGGCGATCGCCGGCAATCCGACCTACCAGCTGCTGAACCCCGCCGGAGGCTGTATCAACGGCAGCACGCCCATCAATCAGAACGGCACGCCCCTGTGCCAGCAGGACAATCAGAAGCTCTACGGGCTGATCTCGCCGGACGATAAGCGTTTCAGCTTCGACGTTCACGCGGTCAGGAAGCTGTGGGGCGACGCTGAAGGCTATTTCAGCTTCAACTACTATCACAACGACGTCTATGCGGATGGCGGCTTTGGCGCCCCGTCCGAAATCCGGCAGCATTCGACGCCTGGCGCGAATGGCCTCTCCTATAAGACCGATAACAATCCGGGCCTGCTTCTGCCGGTCTTCGTCTGCCCCCAAGGCAGCGCGACCTACGTCTGCAACGGGTCCGAAGCCGGCGCGAGGCTGAACCCCAACAACCCGTTCGCGGCCGGCGGGACCGCCGCACAGATCTTCTATTCGTTCGGCGACATCCCTTATTCGACCGAGGAGCTGAACGACACCTATCGCATCGCGACCGGTTTCCACGGCAGCTTCAACTGGATGGGGCCGTGGGACTATGCGGTGGACGCCACCGCGTCGCAGACCGATCTCGAGGTAATCTCCAAGGGCGACCTCTACATCAACAACCTGCTGACGGCGGTGAACCAGGGAACGTACAACTTCGTCAACCCGAACCAGAACACTGCGGCGATGCGCAACTATATCTCGCCGACCAATGTCCAGAACAATCAGTCGCAGCTGGCCATGATCCAGGGCACCTTGTCGAGAGACCTGTTCAAGCTGCCGGGCGGCGAGGTGAAGCTGGGGATCATCGCTGCGGCCCGATACGAGTCGGTTTACAATCCGAGCGCCAATCCGGACAGCAACGGCACCTATGATCGCTACTTCACGCTCAATCCCGTGGGCGTGATCGCCAGCCGGACCACCGAGGGCGTGGGGTACGAGCTGGACATTCCCGTCCTGCCGCAGATCGACCTGCAGACCTCGGGCCGGTTCGACAACTACTCCACCGGCCAGAGCCACTTCTCGCCGAAGGGCGGGATCATCGTCCACCCCTTCAGGGAGTGGGCCCCGGCGTTCGATCTGTTCAGTCTGCGGGCGACCTATTCCGAGGGGTTCCGAATCCCGAGCTTCGCGGAATCCAACGAACTGCCGACGACGGGCTTCGTCACTGAAACGCCGCCGCTCTCGTTCCAGACCCTCCATGGCAACGATACCTACAGCAAGTCCTACAGCCTCGGAGAGACCACTGTCGGCACGCCTGGCCTGCAGCCCGAGATCTCGCACAATTTCACCGCCGGCGTGGTTTTCGAGCCCAACCGCCATTTCAGCTTCTCGGTTGATTTCTACCGCATCGTGAAAAGCAATGTGATCGTGCCGAACAACGCAAACCTTGGCGTCGCGCTCGCCGACTACTTCGCCGGCAAGCCGCTGCCGACGGGTTACACGATCACCCCAGGGGCGACAGACCCTGCCAATCCAGGCGCCTTGGCGGTGCCCGGCTTCGTCCAGTACGGCTTCATCAACCAGGACAAGGAGACCTCGTCCGGTTGGGATTTCGGCGGGACAGCGCGCTACACCCTGCCCTATGGCGTGAAGTGGACCAGCACCTTCGACGGAACGTATATGCTGCGGCTGAACCTGTTCACGCCGACCGGCGTGGAGCATTTCGCCGGCACGATCGGCCCGTACAACAACGTCTCGGCCGGCGGTTCACCGAAACTCAAGGCCAACTGGTCGAACACCTTGTCCAAGGGGCCGCTCAGCGCCACGGTCACGGCCTACTTTACGGATGGCTACGATCTCGAGGCGGCGGACTTCGGCGGCGTCGCCGGCGAGTGCGTCTCCTCCGTCAATCCCAACTACATCAACACCACATACGCCGACGGCGTCACGCCGGTGCGATGCAAGGTGAAGCCGTTCTGGGACATCCAGACCCACGTCAGCTACGACTTCAACAGCCGGCTGCAGTTCTACGTCGACGTGGACAACCTGTTCGACAAGGCGGCCCCGTACGATCCCACCACCTACGGCGGCTATAACTACAACGACGTGGTCGCCAACAGCGGCATCTATGGCCGCACCTTCAAGGTCGGCCTGCGGGCGAAGTTCTGAGCCCGACCTCGCCAGACCTATGATCGAGGCGGCGCCCCCGGGCGTCGCCTTTTTCTTTGCGCGGCCAGCGCGTGATCAGGCGCTGAGGCGGGCGAGCGCCGGGCGCGGGGGCGAAAGGGCCGCGTGGACGCAAAGCCAGGTCACCAGGGGTTCGATCAGCGCCGCCTTGGCGTGGTCCGTACGCCAGACGATCCAGATCGGCTGCCCCTCGGCCGCGATCGCCGGGCAGACCGGGACGAGCTCCCCCCGCCCGAGGGCGAATCGCACCGAAAGCGGATCTCCCAGCGCGACCCCCGCGCCGCGGATCGCCGCCTCCAGCGCCAGACCGGTGGAATCGTCGAACCGCGTGCCCTGCGGCGACCCCTCGACCTTGACGCCCGCCGCCCCGAACCAGGCGGCCCAGTCCGCGCCGTCCCGCTCGATCAGCAGGGGGGCGGCGAGGACCGCCTCAGGCGTACCGAGCGGCAGGCGGCGCAGCAGCTCCGGACTGGCGTAGGCGCGCAGAGCCGGATCGACCAGGGCCTGCGCTTCGAAGCCGAGCCGAGGCGGCTGCAGCTGGATCGCAAGGTCGAATTCGCCGTCGCTGGCGTCCCCGGTGCGCAGACACAGGTTCAGGCCAGGAAAACTCGCGCCGAGCTCGTTCAGCAGCGGCGTCAGCCACATCCGCGCCAGTTGGGCGGGGGCGCGGATCCTCAGGCTGTTGGGCGACGGATCGCTCACCTGGCGGAGGGCGCGGTCGACCAGCCCGGCGGCTTCCGCATAGGCCGCCGCGAGCACCAGACTGGAGCCCGTGGGCTCCATGGCCGAGCCTCTGCGGTGGAACAGCTTGGCGCCGATCTCCTCCTCCAGGCGGCGGACGGCCTGGCTGATCGCGCTGTGGGTGACACCGAGCTCGACGGCGGCGGCGGAATAGCTGCGATGACGGCAAGCGGCTTCCTGCGCTCTCAGCGCGGCGAACGGCGGTGGACGGTGCGCCATGTGTCTTGGCCCTCGCGACCCTTTTTTGGAGTATGCTCGCCCGCCTGGGGCGGCGATAGGCGGGCGCGGTGCGGCATTTATGCGCTTCATGGCGACTATGAAGCGTCAGGCCACGGATGGTCGGCGACCTCGGCGCGCGCTGTGGCTGGACGTCCAGCGATCCGCCCTGTCTAGTTCCAGAAAACGGGAGGATGGAATGCCCGCGATCAGCTTCGACGACTATGTCGGCCACGACGCCATGGGCTTGGCCGCGCTCATTCGCGCGGGAAACGTCAGCGCGGCGGAGGTGGCGGAGACCGCCATCGCCCGCGCCGAAGCCGTCAATCCCGCCATCAACGCCGTCGTCGAGCAGCTCTACGACCAGGCCCGAGCGGCGGCGCAGGCCGGCCTCCACGGCCCGTTGGCGGGCGTTCCCTGGGGCGTGAAGGACCTCGGCCACGAGATCGCCGGCGTGCGGGTCACCTCCGGCAGCCGGGGGTTCAAGGACTATGTGGCGGACGCCGATTCGGTGAGCGTGACGCGCATGCGGGCGGCCGGGCTGAACATCCTGCTCACCACCACCTCGCCCGAATTCGGCCTGACGGTGACCACCGAATCCACCCTGCACGGCCAGACCCGCAATCCGTGGGATCTGCGGCGCACCTCCGGCGGCTCGTCCGGCGGCGCCTCTGCGGCGGTGGCGGCCGGGATCATGCCGGCGGCGCACGCCACAGACGGCGGCGGCTCGATCCGCGTTCCCGCCGCCTGCTGCGGCTTGTTCGGGTTGAAGCCGTCGCGCGGCCGCACCCCCGTCGCCGTGGGCCGGACCGAAGGCTGGAACGGCCTCGGCGTCAGCCACGCGGTGACCCGCTCGGTCCGCGACAGCGCCCTGCTGCTCGACCTCACGCACGGACCGGAGCTCGGCTCGCGCTATGTGGCGCCGCCGCCCCGAGGGACCTTTCTCGAGGCGGCCGGACGTGATCCTGGCAGGCCGCTGCGGATCGCCCTGCAGCTGGCGCCGGCCTCAGGCGCCGCGGTGGATCCGGCTTGCCTCGCCGCCGCCCGCGACGCCGCCAGGCTGTGCGAGGACCTCGGTCACCGGGTGGAGGAGGCCGCGCCCCCGGTCGACGCGCAGGCGCTCGCCACGGCCATGACGGTCGTCACCAGCACGCATACCGCGGCCGCCTTCGCCGCCCGCGCGAAGGCGCTCGGCCGGCCGATGACCGCCGACGACATGGAGCAGGCGACGGGCGGCTTCGTGCACCTCGGCCAGTCCTACACCGCCCTCGACCTGGCCGCCGCCGACCAGGCCTTCATGACGGCGGCCATCGCCGTGGCGACCTTTCAGCAGACCTACGACCTGATTCTTACCCCGGTGCTGAGCAAGCCGCCGGTTCTGCTCGGCGAGGTGGCCCTGAACCAGCCGCTGTCGGTCTACGGCGCCCACTTCGGCGCCTTCTGCCCGTTCACCGCCCTCGCCAACCAGACCGGCCAGCCGGCGATGAGCGTGCCGCTGACCTGGTCCGACGGCCTCCCCATCGGCGTCCAGTTCGCCGCCCGCCTCGGCGAGGAGGAGACCCTGTTCTCGCTCGCCCACCAGCTGGAGCAAGCCCGCCCCTGGTTCGACAAGCGGGCGCCGCTGTAAGGTGCCCGGTGGGTCCTTCGATACGGCCGCTTCGCATCCTACCCAGGATGACGAAACTTTTGTGAAATGAACCAGAAGTCGTCATGCTGAGTAGCCTGCGCGGCAGGCGTATCGAAGCACGCACACTCGCTACTCCCCGAACCCTTCCCCCGGGGTGACCGGCGACAGGCGGATCAGGCGGCTGTCCTCGACGGCGGCCTGGCGGTGCTTCACCCATTCGCGGTAATCGGCGTGGGTCACCATGGCCAGGAAGGCGCCGGCGTTCGGGTATTCGGCGATGAAGGCGATATCCCACCGCTCGTCCGCCGGTCCGGTGACGACGCCCTCCGGCTTGCCGGCCCAGACCTGCCGGCCGCCGACCCTCTTGAACAGATCCGCGCTCTCGCGGCCGTAGGCGCGGTAGGCGTCGAGCCCGGTCAGGCCCTTGCCGTGGTTCGGATGATCCTGCGGATAGTCCGCCTGCGCTTTCAATCTCACCAGGTTGAGCATGTGGATGGGAGTATCGCGCGGTAGAGCCTTGAACGCGTCGAACTGGACGCGAAGCGGATCGATCGAACCTGTCATACGGACCTCCTATGCTAGAGCACGTTCCGAAAAGTGGGAACCGGTTTTCGGATCAAAACGTGCGCCAAAACAGAAACCTGGAGCGCGCGATTTGATTTCATCAAATCGGAACGCGCTCTAGGTAGCCACGCGTTCCGGCGCGGGTACAGTGAAGCAAAATAATCACCGGGGATCACCATGAAGCTGGCTTTGGCCGCGGCGCTGCTCGCGATGACCACGGCGGGGACCGCCGGCGCCGCCTGCCGCCTGGGCGCCGCGGACGTCGACCACGCCGGCAAGGGCTGCGGCCACGCCTGGATCGACGCCAACCTCAGACTCAACGACGTTCAGACCGTCGGCACCCACAACAGCTACAAACAGTTCATCACCCCCAAGCTCTACGCCTTGATCCTGAAGGCCAACGCCCGGGCGATCGAGATCGACTACGGCCATCCGTCGCTGACCGACGAGCTCAACGATGGCGTCCGCGGGCTCGAGATCGACGTCGCCTACGACCCCAAGGGCGGCCTCTACGCCCATCCGCTCGGGCCCAGGCTGTCCGGCGAGCCGGTCGCCGCCGATTACGCCGCGCGCATGTCGAGGCCCGGCTACAAGGTGCTGCACATCCAGGACATCGACTTCCGCTCGAGCTGCCTGACCTTCGTCGAATGCCTGACCGAGATCCGCGTCTGGTCGAAAGCCCATCCCGGCCATGCCCCGATCTCGATCACCATGAACGCCAAGGACGGCAAGTCGCCCCTGCCGGGCGGGGCCAATTCGATCGACTACGACGAGGCCGCCTTCGACGCGTGGGACGACGAGATCCGCTCGGTGTTCAAGCCCGGCGAGGTGATCACCCCCGACCAGGTGCAGGGCCGATATCCGACCCTGCGCGAGGCGGTGCTGGCCAACAATTGGCCCCGGCTGAAGGATGCGCGCGGCAAGGTGTTCTTCGCCCTCGATGAGGGGCACGACAAGATCGCCATCTACCGCGGCCAGCGCCGGTCGCTCGAAGGACGGATGATGTTCGTCAACGCCGGCGATGCGTCGGAAGCCGACAAGCCGTGGGCCGCCTACATGACCCTGAACGAGGCGGTGACCGACGAAGCCCACATCCGCGACAGGGTCAGGCAGGGTTTCTTCGTGCGCACCCGCGCCGATTCCGACACCAGGGAGGCGCGGATCAACGACACCCGTTCGCGCGCCGCCGCCTTCGCCTCGGGGGCCCAGGTGGTGTCGACCGACTACCGCCATCCGGACCCGCGCTTCGGCAACGACTATCAGGTCCGCCTGCCGGACGGCGGGATCACCGTCTGCAATCCGGTCCGCACCTTGGGCCGCTGCGACGGCGCTACCGTCGAACCTTAGCGCCGGCCGCAACGACAGCGTCACATCCCTCAGGCAGTGAACGCCGAACGATGAGGGGGACGGCCTGATGAAGCTCTATCTGTCGCTGCTGGCAGTGGCCGTGAACCTATGCCTGCCGGCTCTGGCCGACGCCGCGCCGGTGCTGATGATCTCCATCGACGGTCTGCGGCCGCTCGACGTGATCGACGCCGAACAGCGGGGATTCGAGGCGCCCCACCTGCGCCGGCTGATGCGCGAGGGGACCTACGCCACCGGCGTCCGCAATTCCCTGCCCACCGTCACCTATCCCAACCACACCACCCTGATCACCGGGGTCTGGCCGGCCAAGCACGGCATCGCCAACAACACCACCTTCGACCCCGAGCGGAAGAATATGGGCGGCTGGTACTGGTACGCCCGTGACATCAAGGTCCCGACCCTGTGGGACGCCGTGCACAAGGCCGGCGGCAGGACCGCCTCGCTGGGCTGGCCCGTCAGCGTCGACGCGCCGTCGATCGATGACAACATCCCCGAATACTGGCGCGCCCACCAGCCGGAGGACGAAAAGCTGGTGCACGCCCTGTCGACCCCCGGCCTGCCCGAAGCCCTGCGGTCGAACGACATGGGAATCGCCGCAGTCTACACCACGACGCCGGAGGGCGATCTCGCCAAGGGGCGTATGGCGGCGAAGATCTACGCGTTGAAGCGGCCCCGGTTCATGACCCTGCATCTGTCCAGCCTCGATGAGACGGAGCACGACGCCGGCCCCGGAACGCCGGAGGCCAAGACCGACCTCAAGCTGATCGACGGCGTGGTGGGCGACCTCGTGGCCGCCGCCCGCAAGGTGGAGCCCGACCTCGTGGTCGTGGTGGTGTCCGATCACGGCTTCGCGCCCGTCGAGCACGAGATGAACCTCGTCGGCGCCTTCGTCGACGCGGGCCTGATCACGCTCGACCCGACGACGCACAAGGTGACCGGGTGGGAGGCCGCGCCGTGGGGCGGCGCTTCGGCGGCGATCGTGCTGAGGAACCCGAAGGACGAGGCGATGAAAGCCAGGGTCAAGGCCCTGCTCGACCGGCTCGCGGCGGACCCAGAGAACGGTATCAACCGCATCGCCGGCGCCGAGGAGATCGCCCGGCTCGGCGGCACGCCGATGGCGAGCTTCTGGGTCGACTTCAAGATCGGCTACATGATGGGCGGAAGCATGACCCACGTCTCGCCGGCGGGCGAGCGCGGCACGCACGGCTGGCTGCCCGACCATCCCGAAATGCGGGCGAGCTTCTTCGTCTCCGGGCCCGGCGTGCCCAGAAAGGGCGCCATCGGCGAGATCGACCAGCGCGACATCGCCCCCACCGTGGCCAGGCTGCTGCACGTCAGCCTGCCGAGCGCGGACGGAAAGCCGCTGTTTTAGGACGATTGGGTTTTGCCGGGATCGCTCCAACCTGCGGGCTTCATCTCTCTACGTCATGCCCGGCCCCCTTCCGCCACCGCGTCCAGCAGCGCCCGGGCGGCGCGGGCGGCGCCGAGGCCATCGCAGCGGGCGACGGGGGTGTCGAGCTGCGCCCGCCGCACGGCGGGATCGAGCAAGCGGACGAACGCCGCCGCCAGCCGCGCCTCGAACGCCGGGCCGGCAAGATCGACCCGAGCGATCACCCCGTCGGCCGCCAGCCGGGCGGCCATCGGCCGCTGGTTCTCGGCGACGGTGACGACCAGCTGGGGCAGCCCCGCCGCGCGCCGCTCCCACACCATGCCGCCGCCGGCGCCCACGCCAAGGTCGGCCGCCCGCATCAGCGGCGCCACGTCGGCGTCGAGGTGCAGGCGCAGGCCGGGGTCGTCGGCCGCCATCGTCCTCAGCGGCGCGACGCTGGCGGCGTCGCTCGCCAGGGCCACATCGAAGGCCGCCGTGGGCAGCAGTGGTCTGAGCAGACGGAGAGCGCGGGCGGTGATCGACTCCACGTCGCTGAGACCGAAGCAGACGAACACCCGATCAACCTGGGCGACCGGCGCGGGGGACGATCCTGCAAAGCCTTCTCTGAGCAGGGCGTAGTCCGGTCCGAGCAGCAGGCTCGCGCCGGGCGCCAGGGCGGCGTAGTCGGCCGGCGCCCGGCCATAGGCGCTGTCGAGCAGCAGGTCGCAGGCGTGCGCCCGGTCCGCCAGGTCGTCGATCACCAGGACGCAACCCGCCAACCCGGCTTCGAACGCCGCCTCCAGCCGGTAGTCGTCGACGACGACGGCTTCCGCGCGCAGATCGCATATCGTCTGATGACGGACGATATCCCCCTCGGCCCGATGAACGTCGCCCGCCCAGCCGAGCCGCGCGAGCAGATCGGCGCCCAGACCTTCGACGACGAAGGCGCAGCCGGCGCCCTGCGCCTCGAGCGCGCGGGCCAGGGCCAGGCACCGCACCACATGCCCGCCGCCGCCGCCGGGCCGGCAGGCCGGCGTGAGCGCAATCCTCACGCGGGGTCGGCCGGCGCGCCGAGGCGCTGCACCACCTCGGCCACCACGGCGATGGCGATGTCCCACGGCGCCTTGCCGCCGATCGGCAGGCCGATAGGCGCGTGCAGACGGTCAAGATCCGCCGCTTCGAACCCCGCCGCCCTCAGCCGGGATTCCCGCTCGGGCGCCCGGCGCCGGCTGCCGAGCACGCCCACATAGCCGGCCTGCGACGAAAGCGCGGCGGCGGTCGCCGCCTGCTCGACGGCGAGATCGTGGGTCATGACGCAGACGGCGGTCCAGGCGTCGGGCCGCAGCGCCGCGATCGCGTCGGCCGCCTCCTCGCGCAGATAGGCCGCCAGGGGGAAGGGCGGCGCCGTCTCGGGCCCCTTCGGTCGGACCAGGGTGGTGGCGACCCCGGTCTCGGACAAGAGCTTGGCGGCGGCCAGGGCGGCGGGATCGGCGCCGACGACGATCGCCCGGATCGGCGGGGTGAAGCGCCGGCGCACCACCGCGACCCCGGAGTCCGGCTCGGCCTCGCCATCCGCGTCGCAGAAACGATCCACTCCGTCGCTGCGCCAGAGCGCCGGCGTACGCCGGTCGGCCAGGGCGAGCAGCCGCGCGACCGCCGGGTCGTCGGGCGCGATCCGTTCGACCAGCACCTCGATCCGGTTTCCGCACGGCAGGGCGATGTCCACCGGGCCGCCCTCGCCGTACACCAGGCGCCGAGGCTGATTGTCCTCCAGCACCGCCCGTGCGTGCAAAGCCACGTCGCCCTCGACGCAGCCGCCGGACAGGAACCCTGCGGCGCCGCCGGCGGCGTCGATCAGCATCTGCGCGCCGACCCCGCGCGGCGCTCCGCCCTCGACCGCGAACAGCGTCGCCAGGGCGACGGCGCGACCGTGTGCCCGCGCCTCGGCCAGCGCCGGACGCACGTCGTCGATGAGGCCAAACATCGGCCAGTCGAAATCGGCCAGCGCGGCCGGCGGCGCGGGATCGTCGAAACCCATGTCCTGCATATGGCGCGATACGTCCGCAACGGCCAGCGGCGCGGTCGCCCTATCGATGCGGAACATGCGCGCCCTGGGACACCCACCACACCAGGGCCAGCGCGATGGCCACGCCGGCGATCGCCCGCCAGATGGGTGCAAAGGTTGGCGGGGTGGCCGCCGCCGCCATCGCGCGGCGACCGGTCAGCATGGGACCGACCAGGTTCTCACGCTTGACCACGGCGTAGAACACGATCGCCACCAGGTGCAGGGCGATGAAGCCGAGCAGGACGTTGAACAGCAGGTGGTGCCAACGCCCCATGCGCTCGCTGAGGTCGCCGTGGATCAGATAGTTGAGCGGGCCCGGATTGAGGGCGTCGGTGTCATCGGCGAACAGGCCCGTGCCGATCACGCCGACCAACAACAAGAGCAGGATCACCACGCTCCAGCCGCCGACCGGATTGTGGCCCACCACCGGCTCGCCGCCCTTGGCGGACAGCGTGCGCAGATAGGCGCCAACCGCCTTTGGCCCTTTGACGAAGCTGGCGAACCGGGCGGTCGAGCCGCCCGCGAGCCCCCAGAACAGCCGGAACACCAAGAGGATCATGGCCAGAAAGCCCAGCCGTTCGTGCACGGATAATTGCCCGTGCTCGGCGGTCCACCACAGCGCCGGGATCAGCAGCACCAGGCTCCAGTGGACGATCCGGACCGGGAGGTCCCAGAGCCTGACGCGCCGCCCCGCCATGCAGGTTTAGTGCTCGTCCTTGGCCTTGAAGGTCTCGTGGCAGGTCTTGCACGTGCCGCCGAGGGTGGGGAAGGCGGTGTGGATGGCGTCGAGCTTGCCGCTCTGGGCGGCGAGGTCGAAGGCGTGCGCAGCCGTGGCGAAGCCGGCGGCGTCCTTCTTGAACTCGTCCGGTTTCTGCCAGACGATCGGCAGGGCTTCGGACTTGGGAACCACGTCCCGGCCGGTGCCTGGCGGGAACCAGGACGGAAGCTGCGGCGCCAGGGTGTCGATGGTCTTGGCGGCGGCCTGGATCACGCCGACGTCCGGCGCGGGCTTCATCAGCTCGTCGCGGATCGCCTTCGAGGCCTTGCCGATCTCCTTGTAGTGGTCGTGGCGCGCCCTGGCGACCGCGGCGGGGTCCTGGGCATGGGCGGCGCCGGCGGCCAGAGTGGCGGCGAGGGTGGCGGCGAGCACAGCGCCGAGGGCCGATTTCAATACCATGGGGGAGATCGCTCCTGATCGCGTGCGGTGACGGTAGGAAGGCCCGAGCGCCTGGGCTAAGTCAACCGCATGTTCGTCAGCGCCTTCGACCTGTTCAAGCTGGGGGTCGGCCCCTCGTCCAGCCACACCATGGGGCCGATGACGGCGGCGGTGCGCTTCGTCGAGACCTTGCGCGGGCACGGTTTGCTGCCGGCCGTGGCGCGGGTGGAGATCAAGCTCTACGCCTCCCTGGCGCTGACCGGGCGAGGCCACGCCACCGACCGGGCGGTGATCCTCGGCCTGGCCGGTTTCGAGCCGGCGAGCATGGATCCCGACGCCGGGGACGCGGCCCTCGCCGCCATCCGAAACGACCGTCGGCTCCGCCTGGGCGGGATCCACGCCATCGCCTTCGACGAAGCGACCGACATCCTATGGGCCGGCCGCGAGCGCCTGCCCCAGCATCCCAACGCCCTGACCTTCACGGCGCTGGACGCCGCCGGAGCCCCGATCTTCGCCCGCACCTATTTCTCCATCGGCGGCGGGTTCGTGCGCGACGAGGACGAGATCGGGCGCAACGACCCCGACGACCTCGGCCCCGAACCGCCCTTCCCCTTCGCCTCGGGCGCGGAGCTGGTGGAGAAAGCCGACGCCGCCGGCCTGTCGATCGGCGCGCTGATGGCGGTCAACGAGGCCGTGCGCCGGCCGCCCGGGCAGGTGGCCGAAGGGCTGGACGCCGTCTTCGCCGCCATGGAGGCTTGCATCGACCGCGGCCTTCGCGTCGGCGGGGAGCTGCCCGGCGGCCTGCACGTAAAGCGTCGCGCCCTGCAGGTGCATCAGGCCATCATGGCCAAGGTCGAGCGGCAGATCGTCGATCCGCTCGCGGCCATGGACTGGGTCAACCTCTGGGCCCTGTCGGTCAACGAGGAGAACGCCGCCGGCGGCCGGGTGGTCACCGCGCCCACCAACGGCGCGGCCGGACTGATCCCGGCGGTGCTGCGCTATTACGACCGTTTCCACCATGGCTCGGCGGAGGGCCGGCGCACCTTCCTGCTCACCGCCGCCGCCATCGGCGCCCTCTACAAGCGCAACGCCTCGATCTCCGGCGCCGAGGTCGGCTGCCAGGGCGAGGTCGGCGTCGCCTGTTCGATGGCGGCGGCGGGGCTGGCCGCGGCGCTGGGCGCCACCAACGCCCAGATCGAAAACGCCGCCGAGATCGGCATGGAGCACAACCTGGGCCTGACCTGCGATCCGATCGGCGGGCTGGTGCAGATCCCCTGCATCGAGCGCAACGCCATGGGCGCGATCAAGGCCATCGACGCGGCGCGCCTGGCCCTGCTCGGCGACGGCCAGCACTCGGTCAGCCTCGACAAGGTGATCGCCACCATGAAGCGTACGGGCCAGGACATGAGCGAGATCTACAAGGAGACCTCGCTCGGCGGCCTGGCGGTGGGGCTGGCGGTAAACCGGGTGGAGTGCTGAGGGGAACTACTTGCAGGAAACGTCCAGCCGCAGCATTGTTGACGAATGCAAACCCTCGCAGCCGCGATCAAACAAGTCCCGTTGATCGTGTATGTATTGAGCGGAATATTTGTTGGCCTCATCGTCCAAGATGGCGCCACGCATGGTTGGACCCGCGCCGCCAATTCGCTCCCGATTGATCTTGCTATCCCTGTCGCATTTCTAGCTCTTCGATGGGTCTTGCACAGGTACAAAACCTAGCGCTATCGGCCGAGCAAAAACGTCCTCTTGTAACCATACTCTACCTCCCCCGCGAAGCGGTGGGAGGGGGACCGCCCGCCGAAGAGCGGGTGGTGGAGGGGGCGGGCGGTGCGCACGACATGTGACGACGCCCAGTTCCACTCAAGCGCAGTTCGCGACGGAAACGGGATTGCGGCGGCCCGCCCCCTCCACCATCGGCTCTACGCTACGCTCGGACGACGGTCCCCCTCCACCCGCTTCGCGGGGGAGGTAGGTGTGACGCCTCAGCCCGGCGCCTTCGGGCAGGCGGCGATGATCGGCTGGAGGTCGGGGCGGGTCTGCAGCGAAAGCAGCCGCGTGCGCTCCATGATGTAGGCCTTGGTGTAGGCGACGGCCTTGGCTTTGGCAGCGCCGGTCTCGGCGCCCCGAAGTTCGGTCGCCGCGGCGCCGTAGCGCCGGCCGAGCGCCATGATCGCCGCCTTCTTCGGCGCGGTCCGCGTCAGGTCGATGATCTGGGCGTCGGCGTAGTGGACCGCCGCGCACTCGGCGTAGCGCCGCCATTCGGCCGGCGGAGCGGCAGGAGAAGTTGCGGCCGCGGCGGGCGCCAGACCCGCGAGCAGGGCCAGAAGCAGAGGGGTCAAGGTCAACTCCGTACCGGAAGGGTGGGATCAGTCATCGCGGAGCACGCCGCGCAACAGGCTGCCGGCCAAGCCGCCGCCCACGCTGGCGCGGTCGTCGCCCGGCAGATAGCGGGCGATCTCCTCGGCCAGGTTCAGGATCGGCATCGACTGCAGGTGCACGTCGCCGGGACCGGTGAGCACGGCCAGGAACAGGCCCTCGCCCCCGAACAATATGTTGCGAAACCCCGGCACCACCTGGATGTCGAAACTGACGCTGGGGTCGTGCACGCCCACATGGCCGGCGTGCACATAGAGCCGCTCCCCGGGCCGGAGCTGCTTGCTGACCACCTCGCCCGACAGGTCGAGGAATACGGTTCCCGGCCCGGTGACCTTCTGCAGGGTGAAGCCGGAGCCGCCGAAGAAGCCGGCGCCGATCCGCCGTTGCCAGGCCAGCTCGAAACTGACCGTCTTCTCGGCGCAGAGGAAGGTCTCCTTGCGGCAGATCAGCGACTGACCGGGCCCGAGGGTGCGAGCCATGATCGAGCCGGGAAAGCGCGGGGCGAAGGCCACATGCCCGCCGCCGGGGCCGGCGGTGAAGTCGGTGACGAAGAAGGTCCCGCCGGTCAGGCTGCGCTTCAGGCCGGCCAGCAAGCCGCCGCCGGTATTGGTGTGCATGCCGACGCCGTCGGTCATCCAGGCCATGGTCGCGGTCTGGCTGTAGATCACCTCGCCGGGCGCGAGGTCGATCGCCACCGTCTGCATCACCGTGCCGGAGATCTCGAAGCGCATGGGCGGGTCCCGAAGCCGTCAGGTTCGCAGCAGCATACGGGCTGGGGCTCGCTCCGTCTAACCCGGCGCGATCGCCCGGTCCGGATCGCCCGCCGCCGTGGCCAAGCCCGCCCGCGCCAGCATGAGCGCGCGTTCCGCATCGCCGGCCAGCGCCGCCTCCGCCGCCGGCCCTTCGAGCAGACTTTCGAGATAGGCGCGGCGCGTCTCGAAATCGGGCAGGGCGGCGCGCGCGTCCCGCTTCATCGCCTCCACCAGGCCGGCGAGGCCGGCGAGACCGTCCGGCCAGCGCGCGTGGATCTCGGCCTTGAGCCTGCGGGCCAGTCCCGGCGCCTGGCCGGTGGTGCCGACCGCGCCGACCACCGGGCCGCGGTCGACGATGGCCGGCGTGAAGAAGTCGCACAGGGCGGGACGGTCGACGCAATTGACCAGGAGGGCCCCGCCGGCGCGGGCGGCGTCGCGCGCCTGGGCTGAGAAGGCCTCGTCGCAGTCGCCGATGAAGACGAGGGCGGCGCCGGCGTAGACGCCGGGGTCAAGCGCCCTGTCGTCGGCCGCCACGCGCACGAGCTCGCAGGGGGCGCCGGCGAACAACGCGGCCTTTTCTGCGGTCTCGCGGCCCTCGCCGACGATGATCACGCGGCGGCCCGCGAGCGGCACGAAGGCGGGAAACGAGTCCATGGACCGCTTATAGCGGCGGCCCGGCCGGACCTGAAAGGGCGCGTTCAGGCCGCGGCCTTCTCCGCGGCCATCACCCGGCTGACCGCGTTGACCACCGCGGCGATGCGCAGGGCCGCCTGGATGTTGATCGCCGGCACGGCGTGCTTCTTCAGCACCTCCTCGTGGGCGTCGAGGCACATGCCACAGCCGTTCACCGCCGACACCACCAGGGACCAGAGCTCGAAATCGACCTTGGGGACGCCCGGATTGGCGATCACGTTCATGCGCAGACGCGTCGGCAGGGTGGCGTATTCGGGGTTCTTCAGAAGGTGCAGGGCGCGGTAGTAGATGTTGTTCATGCCCATGATCGCCGCCGCCGACTTGGCCGCGGTCCTGGCGTCGTCCGACAAGTCCGCCGAAGCCTCGATCGCCTTCAGGGTGTCGGGCTGTCCGATGGCGTAGGCCGCGGCCAGGAAGCAGCCCCACTTCTGCTGGTCGTTCAGCACCGTCTCCGCGGCCAGCGAGGACAGGTTGGACGCCAGATCCTTGGCGTAGGCGGGAAGCTGATCACGCAGGGAGTCGAGCGACATGGGGTCCTCCGGCGGGATGGGGACGGGCCGCCGCGGCGCCGTATCCACCAATGGGTTTTGCGGTTTGTATAGAGAATACCTATCTTGCTTCCATGTTACCCTCCCTTCGCCAATTGCAATATCTGAAGCTCCTCGCCGAGCACGGCTCCTTCTCCAGGGCGGCCGAGGCGGCGCACGTGACCCAGCCGACCTTGTCGGCCGGGATTCAGGAGCTGGAGCGGACCCTGGGCGCCGCGGTGGTCGACCGGGCCCGTTCGGGGGTGATCCTGACCCCGGTGGGCGAGGAGACGGTGGCGCGGGCGCAGGACGTGCTGGCCCGCGCGGAGGACCTCGTGCAGGCGGCGCGGTCGGCCGGGCGGCCGCTGTCGGGCCGGCTCCGGCTCGGCGTGATCCCGACCATAGCCCCCTTCATGCTGCCCAAGGCCCTGCCGACCCTGCGCAGCCGGTTCCCGGAACTGCGGCTGTTCCTGCGCGAGGATCTGACCGGAAAGCTGGTGGCCGGCCTCAAGGCAGGCTCCCTCGACGCGGCCCTGATCGCCCTGCCCTACGCCCTGCACGGGATCGAAACCGCCGAGGTCGGCTATGACGAGCTGCTCGCCGCCGTCCCGGCCAACCACCCGATGACCGCCAACGCCTCGGTCTCCCGCGCCGCCCTCGCCGGTGAGGAGTTGATCCTGCTCGAGGACGGCCACTGCCTGCGCGATCAGGCGCTGTCGGCCTGCGGGATCGACGGCCCGCGCTTCGGCGGCGGAGACGACGCCGGATTCGCCGCCACCTCCCTGGCCACGCTCGTGCAGATGGTCGGTTCGGGGCTCGGCGTCAGCCTGTTGCCGGCCATGGCCATCGAAGCCGGCCTCGCCGACGACGCCCCGGTCACCATCCGCCCGCTGGAGGGCGGCGCCCGGCGCGAGGTGGCCGTCGCCTGGCGCGCCGGCTCGAGCCGGGGCGCGGAGGCGCGGCTGCTGGCGGAGACGCTGCGGGGGCTTTGAGTTCGACTGCGGATCATTCTCTCTGGAATGTTCTAAGATATATCTAAATCGCTCTTGACAACGGAAGGCTTCGATATATCTTCGCTGGCATGTCAGATATATCTTGAAAGGATAAGACATGTTCGGAAGACATCACCACAGACATCATCACCAGGGCGAGGACGATCACCATCGCGGCCCGCACCGCGGCTTCGGCGGTCCCTGGGGCGGCGGACGGCACGGCTGGGAAGGCCGGGGACGGCAGCGCGCCTCGCGCATGTTCGACCAGGGCGACCTGCGCCTGATCCTGCTGAAGCTGATCAGCGAGAAGCCGAGCCACGGCTATGAGCTGATCAAGGCCATCGAGGATAAGCTCGACGGCGCCTACAGCCCCTCGCCGGGCGTGGTCTATCCCACCCTCACCTTCCTCGAGGAGGCCGGGTTCGCCACGGTTTCGCCGGAGGCGGGCGGCAAGAAGCTCTACGCCATCACCCCTGAAGGCGAGGCCGAGCTCACCGCGCACAAACCCGCGGTCGACCAGTTGTTCGCCCGGATGAGCGAGGCCCGGGCCCGCACCGCCGGCGCGTCGCCGCAGATCGGCCGGGCGATGGAGAACCTGTTCACCGCGCTCCGCTACAAGCTGGGCTCCGGCGCCCTGTCGGAGGCCGACATCAAGGCGGTGGCCGCCATCCTGGACCGGGCCGCCGTGTCGATCGACGGCGTCTCGGCCGGTCGAGAAGACGGCGAGGACTAGGCCCATGGCGCAGGCTCAGCCTCCGAAAGCCCAGACCCATCGGGCCCTGGCGCACGCCTGCGTCGCCACCCATCGCGCCCACCGCTATCTGCGAAGCCTGGCCGACCGCTGGCGCGACCGGGTAGTGGTGGAGTTCTCGGCCGAAGCGGCGCGGATCGATCTGCCGGCCGGCCCGTGTTTCATCTCCGCTGGGCCGGGGTCGCTGGCGATCCTGGTCGAGGCCGAGGACGAACGCCGGCTGGAGGACCTCCAGTGGATGATCGGCGCCAAGCTCGAACGGCTCGGCCGGACCGAAGGGCTGCAGGTGGTCTGGGCCCGCGCCGATGCCGAAGCCGAGGGAGCGTGACCAAACCTGTCAGCAGGATCGCGACGACGGCCTGAATCGACTGTCTCGCGGTGGGTAGGGTTGGTAGAACTCCAGCGGCCCTTCGGCCGCTGGACCCTGCCCCATGACGTCGCCCCAGGCCGACAAGGTCGCCGCCTTCCGCCAATTGCACGCGGGCGGCTGCTTCGCTCTGCCCAATCCGTGGGACGCCGGCAGCGCCCGCTACCTGCAGGCGCTGGGGTTCAAGGCCCTGGCCTCGACCAGCGCCGGATTCGCCTGGAGCACCGGCCGGCTCGACTACCACCTCACCCTCGAGGCGGTGCTGGATCACCTCAGCCTGCTCTGCGCGGCGAGCGACCTGCCGGTCAACGCCGACTTCGAAGGCGGCTTCGCCGTCGCGCCCGAGGGCGTGGCGGCCAACGTCGCCCGGGCCGTGCAGGCCGGGGTCGCAGGCCTCTCCATCGAGGACCGCTCGGCCCCCGGCGCCGGCGATCCCCTGCTCGACCCGGCCCTCGCGGCGGAGCGCATCCGCGCCGCCCGTGCGGCGATCGACGCCACGCCGACCGGCGCAGTGTTGACCGCCCGCTGCGAGGCCTATCTGGTCGGCCAGGGCGAGCTGAAGCCGACCATCGCCCGGCTGATCGCCTACGCCGAGGCGGGCGCCGACTGCCTCTATGCCCCGGGGCTGGTCGCCGACGCGGACATCCGCGCGGTGGTGGAGGCCGTGGCCCCCCTGCCCGTCAACGTGCTGGCGTTCGATTACAGCTGGACCACCCAGCATCTGGCCGAGCTCGGTGTGCGTCGCGTCAGCCTTGGCGGCGGTCTCGCCCGCAAGGCCTATGCGGACGCCATGAACGCCGCCAAGACCTGGCTCGACACCGGCGCCCTGTCCGCCATGACGGCCCAACCGCCGATGCCGTTTCCGAAGGTGTTCGGGTAAACCGCCTTCGATTCCGGGAGCGTTTTCAGTCCGGCTGAGGAGGGTTTCCGTTCAACCGGCGCTCACCCCCTGAACCGCAGCGCCACGCCCAGGCCGCGCAGCACGTCCCACCATTCGGGCCAGGTCTTGGCGGTGCAGGCCGGATCCAGAACGACGACGCCGTCGATGAGGAGTCCCACGAGCGACAGGGCCATGGCCATGCGGTGGTCGGCGTAGGTCTGGAACTCCGCCGGGATCCGGCGGCCGGCGAGCGCGGGGTCGCCGGAAACCACCAGCTCGTCCTCCTGCTCGATCGCCAGGCCGGGCTTCAACCGGGGCAGTTCGGTCGCCAGGGCGCGCAGCCGGTCGCACTCCTTGACCCGCAGGTTGGCGACGCCGACGAAACGGACCGGCGTGGCGTTGAACGCCGCCATCACCGCCAGGGTCGGCACGGCGTCCTGCATCTGTGAGCCGTCGATCACCGCCGGCATGTGCGGCCAGGCGGCGATGACGGCGTGGGCGGCGGCGTCGGGCTGGGTGAAGGCCTCCGCCTCGACGCCCTGATCGATGTGGCCGCCGGTCAGTCGCTCCGCCGCCCAGAGGTAGGTGGCGGCGGAGGCGTCGGGCTCGATGTGCAGGGCGGCGGCGCGGTAGCCTGTGGGCGCGACGCGCCAGGCGCCGGCGCCGAACGGCTCCGCCGTGGCCCCGAAGGCGCGCATGGCGGCGAGGGTCAACTCGACATAGCCGCGCGCGCCGATGTCGGCGCCCGTCAGCGCCACCTCCACCGGACCGTCGGCGCGGGCCGCGAGCATCAGCAGGGCCGAGACGTACTGGCTGGACAAGCCGGCGTCGATCTCGACCCGACCGCCGCCGACTCGGCCGCGGCCCAGCACCGTCACTGGGGGGCAGCCCGTGGGAGCCACCGCCTCGACGCCGAGCCGGCGGAGCGCTTCGACCAGGGGCGCGATCGGCCGTCTGCGCATATGGACGTCGCCGTCGACCACCACGGGCCCATCGGCCAGAGCCGCCGCGGCGGTCAGGAAGCGGGTCGCCGTGCCGGCGTTGCCGAGGAACAGGGGCTGGGACGGCGCCCGCAACCGCCCGCTCGAGCGGACCAGGAAGGTGGTGGCGTCCGGCTCTTCGATCCCGACGCCCATGGCGATCAGCGCCTCGGCCATGCGCGCGGTGTCGTCGCTCTTCAGCGCCCCGCTCAGCCGGCTTTCACCGTGGGCCAGGCCCGCCAGCAGAAGGGCGCGGTTGGTGATCGACTTCGATCCCGGCGGAGCGGCGCGGCCGACCAGCGGCCGGCGCGGCGGAACGATCTCGACGGACCTCACGGCCAGCCGGCGATCACGGCGCGCAGGGCCGCGACCAGGGCGAGCGGCTGATCCAGCAGGACGTGGTGCTCGGCCTCGGGCACGGCGAGGAAGGGCGTGCCGAAGGCGGCGTGGCTGCGCGAGTATTCCACCACGCCGTCCTGCATCAGCTTGGACTGCTCGCCCCAGACGAAGGCCAGCCGGCACTTGGCCGCCGCCAGGGCCGCCGCGGAATCGAACGCCTGGGTGAAGTCCATCTTGGACCAGATGAAGGGGTCGAACCGCCAGGTCCAGCCTTGCTGGCCCGAGCCGTCGCCCAGCGGCGCGGGATGCAGGGCCTCGCGGGCGATGTAGTCGACGATGTAGTGGTTCCGGCAGTCCTGCGGCGGCATCAGCCGAAAGCGGGCCAGGGCGGCCTCGAGCGTCGGATAGACCCGGTTGGGCTGGCTGCGCCGCGGCGGGCCGCGCCACTGCAGTTCGGGCGGCCGGGCGCCGCTGTCGACGATGATCGAGGCCTTCAGCCGCTCGCCGTGCGCCGCGGCCAGGGCGTTGGTGACGCTGCCGCCGAACGAGTGGGCGATGAAGATCGGCTTTTCCCGCCCCTCGAACAGGCCCGCCGCCTCCGCGCCCGCCAGGGCTTCGGCCCCGAACCCCTCGATCGAATAGCGCTCGCGCCAGTCCGAACGGCCCATGCCGGACCAGGAGATGGCGGCGCAGCGGAAGTCGGCGGCGAAGAAGGGGGCGATGAAGCTCCACCAGTCCGCATGGGCGCCGTTGCCGTGCAGAAACATCAGGCCCGGCTTGCCGCGCTCGCCCCAGGCGAGAAGCTCGATCCCCGCCCCGTCGACGTCGACCACGCTCCGCTCGGGACGATGCTCGATCGCGCGCTCGAACCACGCGGGCGCCGGGGGCCGGTCGCCGTGGTAAGGCTCCAGGATCGGCGGGATCTCGACGGCGAGCGCCGCCTGCTCCGCCGTCGGCGCGTTGTTCGAAGCCTCGCTCATGCGGCGGCGCCTTCCCTGGCCTGGAACTGCTTCTCGCCGGGGCGCGGCTGGCGGGCGCCCAGCGCCTTGAACACGCCCGAGCCGACCATCAGCGTGCGCTCGCCGCACCACAGCCGCCCGCGGACGACGTAGAGACCGTCTTCGGCGGACAACAGATCGCCGCCGCCCTCGACCCAGTCGCCGAGATGCGCGGGCTCGAGAAAGTCGCAGGTCAGCCGGACCGTCACCCAGAAGCTCGAGCGCTCGAACGACACCACATTGCCCCAGGCCATGTCGGCCAGGGTCATCAGCATGCCGCCGTGGGTGTTCTGCAGCCCGTTGGTATGGTGCGCCTCGACCCGGAAGCCGGTGGTGGTCCCGGCCGGTCCCGTGCGCCGGTAGAGCGGCCCGATCTGGCGGCCGAAGCCGCGCGTCCAGTCGAGGGGTTCATACCCCTCCGGCGGATCCAGCCGCACCGGTCCTTGTACGTCGTCGGACATCTCCCTGACCTAGACCGTGCGGCCGGAAAGGCAAGATGGGGCGGCCGTTCACGATCAGCCGGCGTTCGGCGGCTCAGCGCGGGCCGGGGCCGAACCGCCGGCGAAAATCCGTCAGCTCGAAGGTGAAGTCGTCCGCGGCGTGGAACTCGGCGTCGGTCAGCTTGGGCTTTTCGCGGCTTTTGTACCAGGCCGCGTAGTCCGGCGTGTCGATGCTCTCCTTCTTGTAGACGGTCGAATAGGTGTGGACGTGCACCCGAGGGGTCGGCGTCGACATGTCGAAGCTCATCAGCCGCATCCAGCCGTCGCCGATCCCCTCCTCCGGATGGAAGCGCTTGTAGCCGGCGTCGTCGGCGGTCTGATGGCGCGACTGGTAGTCGGCCAGCACTTGATAGACCTTGTGGCCCGAGGCGTTATCGTCGGCGCGAAAGGCCTGGGCGTGCTCGTGGCCGCACAGCACGAGGAAGATCTGGTCGTTCCGGCTGATGAACTTGTCCCAGACCATCTGCGGGGTGTTGTCGTCGGGATCGACCAGATGGTTGTCGATGATCGGGTTGGGCAGGCGCTGGCCGTCAGTCTCGAGGAAATCGTGGGTCGAGACGATGGTCGGCAGGCCCGGATAGCGCTTGATCACCGAGGCGGCCCATTCGAGCGACGCGTTCGGCGGGTCGAACTGCAGACCGATGTGCAGGAAGCGGTAGCCGCCGGCGGTGAAGATCTGGGCGCTGTCGGCGCCGCCGTCATGCGAGGCGACGTACCAGGGCTTGCCCTTGAAGAAGGCGGACTGGTCGGAGAACACCGAGCGGAAGTTGTCGAGCCCGCCGGCGTGCAGCTCTCCCAGGCTCGACATGTCCTTGAACACCGGCGCGGGCGGGTGGCTGGCGTCGGTCCACATGGCGTCGTAGTCGTGGTTGCCGGGCACCACCGAGAACGGCGTCTTGCCGGCGATCAATTCATAACCGCGGCGCGCCATCGGCGTCTCCACCGTCAAGACCTTGTCGGTGGGCGCGAACTCGGCGTCCATGAGCTTGTTGGCCACCCGCTTGAACCCGCGCGCGGCGTGGGCCGGGTCGATCGGCAGGGTCTGGTGTTGCCAGACGTCGCCCATGCCCGAAACGAAGGCGATGTCGCCGCCCTGGCTGCGGAGGTGATCGGCGACGAACTGCAGCTGATCGAGAAACATCTTGCTGGCGTCGAACGGAAAGCCCGCCGCGGTCTGGTGGGTATAGTCGATGTAGTTCTGGGTGTCGGGCAGTACCGCGATGGTGAAATGCGCCTCGGCCGGGGGGCGCGCGGCCGCGGGCTTGGCCGCCGCCGCACCGGACGCCGCGAGAAGGGCGAGGGACGAAACCAGCGCCGCACGCCGGATCCACGGGGTGAACAGTGACATGAAGCTGGTCTCTTGTGCTGGGATCATCGATCCACGGCGGCTCAGAACATGGCCCTCAGGGTGACGCCATAGGTGGCCGGATCGCCGAAGAAGGGCACGTACGCCCCCGGCAGGAGCGAGCCGTAGCTGAGGTAGCTGTAGGGATAGTGGATGTTTGCGACGTTCTTGGCCCACACCATCAGGTCCCAGCGCCCGGCCGGATCCTTCACGCCGACGTAGAGATTGACCAGGGTGTAGTCGCCGGTGCGCGTCTGGGCGGAGTCGTCCTGGTAGCCGAAGAAGTGCGACCGCCAGGAGTATTCGCCGCGCACGTATCCCACCAGCTGCTGGGTGAGCGCATGTTCGTAGAGCGCGTAGGCGTTGGCCGTCCACCGCGGCGCCCCCACCACCGGCCGCCCGCTCAGACTGCACGTCGCCGCGCTGACGCCGACCGGGCAGGGGCCGTTGCTGTAGGAGGCGTAGTAGGCGTCGTCGTAGCCGGCCGAGGCGTGCACGGTGAGACCCGTCAGGGGACGGGCCATGGCCTCGATCTCGGCGCCCCGGCTGATGACCTGGCCGACGTTGCTGAGGATCTGCACGAAGTTGTTGTTGACCTCGGCGAAGTAGGTCGCCTGGTAGTCGCGCACGTCGGTGTAGAACAGACCGGCGTTCAGCGTCAGCCGACGCCCGAACAGCTCGCTCTTCAGGCCGATTTCATAGTCGGTCGCCACCTCCGGCTTCACCGCCAGCGAGCTCGCAGGCTCCCCGCTCGCTGGCAGGGTGGCGTTGGTCCCGCCCGCCTTCTCCCCATGCGAGACGAAGGCGTAGGTCATCAGACCCGGCGCCCAGTGAAAATCGGTGCTGAGCAGAAAGGACGGGGAGGCGTTGTTGATCGCCACGTGCACCGGCGCGACCGCGTTGTACGCGAGGGCCGCGCTCGGCAGGCCGGTGAGGGTGCTGGTCGGCGTGTGTCGGTACACCGTCTCGTTCTTGGTCTCGTAGGTCTCGCGGAAGCCGAGGGTCAGGTTCCAGGTGGGCGTCACGTGCCAGACGCTCTGGCCAAAGGCGGCGTAGCTGTCGGTGTGCGGCGTCGAGATCGTGTCCCAGCGTGAGCTGTTGTAGGCGAGAAGCGCGGCCAGGGCCGGCGAGGCGTGGGCGTAGATCGGCAGGAGCGCGTCCGGTACGCCCGAGAGAAAGGCCGCCGCCTCGGGCCCGTATGCGACCAGCTGGTCGCTGCGGACCTGCTGCTGGAAATAGTAGACGCCCGCTACAGTGTCGACCGGCCCCATGCGCGGGAAGGCGACCCGGAGCTCCTGGCTCCACTGCTCGTCGCGAAGGTTGTAGCCGCCGTTGACCGCGTCGGCGCTGGTCCCGTCGGTATCGGACAGGGAGGTATAGCTCCAGTGCCGGTAGGCGCTGATCGAGGTCAGGGTGAAACCGTCCACCTTCCAGTCCGCCTGTGCCGAAAGTCCGACCTGGCGCGTGGCCGTCTCGATCGGACCGTCCACCGCCGTGGTCAGGCCGTTCGGGTCCACCGCCACCACGCTGCCTGTCGCCGCCAGCTTGGCCTTGATCGCCGCCGGCGTGATCCCGAGGGTGTTGAAGGTGATCACCGCGCCGGTGCTCTGGTCCTCTTCGGCGTAGTCCGCGATCACGCGGACCGTCAGGCTGTCGTTCGGACGATAGAGCAGCTGGGCGCGGACGCCTTCACGGGCGAGGTCGTTCACCTTGCGATGCGTGGCGATGTCGTCGACCGTGCCGTCCCGGTCGGTCTTGTAGGCGGTGATCCGGCCGGCCAGCACGTCGCCGATCAGCGGGCCGGTGACCGCGCCCTGGTACTGCCGGTAGTTGTGGTTGCCGAGACTGACCTGGCCGAGTCCGCCGAAGGTGAAGCTCGGCAGGTCGGTGGTGATGTTGACCGCGCCGGCCGTGGTGTTCTTGCCGAACAGGGTGCCCTGCGGGCCGCGCAGGACTTCGATCTGGCTGACGTCGATCAGGTCCTGCGCCGCCTCGCCCGGCCGGCCGAGATAGACGCCGTCGAGAAATACGCCGGTCGAGCCTTCAAGCCCGTCGTTGGCGGGGTTGTTGCCGAGGCCGCGGATGGCGAAGCTGGCCTGGTGGCCGTTGACGATGTCGATGTTGGCGTTGGGCGTGAGCTGATTCACGTCCTCGATCCGGATGTGATCCGCATCGCGGAATTGGCCGCCGTTCAGCACGCTGATGGCGATCGGCACGTCCTGGAGCCGCTCGCGGGTCTTGCGGGCGGTGACGATGACCTCGCTGGAACCGGCCTCGGCAGCAGGCTGGGCTGCGGCGGGCGCCGCCTCCGGGGCGTCGGCGGAGGGCGCGGCGCGGGCGGCCAGGGGAACGAGTGCGATCGCGGCGACTATCGCCGCGCGACTTACGCAAAAGTTGAGAGACATCGCCCGCGCCCCGGTGTAGATTTATTTCGATACGATCGTGTAATGTAACTTATTGACGGTCGCGTGATCTCCGAATGACAAGCGTGCGACAGGGCGGAATGAATCAGAACCTGCATGAGGAGCCGGCGGACCCCGCCCCAGCGGCGCCCCGCGCGCGCGGTCGCCCCCGAAGCTTGGAAGCGGATGAGGCGATCCTGAGGGCCGCCTGGGAGCTGCTGAGCGAGGGGCGGTACGACCGCCTGACGTTCGAGGCCGTGGCCGACCGGGCGGGTTGCAGCCGGCCGACGCTCTACCGGCGCTTTCGCAACAAGGTCGAGCTGGTCCGTCGGCTCGTCGAACCGCTGACCGTGGCCGCGGAGCCCTCCGTGCGCGCCGACGCCGATCCCCGCGCCGCCCTCATCGCCTATCTGGAGGAATTCGCCACATATGTGACGGACGGATTCGGGAATGCGATCATGGCCTTGTGGCAGGCCCGCCGCGAAGACCCCGAGATGTCAGCCATGCTGGACGACATCTATGCCGAAGGGCGCCAGCCCTACGTGCGGGTGCTGGCCCAGATTTCGTCCCGCCGCGCGCCCGACGACGCCTACGTCGTGCTCGTGGACGCGATGCTGGGCGCCGTCATGTTTCGGTGCGTGCACTGCCTGAAACCGATCTTCCGCCATGAGCTCGAACTCCTGGTGGACCAGGCCATGCACGCGGCGATCGACCTCTGACGTCATGCGGCGAGGCGCGCGCCCCGCGCGCCTCTGGTCACCCCAGCGCTTCGAACTCGTCCACCAGACGCTCGAGCCGGGAGACGCCGGCGGCCCAGAAGCTCTTCTCCCGGGGATCCATGCCGAAGGGCGCCAGGGCCTCGACATAGGTCTTGGAGCCGCCGGCGGCGAGCAGCTGTTCGTAAAGCGGCGCGAACGCGGCCGGGTCTTCGCGGCGCTTCTCCATCAGGGCCGAGACGAGAAGGTCCCCGAACGCGTAGGCGTACACATAGAAGGGCGCGTGCGCGAAGTGGGTGACGTAGCTCCAATAGTGCTGGTAGCCCGGGTTCAGGCGGATCGCGGGGCCGAGGCTCTCGCCCTGCACCTCGAGCCACAGCTTGCCGATCGCCTCGGGTGAAAGCTCGCCCTCGCGCCGCAGATCATGGAACCGGGTCTCGAACTGGTGGAAGGCGATCTGGCGCACCACCGTATTCAGGCCATCCTCGATCTTGCCGGCCAGGAGCGCCCTGCGCGCCTTGCCCGTGGCGTCGGCGAGCAGACGCTCGAACACCAGGCCTTCGCCGAAGATCGAGGCGGTCTCCGCCAGGGTCAGCGGCGTGTCGGACAACAGGGTGCCCAGCGGCGCCGCCAGCGTCTGGTGCACCGCATGGCCGAGCTCGTGGGCCAGGGTCAGCACGTCCCGGCGCTCGTCCATATAGTTCAGGAATACATAGGGATGCTTGTCGGCCGCCACCGGATGGGAGAAGGCGCCCGACTGCTTTCCGGGCCGCGGCAGGGCGTCGATCCACGGGTTGTCGAAGAACCGCTTGGCCCGATCGGCGAAGGCCGGCGTCAGGGCGGCGAAGCTCTCCAGCACCACCGCCTGCGCTTCGGCCCACGAGTAGCGGCGCGGCGGGGCCTGATCGAGCGGAGCGTTGCGGTCCCAGTAATCGAGCGCCTCGAGCCCCATGGCCTTGGCCTTGAGCGCATAATAGCGGTGCGACAGCCGCGGATAGGCCTCGACCACCGCCGCCGCCAGCGCCTCGACCGCCTCGGCGTCGACCTCGTTGGCGATATGCCGGCTGGCCGCCGGTGTCGGATACCTGCGCCAGCGATCCTCGACCTGCTTTTCGAACGCCAGGGTGTTGAGGGCCAGGGCCAGGACCGGGGTCTGTCCGGCCAGGGCCGCGGCGAGGGCGTCGGCGGCCTGCTTGCGCCGTTCGGGCGCCGGGTCGGACAGGCGGTTCAGCGTCTCCGACAGGGTCAGCTTGGCGCCGTCGATATCCACCGTCATCCGCGCCAGGGTCTCGTCGTAGAGCCGTACCCAGTTGGACACGGCCGGGGCCTTGTCGATGAGGAGCCGCTCGAGGTCAGGCGAGAGTTCGTGCGCCTTGGTCAGGCGCACCCGGCGGATCCAGGGGCGCCATCTGGCCGCCGCCTCCGACCCCTTCAGCGCGTTCTCGAGCTCCCAATCGTCGAGCTGGTTGATCTCCAGCGTCAGGAACAGGCTCTCGGCGCCGATCGCCGCGTGGCGGGCGCGCAGGTCCGCCTCCGCCTTGGCCCAGGCCGGATCGTTGCGGGCGGTGGCGGAGGCCAGGCCCGCGTAGGCGCCGGTCGCGAGCACCAGATTGGTCGCCTGTTCATAGAGGGAGACCCCCTGGGCGATCATCAGGCCCAGACGCTCGGCCTGACCGCGGCAGGCCAGGAACTGGCCCTTGAAGCGGCCAAGTTCGGCGATAAGCCGCTCGGCCTCGGCCAGGTCGGCCTCCAGTTTGGGGTCGTCGCGACCGGAATAAAGGTCGTCGAGGCTCCACACGGGAAGCGCGTCGGCGGAGGAGACGGGGCTGTGCGCGGTCATCCCGCGGATATGGACCGGAGGGCCGGGGCGATCAACGCCGTTCGACACCGGATTAATTCCTGACTCACGCCTCTTCAACCGAACCTTCAGGCTTCTGGTTCATATCGACACACGAACAGGTCGCTTCCGCGAGGGAGGGCCGTTGAGAAGTGAACGCCGCCCCATGTCCAAGACCGTCCTGATCGTCGACGATGATCCCACCCAGCGCCGCCTGATGCAGGCGGTTCTCGAGCGGGAAGGTTTCGCCGTCGCCCAGGCCGATTCCGGCGAGGCCGCGCTCGACCGCGTGGCCGCGGGACTGACCCCGGACGTGGTGATCCTCGACATGGTCATGCCGCACATGTCCGGCGTCGAGACGCTGAAAGCCATGCGCGCCGAGGGATTGACCGCGCCCGTGGTGGTGCTGACCGCGACCGGCGGCGTCGATGTGGTGGTGCAGGCCATGCAGGCCGGCGCGCAGGACTTCTTCATCAAGCCGGCCAGCCCGGAGCGGATCATCGTCTCGATCCGCAACGCCCTGCAGATGGGACAGCTCACCAAGGAGGTCAGCCGGCTGCAGAAACGCGCCGCCGGCCACGTCGGCTTCGACGACATCGTCGGTTCGTCCGCGCCGATGCGCACGCTGAAGGCCATGGCCGAGCGCGGGGCCAAGAGCCAAATTCCGATCCTGATCCTCGGCGAGAGCGGCGTCGGCAAGGAGTTGATCGCCCGGGCCGTGCACGGCGCCTCGGAGCGCGCGGGCAAGCCGTTCGTCGCCGTCAACTGCGGCGCCCTGCCCGAGAACCTGGTCGAGAGCATCCTGTTCGGCCACGAGAAGGGCGCCTTCACCGGCGCCCACGACAAGCATCTCGGCAAGTTCATGGAGGCCAACGGCGGCACCCTGTTTCTCGACGAGGTGGGCGAGCTGCCGCTGGACATGCAGGTCAAGCTGTTGCGCGCCCTGCAGGAGAAGGAAGTGGACGCCGTCGGCTCCAAGCGCTCGGTCAAGGTCGACGTCCGCATCATCGCCGCCACCAATCGCAATCTGCAGGAGCGGGTGAAGGACGGCGCCTTCCGCGAAGACCTGTTCTATCGCCTGAACGTCTTCCCGATCGAGGCGCCGTCCTTGCGTGACCGGCGCGAGGACATCGCGCCCCTGGTCGATCACTTCATCGCCCGGTTCAACGCCGAGGAGGGCAAGCGGATCGCCGGATGCGCGCCCGAGACCCTGGCCCTGCTGCAAGGGTTCGATTGGCCCGGCAACGTGCGACAGCTGGAAAATGCGGTGTTCCGCGCCATCGTCCTGGCCGATGCGCCCTTCCTTCAGCCGCACGATTTCCCCGCGATTTCGGGCGTCGCCGCGCCAATGCCCGACGCCCAGCCCCTACAGGCCGCCACAGC
>CAILTK010000110.1 GCA_903837135.1 uncultured Caulobacterales bacterium
AACACCGCGGTCAACCAGATGGACCAGGTGGTGCAGCAGAACGCGGCCATGGTCGAGCAGTCCACCGCCGCCAGCCACTCGCTGGCGCAGGAGGCGCAGGAGATGGCCCGGCTGGTGGCGCGCTTCGACGTCGGCGGCGGCGGCCAGACCCAGGCCCCGGTCAAAGCTCCGCTCAAAGCGTCGGCCGGCGTTCCGGCCCGCGCCGCGCCCAAGCCCGCCATCCGCTATGCGGCGCCCGCCGCCTCGCCGGTGCACGCCATGGGCCGCAAGATCGCCGCCAGCTTCGGCGCCGCCGCGCCCGCCCCCGCGACCGCCGACAGCTGGGAAGAGTTCTGAGGATCAGGCCGTTCGAGGCGTTTGAACGACCGGGCGCCCGAATCGCGCGGGTCGCGGAGCAGACGCCGTAGGAGGCCGACCCCGCGGCTCAGCCGGCGTGCACCACCTCGCACCGGGGCGGCGTTCCATCCCGGGACTTGTCCGTAACGCACAGCCGCAGGGAATCCCCCGGACTGAACGCCCAGCCGGGCCGCGCGGTGAAGAAGCGGCACTGGCCGCTTCGCTCGCGCAGCGCCGACAGCGTCACCCGCGCGGGCTCCGCATCCGAATGCAGCTTGGAGATCACGATGTCGAGCCTGGGCGACACGGGATCCGCGCCTTCCCTGCACATCGTCCCGTGAATCAGGACGTTGCCGACCGTGGCGATCGCGGGCAGATCCACATGAACGCGCGCCCCGCCGTCAAGCGACGCGACATCGGCCCGACTGGCGCAGCCCTGCAGGCTCGCCGCAAGGGTCAATGCGGCTATAGCGACAATTCCAATATTCATCACTGATCGCCTCTCAATTTCGCAAGTCGCCATTGCAAGAGCGGCGCCACCGTGCGTTCCCGTGTCTTACGTAATATACCGTAATTCTAATCTTAGAACTATTTAGCAAAGGGGGGCTAGGGTGCTGATGCGTCCCCGACCGTTAAGGTGAATTCATCACACTTTCATTTCCATTACTAGGAGCGATGTGTCTCGCCGCGGCTGCGCCGACGGCGGCGCTGGCCGACGAGCAGGCTGTCGTCTGGTCGGCGACCTATAAGCTCGACGCCTTGGGCCTCGCCCAGAAGGGCGTCCCGACCAAGGTCTCGAACCTGGACTCCCTGGACGTGTCCGTCGACATCGACCTTGCGCGGTTGGGCGGGATGAGGGACGCCTCGATTCACATCGAGGGCCTGAACACCAGCGGGCAGACCCCAGGGGCTCGGGCGAGTGTCCTGCAGGGCGTCGACGACATCGAAGCCGGCCATCGCCACGCCCGACTCTACCAGGCCTGGTTCGAAAAGGGGCTGGACGCCCAGGGCTCCAGTCTACGGCTGGGCTTTCTGGATCCGACGGGGGAGTTCGCCACCGCCGACTCGGCCGCCTGGCTCGTGGCGCCGGCGTTCGGCGCGCCGGCCGAATACGCGGCCAGCGGCCCCAATGGCGCGCCGAGCTTTCCATCCTCATCGCTGCAGGCGCGGCTGAAGCTGCAGCTGTCCAAGGATATCTACGCCAAGGCGGCGATCGCCGACGCCCATGCCGGCGCCTTCGGCGACCCGGGCGGCGCGGACTTCAGTTTTCGCGACGGCGTCCTCGGGCTTTGGGAAGTGGGCTGGACCGGCGTCGGCAAGGTGGCGGTCGGCGGCTGGGCCTTCTCGAAACACGAGCCGGCGCTCGGCCGGCCGGACGGGAATCGCGCCCAATACGGCGCCTATTTCGTGGTCGACCAGCCGCTGGGCCGGCTGTCCCCCGCCCTGGCGCCGGTGAGCGCCTTCGTCCGGGCGGGCCTGGCCGACGGCGACACCACGCCGATCGGCGCCGCGGCGATCTTCGGCGTCACGGTAAAGCCGGCGACGCCGGCCCGGCCGGACTCGGTGGTCTCGTTGGGCTTCAGCCACGGCGCCCTCACCAGCGGCTTCAGGGCCGCGCCCTTGCTCAGCTGGCAGCGCGCCGGCCGCAAGGAAGACCTGATCGAGCTCAGCTATTCGGACAAGGTCACCTCGTTCGCCCGCCTGCAACCGATGCTGCAGTTCGCGCCGACGCCGTCCGGGTCCGCGCCGCACCGTTCGCTGGTGGTCCTGGGTATCCGCCTCAGCATCGCCTGGGACAATCTGCGCCGGAAGTCCGGCTGATGCTTCCGCCCTCCACCCTTTCTCACCAGCCGGCACATCCACGACGCTCAGCGTCCACGATACTGTAGGGACCGTCATGAATATCAAAAACATCAGCATCGTCGCGAAGCTCAGTCTGATCATCGCTGCATTTTCGACGCTCGCAATGACCATTATCGCCGTCGCTGCGCTCGGGATTACTAGCAACCAGAAGGTGGTGTCGGGGACCCTCAGCGACCAGCAGATGTCGCTTTACCTGGTCGGCATAGCCGGTGAACTGAAGACCAGTCTTCACCAGACCGCTTTCCAAATCCGTGTCGAAGGCAATCCGAAGCAGTGGCCCATCCAGCAGGCGCACTTCGACATGGAAGCGCAGATGCTCGCCTCTGACCTGGTCAAGCTGCGGCCCATGATGGACAGTCGTGACCTGACCTTGTTCAATCCAATCGCAAACGAGTTTCCGAAATACGTCGCTCTGGAGCGAAAAGTCTATGACTCGCGGGTCGCCGGCGACACGGCGTCGGTCGACGCCCTTCTTCTGGGCGACCTGAGCCGGGCGTTCGATGTCATGGATGGAGACTTCGAGAAGCTGCTGCAGAAGCAGAAGCAGGACATGGATCAGGCGGGCCTGGACATCAACGCCAAGGCCCAGGCGACGCTCTATCAATTGCTGCTGGTCGGCCTGATCGGCACGGCGGCGGCGGTGGCGGCCGGTCTGGCCATGGCCGTGCTGCAGATTTCACGGCCGGTGAAAGGCCTGACCGCCGCCATGGTCAAGCTGGCGGCCGGCGACAACGCCGTCGCCATAGACGGCCTGGAGCGCAAGGACGAGATCGGGCGGATGGCGGGGGCTCTGGGGGTGTTCAAGGACGCGGCCATCGACAAGCTGCGCCTGGAGGGCGAAGCCGCCGCCCTGCGTGAGGCCAACGAGCGCGAACGTCTGAGGGCCGAAGAGACCCTGGCCGCCGCGGCGCGCGAACAGTCGCAGGTCTTGTCGTTCCTGGCCGATGGCCTGTCGGGCCTGTCGGACGGCGATCTGACCCGCCGGGTCGACGACTTCCCCGGCGAATACCGCAAGCTCGGCGAGGACTTCAACGCGGCGATGGACACTCTGCAGGAGGCGATGAAGGTGATCGCCGGCAACGTGGCCGGCATATCTTCCGGCGCCGGCGAGATCAGCCAGGCTTCGGACGACCTCTCCAAGCGCACTGAGCAGCAGGCCGCGAGCCTGGAGGAGACCGCCGCGGCGCTC
>CAILTK010000111.1 GCA_903837135.1 uncultured Caulobacterales bacterium
CCGTCGTCGCGGCGATAGGACCCGCCGACGGCGAACGCCAGGCGATCGGTGATCGGACCCGAATAGTAGCCTGAAAGTCTCAGCAGGTTGTTGGACCCGCCTTCGATCTGCATCGCGCCTTCCGCCTCGGGGGTTCCGTGGCGGGTGACCAGATTCACCACCCCGCCCGAGGCGTTGTCGCTGTAGATCGGCGCGGTGCCGCCGCGCTCGAGCTCGGCCCGTTCGGTCATCAGGTCGACGCGGAAGACTTCGTCGATATTCAGGAATCGCTCGTAGTTGGACTCGAAGAACGGCAGCCCGTCCTGCAGCACATCGATCAGCCGGAAGCCGACATAGGGCAGGCCGCGGATCTCGACGCTCTCGTTGCCGCCTTCGCCAGCCGAGTTCTCGGCGTTGACGCCCGGCTGCCCGCGCAGCAGATCCACCAGGCTGCGCGGCGCCTTGTTGAGGATGCCGGGCTCCTTCAGCGTCGACACCGAATAGGGCGCCTTGAACTTGTCGATCGCTCCGGCCGTCCCGGTGACGACGACCTCCTGCACCGCGAAGATGTTGTTGGTGGCGGCGGCGACCGACGCGGAGGCGGCTTCGGAGGTCTTCGCCGCCTCCCGCCTAGCCGGGCGGATGACGAAGCCGCCGGCGCCGGTGCGGGCGAAGTCGAGACCGGACCCGGCCAGAAGGCGCGCCAGAGCCTCCTCGTCGCCGAGCGATCCCTGCACGCCCCGGGTGGTCTTGCCTCTGACCAGGGCCGGATCGAACACCACGTCCTTGCCGCTCCTGAGGGCGAAGGCGCGCAGGGCGGCGCCGAGGTCCTGGCGGGCGCCGCCGCCGGGCGCCTGTTGCGCGCCGGCCGGCGTGGCGAGGGTCTCGGCGCCAAGTCCCGCGGCCGAGCAGAGCGTGAGCAGAAGGGCTGACAGTCGACCACCGGATGTCGCCATCGACTTGCCCCCCTCAAGAGCATCGCAGGTTAAACGGCTAAGACGCCGACGACCCGTCTTCCCCTGGGGCAAATTTGTGAAGTTTGAGCGACGGTCGGGTGTCGATCCTCTCGCCATCGGATGGTCTCGGGTCGGAGCCTTGAGCCGTTTTATTGACCGACGGGCGATCCAAGACCGGCAAAGCCCGCTTCAGACTGCGCCGCAGGCCTTGCTGACGAGCCTTCGCAGCTAATGCGCCTTCAGGACGATGGTCTGCTCGTCCTGGCGGGCGATCTCGACGGGGAAGGCGGCGGTGACCGACTTGACGAAATCGTCCGGCCGCCCGGTATGGAACACCCCGCTCACCCGGATGTCGGCGAGGCTCCGGTCGGCGAGGACGATCCTGACGCCGCCATAGCGATTGAGATCGGCGACGGTCTCGCCGAGCGGGGCGTCGTCGAGGATCATCCGCCCGTAGCGCCACGCCTGTACCTTTCGCAGGTCGACCGCGCGAAGCGCGACCGGCAGGGCAGGGGCGAGGACGGCCTGCTCGCCGGGCGACAGCAGAACCACCGGCGCCGCGGCGCCGGCGACGGTCGGCGCCGCAGAGGCCCCTTTCGTGGGGCCGGCGGAAAGGGGCGCGGATCCGCCGGCGCGGTAGAGGGCCACCCGGCCTTCCTCCAGCGTCACCTGCAGGCTGTCGCCGATGCGCCGCACCTCGAAGGCCGTGCCGATCGCCCGCACCTCGTCATGCCCGGCGAACACCCGGAACGGGCGGGTCTTGTCCTTGGCGACCTGGAAGAAGGCCTGGCCGCGGTCGAGGAAGAGGCGGCGTTCGCCCCTGGCGAATCTCACCCGCAGCCGGGTGTCGGTGTTCAGCAGGACGCCCGTCCCGTCCGCCAGCCGGACCCGTCTCTGTTCACCCGGCGCGGTCTGCAAGCTCTGTTCGCCGGCGAGCAGGATCGGCCCGACCAGGCCCGCGGCCGCGGCGGCCACCGCGGCGCCGAGGCCGCCGAACAGGGCGATCCGCCGGTCGAAGCCGCGCGGGGCCCGGCCGGGGGTTCGCAGACGCTTTAGGGCCTCGTGCGCCTCGTCGGTGGCGGCCAGATCGCCGACCCCCTCCCACAGGGCCGCACAGTCGGCGTAGGCCTGGGCATGAGCCGGGTCCTGCTCCAGCCACAGGCGAAAGGCCTCCTCGTCCGCGCGGGTGCGCTGGTCGGAGTTCAGCCGCACGACCCAGAAGGCCGCGTCCGCGCCGGTGGCCGTCACGGTCTCAGTCATGGCGCGGCAGCCGCAGGCGCAGATGGTTCAAGGCGCGGACGATGTGCCGCTCGACCACCTTGACCCCGATCGCATAGCGGGCGGCGATCTGGGTATAGGTCAATCCATCCTCACGGTTGAGCAGGAAGATCTCGCGGGTGTCCACAGGCAGTTCACTCAAGGCGGAGACCAATCGCTGAAGGGCCTGTTTGCCTTCTAAGACGCGATCCGCCGCCGCCTCCCCGCTGACCAGGGAAAAATCTTCCAACGGACGATGCTGGGCCACCCGGTGCGACTTGCCCTTGCGCGCCCAGGTGACCACCACGCTCGAGGCGATGGTGAACAGATAGGCTTCCGCGTTCTGGACGGTCTGCTCGTCGGTGCGGGACAGGCGGACGAACACGTCCTGGGCGCAGTCCTCCGCCTGCTCCATCGGCACGCCCTTGCGCAGGAAATAGCGCACCAGCGGCTCGCGATAGCGCAGCGCCAGCGCCTCCAGCCGCACGGAGCGGGAGGAGGGCGCGCCGGTTCGCGCCGCGGCGCCTGGGTCGACCATACAATTCCCGACAGCGGGGTTTCATCGAAGCGGCGCCTCCCTCGCACGAAGGCGGTCCGCCGCCCCCTAAAGACGCGCGCCGCGCGATCTTCCCCGAAAAAATCTTTCGGAGCCTCACCGCCGGAACATCTGGATCAGGGTCAGGGCGATCTCGGCAAGGATCAGGCCGACGACGATGGCCTCCAGCCGGAGCGCGCGGTTGGTGTCGATCAGGTCGGTCAACACCGTCACCGTCTCGCCGATCAGGTCGAGCTTGTGGGCCAGGGTCTCGGCCCGCTCGACCAGTTCGTACTCGTCCTCGAGCCGGGCGTAGAGCCGCTCCAGATCCGGCCGCTCCCACAGGATGTCGGGCTTCTCGCGCACCGCGACCCGCTCGGCCAGCCGGTGCTGGACCAGGAGGGCCGAGCCGATCAGCTTGAGCATGTCGCGCCGCCCCCCCGGGCTGCGGCCGGTGTCGGCCAGCTGGCGCGCCCAGGGCTCCACCGTGTCGAACACCTTGCCGGCCTGCCGCTCGTCCTGGGCCAGGGCCGCGCTCTTGGCCAGGGCGTCGGCGACCACCAGCAGCTTGTCGGGCGCCAGGGCGCCGATCCGGACGATGCCGTCCGCGCCCACGCCCTCGTCCTGGTCGTCGCGCAGGGCCAGCTGGATCCGTTCCTCCTCGCGCTCCGACAACAGGCCCTGCACCCGCGGCAGGATCCGCTCGAGCGCGGCGGCCTCGGCGGCGGCGTCGAGGCCGATCAGGACGACGACGCCGTAGCGAAACACCACGATCAGCCCGTCGCCGGCGGGGAAGGACAGCGGCGCGGCGGAGAGGGCGTCCCCGCGCTCGAGCCCGGCGGTATCGATCCGCTCGCCGAGCACAAGCGCCCTGGCGGTCAGGGTCGGCGACCCGGAAGTCCAGGGCTCGGGCGGGCGGATGGTCATCATCGACCGACATCAGCACGTTTTGGACCCGGAGCAACCTCCCATGCGTGGCGAAAGCATCGGCGACCCGAGCCGGCATGGCGCGGGCCGCCCAGGACCGTACGCCGCCGGCGTCGAACGCTTGACCTGCCTCAATGCGCGTCGGCGGCGATCCCGCAACATGGCCGCTCGCGTTGGGAGGCAAAGCATGGTCCGGCGAACTCGTGGCTATGGAGGGCTCAAAGCCGGACTCGCAGCTGCGGCCGCGCGCCCGTGACACCATCGGTTCGCACCCGCAAAGGCGCCGTTCGGGGCCGCCTTTGCGATGGCGTGTACGTGTTCAAAGGCGTTCCCTTCGCCGCGCCGCCATTCGGCGCCTCACGGTTTCGACCCCCACAGCCCGTCGACCCCTGGGACGGAACACGCGATGCGTTCGAGTTTGGTCCGAAGCCGCCGCAACTGCCCTATCCCTCGCCTTGGGACGTGCTTCTCCCCGACGATGCGGTCTGTGGCGAGGACTGTCTCAACCTGAACGTCTGGTCACCGGAGCTTGGCGCCGCCGGGCTGCCGGTGATGGTCTGGATCGCCGGCGGGGCCTTCGAGCACGGAACAGGCGCCGCGCCGATGTATGACGGCGGCCGCTTCGCCCGCGACGGCGTCGTGTGCGTGACCCTGAACTACCGGGTGGGGGCCGACGGATTCCTCTATCTCGGCGGCGCGTCCGCGAACGCCGGATTGCTCGACCAGATCGCCGCCCTGGAATGGGTCCAGGGCGATATAGCGGGCTTCGGCGGAGATCCGGCGAACGTCACCGTATTCGGCGAGTCGGCGGGGGCGATGAGCATCGGAACGCTGCTCGCCATGCCTGCGGCCAAGGGCCTGTTCCGGCGCGCGATCGTCCAGAGCGGCGGAGCCCATCAGGCCCTTCCGGCCGACCAGGCCGAGCGGGTGACCCGTGCTCTCGCCGCCGGCCTCGGCGTCGCCGCGACCCACGAAGGCCTGTCGGCGATCCCGACCGGTCGACTTCTGCAGGCCCAGGCCGCATTGGACGCCGACCTCGCGCGCGATCCCGATCCCGACCGCTGGGGCGGGGAGGCGGCGGTCAGCCTTATGCCGTGGCAACCGGTGATCGATGGCGTTCTCCTGCCCTCATGTCCCCTTGACAGGATTCGGGCCGGCGCCGGCGCGGAGGTCGACCTCATGGTGGGCGCCACGTCCGACGAGTGGCGATTCTTTCTGGCGCCGTCCGGAGCCATCGCGCATGTGAGCGCCGAAACGCTGGCCGCCGTCGCCAAGGCCTACGGGCTTCCGGTCGACGCCGGCCTGGCGGACTATCGAGCGGCGAGTCCGGGGGCCACGCCGGGCGACTTGCTCGCGGCGCTGCAGGGCGACCGGTATTTCCGCATCCCCGCCCTCCGCCTCGCCGACGCGCATGCGAATGCTCCGTCCGCGACCTTCATGTATGAATTCGCCTGGCGTTCGCCGCAGTTCGACGGCGTGCTCGGCGCCTGCCATGGTCTCGAGATCGGCTTCGTCTTCGATACCCTCGGCAAGGGAGTCGAGCCGATGACAGGCGCCGATCCGCCCCAAGCCCTGGCCGACTCCATGCACGGCGCCTGGATCGCGTTCGCCACCCACGGCGATCCCGGCTGGGACGGGTACGATACGGGTCGGAGGGCGACCATGCGGTTCGACACGGTCTCGCGGGTCGTCGAGGATCCCCGCGCCTGGGAGCGGACGCTGTGGGAGGGCGTACGGTAGACCCCCGCGTTGCGGTCAAGCCGCCGTCTTTCCCAGCCGGTGTGATCGCGTTATGGTTTGATACGCAACCTCGGGACGCCCGACCATGACGCTTACGGGACTAGTGATGTCGGGCGGCCTGATCGCCGCGAGCGCCATGAGCGGCGGGGCGACCGCCCTGCCGGCCCTGACCCAGAACGACGTGCTGTTCCGCGCCGGCCATGGCCTGGCGCTCGACGGCCGGCTCTACCCGAAGGCCGCGCTCGCGCGGGGCGCTTCGGGCTCGGTGGTCGTCCGCTGCACGGTTACCGGGGCGCACACGCTCGCCGGCTGCCAGGTCGACTCCGAAGCGCCCATGGGCCTGGGCTTCGCCCGGGCGGCGATGAGAGCCACCTCGGAGGTCGTCGTCGAGGGCGCGGCGAAGGACGGCGCCGGGACTGTCGGGCGCACCCTTCGCCTGCGCATAAACTTTCGGCCGGACGGTTCGGTGGGGACGGAACTTTAGCGGGGAGGGACCCTGGCCGCAGGCCCGATCCACAATCGCCCGCTGAACCCGGCATTCGCCGGGATGAGCGGAAAGATATCCAACTTATAAGCGCCGTTTACTTCGAGGCTCCCGCGCCCTTGGCCGCCGCTTCGATCAGCTGGGCGGCGACGTCGGGGTGGGAGATGAAGGCGACGTGGCTGCCGGCGACCTCGGCGGTGACCGCCTTCATCCGCTTGGCGTACATGCGCTCGACGTCGGGCGGGATGATCTGGTCGTTGGCGGAGACCAGATACCAGGACGGCTTGGACGTCCACGCCGCCTGCGTGATCGGCGCGGAGAACACCGACACGGCGAGGGGAACCTGGGCGTCGTACATGAACACCCGCGTCGCCATCGGCACGTCGGGCGCGAAGGCGCCGAGAAAGGCGTCGCGGTTGAAGAAGGCCAGGCCATCCTTGGAGACGGTGATCGGTAGGGGGCCCTTGGGCAGGTACTGGCCGGTGGTCTCGCCGACGGCCGGACCGAAGGCGGCGACGTAGACCAGGCCCACGACCTTGGGATCGGCCCCGGCCAGGGTGATCACCGTCCCGCCGTAGGAGTGGCCGACCAGGATCACCGGCCCGACCTGCCGATCGAGCACGCGCTGGGTCGCCGCCACGTCGTCGGCCACGCCGGTGTCGGGGTTGGGCACGACGCTGACCGTATAGCCGTCCTTGGTCAGGATGTCGTAGACGCCCTTCCAGCCCGAGCCGTCGGCCCAGGCGCCGTGGACCAGCACGATGTTCTTGACCGGCGCGGCCATGGCGGGCGCGCCCCAGAGCGCGACGAGCGAGGCGGCGGCGGCCAGTAGGAGGCGGAGCTTGGGCATCGGGGTTTCTCCAGGGCGGCAGGCCAGGGGTGAGCGGGCGCGCGGACGCGGGGCCCCGTGAGCGGGGCCGACACGGGCGATGAAAGCGATACCGGGTAAGCGCTGTGCGGGCGCGGAGCGTCAGTTCAGTTTACAATGCCAAGCTGCGCCGCTCCAGGCCGGTTGGCAAGTTTCTCGTGGCGGCCGCGCGAGGCGATCGCTCAATACTCCGCTCATCCCGCCTCCGCGGGGATGAGCGGACCTTGACAAAGGCAGCCGCGATTACCTCACGGCTGTGGCGCGACCACCCCGCTCGGCGGATAGGCGGGCGTCAGCGGCGGGGGCTGGGGCAGGCCGGCGGGTTTGCCGGCGATGGCCTTCAGCATCATCGCCACCGCGGTCTCGAGCTGGGCGTCGTGGCCGGCCAGAAGGTCGGCCGGCATGTTTTCGATCTCGACGTCCGGGTCGACGCCGTGGTTCTCCACCGACCAGACGCGGTCCGGCGTATAGAGCGCGTCCTCGGGTATGGTGATATAGCCGCCGTCCATCAGCTTCCAGTTGCCGCGGATGCCGCGCACCCCGCCCCATGAGCGCGTGCCGACCAAGGGGCCCAGGCCGTAGAGCTTGAACAGATAGGGGAAGATGTCCCCGTCCGACGCCGACCAGTGATTCAGCAGCGTCACCTTGGGCCCGTTCAGCACCTCGTTGGGCTCGGGATTGACGCCCATCTGCCGGTTGGTGCCCAGCACCACCAGCGCCCGGCGCAGCCGCTCCAGCGCATAGGGGGCGATGAAGCCGCCGCCGTTCCAGCGGTCGTCCATGATCAGCGCCTGCTTGTCGAGCTGGCCGTAGAACTGGCGCACGAACTGCTGCAGGCCGAGCTGCTCCATGTCCGACATGTAGACATAGCCGACCTTGCCGCCGGAGAGCTTGTCGACCACCGCGCGGTTGTGGGCGATCCAGGCGGCTTCGCGAAGGCTGAGCTCCTTGTCCACCGGCCGCACCACTACATGGCGCGGGGCGCCGGTGGGCGTGTCGGCCACGGTCAGGTCCACGGTCATGCCGGGATCGGCCAGCTGCAGGAGGGCGTCGGGATCGGTGGGGGCCTTGAGCTCGGTCCCGTTGATGGCCAGCACATAGTCGCCGGCCTTCACGTTCAGGCCCGGCTGGGCCAGGGGGCTGCGGTAGTCCTCCCGCGTGTTGTCGCCGGGATAGATCGTCGCCAGACGGTAGCGGCTCGAGGCGGGGTCCAGCGCCCAGTCGACGCCGAGCAGGGCGGGGGACACCTTGGGCGTGAAGTCGCCGTCGTCGCCGCCGCCCACATAGGTGTGCGAATTGCTGATCTCGCCGATCATCTGCCCGATCAGCCAGTTCAGGTCCTCGCGCGAGCCCAGGAGGGGCAACAGTTTGGCGTAGCGGTCGTGCTCGGCCTGCCAGTCGACGCCGTTCATCACCGGCGAGTAGAACAGGTCGCGCTCGAGCCGCCAGGCGTTCTCGAACATCTCCGCCCATTCGAGCTTGGGATCCACCAGCCGGCGCAGATGGCCAAGGTTCAGCGTCTTCTTGGTGTCGCTGTCCTTGGCCGCGTCGGCCTTGGTGTCGAGCACGGTGTAGTCCTTGTCGTGCTTGATCAGCACGCGCTCGCCGTCGAGCGACAGGGAATAGCTGTCGACCTCCTCGGCGATCACCGCGTCCTTGCGCTTCTTGAAGTCGTAGAAGTGCAGGGCCGACTTCTCGCCTTTCAACGCGCCGTCGATCAGGCCGAGCGGCTGGGTCAGATAGTAGATCCGCTCGCCGCGGGCATCGAGGGCGGCGATCTCGGCCGGCTCGATCGGCAGGGCCACGGCGCGGGCCATCATGCCGTCGAGGTCGACGCGGATCGGCGCGATCGGCTTGGTGGCGTCGGGCGCCGGCTCGCCCTTGCCGCTCTGGTCCTTGGCCGGCGGCTTGCCCCGATCTCCCGGAGAGGTCTTATCCCCCGGCTTGGCGGCTCTTGCGTCCTCGGGCGGGCCGCTGTCGCCCTCGTCCGAGCGGGGGGCCATCGGCGAGGCGGTGTCCTTGGCCAGGGGGATGGCGTAGACGCCGTTGGACTTCAAGACCTCGAAGTCGAACTCCACGTCGGACGGCACCGGGTTCTCGTGCCGGTTGGAGACGAAGTAGAGGTATTTGCCGTCGGGCGACCAGACCGGGCCGTAGTCGACCTCGCCGCCCTGGCCGAGCCGGGTCAGCTTGCCGCTCGAAAGCTCATACAGATAGAGGTCGCGCCGGCGCGCTGCGGCCGCCTGGCTGAAGGCCAGCCAGCGGCCGTCGGGCGAGAAGCTCTGGTCGTGGATCTCGCTGAGCTTGTCCTGCGCCACCTTGACCGGCGCGCCGCCGTCCGTGCGCACGGTCCACAGGGTGTGCGCCCCATCGCTGAAGGCCAGGGTCTTGCCGTCCGGGGCGAACAGCGGGCCGTAGAGGTAGCCGGTCTTGAAGTTGGTGAGGATCTTCTCCGCCCCGCCCTCGGCCGGGCGGATGGCCAGCTGCTGGCCGCCGCCGGCGTCGGTGGTGTAGGCGATGGTGCGCCCGTCCGGCGACCAGGCCGGATGGTCCTCGTCGATCCCCGGCGTGCCGGTGAGGTCGCGCGTGGCCCCGTATTCGCTGGGTACGCTGAAGATGTCGCCGCGGGCCGAAAACAGCGTGCGCTTGCCGTTGGGCGAAAGGGCGTAGTTCACCTGGCCCGAGGGATCGCTGTCGCGCACCTCGTCCTTCACCTCGGCCACGTGGGGGCGGGTGCGCGGATTGTCGTCCGGCACGCTGATCGGGACCTCGTGCAGGGTCTCGGTCGGCAGGTCCAGGCGATAGAGCTTGCCGCCCTGCTGAAAGGCGATGGCGTCGCCGCCGAGGGCGGGGAAGTCGATGTCGTAGTCGGTGAAGTGGGTGACTTCGCGCGTCTGTTTCGTATCGAGGTCGTAGACCCACAGGTTGGCGCGGCGGGCCTTGTCCTGGTCGGACAGGTAATAGATCTTGCGGCCGTACCACATGGGCGAGGTGTTGGTCCCCGACCAGTGGGTGATCTGCGTGGTCGCCTTGGTGTCGAAGTCGTAGGTGAACACCTCCTGCGCCAGACCGCCGTTGTAGCGCTTCCAGGTGCGGAAGTTCCGGAAGATGCGGTTGTAGGCGATGGTGTGGCCGTCGGGGGCGTAGGTGGCCAGGCCCACCGCCGTGTCGATCGGCAGGGGAACGGGCGCGCCGCCCGCCACCGGGACCTTGTACATGGCCTGGATCCAGCTGTTCCACTGGTCGCGCTTGGTCAGATAGACCACGGACTGGGAATCCGGGGTCCAGGTGACGACCATGTTGTCCGGCCCGTGCCGCCCGCCGGTGCCGGCCTCGGTGGTCGGATGGAAGGTCAGCCGCCGCGCGGCGCCGCCCGCCGAGGGGATCACCCAGACGTCGGTGCCGGCCCGGCTGGCCTCGGTATAGGCGATCCAGCGCCCGTCGGGCGAAACCCGCGGCATCATATCCTGCCCCGAGGCGCTGGTCAGCCGCACCGCCTGCCCCCCGTCCTTGCCCACGGCCCAGATGTTCCCATCGGCCACGAACACGATCCGATCCCCGAACGGCTGCGGAAACCGCGGCAGGGCGGCCAGCGCCGGCGCGGCGACGCCGAGCACGGAAGCGGAGAGGAGGAGGGCGGCGAGCAGACGGGAACGGGGCATTGCAACCTTTCGAGCGGTGGTTGCGCGCCAGGGTAGGGGATGTGCGGCCGGTGTCAGCTTAACGATTGGTCAGGTGGGGCTGGGGCGGAGTTGCGCCACCAAGCTGCCGTCGGCGCCTCGCCAGATTCCCGACATTCAGATCGCGTTCAGGGGCAGGTTTGCGACGGCGTCGCGACTGCGGCACGCGACCTATCCAAGCCATCATAATCAGCGTGAGGACTCAGGAATATCGCCCCGGCGGGCTTCATCGAGCATGCGTCCAATTGGAGCGTCCAAGACTCCGGTGGAGAACAGGACGCTATAGCATTAGCTGCCATGATTGCCGTTATGCCGACAGTGCGTCTAACTCGGCCTCGCGGCTTTAGCCGCGAGCTCAATCCAAAATCGGATCGGAATGATGAATGTCACTCGGGCGCCTCGCCTTCCTGACTTTGGTCGCCCTCGTTTGGCAGGGAGCCGCCATGGCTGAGCAACCGGGTCACGTCACGGGCATCGGCGGCGTGTTCGTCAAGAGCAAGGATCCCAAAGCCCTTGTGCAGTGGTATCGCGAGGTCCTCGGGCTCGATGTGAAACCCTGGGGTGGAGCGGCGATACCCTTCGACGCCCCGGGCCATCCCCCGAAAATCGCTTGGTCCGCCTTTCCGGAATCCAGTGATCATATGACCCCCTCGATACGGGAGTTCATGATTAACTTCGCCGTGGACGACATGGACGCGGTCGTCGCGCGGCTGACCGCGCACGGCGTGCCCATCCTAAAGCGCGATGACGAGGATAGCTTCGGGCGCTTTGTTTGGATCCAGGATCCGGACGGCACCAAGATCGAGCTTTGGCAGCCGAAGGCAAGCTAGGCGAAGACCTATGCGCCGGCCGGGCGGCGGCGCCAGGGCGTTAGGGGTTCGTATCTGGGAATGTCGGTGGAGCCCTGTCGCGTTACGCGCAGCAGCCTCCTGTGGACGAGATGAAGCACGGCGTCCTGAACGCTGCGCTTAGACAGGCCGGTTCTTTCCGCAAGCTGGGCATGGCTGAGACGCAGCGCGCCGTCCTCGGCCGCCGCGCTCAAGGTCAGGTAGACCAGGAATGCCGATGCGCGGTGATCGTGGCCGACAAGATCTCTCATCAGCGCATCCAGGACATATGCGTCGAGCGTGTATCGTCTGTCGGTCATTGCTATAGCATTAGATCGCATGCCTAGCTCGGCAAAGCGGGGTTTGCGTCATCGCGAGAGGTCAATTTGATCCGAAGGCTCAACTATGTGGGCATCCCGACTCGTGATCAGGAGCGGGCGTTGGCCTTCTGGACCGAGATGATGGGCTGCATCATCACCACGGATCGCCTCGTCGGCGAGAAGCGATGGATCGAGCTCGCCATCCCTGGGGCTCAGACCGGTCTGTTGTTGCTGACGCCTGAAGGACAGGAAGACCGCGTTGGAACCTTCTTCAATGGCTCTTTCGGATGTGACGATGTGGACTACGCCTATGAACGGCTCCGCGCCCGTGGCGTGGAATTCCTCGGCCCACCTGAGAAGAAGCCGTTCCCGCATGTCTACTTCAAGGACCCGGACGGAAACTCGTTCTTCCTGTCGAGCCGCTGAGATCCGCCATTTGGTTACGCTCTTCACGCATCGACGCGCGATGTGTGCGGCGTCAGCTCGGCGCCAATTGCAGACTCTAGCTCCCGGCCAAGTTCCGGACGTCTAGCCCCGTTTGGCAAAAGCGTTTTGCGGCGTCAGGACTCTGCTCTTGGCACGGCGCCGCAAGTTGCGGCCCGGCGCCCGCATGGGCGCCTGTTTGGCAGGGAATGCGGATTGCCGTCTTCGGCCCGCAGCGCGGCTACGCGGCCCCTCGGACGAAGATCGTCCAGGCCGTCTCGAAATAGGCGTCGCGGTCTTCCGGCCGCTCGAAGCGTCGGCTGCCCAGCAGGGCCTGTTGAATAGGCCCGCCGGTGATCACGCTGCCCAGGATCAATTCCGCCAACTCGGTATCCATCTCGCGCAGCACCCCAGCGTCCATGGCGGCGCGCAGCAGCCGCAGGTTCACCGCCTTGATCGGCGCCGCGCAGTTCTCAAGCACGTGTTCTCCAAGGTCCGGGAACCGTCCGACCTCCGCCACCAGGGTCCGATACAGGCTGACCAGATCCGGGTGGAGCACGAAGTCGAGCAGGAAGCGGCAGGTGCTTTTCAGGGCGTCCATCGGATCTGAGGAGCCGCTCTCGACCGTGCGCGCGAGTTCCAGCAGGCGCTGCGTTTGGCGATCGATCACGGCCATGAACAGCCCCTCCTTGGATCCGAAGTGGCGGTAGATCGTCGGCTTGCCCGATTGGGCCGCCACGGCGATCTGCTCGATGGAAACGGCGGCATACCCCTTGTCGATGAACAGGCGCGTGGCCGTGTCGACGATATGGCGGACCAGGTCCTCAGAACCCTGTTGGTCCGGGCGTCCAAGACGGCGCTTCTGCGGCTTCATGCTCTTCTCCCGATCGGCCTCTTGCATTGCATCATCTTGACATCGGCTTTGAGGCTTTTTAAAGAAACGAAACGGTATCGTTCTTTTATCACGCAACGCCTCTCCATTCAACGCCGTGAAAGCCGCCATGCCCCAGACCGCCCTCGTCCCCATGGACCAGCCCCCGACCGGACCGACACGGCCGGAAAAGTCTTCGCCCTTGAAGCGCGGCGCAGTGCGGGGCGGGCTCGCCCTGGCCGCGGCGCTCGCGATCGCCGCCAGCGGCGGTGCGGCCGTCCATTGGTGGACGGTCGGACGCTTCGTCCAGACCACCAACGACGCCTATCTCGCCGCCGACCAGGTCACCGTCGCGCCGAAGGTGGGGGGGTATGTCGAGGAGGTGTTCGTTTCGGACAACCAGACGGTCGAGGCCGGCCAGCCGTTGGTCCGCATCGACCCGCGCGATCCGCAGGCCCGGTTGGACCAGGCCAAAGCCCAGATCGACCAGGGCCAAGCCTCGATCCGGCAGGCCGAAGCCCAGATCAAGGGCCAGCAGGCCCAGATCGCCCAGGCCGAAGCCCAGGCCAGGGCCGCGCGCGCCCAGGTCCTCTTCACGCGGCGCCAGGTCGAGCGCTACGGGCCGCTCGTCGCCAGCGGCGCCGAGACCAATGAGCGCCTCGATCAGCTGCGCCAGAACCAGGACCAGTCCAAGGCCCAGGCCGACGCCGCCACGGCGCAGGTGCTGGCGGCGCGCCGCCAGATCGACACCCTGCAGGCCCAGATCGGCGTGGCGAAGGCCCAGGTCGAACAGGCCCAGGCCCAGGCCCGCCAGGCCTCGACCGACGTCGAGGCGGTCGTTGTGCGCGCCAGCATCCCGGGCCGTATCGGCGACCGTTCCGTGCGGCCAGGCCAGTACGTGCAGCCGGGAACACGCCTGATGTCGGTGGTCCCCGTCCAGTCGATCTATCTGACCGCCAACTTCAAGGAGACGCAGATCGGCCATATGCGCCCGGGCCAGCCAGTGACGATCAAGGTCGACGCGCTGGGTGACCGCAAGCTGAACGGCGTGATCGACAGCTTCTCGCCCGGCACCGGGGCGCAGTTCGCCCTGATCCCGCCCACCAACGCCACGGGCAACTTCACCAAGATCGTCCAGCGCGTGCCGGTGAGGATCCGCGTCGATGCGCCCGCCGACGTGCGCCCCGTCCTCCTGCCAGGCCTCTCGGTGGAAGCGGCGGTCGACACGCGGTCCGAGCCCGGCAGGGAGCAACGTCGAGCCTCCCTCGGCGGAAGGGCCGGCTGATGTCCGCGGCTGACACCTCCGACAAAGCCGACGTCGCGGCCTGGCTGGCGGTGGCCGCCGGCACGATCGGCGCGCTCATGGCCACGCTGGACACCTCCATCGTCAACGCCGCCCTGCCCACCATTCAGGGCGAGATCGGCGCCAGCGGAGCGGAGGGGACCTGGATCTCCACGGCCTATCTGGTGGCGGAGATCGTCATGATCCCGCTCGCCGGCTGGTTCGAGAAGATCTTCGGCCTCAGGACCTTCCTACTGATCGCGGCCTCGCTGTTCACCGTGTTTTCCATGATCTGCGGCGTCTCCCACGACCTGTCCATGATGGTCGCCGGACGGATCGGCCAGGGCTTCACCGGCGGGGCCATGATCCCCACGGCCTTGTCCATCGTCGCCACGCGCCTGCCACCGCATCAACAACCCGTGGGCGTCGCCCTGTTCGGCATGACCGCGGTCATGGGCCCCGTGCTGGGGCCCGTGCTCGGCGGCTGGCTCACTGAGAACGTCAGCTGGCACTATGCCTTCTTCCTGAACCTACCGATTGGGATTGGCCTTATCGCGCTCCTCCTTACCGGCCTCAGCGGCGCGCCAGCCCGCTGGTCGATGTTCCGCGAGGCTGACGTCCTGGGTATCGCCGGCCTCGTGCTCGGCCTAGGCGGCCTCACCATCGTGCTCGAGGAAGGTCAGCGGGAGCGCTGGTTCGAATCCGAGCTCATCTGGCAACTCAGCGCGATCACCCTCGTGGGCTTCGTCATGCTGGCCATCGGCCAGCGGGTCGCAAAGCGGCCGGTGATCCAACTGAAGATCCTGCTCGACCGGAGCTTCGGCGCGGTCTTCCTGCTCAGCCTAATGGTGGGCGCGGCCCTCTACGGCATCCTCTACATCATCCCCCAGTTCCTCGCGCAGGTCGCCGGCTACAACGCAGAGCAGTCCGGCAATGTGACCATGATCAGCGGCATACCGACCGTGGCCATGCTCGCCGTCTTCCCGATCCTGGTCCGCCGGATCGACCTTCGCCTGGCCGTCGCGCTCGGCCTTCTGCTCTACGGAGCCAGTTGCTTCATCGACATCGGCCTCACGTCGGACACCGCGGGTCCGCAGTTCGTCCTCAGCCAGGTCATCCGCGGCTTCGCCCAGTTCTTCGCGATGTTGTTCCTGAACGCGGCGGCGACCAGCTCGGTGGCGCAGGAACTGGCCGAGGACGCCTCGGGTCTTTTCAACGCCGCGCGCAACCTCGGCGGCTCGATCGGCCTTGCGGTCATCGGCGCGCTCCAGGAGCAGCGGACGACTTTCCACGCCGCCCGCCTGGCGGAATCCGTCACCGCCAACAGCCTGCTCACCCAGCAAGCCGTCCCCCGCGAAGGCGTCGTCCAGATCAACCAGCACATCCAGAGCCAGGCCCTCGTGATGGCCTTCTCCGATCTCTACTGGGTGTTCGGGATCGGCCTGGTGCTGATGATCCCCCTCGCTTTCCTCCTCAGACCCCTGCCCAAGGACGCGAGCATCTCGCTCGCGCATTGAACCGCCATGTCTCACAAGGTCCCGCTTATCGCCACCCTGCTCGCTGGCGCTTCCCTGCTCTCCGCCTGCGCTAGCGCGGGCCCCGACTACAACGGCCCGCCCGTCGCCGCCCCGCACGCCCAGTCGGCCGCCGCATTCCTCCGCGCCCAAGCTGCGCCGGCGACCTCCGCTCCGCCGCTCGCGCGTTGGTGGGAGCAGCTCGACGATCCGCTGCTGACCCGCCTGATTGACCGGTCGCTGGCCGACAGCCCGACGGTCCATGCCGCCCTGGCCAAGGTCCGCTCGGCCCGCGCCAGCCTCGGCCAGAGCCGCGCCGCACTCCTGCCCAGCGGCGGAGCTACGGCCCTGGAAGCGAGCGCCCGGATTCCAACGGGTGTGTTGAATGGGGGGAGCGGCGGCTCGGTCGAGAGCTTCAACCTCTATTCGGCGGGGTTCGACGCCACGTGGGAGCTCGACATCTTCGGCGGCGCCCGGCGCGGGATCGAAGCTGCCGGCGCCAACCTGGGCGCGCAGCAGGCCTCGCTCGAAGACGCAGAGGTCGAACTCGCCGCCGAGGTTGGCCAGACCTACGTAGACCTGCGGGACGTCCAGGCTCGGCTGGTTCTCGCCCAGGACGCGGTCGCACTGCAACGCCAGGGGGCGGATCTGGTGCGCCAGCGCCGGGAGCGCGGCGCGGCCGCGGACGGCGACCTGCAGCGGGCCCAGACGGTGCTCGAGCAGGCGGAGGCCACGGTCGCCCCGCTCGAAAGCCAGGTCGATCAGCTCCGCGACGCGCTGGCGGTCCTCACCGGCCAGGAGCCCGGCGCGCTGGACGCGGACTTGGCGGCCGCCGCTCCGGTTCCAACGCCTCCGGCCGAGACCGCCGTCGGAGACCCTGCCTCCATGTTGCGCCGGCGCCCCGATATCCGCCAAGCCGAACGGCGGCTGGCCGCCAGCAACGCCAAGATCGGCGAGGAGATGGCCCAGCTATTCCCCAAGGGACAGCTCCTGGGTGACATCGGCTTTTCTGCAACCCACGCCGGCCAGTTGTTCCGAGCGTCGAACTTCTCGGCGCTCGGCGGCCCGTCCCTGTCCTGGAGCATCTTGAGCTACCCGCGCATCCAGGCGCAGGTGAAGGGCGCCCAGGCCGACCGCGATGCGGCAGTGGCCCAGTATCAGACGGCGGTTCTCTCCGCCCTTCGGGACGCGGAGGCCTCGCTGAGCCGCTACGGCGGCCAGCGCAAGAGCCTCGCCTCCCTTGTGCGCGCGGAGACCTTGGCCACACGGGCCACAGACATCACCCAACGTCGCTACCAGGGCGGCACGGCCAGCTTGACCGACCTGATCGACGCGCAGAACCAGCAGGTCCAGACCCGACAGGCGCTCGCCCAGGGCCAGGCCAGCCTCACCAACGACTGGATCTCCCTGCAAAAGAGCCTGGGCCTGGGGTGGATGCGTTGAGCTCGATGCCCTTGCGTCCCTGGCCTTTAACGCGCGCACAACGGCAAGGCCTTGTCCGCGCTAGGAGGGGACATTGACTCGCGCGCCTATACCGGACATCCCGGCTAATGCCGTACAGGAACGGCAAAGCTTGGTGGGCTGATGGCATCCGACAACGACGCTTTTGAGCGCGTACGTACGTTCGCGAAAGCTGCCCGAAAGAAGGATCTCAACTTCAATTCGGAACATTTGAAGCCTGCAGCGAACGTCTATGTTGGCTGGCTGGACCTCATGGGAGCCGGCCACACGATGGGCATCTCGGTCAGGAAGAGCGCGAACTTCCTCGCCCGACTGCATGTAGCTATCCATCGTGCACAGGCCGCGATTAAATTCTCCGGGCGATTGCAAACCATCAACGATGGCGTTTTCATCGTTTCATCCTCAAAGCGCGAGCTCATGTCGTTGCTCGGTCGAGCAATGATCTTGCTAGCTTGTGATTTCGTCGCTGTGCCTCGGCCACAAGACCGTTTCCTCCTGCGCGGGGGCATCGCGTATGGGCCAGTCTATTTCGGCAAAGACCTGATTCCTGGTCTTGAACCGAAGAAGTTGCGCGAGAACGCGGGCTTCATGACCCCCGTGATGTTCGGTCCGGCGATTATTCAGGCGTATCGTTCGGAAGCCAGCGCTCCGCCGTATGGGATTGCTGTGCACGAATCAGCACGCGCTTTCTTCCCCGAGGGCGAAGAACCCTTTCGAATGACTCATTGGCCCTGGTGGGCACCAAACGAGAGCGTTGATTATCCCAAGCAAGTCCCTCCGCTTACTGAGCTCAAGGATTGCCTAGCCGCAGACCTCTCTCACCATTTTGATTGGCTCGGAGAGACTTTGATATTCCATGGTGTGGATGTTTCCAAGATATCCGCTTGGAAGACTCAGTGCAGCCAATATTTTCGGATAAGCTGAAAGTGCATTATTCACGCGGTTCCGTTCCGTTAGGCTCGCCGAATGACCCTGGACTTCGCCTCCCAAGAGCCCATCGAGTTCGAAGGCTTCGATACCCCGACCTTCGAAGCATCGCTGAATGCACATGGCATGTACGAGACGATGCGCTTCGTGCTGCGCCTTAGCCCGCGCAATCACGAGCTAATGGATTCTATCCAGAACGGCGAATACGACGGTGACGAAATTCCGCCGGAAGCACTTAGGGCCTATTCCACTTATCTGCACGAGACAGTGCATTGGTGGCAGCATGTCGGATCGACGTCGGACTGCTCCTAAGCTTGAGCTATCTCGCCCAGTCTTTTTCGACCATGAAATACTTAAGAGAGACGTTGCAGGATTTCGGGCCGAAGAAATCCCTCTTCACTTGGACGAACAACACCTTGTTGTCCGAGGGCCCGTCGGCACAGACGAAGCTTCGAGCGGCGAACATCGCCGTGAACAACGCCCTGGACGTCGAATATTACAAAGCTTTCGCGTTAAACCCGAAGAAGGCGATCCAATGGCTGGTTGATCAAATCCATTTCGAGGCGGTTGGGCACGGCTACTACATCGCCTATGGGCAGCTCATTGGACTGCTGCAAGCGGCGGTCGATCCGGATTGGACGACGCTTCCGGGCGGCGAAGTGTGGGACGAGCGACATAAGGCCGCCCGGGAGGCCCAGGTCGAGGGCTTCTATCACAACTCCCCGGTCCGGGTTCCGCCGATTGGACTTCATGCGATCTATGAAGGCCAGGCGCGATTCGCGCAGTTGCAGTTCCTCAACGGCGGCCAAGGGCGCACCCTAACCTTCGATCAGTTAGACTCCGCCGGCTGCCTCCAGGGCGTCTATGTCGAAGCGTGGGACTGGTTCTTGAAGCTCTCTGGGGCCAGGCGCCCGGGCAGGTTCGACGATCCTCTCGTAAGTCTGTTCCTGCTGGTGCTCGATCTCGCTATCAATCCCACACAGGGCTTTCCCCTCGACATCGGTGACTTTGAGGCCTTCATCGGAGATGTGGATGTCGGAACGCGCTTCGTCAGGCTGTGCCGAGTTGTTGAGGCGGCGCCCGAGCTAAAAACTCTGATCAAGAAGCACTCGCGCGACGAATATGTCGAACTTGGCGGAATGCTAGCCGAGGCGGCTGGCTACGACGACCCGATGGATGCCCTTGCAACGATCGTGTCCTGGCGGGAAAGCCTGCCTGGCGTTGTAAAGCTTATGGAAGAGCACCGGACGTTCGAGTTCGACCCAATTAATCAGCCGGTCCGCGTGTTCTTCTCCCACTTCATCGCCTTCGCCACTGACAAACTTGCCCGTCCAGAGTTCTTCTGTTGGCCAGGCATGTGGAAGACCGGGGAAAACGCTTCCAAGGAGGCGATGGAAGTTTGGCTGCGGCACTTGTCGCTCTTCACCGATAGGCCCGACAAGCCCGGCGTTTACCCGAGGAAGTGGCCCGACCGAGACGAGAAGGCCGTGAAGGCCATGTTCGACCGCTTCTATGGAACTATGGCGCTGTTCGATCTCACCAGGCAGTGGATTCTCAAGGATGGGCCGTTCGTCTGCAACTACGAATGGCTCATGGAGAACTACTCGCAGGAGCGCGTCGAGAAGTGGGCCGACGAGACGTTCATGCAAGTCTACAAAGTGAAGTTGAGCGACTTCGAGCTGTGCGTCCCTGCTAGCGTGTAGCTGGGCTAACCGAAAGCGGACACTCCCAACTTCGGCTTTGAGCCCGACGCGGAAGTTCAAGGCGTCCGCTGTCGGGCAGTGTGGCGCCAGCCCCGGCGAACGGCCAAGTTCGGGCGCAGTCGTCGCGACGGCGCGCGAGCATTGCCGTCTCTCCAACTAGGGACGCTTGACTGCAGGGAAAGCCTCAATTCGCACGCCGGTTGAAGTGGATCGTCGCTCTACCTTGCGCGATCCGAACAACGGCAATGACCACAAATGGGCACAGGGCTATTGGCGCGTGGAATTACAGCGGCATGACACGTAAAACCTCGTCTCAGCCGTGGGGGTCGCTTCAGATCACGTCTCCAGGCGTCGACTCGCCGACTCAATCTGGTCGAACGCGAGGTCGCGGAGCCAGCGATGGGCGGGGTCGGACGTGAAGCGTTGGTGCCAGGACAGACGCATTCCGAACGTCGGCGCGGGGAAGGGGAGGGCGGCCGAGCCGCAAAAGGCGCGGGCTTCCATGGTGTCGGCGAAGCGCGAGGGGACCGCGGCGATCAGGTCCGTGCCCCGCAGCAGCGGCGGCAGGCTCGCGAACCGCGACACCGATAGCGAGACCCGCCGCGAGAGGCCAAGATCGGCCAGGGCGTCATCGATCGGTCCGCGCAGACCGATCCCTTGCGGCGACACCAGGGCGTGGTCCATGGCCGCGAACTGCTCAGCGGTCACGGCTCCGTCCAGGACCGGGTGGCCGCGGCGCGCGAGGAGCACGAAATGTTCCTCGTAAAGCATCCGTTCGATGAAAAACGGCGGTGGCGCGATCCCCGAAATGACGAGGTGGACGCGACCCTCGCGGACATCATCCCCCAGCAAGCGAGCGCTTTCGACCGAGCGTAGGGCCAAGGTCACGTGCGGCGCCGCCCGTTTCACCGCCGACACCAACGGCGGCAGCAGGGCCTGCTCGGCGAAGTCGTTGCTGGCGATGACAAAATTCTTGCTTTGCGTTTCGGGATCGAAGCGCGGCGGCTCGAGCACGTCGCGCGTCGCCTCCATCCACGCGTTGAGTTTCACCGAGAGGGCGGACGCCCGTTCCGTCGGGACCATCCGGCCGTTCGCCCGCACGAACAGCGAGTCATCAAACAGGGTGCGGGCCCGCGCCAGGGTCTGCGACACGGCGGGTTGGGTGAGGTTGAGGCGCCGGGCCGCCGCCGTCACCGACCCTTCGGCCAGAAGCGCATCGAGCACCATCAGGATCTGAAGCTGAGATGAGCGGATCGCCATGCCCTCAGCTTATGCGTTGAATAAGACATTATAATTTCATTTATGGACCGCGCCTGGTGCAAGAATGGCTTTATTCATTGGAGTGGTGTCGAGTATATTTTATCTATGATGGCGCTTTGCCGGTTTATATCGGCGATAGGCCGCGATACGATAAAATATATATCGACAGAAAATCTCAATATAGCTCCATTATAATCCAATCATATACGATATATCTCTGATGGTTACTATATTTTTGAGAGCGATGCGGCAATAAAGTCTGAGATTTTCATTATCTTGTCATCGATTTTAGTCAAACGACGAGCCACCAGGCGTGGCTTCTCGGGGAGCGGCCCGCATCGCATCGGGAAATGGGTCCGCCTTATGATCACGAAGACAGCGCTTTGCCTCTCGTCGGCTCTTTGTCTGAGCTTGCCATTCCTGGCTCAGGCGTCGTCGGCCTCTGCACAAACGCCGACCGGCGACGCGGTCGCCCAGCCAACCCCCGCCCAGCCAACCCCCGCCCAGCCAACTCCCGCCCAGCCAACTCCCGCACGGCCAACCGCCGCACAGCCGACCCCGGCGGAGCCAACCCCTCCGGCGAATGTCGATGAGGTGGTCGTGACGGCGACCGGCCGGGTGGAGAAGCTGCGGAACGTGCCCGTTTCCGTGATCGCCGTCAGCGGCAAGCAGATTCAGGAGCAGGCGATCACCAGCCTGGAGACCTTCGCCATCCGCCAGCCCGGCTTCAGGATTTCGGAGTCGCCCGCCTCGGACTACATCGCCATTCGCGGCATCGGCTCCTCCGCCAATATCGGCTTCGAGCAGTCGGTCGGCACCTTCGTTGACGGCGTCTATCGCGGGCGGTCGCGCGACGTGCGCATGGCGCTGTTCGACGTTGACCGGATCGAAGTCCTGCGCGGCCCGCAGACGACCTTTTTCGGCAACAACACAATCGGCGGCGCCCTCAACATCGTCACGCGCAAGCCGGCCCGGGACTACGGCGTCGATGTCGACGCCTATTATTCCCCGTCCTACGGCGAGTATTCGGCGCAGATCGGCGCGGACCTGCCCGTGAGTGACGACCTCCGACTGCGCGCCGTCGTGCGGCAGTCGGGCTCGGACGGCTATATCGACGACGCCACCACGGGTCGGAAGGGGCCGGCGCTGAATGACACGGTCGGGCGCCTCTCCGCGGAGTGGACGCCGACCAACACGATCACCATCGACGGCCGCGTGGATCTGGGCCGCATGCGCGACACCGGCGTGTTCGACCTGGATCTGCTGAACTGTCCGCCGCCCGCCGCCTTCGGGGCCGCCGCCGGGGCCTGCGGGCGCTATCTGGCCAAGGGCGGCGTCGCCGACAACCGGCTCGACGACACCAGCGTCTCCAACCCGTCGTACTTCAACTACGATTTCGGTGAAGGCGAACTGGCGGTCAAGGTGGACCTCGGCGCCCACACGTTCACATCGACGACCGGCTATTTCTCCCGCACCTTTTCGCTGCTGAACGACCCGATCCCTGTTCCCGGCGCCGCCGGCGGCAGCGCCGTGGGCGCTTCGACCGCGCTCCCGCTGGCCTTGGCCGAGCGCTACAACCAGGTCAGCCAGGAGTTCAGGATCGCTTCGCGCGAAAACCAGCCGATCAGCTATATCGCCGGGCTGTACTATCAGCACGGCGACCTGACCGACGGTCTCTACGAGGGCTTCTATTTCGCGCCGCTGGCCGCCGCCACCGGCGGCCTCGTGAGCGCGACCACGCCCGTGGCCGCCTACATTCCGACGGTCGAGCGAAGCAACGCGTACTCCGCCTTCGTCTCCACAAGCCTGCGGCCTGTCGACCGCCTGCGGATCAACCTCGCCGCCCGCTACACGCAGGTGCACAAGGACGACACGCGCGCGCCGGTCATCGGAACGGCCGGCTCGGTCCCGAGCAACGCAAACTTCGTCGCCTTCTCGGCCGCGGCCCAGGCGCTCCTGTACGGCCCGGCGGGGGTCGACGCCGGGAACTACACGAACGGGCGTCGCTCGGACTCCGCGCTCCTGCCTTCGGCCAGCGTGCAGTACGACCTCACGCCGCGCGTGATGCTCTATGGATCTTACAGCAAGGGCTTCAAGGCCGGCGGCTTCTCGATCGGCACGACCAAGTCGGCGTTCGATCCGGAGCACGTCGATGCTTTCGAAGCGGGCGTCAAAGCCGCCTTCTTCGACCACCGCCTGAACCTGACGCTCGCCGGCTTCCACGACGAATATCGGGACCTGCAGGAGACCGCGACGGTCCTGGTCGGCGCGACCCAGCGCCAGATCGTGACCAATGCGGCGCGGTCGGTGGCCGACGGCGCGGAGCTCAGCCTGAGCTTCAAACCGACCTCCCAACTGACCCTGTCGGTCAACACGACCTATCTCGACGCCCGATATCAGGACTATCCGAACGCCCCCTGCACCACCCTGCAGCAGGCCACCACCGTCGGAACCTGCGTCCAGAACCTGTCGGGCAAGGACAGGGCGTTTGCTCCGCATTGGAGCGGCAATGTCAGCGCCCGCTACGTCCATTCCGTCGGAAACGGATGGCAGATCGTCGCCGAGGTCACGCCCTATTTCTCCAGCAGCTATTTCGTGCTTCCGACCGCCGACAGCCGGATGTCGCAGGCGGCTTTCGCCAAGATCGACGCCCGGATCGCCTTGGCGCCGCGGGCGGGGGGCTGGGAACTCGCGGTTATCGGGCGCAACCTCTCGAACGTCACCACGGCCAGCTACCGGCAGGTCGTGCCGAGCTCGGCCGGGGCCATCGGCGCGCTCGTCGACCCGCCCTTGTCGGTGGGCGTACAGGCCCGCTTGCAGTTCCATTGAGGAGACCGCCGATGCTCCGTCTCGCAGTCGGCGTCGCCCTGGCCTGCGCCGTCTTCGCGGCGACGCCCGCGAGCGCGCAGCCCGCCGACGCCGCGCCTTTGTCGGGGGCGAGGTTCACGCTGGCCGTCATTCCGGATACCCAAAACTACATCGACTTCCACAACCAGCGCGCCCAGGGGTTTCCGTTCGACGCCAGGGAGCTGTTCTTCGACCAGCTGGCCTATGTGGAGCGCCATCTGCAGGCCGAAGGCGGTTCGATCGCCTTCGTTTCCGCCGTCGGCGACGTCTGGCAACACTCGCCGGGCGACAAACCCGATCCCGACAGCGCCGCGCGGGGCTTGCGGTCCACCCCCAGCGTCCTTCTGGAACAGGCGGCGTCGCCGCAATGGCGCGACGCGATCGTGCAGGTGGAGCTGCCGGCGGCCGTCGCCGGCTACACCATGATCGCCGGCAAGACCCCCTTCGCGCTCGTGCCCGGCAATCACGACTATGACGCCGTCTGGACCGATGCGCGCCATCCGCCCGACCCTTCCGCCCACATCGGCCCCGGCCGGCCCAGCGGCCTGGGCATCCTGCTTCTCGGGGGGCTGGAGCTGTGGCGACGGACCTTCGGTCGCGAGACGGCCTTCTTCAGGGGCAAGCCCTGGTACGTGTCGTCCTTCCATGACGGCGCCGACAGCGCGGTGATCTTCGGCGCCGCCGGCCGCCGCTTCCTGCACCTCGGCCTGGAGATGCAGCCGGACGACGCCGTTCTGGACTGGGCGCGCGGCGTGATCGCCCGCTATCCGGGCGTTCCGACCATCGTCACCACCCATCAGTACCTGAAGCCTGACGGCGTCCGCGGCGCCGATCCCATGCTGCAGCTGTCGGTCGCCGATCCGCGCCACAACGATCCCGAGGCGCTGTGGCGCAAGTTCATCGCGGTCAATGACCAGATCTTCCTGGTCCTGAACGGGCACGAGGAGGGCGCCGCGCGCCGGGTGGACCTCAACGTGAAGGGGCATAAGGTCTATCAACTGCTGTCGGACTATCAGGAGCGCCGCCAGTCCTTCATCGACGTCGCGCCCGGCGATCCCAGGACCCTGCATTTCCCGGGGGTGGGCGACGGCTGGATGCGCCTGATGGAATTCGACCTGACGCCCGGCGACGAGAAGGTCCACGTCCGCACCTACTCCACCTACTTCCATGCCGACGCGCGGGACCTGCCCAACTATGCGCGCTGGTACAAGGCCGTCGAGCACCCGGACCTGACGGACGAGCAGTTCCTGGATCAAGACGATTTTACCCTGTCGTTGGACGACTTCCCCGAGCGTTTCGGGAAGGCGCGCCCATGACCGCGCAAGCCTGCCGGCGCAGCGTCCGAGATTCTCACGAAGGCGACGGAGCCAGGCGGGCGCCCGGTTCGCTCGCCTCGGCGCAGCGCCTCATCCGCGCCTTAGCCGGGACCCGCTCCGCAATCGCTCCGCAGCACAAGATTGCAGAGATTTAACTCCACAAGCGCCGCGTTCCCGCTCAGGGAGTGACCCACTAGCCGGGCTCAAGCCTGTCCCGCGCTGGATGGGGCGCGGGCAGGGTGAAAATCAAAGTCGTTTCGGCCATCGCGCTGGCGTGCTTCAGCACGGCCGCCCAGGCCCAGGCGCAGGCGGCGGCGCCGTCAAGCGCCCCGAGCGATACCGCCCCCAAAAAGCCGCCCGGGCCGGCGGCGAAGCCCGGCGCGTCTCAGGAGGTCACCGTCACCGCCGCCCCGCAGGATTACCGCTCGACGATCGATCGCAAGAGCTACAGTCTGGCCAAGGACCTGCAGGCGACCACGGGCGGGATCGGCGACGCCCTGCGCAACATCCCTTCGGTCGATGTGGACGTGCAGGGCAACCTCAGCCTGCGCGGCTCCAGCAACGTCACCATCCTGGTGGACGGCCAGCCCTCGCCCCTGTTCTCGGGCCCGAGCCGCGCCGACGCCCTGCAGCAACTGCCCGCCAACCAGTTCGAGCGCGTGGAGGTGATCACCAACCCCTCCGCCGCCTTCAAGCCGGACGGCTCGGGCGGGATCATCAACCTCGTCACCAAGAAGGGGCAGAGCGGCGTCGGCGTGATCGGCTCCATCCGCGCGCAGGCCAGTTTCAACGACCGCTACAGCGTCTCGACCAACCTCTCCTACGGAAACAAGGTCTATTCGATCACCGGCGGGATCGCTCTCGCCAAGGTCCACAATCAGGTCGACAACCGGACCGACGGCTTCCAGGTCGACCCGGTCTCCGGCCAGTCGGTGTCCACCGACGCCCGCACGACCAGCACCAACGATCCGACGGTCGTCAGCCTCTATTCCGCCGGCAGCTACAACCTGACCAAGCAGGACCGCTTCACCGGCAACGCCAGCCTGTTCTCCGTGCGCACGGTCTCGGAAGGGTCGGGCTTTTATCGCACCGATCCCCTGACCGGCCCGTTGGCCCAGGACTATACGCAATCGAGCCGGGTCCCCGTGCAGATCCTGGGCTCGGGCCTCGCCGCCGGCTATGTGCACAAGTTTCCGGGGGACCAGAACGAGTTTTCGATCAACCTGAACTACCGCACCACCGCCAACCGGATCGACGTGCGCTCGACACTCGACTACCTCACGCCGGCCGCGCCGCCCCTGTTCCAGGAGATCGGCCAGTACAGCTCAACCGACCAGACCGACCTCAAGGCGGAATACAAGCGGCCGCTCTCCGCCAGCGCCAAGATGGTGCTGGGCTACGAGCTCGACGACCAGCACCAGAGCATCGACCATCCGGTGTCGATCGGCACGAGCGCGGCCAACGCCGCGCCCTCAGTGGCCCTCACCAACCTGTTCAAGTTCGATCAGACCCTTCACGCCGTCTACGCCACCTATCAGCAGACGTTCGGCCCCCTGACCGTCCTGCCGGGCCTGCGCCTCGAGGACGCCCTGATCGATACCAATCTCGTCACGACGCATACCACGGGCAGTCAGGACTACGTCACCGCCTACCCGACCCTGCACGTGAACTATGATCTGAAGGGCGGCGGCCAGCTCAAGGCCAGCTACAGCCGGCGGGTCGACCGGCCGACCGGGGCGATCCTCAATCCCTTCCGCCTCTACAACGGACCGCTCGCCTATTCGCAGGGCAACCCGAACCTGAAACCGCAGACCACCGACTCCTACGAGCTCGGCTATGAAATACGCGACAAGACCGGGACCTATTACAGCGCCACGCTCTACTACCGCGACAACCGCAAATCCTTCACCACCGTCACCGAGGATCTGGGCGCGGGAGTCCTGCTCACGACCAACGAGAACCTCGGCAAGAGCCGGAACACCGGGCTGGAGTTCGTCGCCAACGGCAAGCTTCTGAAGACCCTGTCCTACAACGCCAGCGGCAATCTCTACTACAATCAGATCGACGCCTCGAACCTCGGCTATGCGACGGGCCGCTCCGCCTTCACCCAGTCGGGCCGGGTCAACCTCAACTGGGAGCCGACCCCCAAGGACTTCTTCCAGGTCAACATGTCCGCCACCGCCAAGCAGCTCACCCCGCAGGGCTACAAGGCCGGGTATTCCCTGGTGAACCTCGGGCTTCGCCACAAACTGGACGATCGCTGGTCGTTCATCAGCACCGTGCAGGACCTTTTCAACTCGACCAGGATCCGCACGGTGATCGATACGGCGACCCTGCGGCAGGACAGCCGGATCGACGTGCACGCCCGCACCCTGTTCCTGGGCTTCACCTATGCGCTCGGCTCGACCAAGGTGAAGCGGCCCGACACCTTCGACTACAGCAGCGGGCCGGGGGCGGGGGCGGCCGTGACGCCGTAGCGGCGGGCGCGGTCGACTATCTCTGCGCCGGCGCGCACGCCGACGGCGGGTGCAGCAGGATGGGACACATCGACGTGAGGGAGCCGTCGGTCCTGGCGGGCTTCACGTCGAGCAGGAAGGCCAGCAGCGAATAGACGTCGACGTTGGCGAAGGGCTGCAGCGGCGCGCCCGTGCGGATGTCCGGTCCGGAGGCGATGAAGATCGCATGCATGTCCCGGACCTCGTCGCCATAGCCGTGCACGCCGACCAGCGCCCGTCCGGCGCCCTTGTAGATGGAGCCCCAGCCCGGATCGGCCACCAGCACCAGGGGCGGCGTGCTGCGGGCGCCGCAGCAGTGGCGCTGGGCCCAAAATTGCGTCCCTCGGATGACATGCAGGTGGGCCGGCGCGCGCTTGAGCAAGGTGTAGACCCGCTCCTCCATCCCGGGCTTGGGCCAGAACTGCATCTCGGCAAATCCGTCGATCGGCGGGGTTTCGAGCAGGCTCTCGTCGACATAGGGGTCGACGTCGATCTTGTGATCGTCGGGCACGACCATCTGCCCGTGATCGCCCACGATGACGATGTTGACCTGATCGCTGATGTGGTGGGCGGCCAGCCCGTCCATGAGATCTCCGATCATATGGTCGGTGCGCACCAGCGCGGCGTCGGCCTCGGGAGAGCCGATCCCGTAGTGGTGTTCCGCCGCGTCGTTCACGGCGGAGTAGAAGGCGAGAAGATCAGGCCGCCGGGCCGGCAACTCGTTCGCCCACGGTCCCGTGTAGGCGAGTTGATCGAGCAGGTCCGCGGCGATCCGTCCGCAGTCCGCGCATTCCAGATTGTAGGGAATGGTGAAGCTGGCGCTGCGCTCGGGGGGCATATGCTGGGCCGGGACGAACCAGCCGAGGACGCCCGAGAGCTTCCCCTGGCGGGCCGCCGTCGCCCAGATCGGCTCGCCGGCCCAGAAGTCCTGGTTGGACAGGGTGACGATCCGCCTGGTGACGGTATCGTAGTTGGTGTTGCTGAAGATGCCGGTGTGTTCCGGATAGAGCCCGGTGACCAACGCCCAGTGATTGGGGGAGCTGATGGTCGGCGTGACCGGGATCATCTCGGCGCGCACGCCGGCGTCGGCCAGCCGCTGAAGATGGGGTGTCAGCGTCGGGGTCACCTTGTCCCAGCGAAAGCCGTCCAGGAGGATGAGGATCGTCGCGTGCGGGGTCGCCGCCTGTGTCGGCGCGGCGAAGGCCGCGCAGAAAAGGACCACGAGAAGCCGCACGAAATGGGCTCGCAATACGCTCATGATGTCACCCGATGGCTGGACGTGGGTCGCGCTAGAAGGTCGTGGAAAGCGTCGCGCCGACCGTGCGCGGCTTGATGTAGACGAGGGCGTTGGTGGGGCGGAACCCGAGGCCGCCGCCGATGACCCCGCGCGTATCGGTGAGGTTGTTGGCGTACACGTTGAGCGCCCACGCCCCCCGCCGGACGCCCGCGCGAAGATCCGCCTGGGTGTAGGACGGGTAGAGGGTTCGGGTCGGGGTCGCCTGGAAGGTGCTGTAGCGTTTGTCCACATAGGCGACCTGGCCGCCCACAAATCCGATCAGATCGCTCCACAGGGCGAAGGTCTGCTCGGCGGAGAGATTGGCGGAGAACGGGCTGCTGAAAGGCAGTTCGTCACCGGCGCGGCCGAACAGGGCGCCGTTCGACGGAAGATTTTGCGTGAGGACGGCGTTGTCGTAGGCGATCCAGCCTCCGATCGTCAGGCCCGACATCGGATGCGTCTGCACCGAGAGTTCACCGCCCTCGCTCTTCGCGCTGCCGCCGTTGACGATGTAGGGAAGGCTCAGCGGCGAACGGACGGTGAGCTGGATGCCGGACCAGTCGATGTAGTACAGCGAGGCGTCGACCGTGACCTTGTCGCCGAGGAAGGCGCCCTTCATACCCACTTCGTAGTTCTTGGTCTGATCGGGCGCATACTGCGCCGGGTAGCCCGCGATGGTGTTGCCGCCCCCGGGCCGATAGCCGGACGACAGCCGGGCGTAGAGCATGACATCCTGCGACAGCTTGAACCGCGGCGTCACAAGGTAGGTGAAGGCGTTCGACCGGGCCGACGACCCCGTCACGACGCTCTTGCCGGCCGCGCCGAAGAGCGGCCCGGTATAGACGGTCCCCGGGACATCCTGTTGCAGCCAGCTTTCCCGCGCGCCCAGCTGGATGTCGAAGCGGTCGGTGAAGCGATAGGTCAGGTTGGTGAAGACGGCGTGCTCGCCGGAGGATGCCGACGCCGGAAACGAGGCGACGACGCCGGCGATCCTGCCGGTCGCCTTGTCGACGGCGTAGTCGGTCTGGTAATTGTCCGCCGCATGAGAGTCGGAATAGAATCCGCCCACTAGCCAGTCGATCCTGTCGGTGAGCCTGACCGCGGCCCGCAATTCCTCGGTGAACGCCGTGTCGTCGTGGTGGGTGAAGAGCGCGGCGCCGTTGACGCCGAAGGCCGCCGGGACCGCGCCGGACGACTGCGTGGCGTCAAGCCAGTTGCTGAACTTGTCCACGGTGTAGGCGCTGATCGAGGTCAGTTTGACGCGGCCGACAGTGTAGTTGAGGTCCGCCGAATAGACTTCGGCCACGTGATCATCCCGGCCGGCCTGGCGCACATAACTCTGCTGGAGATCGCCGAGTCCCTGCTGGATATCGACGTCGGAGTTCCCCTGCGCCCGGGTGTTCTGATAGAGCGCGCCCAGCTTCACGGAAAAGCTGTCCGCGGGCTTCCAAAGCAGCGTCATGCGGGAGCCATCGGTATTGACCTGGTTCACCCCCCTGGCGCCCAGAGCCGGGTCGTCGATATAGCCCGGGTCCTGACGCTCGAAGCCGGATATCCGTACGGCGAGCGTGTCGCTGAGCGGAATGTTGACTGACGCCCGGCCGCTGAAGCCGGTTTCCGCGCCGTTGTGGACGCTGCTGAGGCCTCCTTCGATCTTGCCGCTATAGCCTTTGAAGCTTGGGTCCTTGGTGACGTACTTCAGCAGGCCGCCCAAGCTGTTGGCGCCGTAGAGCGTCCCTGGAGGGCCTCGCAGCACTTCGATGCGCTCGAGATCGCCGGGGTCGAGGTCCGGCACGAAGCTCGAGCCCGAAACCCCGAAAGGCACGTCGTCGACGGTGACGCCGACCGTGTAGGCCCCCGAGCCCGTGGCGATGCCGCGGATGTCCAGGCTCTGCGACGACTCATAGCTGGCCTGAAAGCCGAGGCCTGGCACGGTCGAGAAGAAGTCGCGCAGTTCGGTTTCGCCGTAGGTCGCCAGCTTCTGCGTGTTCACCACCGTGATGGGCGCGGGGGTCTCCGAAAGGCGCGTCTCCCGCTTCTCCGCGGTGACGATCACCTCGTCCATCGGGGCGGCGCCGGCGGCGGGTGTCGAGGTCTGGGCGTACACTTGTGCGGGCGGGAGCCCGCTGAGCGCCGCGCCGGCCAGGAGCAGTGTGCGAAGACGCCATTTAGCAAACATCAGATTGAAGCCCCCAAAATCATCGTGTTGAGAGGCTTCTAACAGGGCATTATGACGGATGCATCACAGCTGTACCGGTTTGTGCTGCTTGGTCTCCGGCATTAGCAAGACAGTTGTACCGATCGTTTCATTCAGCTGACAACGCCGCGCCGTGCAGCCGGTCGACGAAGCCGAGGGCGTCGGCGTCCGGCCCGGGGTCCAGAACGGCGTCCAGCATCCACCGACCCATGCCGGTGAGGGACAGGGCCTGGGCCGAGAGGACATCGACCGGCCGGTCCGCCCGGCTTCGATTGAGGTGAACGACGAAGTTCTCGCCGCGTCGCCGGCGCATGTCCGCGGCCTTGCCCTTGAGGGCCGGCATGTTCACCGCGGCGAGCGAAAACGCGAAGGTCGCCCGTGAGACCTCGAGCGTGGTCATGTCGAACACCAGTTCGCTCGGTTGCGACGGATCGTTCACCCGGCGGACCCGATCGACCATATCCGCCAGCCCGGCGCGCAACAGATCTTCCCGGCGCGGAAAATGGTGGGCCAGGGTCGAGTTGGGAACGCCGGCGCGCGCGGCGATCGCCCTGTGCGTGACGGCGTCGGCGCCTTCGGCGATGATCAACATGGAAATGTGGCGGGCCGCGCTCGCCTGCCACTCGGTCATGGCCGGTTCGCCCTGACGATCCGACTGGGCGGCGAAATCGCCCAGCGCAGCGTGGAAGACCTGAAATTGCTGCAGGTCCGTGGAGCCCCTTGGAGGAAACAGCCCGCAGCACAGGCGACGCAGGTTCAGCCGACGAAGCCAGCGATACGCGGCGATGTCTCCGAGCGCCAATCCATGGGCGGCCTCCTCGGTACTGAAGGCGTGCAGCGCCTCGCCCAGGAGGGGGGTGTTCAGCCCCTCGGCCGCCGCCAGCCAGAAACCCAGGCGCTGGTGCGACCATGCGGCGATCAGCGGCGCGATCTCCGGCCGGGAGACCACGCCCTGCAGCAGCTCGCAATAGAACCGCGTCGAAAGCGCCTCGGATCCCACCATGTCCGTCAGGACGGCGTCGGCCAGATCCGCCATCAGCGCCCCCTCCCGCACGTCCAGTTCACGGATGACCCGCAGCCAGCGGTCGAGGAATTCGGCGTCTCGGGACATGGCGGTCTCGATGAGCCTGCCGAGCAGTTCGTCCTTCAAGCCAAATCGGTGCGTAAGGGCCGAGACGGTCGAGCCGAGCTGCTCTGCGAGCGGCCTCAGGCTGAGGCCTTTCAAGCCGTCGGCCGCCACGAGCCTCATCGCGGCCTGAAGGACGGCCTGGCCGTTCGTATCCGTACGATCGGTGGGGGCGGGCTTTTGGTTCATCGAACGCTTCGAATTCCTCGACTGGTTTCGTACGGCAGTATCCATAGGCGCAATTTATAACTGAATTGCCATGAACTTCAGGCCGTACATCCGTGTTGTCGTCGTTGTGAACGGCTGCTAGAGCGCCGTCCTTCGCACAGGGAGGGGCAATTGACGAAACTTCTGGCTCTCAGCCGGACCGCGCTTGTGGTCTCGGTCGTCGGCGGCGCGCTGGTGGGCGTACCGTCGGCGCCCTCCGCCCAACCGGCGAGCGATGTGGTGAAGCTGGTCCCCGGGTATCTGGCCAAGACCGATCGTCCCGACCCATTGACGTTCCTGCCGCCGCCGCCGACGCCCGGCTCGGCCGACCAGGCCCGTGACGCCGCCGCCGCCCGGGCGGCGCTGGCGCTGCGGGGCCAGGCGCGCTGGCGTATCGCCATCAGCGACGCCAATCTGGACGTGTCCAACGCAATCCGGACCTTCTCCTGCGCGTTAGGCGTCGAACTCACGCCCGTACGGGCCCCGAAGCTCGCGACTCTTCTTCGACGGACCATCACAGACATCGGGCTGTCCACCTACGGCGCCAAGATCAAATATGCGCGGGCAAGGCCGTTCACGGTCGATGGCGCCGCCACCTGCACGCCGGCCCAGGAAACGGCCCTGCGCAACGACGGCGGCTATCCCTCCGGCCACAGCGCCGTGGGCTGGGGCTGGGCGCTGATACTGGCGGAGATCGCTCCGGATCGGGCCGACGCCCTGTTGGCCCGCGGCCGCGCCTTCGGTCAGAGCCGCGTCGTGTGCAACGTCCACTGGCAAAGCGACGTCGACGAGGGGCGCACCGTGGCCGCCGCGGTGGTGGCCAGGCTGCATGGCGACGGGCAGTTCCGCTCGGACCTGGATGCGGCGCGCGCCGAGCTGGCGATCCTGCGTCAGGCGGGGGCTTCGCCGGATCGCGACTGCGCAGCGGAAGCAGCAAGTCTCAAGCCCTAAGCAGGGTTCGTTGGCTCGCCAACGCATTCCTGATTAGACCCATTGAAATAGCAGGATTTTTACGGAAAACCGCGGGACGCTGTTCCGAAATCCTGCCTAGCCCGTCGGCTCATGCCTGGCGAGGTGGGCGACCATGACCGGGATCAGGACCAGACCGCCCAGGGAGCCGAAGCCGACCACCGCAAGACTGGTCGGATCCGGCAGGGTGAACGTATAGGCCGGCGCCAGCCACGGCAGGAAGACGCCCTGTTTCGCCGCGCGCACCGCCAGCGCCAGGAAGGTCCCGACAATGCCGACGACGAGGGGCACGGCGAAGTTCCTGAAGCGCAGCGCCACCCAGAGCTGGATCACCGCCATCATCAGACCGGCGCCGTTGAGCAGGAGGATGCTGACCAGGGTCTCGCCGGCTTGCGGGTCGCCGGTCGCGCGCGCGCCCGGGATGAGAAGGGTGGCGAGCAGGATCGCCGCATAGAGGCAGGCGTAGAGCGCCACGGCCATCACCAGGACGAGGGCGGCAAGGACCACGACCTTGGCCAGGAAGACCGAGGACCGCCGCGTCGGCAGGGCGAGCAGGTGATTCCACATGCGCGGCCCGTGCTCGATCTGCGCCATCAGCACGCTGAGCGCCGTCACCGCCATGGGGAACATGAAATAGGCCCACACCGCCGCGCCTTCCGCCAGAAGTTGCACCCAGGGCTTGGGGCCGGGCTTGTTCAGCATCACCATCACCGGGAAGGTCGCGGCGCAAAGCGGCGCGGCGAGGCAGACCATCACCGCCAGGCTGCGCTTCAGCTTGATGCATTCGTTCAGGACCAGAGCCAGCATCAGTGAACCCCGTGGGCCGGGCGTGACGGCGCCGTCTTGCGCATGAAGACCTCCTCCAGGCTCGGCTCCCGCGTCAGGATCGACGAGACATCGAAGCCTTCCCCGACGAGCAGGGCGTTGAGCCGGGCCGGGTCTTCGTGCGGCCGGCCCGCGGTGGCGATGTGGATGCGGCCTTCGCCCTGGGTCACCGCATCCACGCGCGCGGCTCGGAGCCGCAGGGCCGCCTCGTCGGCGCGCGTGACGGCGATCTCGATCCTGCGCGGCACGGAGGCGAGCATCTCGGTCATCGTGGACTGGGCGACGAGGGCGCCCTGAAACATGAGCCCCACATGGGTGGCGACCTGCTCCACCTCTCCCAGCAGATGGCTGGAGACGAACACGCTCACGCCCTGGCGGGCCGGAAGCGCGCGGATCAGGCGACGCATGTCCATCACCCCGGCCGGGTCCAGGCCGTTGGTGGGTTCGTCGAGGACGAGCAGGCGGGGTTCGCCCAGCAGGGCCCGGCCGATGCCGAGCCTCTGCCGCATGCCGAGGGAATAGCTGCCGGCCCTCTGGCCTGCGAAATCCCGCAGATCGACGAGTTCGAGCACCCGCCAGGTCTCCGACGGGCGAAGACCCAGCGCGCGCCGGGTGAGATCGACATTGTCGAAGCCGCTCAGGTGACCATAGAGGCTCGGCGTCTCGACCATGGCGCCGACCGCCCGGGCGATGGCCCGACGGCGGTTCGGCATCGGCAGGCCGAAGATCTCCACCCGTCCCGCCTGTGGCCGAAGGAGCCCCAACAGGATGCGGATCGTCGTGGTCTTGCCCGATCCGTTCGGACCGAGAAAGCCGTAGATCGCCCCGGCCTCCACCCGCAGGTCGACGTCATCGACGGCGGTGAAGCCGCCGAAGCGATGGGTCAGGCCCTGGGTTTCGATCACGAACGACATGCGGTGCAGCCGGATCCGGTCTTGAAGAATTTAAGTATCGCTTGCATAATTGGCGAATAATTTAAGCGCAACATGAATTTCTCCATGGCCAAAGTTCAAACCGCCAACGCTTCGCCGACGTCGCGGCTGCAAACCCAGTGCGCCAGCTTGGGCGGCCTGGCGGCGACGGCGAGCATCATCCTCGCCGGCTTGATGGTCCTCGAGACGCTGGGACCATGGCTGGTGAAGCCGTTGGTCCTGCCGGATCTCCTGCTTGCCGCCGCTTCGCTCGTCGCGCCGGCGACTTACGCGTTCGGGGTGTGGCGCGTGGGCCGGGTGCTCAGGGCGTTCGCCCGCGAAGGCCGGTTCGTCTCCGCCGCCTTCGAGGCGCTGCGCGGCGTGGGCCTCGTGCTGGTCCTGGGCGCGGTGTTCACCATCGCCGTCGAGCCCCCGTTGGCCATCCTGCTCGGCCGAAGCCGGGGCTATTTCATAGGACTGAACGCCGCCGATATCGCCCTTGGCCTCATGGGCGCGATGTTGTGGGGCTTTGCGCGCCTGTTCAGGCGGGCGGCGCGGCTCGAGCGCGAACTGGACGGCTTCATCTGATGCCGATCAGGGTGTCGATGAACGAAGCGCTGAAACGCCGGGGCCTCAAGGGCAAGGACCTGGCGCGCCTCGTGGGCATCAGCGAGACCCAGCTGTCGATGTTTCGCGCCGGCAAGGTCAAGGGCGTCCGCTTCTCGACCTTGGCGCGGATCTGCGCGGTGCTCGAGTGCCCGCTCTCCGACGTCGTCACCTACGAGTTCAGTCCAAGCGATCTGGAGTCGCCGGCGCCGACGGACGAGGAGGACTGAAGCCTCGTGCGCAACGCGAGCCGGATTTCGGAAACCATCGATTGCCTACCCGCGCTAAGGCCTGCTTATGCTTGGACACTCGTTCTGGAGTCCGACGTTTAGAGGCCGCTGGAGCGAAAACCGATCCGCGCGATGCGCTACGCCAGAACCGCCGCCACCGGGCGTCGCGCGGAATAGGGCAGCGTCGGCCCATGACCGAAGCGCATCACGAGATCGGGGCGGCGCCCCGGCAAGCCGACGAGGGCCGCGAGTTCGGGCCGCAGTTTGGCGACCTCCACCGGCTGGTTGAGGAAGGCGACCTTCAGCCCCAGCGCGGTCGCCTGCAGGGCGAAGCGCTGGCAGGCGCGCCCCGCGCTCACCCAATGCGCCCTGTCTTCCTGCTGGGAGACGAACACCGCCAGGCCCGACGAGGAGCGAATCTGGCGGGCGTAACGGTCGTTGTCGGTGTCGGCGCGGAGCGCCAGGGAGAACAGGGAGGGGCCGAGCCAATCGGGCAGCACGGGGTTTCCGCTGGCGGCGGCGAACAGGCCGTCGCCCGTCGTCAGGGCCTGGCGCGGGCTGTAGCGGATCCAGGACTTCAGTTCGCGCAGGAAGGCGGGGTCGCCCAGTTGCACGCTGTTGCCCGCGACGACGAGGTCGCGCGCGCGCTCCATCCCGGGTCGGTCCGTGATCAGGACGAGATCGACGCCGGGCGTCTCGGCCGCCTTGGCCAGGGCGCGAAGCGTCTCCGGCGAGACCGCGCGCCCGTCGTAGTCGGCGCGGGTCGACTGACGCCGCGCCATGGCGTCGAACAGGTCCGGCTCCGGGGCGCTCCCGCCGCCGAAGGCGAAGACGACGGCGCCGTCCGCGGCCGGGTCGAAGCGGACCGTGCCGCCCCGGCCGCGCGCCGCGCCGGCCAGGGCGAGGTTTTCCGCGGCGGCGCCGAGACTGACGAGGATGTGGTGGTCGTCCGGGTCGACGACGGGCGTGCGCCGCGCCGGATCCGGCAGGATGCTGATCTGACGGTCGGAAACCTGAAACCGCCAGGGCTGAGTGTTGTGCCCGTTCGGCGCCAGGGTCGCATAGCGGAGGAGGTCGCCCGCCTCGGGACGCGCCGCCAGCGCGCGCCGGGTCGCCGCCACCGAGGCGTCGTATTCCGCCATCGATCCCATGCGCCTGACTTCGGCGTAGGACACGCCCGCGCCGACGAGCGCGAGGACGCCCCCGCCGACGAGCAGATTGCGGCGGTTGGTTGCAGCTTGCACCTTAGCCCTGACTCCGGAAACGCCTTCGAAGCACGACTAGGTCGGAGCGGAGTCGGGAGCCATGGGCTGGATCAATTTCCGCCAGGGCGCACCCGATTTGATTCCGTCACATCGGAGCGCGCTCCACACGCTGAGGCGCCGGCAGTTCCGCATCCAGAAAATCGGCGATCCGGTCCAGGTCCTGCGGCGGCAGTCCATGCGGACCGTCGTGGGTAAGGACGGCCAGGTCGCGGCCGCCGAGCCGCCCGAGCGGCGGTCGGTCGGATGGAACGCCCTCGCGGCCCAGCAGGCGGTAGACCGGGGTGGCGGCCTGGGCGGCCAGCCATTCCCCGGTGGGGTCGGACCAGCTGTCGGTCGACCCGTTGATCAGCAGAAGCGGACGCGGAGCAACCAGGGCCAGCAGCATGTGCGCGTCCAGCGGCAGTGTCCGCGGATCGGCGGCGAAATCGGCATAGCGCGGCGCGAACCAGTAGGCATAGCCTTTGCCCGGCGCCGTGATGTCGGCGATGGTCTCCCCGAAGTCGCGGCGACTGAGCGCTGCGCCGCCCTCGCCGGACACCACCGGGATCACCGCGGCGAAGCGCTCGTCTGCGCTCCCGCCCACAAGGCGGCCTTGCCGAGGCGCGAGGCGCCAAGGATCGCCGCGCGGCGGGCGTCCACCGCCGGGTCCGTCAGCAGATAGTCGAGCACCCGCGACGCGCCCCAGGCCCAGGCGCCGATCGCGCCCCAGTCGTGAGGTCCACGCGGATCGGCCCTCGGCAACAGCTGGCGTACGCCGAATGCATCGCCGCCGGCGAAGTCCGGCTCGATGTCGCCGTAGTAGATCGAAGCGACCGCATAGCCCCGGCGCACGAGGGCGGCGATATCCAGATGGCCGATCACGGTCGCCTTCGACCCAGGGACGCGCTGATGGGTGCGCAGGTCCCAGCCGGAGGCTTCCTCGACGCCGGGCTCCGGCGCGGTCATGACGTTGGGCTCGAAGCTCAGGCTGACGATGACCGGCGGTGGACGCTTCGCGTTCGCCGGAACGTGAAGCAGCACGTGCAGGACGGGACCGTCCGGCGGGCCAGGGAACCGGATGCGGATCTGGCTCCGCCGCGACAGGCCGCCCAGCCCCACGGCATCGCGTTCCCAAACGTCGAAAACGGGCCGGATCGTCAGGGCCGGGGTGCGCCCGAACTGGTTGTCCTGCGCCAGCGCCAGGATCTCCCGCCGCCGGGCCGGCCACTGCCGCGCCGTCGTGACCGGAGCTCCGGCGGACGAGACCAGCGGGTCGGGCAGCACATAGGCTCCGACCTTCGTCTCATCGGTGTTGGTGGTGTGCGGGCTGGGCCAGGCCCGACCATGGGCCGGGAGCGGCGCGGTCATCGCGACGCCGATCAGGACGGCGGCGAGAGGGAATGGCCAGCGAAAACCCATCCGTCACCATGTCCTGTTTGCGTGTGGGAGCCAAGGTCCGCGCCGAGGGCAAGGGCGACACCGGGCCTCTTCGCCGTTTCCAAGGGACGGCGGCGTTCGCGCGCCCCGCGCCCCATGGCGCTGCTGAGGCGCCGCCTGTGACGCGATCTTCTTCATGGCGACGCCCCGTACGCGCCCGGCGTTGAGCACCAGGCCCGTCACCGCGCCCGATCATTTCGCCGGCCCCTTGGGGGGCGGCTCAGGGAGGCGTGCTGGTCCACGGTGCAGGTCTGGAACTCCGGGGTCGTGACGCCGGGCCGCGACGCCTGAAGGCCCTTTGACGGCTTCAGGCTCGCGCCTCGAAACGCAGGACACTCGACCGGCTGGCAGATCGGCTTCCCGGTGGGAGACAGGCCATCGGCGCACTCGTACACTTGGGCGGGGCGGCGCTCGCGCGGGTCTGCATGGCGAGATTGCATCCGACGGAGGTCAGGCCGACGGCGAGCAGCATCATGCCCGCAGATATTCGTTTCATCGTAGGTTCCCTCTTGGTGGCGGCGTGGGGGCAGGGCGCGAATACGCGGGTCGTCAGCACGACATCTTGCAGATGCCGCACGCGGTGCCGTGGGAGAGGTCCCAGTCGCCCGTCATCTTCAGCGCCTTCTTGAAGGTCTGCAGATAACAGTTCTCCTGCACCGGCGTGCTGTGCGGCGGCGGATATATCGTCCCGCCCTTGATGAGCGGCTTGGACGTCACCGGGGCGGGCGCGGGCGCGGGCTCGGCGAGGGCGCCTGACGCCAGCAGCGACAGGGCCGCGATCATGGGCGGCATGAGATTGAAGGGGCGCATGTTCCGTTCTCCGTGGCGTTGCAACGACTTGTGGAAGTCGGGAAGTTTCTAGCCGGCCAGGGACGACGCGCCTGTGACCGCGGTCACAGACGCGTCCTCCGGGGGAGACCAGCATGCGTCGGACGCCCTGCAAGCAACCCCAAGGCCGCCCTTTCCATGACCCGAAGCGCCTTCCAGTTTCTCGAGCCTGTCGACATCGAGGGCCTGCGGCAGTCCCTGGCCGGATGCTTTGGCGTGGGCCCGCAAGAGGTCTGCATCTATCTGGATGTCCGCGACCTTGCCGCTTCGTACGAACGACGAGCCGACGAGCGGCTTTGGGAGGCGTACGCTTCGAGCGCGGTTCGCGTGTTCCTGGCTCAGTTCGATCCCGCGGCGCCGGGGACCCCGGGCTGGTTCGCGATCGAGACCCGCCAGGCGGAAGACAACGCCTTCGGAGCCGTCGCCAGGGGCGTCGCCGCGCGGCTTGGTCAGACCATCCTCTTCCGCGACCCGACGCCGGAACCCCGGGACAGCCCCTTCATCGAGGCGGCCCAGATCGGCGTCGACGCGGAGGGCGGGGAAACCCGGCTCTGGCTGGTCGAATACCATGACGAAGACGGCCGCGCGGTGACGGACCTCAGGCGGCGCGATCAGGTTTGAGAATTCCGGATATGGAAAGAGGAAATCAGCGGATGAAGCGGTACTGGAACGTTGGGATTGGACCCGCCGCTGTGGCGGCGCTCCTGTGGTGCGCTATGCCGAACAGCGCTGCGAACGCAGCGACCCCGCCCGCAGCGGTGGAGGATTCGTGCGACCGCCTGGTCAGGATTCTGCTGCCGCCGGAGTTTCTCGTCGCCATCGGGCAGAAGGCGTTCGACGCGGGAATCGATAGCGCGGTCAACCGCAACCCCGACCTCGGCCAGGTCGCGAGAGACTCTCCGGCCGCGTTCAGCCAGGCGCGCGCCGAGTCGCGCGCGGAGCTCGCCCGCATCATCACCGAACGGGACAGCGTCTTTTTCGCCGAGGCCGATCGGCTTCTCACAGCCCATCTGGCGGCCGGCGAACTTCGACCGATCATGACGTTCTACGCGACGGCGACAGGACGGAAGGTGGCGGCGATTGGGCGACGCGTTCGCAGGGACGGCGGAAGCGGCGAGACCGGGAGTTATGATCTCCTGTCGCCGACCGCTCCGCCTCCGGACGCGACCGCCGCCGATCTGGAGCGCCTGCGCGCCTTCGCCCAGACGCCGTCGGCCAAGGCCCTGCAGGCGCAGTTGCCGGCGCTGAAGGCGCTCATGCTTCACTGGCTGGGCGGCGTCCTCGAAGACTCCGGCCCGCACCTGCGCGATGTCCTGGCCGCGAGCCTCGATCGCGAGGCCAAGCCGTAGGGCGCGGGCGCATCGTCCATGTCAGACGTCGTAGGACCCGAACTGCTTCCAGAAGGCGGTCAGCCCGATGCCGTCGAACACCGCGTTCAGCCGGCCCGCCCGCCGCAGGGAGGCGAGGAAGGGATGAAACAGCTGGCTGGGCTCCGCTTCGCCATAGCCGGGGTATCGGCTATTGGCGAGAAACTGCACCGATCGGTCGATCTTGGTGGAGCCCTGGCCCAGATAGATGCTGCGGGCCAGATCGACAGCCTCATCGTCGAGCTCGAGGGCTCCGAGCAGCACCATCGAATTGCAAGCGTAGCCCAGGCCCTTTTGCGCCAGGGTCAGCAGGTCGCGCCCCGCCGCCGCCCGCTCCGAGCCGTCCCGCGAGAGGCGCGCGGCCAAGGTGCGGGCCAGAATCGCAAACTGGTCCGTGGGGTCCCGCAGCTGGGGAATCGTCTTGCCGGACAGCTGGGCGATCGCCTCGCGCTCGCGTCCGCAGACGGCCAGCATCCAGAACCGGTCCCAATAGGTGGCGAGCTGACCGGGCCAGCCGGCCTCCAGCCGGTCGATCATGGCCTGCGCCCCGCTCGCATCGCTGCGCCAGATGCAGATCAGCGCCGGAAGGTGGCTGGTGAACAGCTCGAGCGGGTCGAGCGTATGCGCGCGCCGCGCCATGGCGAGGGCGGCCGCGGTCCGCCCGGTCTCATAGAGGAAATGGCCGCGCCACAGCAGCACATAGGGGTCGTTGGGCGACACGCTCAGCGCCTTGAGCATGCCGACTTCGATCTCGCCCCAATGCCCGAAGAATTCGGTCATCTCGCCGATCAGGCTGTAGGCCCCGCCGATGCGCGGATCGAGGTCGAGGGCGCGGCGCGCCGCCGCGATGCCTTCCGTGAAGCGCTGGGCCTGTTCGGCCACCGGGGTCAGATAGCCGCTGCGCCAGTCGATCTTGGCCAGTTCGTACCAGCCTTCGGCGAAGGCCGGCGCCCGGCGCACGACCTCCTGCATGTCGGTCCGACCCTGATTGAGGGCCGCCGGATCGTGGTTGCGGCTGGCTTCGCGTCCCTTGAGGTAGAGTTCGTAGACGTCCGGATCGATGGTCTGCTGGACCTTGCGCGTGGCGAGGCGGATCTTCAGCGCGTCCGCCACCTGGCGCGCGATCTCGTCCTCGATCAGCAGGCCCTGTCCGATGTCGCGGTCGAAGGTCTTGGACCACAGGGTCTGCTGGCGCCGGGCGTCGACGAGTTCGGCGTTGACGCGCAGGCGTCCGGCGTCGCGCAGCACCGAGCCGTCGAGGACGTAGTCGGCGTTCAGCACCTTCGCCGCCCTGGCCTTGTCGGGCCCGCGAAAGGTGAAGCTCGAGGTGCCCGAGGTCATCCGCGCCCCGCCGGCGATCAGCACGTTGAGGATGTCCTCCGCCAGCCCGTCGGCGAAATAGCCGAGCTGAGGGTCGGAACTCAGGTTGTCGAACGGCAGCACGGCGACCAGCGGGTCGGCCCCCGCGCTCCGGGGGTAAAGGGCGTATCCGCCCGCGACGACCGCGCCGAGCCCCGCCGCCGCGCCCCCGGCGATCAGGCTGCGGCGACCGGGCCGGAGCGAACGGCGCGGGCGCCAGCGGCTGGCCGCGACGCCCGCGGGCTCCAGGGTGAAGACGGGCAGGGTCTCGCGCATCTTGTCGAGCTTGACCTGGCCCCTGGGCGCGAGCCGGTCGGCCAGCGCTCCGCGCACCGCGCGCTGGACGTCGGCCGAGACCAGGACGCCGCCGGTCGGCGCCAGGGCCTGCAGCCGCGCGGCGATGTTGACCCCGTGGCCGAGGAGGTCGCCGCCGGGGACGACCGCCACCTCGCCGAGGTGGACGCCGATGCGGATCGGCGGCTGGGCCTCGCCGCGCAGGGCGTCGGCGAACTCCAGCGCGCCGCTGACGGTGGAGAATTCGAGCAGGAAGCCATCGCCTATGGCCTTGAACAGACGGCCGGAATGGACCCCGGCGAGGCCGAGGATGCGCTGCTGCAGGGCGGCGACGGCGACGAGGGCGCCGGCTTCGTCGGTCTCCACGAGCGCGGAAAACCCGACGACGTCGATCGCCACGATGGTCGTCAGCCGCCTGGTTTCAGTAAGGTCGCTCATGCTGGCGTCTCATGCTGCCAACCGCATGATGACGCGTCGGTTCGCCCCGTGAACTTGGTCGCAGCGGGCCGGTCCGGGCAAGCCGATTCGGGGCTTCGCCGGATTAAAATCGGCCGGGCGGCCATGCATGTCGGACCGCACGCGTCGCCAGGATCCCGATGCGCATGCCCTTGACCTTCGACCCGGGTGGAAGGTGTAGGCCGCGGTCGTCTTGTTCAAAAGCGATCCGGTCCAAGCCGGATCCCTGGCCTGGAGGTCCCCGATGAAGCTCTATTTCTCGCCCGGCGCCTGTTCGCTGTCGCCGCATATCGTCCTGCATGAACTCGGCCTCGTCGCGGAGTACGAACAGGTCGACACGGGCTCCAAGGCGATGAAAGGCGGCGGCGACCTGCGCACCGTCAATCCCAAGGGCACGGTGCCCACCCTGCAGCTGGACGACGGCCAGGTCCTGACCGAGGGCGCGGTGATCGTGCAGTACCTGGCCGACCAGGTCCCCGAGGCCGGCCTGGCGCCCGCCCACGGCGGCCTGGAGCGGTATCGCCTGCAGGAGTGGCTCAACTATATCGCCAGCGAGCTTCACCCGACCTTCGGCCAGATGTTCAGCCCCACGGCGACCGACGCCTCGCGACAGCGGCAGCGAGACCTGCTGGCCCCGAAGTTCGACCTTCTCGAGCGGGCGCTGGAGGACAAGAGCTTCGTGATGGGGGAATCCTTCACGGTCGCCGACGCCTATCTCGGGACCATCCTGCTCTGGAGCGGGCCGACCCACACCGACCTCAGCCCCTGGCCGGCGCTGAGCGGCTACCATAGTCGCTTCATCGCGCGTCCCGCCGTGCGATCCGCCCTGCGCGAGGAGGGGCTGATTCCCTGAAGGCTGGCGGGCGCCGACGCGCCTTGTGCGATCGCTTCCGCCGCGGCTCCGAACCCGTGCTACTGTCGCTTCGATGACAGACGGCTATCGCGTGGGACAGACCCGGCAGACGGTGATCGGGCTGGCGCTGGCGAGCGCGATCGTCGGCGCGTGGGCGGCCGTGCACGTCTATGCGGTGTTCTTCCTTCGGCTCTCCGGGGCGGGCGCCTGGGCGGCGGCGCCGCTCGCGCTCCTCGAGACCTGGCTGGGCGCCGGCGTGTTCATCGTCGCCCATGACGCCATGCACGGCAGCCTGTCGCCCCGCCTTCCCGTACTGAACCTATGGGTCGGCCGGGTGTCGCTGGGGCTCTACGCCTTCTTCCCGTACGACGCGGTGGCGCGCAAGCACCACGCCCACCACCGCCATGCGGGCGGGGAGGGCGATCCCGACTTCCACCCCGATCGTCCGCGGGCCTTCTGGCCGTGGTACGCGCGCTTCTTCCGCGCCTATTTCGGCTGGGGCCAACTCGGCGGCATCTTCGCCGTGGTGCTGCTCTACAGCCTGGCGCTCCACGCCTCGATCCTGAACATCCTGCTGTTCTGGGCCCTGCCGGCGATCGGCTCGTCGCTGCAGCTGTTCACCTTCGGCACCTGGCTGCCGCACCGGCACACCGACCAGGCCTTCTGCGACCGGCACAACGCGCGCAGCCTGGAGTACGGCTGGCTGGGGTCCTTGGCGGCCTGCTTCCACTTCGGCTACCACGTCGAGCATCACCGCGCGCCGCAGGCGCCGTGGTGGGCGCTGCCGGCCGTGCGGGCGGCGCGGCGCGCCGACGAGGCGGCGGCCTGAGCATGGACGGACCGGGCGAGACAGACCGCGCCGCCGACGCGCGCGCCGCGGGCGATCGCGTGGACCTGCTTCTCGCCGGCGGCGGCCTGGCCAACGGCCTGATCGCCTATCGCCTGGCGCAGAAGCGCCCCGAGGTGTCGTTCCGGCTGGTGGAAGGCGGGGCGCGCCTCGGCGGCCGCCACACCTGGTCCTTCTTCGAGACCGATCTCGGCCCGCAGGCCGATTGGATCGACCCCTTCGTCAGCCGGTCGTGGGATCGCTACGAGGTGCGGTTTCCGCGGCGCCGGCGACAGCTGGCCTGCGGCTATCGCAGCATCAGCTCCGAGCGGTTCCACGACGTGCTGACCGCGGCCCTCGGCGAGCGGGTGCGGACCTCCGCGCCGATCGCCTCGCTCGGCGCCCAAACGGCGATCCTGGAGACGGGCGAGCGGCTGGACGCCGCCTTGACCCTCGACGGCCGGGGCCCGGGCGCGATGCCGGACCTCGTGCTCGGCTACCAGAAGTTCGTCGGCCAGACCGTGCGCCTGAATGCCGGCCACGGACTCGCCGGCCCGATCATCATGGACGCGACGGTGGACCAGAAGGACGGCTACCGCTTCCTCTACGTCCTGCCCTGGGACGCCGACACCCTCCTGATCGAGGACACCCGCTATACCGACGGCGACGCGCTCGATCGCGACGACATGCGGCGGGGGATCGCCGACTACGCCGCCGCCCAGGGCTGGGCGATCGACGCGGTGCTGGCGGAGGAGCAGGGCGTCCTGCCCGTGGCCCTCGACGGCGATATCCAGGCGCACTGGCGGCGGGCGGGGGGGCTCACACTGACCGGTCTGCGGGCCGCCCTGTTCCATCCCACCACCGGCTATTCCCTGCCCGACGCCGTGGCCCTGGCCGAGGCGATCTGCGACCTCGAGGTGATCGACGCGGCTTCGGTGAGCGCCCTGGTGCGGGCGCGTTCGATCCGGCTGTGGAGAGAGCGCGGCTTCTTTCGCCTGCTGAACCGCATGCTGTTCCGCGCGGCGCGGCCGGGCGAGCGATACCGGGTGCTCGAACGGTTCTACGGTCTGGCCGAACCGCTGATCGGCCGATTCTACGCCGCAAATCTCACCGGCTTGGATAAGCTGCGACTCGTGAGCGGCAAACCGCCGGTGCCGGTGGGCGCTGCGGTGAAGTGCCTGCGGGAAAAAGGGCGGGCATGAAGACGGCGGCGGTGATCGGTTCGGGCTTCGGCGGTTTGGCGCTGGCCATTCGCCTGCAGTCGGCGGGGGTGCGGACCACCCTGTTCGAGGCCCGCGACAAGCCCGGCGGCCGGGCCTACGTCTACAAGGACGCGGGCTTCACCTTCGATGCGGGCCCGACCATCGTCACCGATCCGGGCTGCATCGAAGAGCTGTTCGCCCTCTCGGGCCGCAAGCTGTCCGACTATGTGGAGCTGATGCCGATCTCGCCGTTCTACCGGCTGTGCTGGGAGGACGGCTACAGCTTCGACTATGTGAACGATCAGGCCGAACTCGACCGCCAGATCGGAGCCAAGTCGCCGCCGGACGTGGCGGGCTACCAGCGGTTCCTGGCCTATTCGCGGGAGCTCCTGGAGGAGGGCTATGTGAAGCTCGGGGCCGTGCCTTTCCTGAGCATCGCCAGCATGATCAGCGCCGGGCCGGCGCTGATGCGGTTGCAGGCCTGGAAGTCGGTCTACGCCAAGGTCGCCGAATTCATCAAGGACGACCAGCTTCGCCAGGCGTTCAGCTTCCACTCCCTCCTGGTGGGCGGCAATCCCTTCGCCACCTCCTCGATCTACGCCCTGATCCATGCGCTGGAGCGACAGTGGGGCGTGTGGTTCCCGCGCGGCGGCACGGGCGCCCTGATCCAGGCCATGGTCAAGCTGTTCGAGGATCTCGGCGGGACCTTCCACCTGAACACGCCGGTCGCGGCGATCGAGACCGAGGGCGCAAAAGTCACCGGCGTGCGCCTGGAAAGCGGTGAGGTGCTGGCCTTCGACGCCGTCGCCAGCAACGCGGACGTGGTGCACACCTACCAGAAACTCCTGGCCGGCCATCCGCGCGGCAGATCCTACGGCGCCAAGCTGGCGGGCATGCGCCACTCCATGTCGCTGTTCGTGCTCTATTTCGGGCTGAAGACCCAGCATCCCAACCTCGCGCACCACACCGTGCTGTTCGGACCGCGCTATCGCGAGCTGATCACCGAGATCTTCAAGGGGCCCGAGCTCTCGGCCGACTTCTCGCTCTATCTGCACGCGCCCTCGCGCAGCGATCCGACCCTGGCGCCCGAGGGCTGCGAAGCCTTCTACGTGCTGGCGCCCGTCCCGCACCTGGGCTCGGCCGACATCGACTGGGAGACGGCCGGGCCGGTCTACCGCGACAGGATCCTGGCCTATCTCGAGCAGCGCTATATTCCGGGACTGACGCGCGATCTTGTCACCAGCCGGATCTTCACGCCGGTCGACTTCCGCGACCAGCTCAACGCCCACCTGGGCTCGGCCTTCTCGCTGGAGCCGATCCTGACCCAGAGCGCCTGGTTCCGGGCCCACAACCGCGACGACGTGATCGATAACCTTTACGTCGTCGGCGCCGGGACCCACCCGGGGGCCGGGGTGCCGGGCGTGATCGGCTCGGCCAAGGCCACCGCCTCGCTGATGCTCGAGGACGGCGCGTGACCGACACCGTCCTCGACGACAGCCGCGACAGCATCCAGAAGGGTTCGTCGAGCTTCGCCGCCGCCGCCCGGCTGTTTCACCCGAAGGTGCGCGAGGACGCCTATCTGCTCTACGCCTGGTGCCGACATTGCGACGACGAGATCGACGGGCAGGTGCTGGGTCACGGCGCGGTCGGCCTCGATCCCGCGCTCGCCGCCGCCAAGCTGGCCGAGCTCGAGGACAAGACCCGACGCGCCCTGGCCGGCGAGCCGATGGAGGATTCCGCCTTCGCCGCCTTCCAGCGCGTGGCCCTGCGCCACGGCATCGCCGCGCGCTATCCGCTCGACCTGCTCGAAGGCTTCCGCATGGACGTGGAGGGGCGCACCTACCGCACGCTCGAGGATACCCTGCAGTACGCCTATCACGTGGCGGGGGTGGTGGGGGTGATGATGGCGCAGGTGATGGGGGTCCAGGACCTGCCCACCCTGCGCCGCGCCGCCGACCTCGGCCTCGCCCTGCAATTGACCAACATCGCCCGCGACGTGATCGAGGACGCCAAGGGCGGGCGGGTCTATCTGCCGTCCGACTGGCTGGGGTCGGACGGGCAGGGCCCGGCGGCGGTGGCCGATCCGGCCCACCGGGCGGCGGTGTTCGCCGCCACGGGCCGGCTCCTGGCGACGGCGGAGCCCTACTACGCCTCCGCGCGCTGGGGCCTGAGCGCGCTCGGCTTCCGTTCGGCCTGGGCCATCGCCGCCGCCCGCGGCGTCTATCGCCAGATTGGGGTCCAGGTGCTGAAGGGCGGTCCCGCCGGCATGGACCGCAGAGCGTCCACCAGCGCGATGTCCAAGCTCGCCCGGGTGCTGGAAGGCGGCGTCATCGCCGCCCGCGCCGCGACCCTGGACGGCTGGGGCGAAGCGCCCGAGCGGCCGCCGCTGTGGACGCCGCTGTGAGTTTGAACCGCTGTCCCCGGAGGAGGGGCCGGGCCTCGTCCTAAAGCTTCCGCCGCCGCTCGATCGCCAGCGCGCCCAAGAAGCCCACCGCGCCGAAGCCGCCCAGCACCAGCCAGGCCTCCAGCACCCGTTCGTTCACCACCCGCCGCCACAGCACGGCCTGGTAGGCTTCGATCACCCAGGCGTGCGGCGTCAGCCAGCCGAGGGTCTGTAGGGCGGCCGGCATCAGGAAGCGCGGGGCCATGGAGCCGCCGACCGCCGCGAGGATCAGGATGACGAAGGTGGAGATGGTCTGCGCCTGCTCGCGCGTCCGGCAGGCCGCGGCGAGGAGCAGGGCGATGCCCGCCGCCGCGGCGGCGGCGCAGACGGCGGTGATCAGCCAGGGCCCGACGTTGGCCAGCAGGGGGATGTGGTAGACCGCCGTCGCCACCCCGAACAGGACCAGCGCCTGCGCCACCCCGAGCGCCACCAGCCACAGCATCCGGCCGCCGAGCAGCGGCGCCACCCCGCCGATGCTGAGGCCGAGCCGAAGCCGCATGCCGGTCTGCCGGTCGTCGATCAGGCTCATCGCGCCCTGCATGCAGGAGAACATCAGGAACAATATGCTCACCGCGCCCGCGTAATAGACCACGATCGGGTCGCCGCCGCCGAGGACCTCCTGGGTCACGAAGGGCGTGGCCGCGGCGGGCGGCGGCCTGCTGCCGAGGCGTCCGCGCTGTTCGCCGGACAGCGCCAGCAGCGGCCCGAGGCGCATGACTTCGCGCTGCATCATCACATCGGGCAGGGCCTGCGCCGCCACCGCATTGACCTGGGCGGTCAGCACCTGTCCGGCCGCGCGCCGACCGGGGTGGATCAGCACCGTGACGGGGGCTGGATCGACCCCGAGGTCGCCCGCGAGAAGCACGCCCGCATCCACCCGGCCATTCTCGACGGCGTCCAGGAGGGCCGGCCGATCCGGGTAGAGGGTCAGGCGTCCGCCGAGCACCTGGTCGAGCGCCCGGGTCAGCCGATGGCTCTGCGCGCTCGCCGTCCGGTCCACCACCCCCGCCCGCACGTCGAGCTTGCCGCTGGCCCCGGCGCCGAACACCGAGGCGAAGACGATGAACACCACCGGCGGCAGGACGAAGGCCAGCACCAGGCCGGCCCGGTCGCGCCAGAGGCCGAGCGCCATCACCCGCAGCATGACGAAGATCATGCGGCCGCGTCTTTCGAGGCCCAGGCGATCAGCGCGTCGATCCCCGCCGGCCTGACGGTCAGTTCGCGGACCCCGACGCCGGCGGCGCGCAGGGCCTTGTCGATCGCGAGCGCGCGGGCCGGAGCGTCCTCGACCAGGCCCGCCCAGGTCAGGCCGTCGTCGAGGGCAGCGGCGCCGTGAGCGGTCAGGCCCTGGCCCGTCAGGATCGGCTCCGCCGGCGCGCTCCGGACGCCGAGCCTTACTACCAGCTCCTGGCGCGCCCCGAACGCCCGCTTCGCCAGCGCGTCGGGCGATCCCTCCGCCACCATCCGGCCCGCGTGGAGCACGCCGACCGCATCGGCGAGGGCGGCGACGTCCTCCCCGTCGTGGCTGATCAGCAGAATCGCCGTGCGGCGGGCGCGGAGCCGGTCGACGAGGCGGCGCAGGATCACGCGGGTCTCGGCGTCCAGCCCTTCGGTCGGTTCGTCCAGAACCAGCAGGCGCGGCCGGTGGACGATGGCGGCGGCGAGGTTGGCGCGTCGGCGCCAGCCGCCGGACAGCTGGTCCACCCGCTGGTTCGCCCGCTCGGCGCAGGCAGTCTCCGCCATGGCCTCGCGCACGGCGTCGCCGCGGTCCTGGCGGACACCGGCGAGGGTGGCGAAGGCGTCGAGGTTCTCGGCCACCGTCAGATGGCCATAGAGGGCGATGTCCTGCGGCGCCACGCCGATGGCGCGGCGGGCCGCGGGGTCGCGGGCCGGATCGCGGCCCAGCACCCGGACCTCGCCGGCGTCGAGGGCGAGTGCGCCGATCGCCGCCTTGGCGAGGGTCGACTTGCCTGCGCCGTTGCGACCGACCAGGGCGTAGATCTCGCCCTCCGCGATGCGCAGGTTCACCTGCCTCAGCGCCGGGCGACCGCCGTAGCTTCGACTGGCCTTGGCGACCTGAAGAACGAGCGCGGCTTCCGTCCCCACGTCAGGCGGCGGGCATGAGACTGAGCGCGTAGGCGGCCATCGGGCAGTCGAGATTTCCGAGCGCCGACAGGGCCTCGTCGATCACGGTCTTGATCGTGGCGCGGGTGCGCTCCTCGCCCCAGAGGGTGACGAAGGTGACCCGGTCGCCGTCCTGCAGCGCATCCTTGCCCATCGCCTCCAGGGTGGAGGTGCAATCCTGCAGGTCGTCCCACAGCTGGAAGGCGAATCCCAGGCGATCGGCGAACAGGCGGGCCGAGGCGCACGCCGCGCCGTCCGCACCCGCGATCACGGCCCCGCCCTCGAGGGCCGCCACGAACAGGACGCCGGTCTTCTGGTGATTGAGACTGGTCAGCGACGCCTCGTCTCTCAGGGCGGCCGGATCGCGCAGGTCGCGCATCTGGCCCGCGGCCAGGCCGCCGAAGCCGACCGCGCCGGCCAGCATCCGGCCCAGGCGCAGACGCGTCTCCGCGGTGAGCCCCTCGTCCGCCGTGATCGCCGCATAGGCCTGGTTGAGCAGGGCGATGGCGCTCAGCATGGCGGCGTCTTCGCCGAAGCGCCGATGCAGGGTCGGCGCGCCGCGCCGCATCGCCCCGTCGTCCATGCAGGGCAGGTCGTCGAGGATCAGGGAGGCGGCGTGGACCATCTCCAGCGCGCAGCCGAAGTCGAGCGCCGCCAGCTCCCGTCCGCCGAAGTGGGCGGCCGACAGCATGGCCAGGATCGGCCGCGCGCGCTTGCCGCCGCTGAAGCAGGCCGCGCGAACGGGATCGGCCAGCGGATCCAGGCCGGACCGGGGAAGCAGCCTGTCGAGCCGGAGGTCGATGAACTCTCTCTGACTCGAGAGCGCCGACATCTCCTGACCAGCGGCAGGCCTGGAACTTGCGAGCGCCAAGCTGCTCAACGTTCGACCCCCAAGCCCGAAGGCGCTTCAACGGAGCGTCGCAACCCAATGATCATGAATATCGACAGCCCTTCAATCAGGCATTGGCGCTCATCCCGACGTAAGGCGCAACCCCAATGTCGCCGATGCGACCAAATCGATGTTAATGTTTTACAAGCGAAAGCTTGGCCTTGAGCTCCCGGATCGGCCTGACCCAGAGAAAGCCGAACGACACGCAGCCGTCTTTTGTGGCCACCGCGTGATGCAGCCGGTGCGCCTGAACGCGCGCGCGCCAGAAGCCCTTGTTACCGTCGATCGGCGCCGGGAAGCGCCGGTGCACGAGGCCGTCGTGGAAGAAGAAGTAGGTCGCGCCATAGGCGGTGATCCCGAGTCCGATCGGCAGGAACCAGGCCGAGACGTGCATGCCGAGCCAGATGCAGAGGATCGCCGGGGCCGCGAACACCACGGCGAACAGGTCGTTCAGTTCGAACACGCCCTCGTGCTTCACGTGATGGCTCCGGTGCCAGCACCAGAGCGCGCCGTGCATCACATGGCGATGCATGACCCACGCGAACCCCTCCATGCCGGCGAAGGCGGCGAAGAAGATGGCGATCTCGGCGAGGCCCACGAGCATGGCCGCAGTCTAGCGCCCCGCACCCGGCGCCGACCAGCGCCGATTGACGCGGCCCGCGCTTGACGGGGGACCTCGTAGGGCCAAGGGTGAACCGGTGATCGGTGAAATCCTCCTGACGACCCTGGCGCTCAGCGTCATCATCGCCGTCCGCTATCTGATGATCGCCGGTCTGGCCTACTGGCTGTTCTGGGGCGGGGACGGCCGCCGCCGCCGCTCGCGCGGGCTCAACCGGCAACCGCCCAGGCGCGAAACCGTTCGGCACGAGGTGATCGCCTCCCTGATCGCCACGCCGATCTACGCCCTGCCGGCCGCCGCCGCCCTGGTGGGCTGGAAGCATGGCTACACCAAACTCTACGCGGACCCCGCCGCCTACGGCTGGTGGTGGCTGCCGGTGAGCGCTGTGATCTATCTGCTCGCGCATGACGCCTTCTACTACTGGCTGCACCGGGGACTGCACGACCGCCGGGTGTTCGCCTGGGCCCACCGCGGGCATCACCTGTCGCGCGATCCGAGCCCGTTCGCCTCGTTTTCGTTCGATCCGGCCGAGGCGCTGGCGACGGCCTGGTTCCTTCCGGCCCTGACCCTGTTCATTCCGCTCCAGCTGGGAGTAGCGCTGGCCCTGCTGATGCTGATGACGCTCACCGCGGTGATGAACCACGCGGGCCGCGAGGTCTGGCCCGAGGCCTGGCTGAAGCATCCGGTCGGACGGCAGCTGATCACCGCTACCCACCACGACCGGCACCACAAATACTTCAACGAAAACTACGGCCTGTACTTCCGGGTCTGGGACCGGGTGTGCGGCACCGACCGCGAGTGACGCATTGGGGTCGGCAACCGACCCTCACCGCCGGACGAAGCAGGCGACGCCGAGGGCTTTCAGCCGCCCGCAGGTCCCCGCCGCGGCGGCCCCGGACCGGAACGGGCCGATCAGCAGCCGGGTGAGGCCGGCGGTCGGCGCGGGTTCGAGCCGGTGGGAGAGCTCCGATCCCAGACGGGCGCGCAGGGCGCTCCATTGCGCTTCGGCCAGCGCCGCGGAGGCGAACGCCCCGGCCTGCACCCAGACCGAGCCGGCCGCCGGCTTCGGCGCGGCGGCGAGGGGCGACGGGCGGGCGACCGCCTGCGGCGCGGGGACCTCCACGGGCGCG
>CAILTK010000112.1 GCA_903837135.1 uncultured Caulobacterales bacterium
ATTTCGAGTGGCGGATGGTGATCTCCTCGAAATCCTCGACGCCCCACAGATTCCGATTCTGGCAGACCGCCCTGAGATAGAAGCTCGCCATGCCGAGCGTCTTCGCGCCCACCTCGGAATTCCAGCAATAGAAGCCGCGGAAGTAGAGGTCGGGCGAGCCGTCGGGCAGCCGGCCGGCTTCGATGGGGTTCAGATCGTCGACCAGGAAGAGGAAGACGTCGCGATCGGACGCGTAGAGCGTCGTGGTGTCCTGGGTGATGTCGACGCGCGGGTTGTAGATGCCGGTCGACCAGTCGAGCACACCCGGCACCTTCCAGCGGGTGTCGCCCGTGCCGTTGCCGGCGATCCGCTGCACGGCCGCGACCAGCTCGTGGTCGAAGATGCGGCCATAGTCGGGGCCGGTGACGGCGCGCAGCTCGACGCGGCCATCCTCGATCTCCAGGGTCTTCACCTGCTCGGCGCGATGGGAGGTCAGCCCGTATTGCAGGTTGATTCCGGCGAGTGGCGCCGGAAGCTGGCGCAAGTAGGCCGCCGGCGCACCAACGAGGCCGGCGAGCTGGCCGAAGCTCCAATGCGTCGGCGCCATCGGCGCATCCGAGCCGGGCAGCATAAGCGCCAGGCGCTCGGCATCGTCGCGGCTTGCCTCGACCCGGATCGCCGCGCTCTCGACGGTTCGGGTGCGGCTCCGCTCGGTCCGGCCACGGACGGCGGCATAGAGGTCCGACAGGGACAGGTAGCGCTCGTCCGCCGGCCGCGAGAACCATTCCGACGATACCCGGCCGATCCGCTGGCCGCGGCTCACATCCACCTTGTAGCCGTCAGCGCGGTCGCGAGCGGCGTCTAGAATCTCCACGTGGGTCATGGCTAGTCTCCATGACGGGCGCCGGAGGCCTCTCCTCCAACCCTCAACCCGTCACGGCGAAGCCGGTCCGTCCTCTCACTCTAAAAGGGGCGTTGCGGGGCAGGCTGTGCGAAAACGCTGGCAATCGACCGGGCCTGCACGGTGATCCAGAGTCTGCGCCACGGCGAATAGCTTCATTCGCTCCCAACCCATTTCCACCCGTCAGCGACCTCCCGCCAGACGGGTGGTGACTTGCATGTGTTCGGCGAGTGCATCGATAAATGCCCGCACCTTGGCGGAGAGGCTGCGGTGGCTGGGATAGAGCGCATGGACCTCGATCGTGGCGGCGATCACATCTGGCAAGACACGAACAAGGCGCCCGCTGGCAACCGCCGGGCGCACAAGATAGTCAGGTAGGTGACCGATTCCTCCTCCGCCCTCTACCACAACCCGTTGAGCGCTTGCGTCCGGTATGATGACTCGCGGCTCTGCCTCGATGGCGCCGGCGTCGCCAAAACGCCAATCGATAAGATCCCGCCGATCGATCAGGCTGTGAGCTGCGAGGTCCGCGATCGTTCTTGGCGTTCCGTGCGCCGCCAAGTACGCCGGACTGGCGCAAAGCCACAAGTCCACCGAAGGCAGCCGACGAGCGATCAGCGCAGAGTCCGCCATCGGTCCGATACGGATCGCCAGGTCAGTGTTCTTCTCTGCGAGGTCGATGCGGCGATCATCAGCGTCCAGCACCACCTGGACCTGGCTGTAGCGCGCCAAGAAGTCGGGCAGCATCGGGGCGATCACGCCGATGCCGAAGGCATGGGTCGCGTTTACACGCAGGCGTCCGCGTGGCACGCCCGCCAGTCCCTCCAGTGCCGTTTCCGCCTCAGCGATGTCATCCAGAATGCGCACGGCATGTGCGTGAAACAGCACCCCTGCGTCGGTTAGCCGAACATGCCGGGTGGACCGTTCGACCAAGGCGGATCCGGCGGCGGCCTCCATGCGCGCCAACGCCCGGCTGACCGACGATTTGGGAAGGCCGAGCGCCCGCGCCGTCGCTGATATGCCCTTCAACTCCGCAATCCGGGCGAAGACGCGAACATCATCGAAGTTCATTGCTTCGTTCCCCTAGTGGAACGCCATGTGCCACTCTATCGGTCTAATCCTTCTTGCTGGAACGGACTACATCAAAGAGGCGAAAGGATCACCATGCCGTCAGCCTCTGACCTCACGACCAAACATGGCGAATTGGATCGCCGCGGGTTCCTTGCGTTTGCCGCGGCCCTCGCAGCGCCCGCCATCCCAGCTTTCGGAGAACCGACGATGACCGCATCGATCAAGCCCTTCCATCTGTCTATTCCAGACAGCGTTCTCGCGGATTTGCGCGAGCGCTTGGCCAAGACCCGTTGGCCTGAACGCGAAACGGTCCCCGACACCAGTCAGGGGCCTCAGCTAGCCAAGATCCAGGCGCTCTGCGAGCACTGGCGACTCCGTTATGACTGGCGCGCCTGCGAGGCTCTGCTCAACAGCCTTGGCCAACACACGGCGACGATCGATGGTCAGGAGCTTTATTTCCTCCACGTCCGCTCCCCTGAGCCCGACGCCCTGCCGCTGTTGATGATGCACGGCTGGCCGGGCTCGGTGCTGGAGTTCCGCAAGGTGATCGGTCCGTTGACCGATCCTGCCGCCCACGGCGGCGATCCCCGGCGCGCCTTCCACATCGTTGCGCCCGCGATGCCCGGCTTCGCGTTCTCGGGCAAGCCGGTCGCGACCGGTTGCGGCCTACCCCAGATCGCCGACCTCTACATCAAATTGATGGCGGAACTCGGCTTCACTCGCTGGGGCATGCAAGGCGGCGACCTGGGCGCGGGCGTCGCGGACGCAATTGCGCGCAAGAAGCCCGCCGGTTTGGTCGGCGCACACATGAACTTCGCGATGGTCATGCCCACGCCTGAGGAAATGGCGGAAGCCTCGCCTGAAGAAAAGGCGATGCTCGGCGACGCCAAGCACTTCTGGGACGACCTTTCCGGTTATGCCAAGGAGCAGTCCACGCGGCCGCAGACGATCGGCTACTCGCTGGCGGACTCGCCGTCCGGCCTGGCCGCCTGGATCTACGCCATGTTTCAGGACACCGGCGCGACGCGAGGGGACGCTGAGGCCTCCTTCTCGCAGGATGAGTTGCTCGACGACGTCATGCTCTACTGGATCCCCAATACAGGCGCGTCCGCTGCCCGGCTCTACTGGGAACTCGCCAAGGCTGGCGGGCCGGCGGGCGGTCAACCCAAGGGGCCGATCGACAACCCGACGGGCTTCACCATGCTAAAGCAGGAGCACGTCCGCATCTCCAAGCGATGGGCCGAAAAGCGCTATTCTGACGTGGTCTATTTCAACGGCGAGAGCAACGGCGGCCACTTTGGGGCCCTTGAGCAGCCTCAGGTGCTTGTGGATGACATCCGCGCCACCTTCGCCCGGCTAAGCTAGGAGGCGCTGATCCCATGAGCGCGCAATCAGTCGATCCAACGGCAGCCTAACCCCGAGTTGAGGCGCGACCGCGCTCCGGCCGCGCCCGTCGCAAGCAGCCGCTCGCGTCGACAGTTTTGGCTCAGCCTGGGGCATTTCCCCGCAGAAGGGGGTGCGTCGGCGACCGCGGCGCCGACCAGGGGGAAGACTTTCCCCTCCCGTGATCCGTCATCCCTATCGGCGGGTTTCCGGCTTTCAGGTGAGCGGTCAGTCTCGATTTACCGAGCTGTCAGGGGCTCCGGGCGATCCATCGCCTCCAGGCGTTCGGGCATGTCGAGCAGTTTGAGCGCGGCGGCGGTCAGGGCTTCAGCGATCGTCGGATAGGTTTCGGCCGAGCTGATCGAAACGCCGTTGCCCGGGAAGGTCACCGTTGCTTGGAAGCCGTTGCCTTTGGGCGTGGCGGAGAGGGTGATCGTCGGCATGTCAGGGCCTCCACCTGTCTCGTTCCTCGTCGCCAGACTCGGCGAAGGAGGCTTGCAACCTTAGCGCAATCCTCGGATCTGAGACAGCTTCGTCCAAGCTGCCCGGGCCCCGGGGTGCGGCTGGGCCCCGTGACTCCCCAATTTCGGGAGCTTTCGTTGTCCCAGAGATCGGGTTGCAAACTGTCAGAAAACCGCTTACGTTTCTGACGGGAGAATGGCCATGTCGCGTCTGAGCGAAGAGATTTTGGCATATGCGGAGAGGCAGTCCGAAGGGGCTCCCATATCTGCCAAAAGCTTGCTCCACCTCGGCAATCGCGCGGCAGTGGACCAGGCCCTGTCGCGTTTGGCCGAGCGCGGGCAACTCATCCGCGCCGGACGAGGGGTCTACCTCCGCCCCATCACGTCTCGGTTCGGCACGCGAGCGCCTTCCGTTGAACAGGCTGTGGAGGCGCTTGCCGCCCAGCGTGGCGAGGTCATTGTCTCGAATGGGGCGGCTGCGGCCAACGCACTTGGCCTGACGACGCAGGTGCCGGTTCGGTCGGTCTATCTGACTTCGGGCCGCAGCCGGAAGATGAGCCTCGGCAAGGAGGTCGTGGAACTGCGCCACGCGCCACGCTGGCAGTTGACCTTGGGGAGCCGGCCGGCGGGGGAAGCGGTGCGCGCCCTCGCGTGGCTAGGGCCCGACAAAGCCGAGGACGCGCTCATGACGCTGAAGCGAAAGATGCCGCCAGGCGTCTTCGGCGAACTGGTGGCCGTCGCGCCGCAGCTTCCGACGTGGCTCGCGCGGAGCGTGGGAAAGGCCGCCTATGGCTGACGCCTTTCTCTCCCTGCCGGTCAATGACCGCCGTGTATCCGGCGATCTGCGGCTTGTTCCCGCGGGTGAAGCGCTTGGGGCTCTGAGCAAGGACTACGGCCAAATAGTCGATGATGGCTTATTGCTCGAGGATGCCGAGCCCTTTGAGGCGCTGATCGAGAGATGCGCAGACATTGAAGCGCGAGCCAACCGCCGATGAATGCTGAGCCTAAGGACCTGTCAGAGCTTTTATCGGACCCGAAAGATAGGCTTCGGCCGCTGCCTCGAGCCGTCGATACAATGCAAAGAGCCGGCGCGGCCTGCGGGCCTTGGCCGAGGCGTGCGGAGACCGCTTTGCCTTCGGTGTGGTCCTCTATGACAGCGCGGATGTCGTGCCGTTCGGCGACCGGTTAGCGGCGTCGCCGTTGTACAATCTTGGGGTGAAAACCGGCCCGTGCCAGTCTGAGGATGGTTGACAGCGAATATAATGGCTTGGGGCGTCCGATTCGTCCACGCGCAGCAAAAGGCTTTCGAAAGGATTACGGGGAATGCCGCGGCCGCCAAAGACGAATAAAGCCTCTCTTGATGATCGATTTCGGTTCGCCGAGGATTCGTTTCGAGTCGGGGGAGGAGCTTGGGATTCACAGCTCCGGTTTGGTATCGGCGTCGAAGACGGCGAGCGCTACCTACTTCGTCTGTTCAAGAAGACCGGCACCCCACTCGATGAAGACCTAAGCCGCCTGATCGCTCGCGGGCTGCGTCGTATCCGTCGGGTCCTGTCGTCCCGTCGATCCCGCGACCTATTAGTCGAGGTACGAGAGATCGTCGAAGATCGCGACGAGTTTGCAATCGTGATGCTCGACCCCGGAAGCCCGATCACCGGGTCATCGCGCGCGACTCGCGCCAGGCAAAGTCTCTTCCTTTCCGGAACGGGGCGGAAGACGTTCTGGCGCAACATCACACGTGTGGCCGAGGCGTTGGCGGTGTGTCACGACGCTGGGATCGTTCACGGCGCCATCAGCGAGCATGCGATTTTCTCTCACGGCGACGACAGGGAGGACTATCGCCTTGGCGGGTACGAGGCATGTGTGCACATAGCCGACGGAGACCTCGGAGGTACAGGCCATCCGCTGCGGCCATCCGGTGCGATCTCGTTCCGCCAGGATTGGATGGATCTAGGTCGAACCGCCGCCACGATTTTAGGAGTGACGAGCGATGGCGGTCCGTCGCTGCTCGCGATCGAGCGGCGGATGGTGGACCGCCTGACCAACCCGCCACAATATCAGTTGTTCGACGGCTCAGTCGTCTTGCGAGAATTAGCAGAATTAACCGACGAACTTCAGAGAGTTGGATCGGGCTCAGAAGGTGAGTTTATTCTCTACCCTTCCCAGCAAATCATGCGAAGCGACCTACCGTATCTGACATCCGGTGCGGTCGCGGCAGACGATTCTCACTCTGTGTTAAAATTTGTCGAGGAGGATTTGCTGGGATCGGATATCCGAGTCGTGATTGCCGATCGTGATGCCGTTAAGATCATCACCGACTTAGCGATCTACAGGGTGAAGATTGTCGACGATCGTGTCGGTATGCTCGTCAAAGCCGACAAGAGGCGGCCGGATGACCGCATCTATGACGCAGTCGAGCTGAAACATCGACTATATCTATCACGCAACCGCCGGAGCTCTGAAGAGCGCGTGCGCAAGCTCGGCCCTGGCGCAATGCGTTGGGCCGAGCTGGGTGGGCAAGGTCAATCGTCCAACGCGGCACGTGACGTGACATCTTGGTATGCTCTCATTGTCCTCGAGGCCTTCACGTGGCTAAGAGAGCAGTTTCGTTTGTACCCCGTCGAAATTCTTCCCGCCGCTCCGGACGATGAAGCGAACCTGGTCTGGCTCCTTCCGCGAGAGGAGGCCGACCGGGATCAACGGCGCCAACGGATGGGATTGCGTCCGACAGCAGATGCAATCAGGCGGGAGCTGCGCCACGACGACGGCAGAACCGAGTGGACGGTCACAAAGTTCGACTCGCTGGGCGGCGGACGGGAACGGCTGCCGGACCTTCGGTATCTCGGGGGCGGTGAATACGAAGGTCGACAGGCCTTCGCCTTCACCTCGAACCAGGCCATCGTAGCGGAAGCAAGCTACTATTTCCGCCCTCGCAGGGATACGGGCTTCGAACGAGCGATCAGGCGTCGGCTTCAGAACATTGTTGCCGCGAGGAGCAACGTGGAGCTATTGAGGGCGCTCGACGATCCTGCGCAGGTCGCCCTGGATGACGCGCTTCGTGACATTGCCGTTCCTGGCGATCCTCCAGCCGACTTGGATGACACAAAGAAGCTCGCGTGGGCGTCAATCGCCGCGGGAAAGTCGATCAATATCGTCGTCGGGCCCCCCGGCGTCGGTAAGACTTACCTGATTTCAAATTTGGTGCAGGGCATCCTAACGCTCACTCGCGACGCCCGCGTGCTGATTTCGGCGCAAAATCACGAGACGCTCGTTCAGATGGAGGACGAGCTCAAGAAAACCCTTCCCGCAGAGACATCGATTGTTGTTCGCGTCGAGCGCTCAGGCGTGGACGAAAAGACCAGCATGTTGAGAGAGGCGTCGATCGCGATTTTGCGGTCCACATCGAACATACAAGCCGACGGCGCAGCCATTCTAGCCAGTCAGCACCAACAGATTAAGCAGACTCTTGATCCAGTGGATGATGCGGAGCGAGCCATTGCCGACCGGGTCTTTCGGGACACGGATAATCTTCTGTTACGATCATCTGACGTCACGCTCGCCACGGCATCATCGTATGTCATTGAGGAAATGATCGCCGATGGCGATCAATTTGACTGGGTCATTATCGAGGAGGCCGCGCGGGCAAACGGCGCAGAGCTGATCGGCGCCCTACTGCTTGGCAACCGACGGGTGATGATCGGAGATCATAAACAACTATCTCCTTTCGATGTCGTCGACCGCCAAAAGTTCTACGACACTGCGGTAGCGGCCGAGTTATTGAGAGATGCCAAGGATCAGATATCGACGATATCTGATCTTCCGCCCGAGGTTGAAACCACGCTCGAGCTGATCAAATCTGATCAATCCCTCCTGGCGGATGTCCTCGCCACCGCAGCTCGGCTTGAGGAAGCGTTCCGATCCATTGCAGAACGAGAAGACGATCGGGAGAAAGCCACAGGCCGCCCGAGCTCGATCGCCAATACCTTGCTCGAACAGAGCCGCATGCATCCTGCCATCGGCGAACTCGTTTCCAATACATTTTATGACAAGAAGCTCATCCCGTCAGAACGGGTGAAGAGGCGCCCCCTGACGGTCAAGTCGGATGCGGGTTTCCCTACCGCGCCAATCGTTGTCCTCGACTTGCCAGCGCTCAGCGTCGTCAAGAAGCAATCGTTCGAATTGCAGGTGAGACGGTCTTATCGCAACGAGACCGAGGCAACCGCGCTGGTCACGGCCTTGAAGAAATTGCGCCCTACGCGAGATAGAGACGGGCGCCTGCCGACGCTGGTGGTGCTGTCGCCGTATCTCGCCCAGGTCGATCATTTTGAACGCCTCTTAAAAAACGAGATCGATCCCGACGCTGGCACCCTGTTCGGCTTTGAGAGCCCAAGAAAGAACGGGAAATTCATCTACACGAGCGACAGCTTCCAAGGGGGTGAAGCGGATGTCGTTATCGCGAGCCTCGTCCGGAACAATATGCTTGTCGGGACACGTGCTCTTGGGTTCATCAAGAACCCACAGCGCATGAACGTTCTCTTGAGCCGCGCCAGACAGAAACTTGTGCTCGCGACGAGCCGGCAATTCATCACCGACGCGGTTAACGGCGTCGACCCGGATCGTCGCGGCGGAGAGCTGGAATTCCTTCGAACGATGCTCAGCGAAATAGGTCGCCTGACCCAAGCCGAATTCGATGGCGTCGGAACGGGCGCCGCTGTCATTGAGGTCGACGAACAGGGCGGGCTGCGCCCATGAAGATTTTCCTTCCAGCCTGGCATTACCGTGCTCGAGCTATCGTCCAGAGGACATGGGGCTGGAGTCCGATTGAGGAGATGGTGCTGCTCACCCTCGATCGGATGCCGGGAACCATCGAACAGGTATCGACATCCCTGAAGATTCCCAGGCAGGTCGCCAGCTCAACCATCGCACGTTTGATGCAGTTCGGTTTGATCGAAGTTCGCCTGTCCCCAGTGCCAGTATTGTCAACCAGCAAGATAGGTCACGATTTCATTCGATCCAACCGCGCGCTCCCGGAGCGAACCGAAGACCGCGAAGTTGGGATCAGCCTCGTTTTCGAGAAGGTCGGACAATCGGTTCTTCGAAACCGGGATGTGATGACCATTCCACTCACCAAACTTCGTTCTTCAGGACGCGCAGTAGCGTTTCCACTTGGGGAAGCACCCGAAACCGACGATACGATGGCACACCGCGTCAGTCGTTTCATGGCAGGCTCGCTCCGCCCGGGCGAATGGTTGCGTGGTGTCCAGGCCATTAGCTCGGTGATCGAGCAGAAGTATTTGGTTCTCGACCTTGATGAAGTGAGAAACGGCGTCCTGCCAGAGGGCGCGAGCGACCTTCTGATCGAGGCGCTAAAGACGACTGTCAAAACGGGCGTGCTCCCGCAAGCCTTGAGACCACAGGAGAGCCGTTCCCTATCGACCGAGATCGCGTTTGAAGCTGACCAGTTGATCGTCGGATCAGAACGGCACCTTGAACGCTTTGAGCGGATTGTCGCCGATGCGAAATCCGATGTCTTCGTCCTTTCTACCTTTGTCGCCACGCAAGCAGACGAGAGGGGCAGAGAGCAGCGCGAACGAATCTGGCGGACGCTGGAGGAAGCGCTAAGCAGAGGCGTACGATGCCATCTGTTTTATGGGACTTCCCTCGATGATCGCGCCAGTAATGCGATTGCGATGGAGGAGCTTAATAAGCGTCTCTCGGCTGTTAGAGCGACGCGGGGGTTCGTCCGTGTGCACCGCGATCCCGTTGGCAGTCACGCCAAGATCGTCGCGGCGGACGATGGTCAGGGCGGAGCCGTCGCACTATTGGGATCTTGTAACTGGCTGTCATCCCCGTTTTCCGCGGTCGAGGTATCGGCAGAGTTACGGGAGAACCAAGCGGCGGCGATCGGCTTGGACGTCTTGCGGTCGATCGTGTCGAGCCTCTCAAGTGCATCTCGCTCGGTGGAAGTTCTGCAATTCATGTCGTCCGATCTTCGCCGGAGCAGGACCACGTTATCTCCGGTCGGACTGACGACGAAGTGTTCCCAGGCCGAGCTGACGGTTCTTTACGCTGACGATCACGAGCGGTTACTCCGAACTGCGGCGCATGACGCGATCCATAGTTTTGTGTGCTGCACCAACAAGGTTGGTGCGCCCATGGTGCCGGCACTCTTCAATCCGGCCGAAGTGGCGGGCCGTCGCATCGACGACGTCAGAGTTTACTTCTCGCGCTATACCGGTCCGACGAAACGCCGGCATGTTGCGGAACACCGCGAGCGCTTGCACGATTTCGTCGAGCTAGTTGCCGTCCGTGATCCCCAGCTTCACGCAAAGTTCCTCGCCTGGGACAAGGACAACGTCGTCATCAGCAGCATGAACTGGGGGTCCCAATCAGGCTTGCAAGACAATCGCCTTGACGAGATTGGTCTTTATTTAAAAGGTCCCGATCTCGCGGCATCCCTACTGAGAAAATTTGAGGCGCAACTCAAGGAGTGATGGGTAGTGTTCGCCTCAGCTCGGGGCGGCGGTCCCGCTCAACATGGCCCACAAACCTGCACACCACTTTCATTGATGTAGAGGTAGCACGACCAAGCGGCCGTGGTTGTGGAGAGGATCGTCCCTTCCTTCCAGATGGTCGCGCCTTCGGACTCGCGCGTCGACGGCAAAGACCGTTTCTTTATCTCCGGGCACCAGACGCTCGTGCCAAATCGGCGCGAGTTCTCCTTGTTGACAAGCTCTTGCATACCAACGCTCGAACCGGGGTACGGTAGTGGGCCTGAGGCCAGACCGCTAGGATAACGTCGGACGCCCGTTTTATCTCGGACCATTTCACCATGACGGAGCGCCTCCAACGCGAGGCCGGGCGGCCTGAGAGTTCATCATCATGCGGCCTTCTCCTGCCGCGACCGGATCTCGGTGATCCATTTTTCAAGTGCGTCGATTTCCGCCTCGATCACCGATGGCGCGGACAGTCGGGGATTGATCTCGCCGGGCTGACTGTGGAGGAGCGCCGAGCAACGCCCGAACGCTTCCCGCATGGCCGTGCAATCGGCATCGGTGAGGACGGTAAGCTTGATGAGGCCCGTCGTGTCCACTTTGCGGGACAGGCGGCGTATCACAGGCCCGACGACCTCCTCGACGGCGCGCTCCCAGGTCGCGCGAAGTTGGTCCTGGAAGGACGTAACCTCGCGTAGCCATTTCGCCTGGTCGCCACGTTCGTGATGGATTTTCACATTGCCCAAATGCGTTTTCATTCCGTCGATCACCTTGTCGAGCGGCATGACGTTGGCCGGCGGGTCCTGGTGACAATAGCCCGCGTTTTCCGTCCCGCGGCTGATCAGGCGGTACGCCACGGGCGTCGCCTCACGGTCTTTGGTCGCTCGACAGGCCTCATCGAGGAGAAGCAGGAAGGCCATGTCGTGGGTGAAGACGATGACCTGGCGCGTCTGGCCAGCCTCGGCCAACCGGGTCGCCACGCTGTCGCGATGCAAATGGTCTAGCGAGGAGACGGGATCATCGAACACGATCGCGGATTGCGCATCGATGGTCGACAACTCGGCAAGAAAGGCGGCGAGCGCGACGCATCGATGCTCACCTTCGCTCAGGACCTTGCCGACTGGTTCGCTCGGCTTGTTGATCAGTCGAACTTGGAAAAAGGGGACGCCCGCCGTGGTCTTGGCCTGCTGAAGTTCGATAGCGAGGCCGGCGACGCCGAGCTTGTTTACCTCGATCGCGAACCTCCCGCGCAGGCGGTTGGTAACCAGCGCTTGTGCGATGCGGGCGCTCTGGGTGGTAATCTTGTTTGTTGCCGTGTCCTTGCTGGCTTTCTCGACCCCCTCGATAACCTTGAGGCGATCAATCTGGGCGAGTACATCCGCTTTCACCACGCCAAGCCATTTGCGGTCAGCGAGGCCATCGCGTTCGGCGATAAGCGCGGCGCGCTGCGGGGAGTTGACTTCCGACTGCAGGCCTTCGATGCGCGTGGCGATGCCGCTGAGCGCCGTGCGCAGGGGATCGAGCAAGATGGCGCCTGGCGGCGGAAGATCAGGCAGCACCGGAAGACCGTGGGTTCTCAGGATGGCGCGCAGTCGCCACGCCAACTGGAGAATTTGGCGGCGAAGGGCGTTCGCGGCCTCCTCCTGGCCGACATCATCGCGGATCGTCGCAACGATCGCCATGAGATCCTTCATGGAGATGGCGTGCGCCGAGATCTCGTCGAGCTTTTCGGCATATGCGGTTGCCGCCTCCTGTTCGCGGCGCTTGCTCTCGTCCTGCACGAAAGCCTCGAAACTGCTGAGCCGCTTGGAGGCTTCCTCGCTGAGCGGCTGCTGACACAGGACGCAATGGGCACCAATCTCGGTTACGGGGAACGGGCGATCGGGATAGGCGGAGGCGCGCGAATAATCCCGGGCCGCCTCCCACAGGGCCTTCCAGACGTCCGAGCCGATGTTGGGCAGAGGCTCGTCGGCGAACAGGTTGGCTGAGGCGGCCGCGGCGGCAGAGCGCGCCGTTGCAAGTTGTGTATGGGCCCCGAGTAGCGCCGCTCGGCTTTCGTCGGTCGCGGCGGCGATCAGCCGTTCGAGCTGCTCGATCGCTGATTTGATCCGGGTTTCCTGGCCCTGGAGTTGGCGAACGGTGCGCGCCGGGTCACTGGCCAGGTCGGTGTTGAGCGTTTGAAGTCGGGTTTCTTCCTCGGCTGGCAGGCCGGCAAGTTTCTCGATAGTTTCCGGTTTGGTCTTGCCTGACAGGCCGGAGATCAGCTTGCCGACTATGGTCTCCGGCTTGCATTCGGGTTTGGAAAGAACCGCCGGGGTCTGTTCCTGGAGCGCCTTTACTTCGGCAGCCAGTTTGGCTTTGACGTCCTGACAGGCCTGCGCCAGGCCCGCGAGGATGCGGAGCGGCAGCGGCGTGTAGGCGAGGTCGTTGGTGTTCTCGACATGGACGTTGGCAGTCCGCGAGTCGAACACGCTCACTGCGGAGAGCATGGCGTCGGGCGGGCTACCCTGGGTCCATGACGCACTTCGCTTCTGGGCGCCGATGAAGAAGTCGATGCTGGCGGCCGGAGTGCCCGAGCCGGCCGCATAGATGTTGGGAAGGATCGCGTCGCCCTTCGGCGACCGCGCGCGGCAGAGCTGCTTGAGGACCCGGGCGTAGCCGGACTTGCCGGCGCCATTGTCGCCGTAAATGACGGTGAGGCCGGACTTGCCGAAGCTTAGCCGTTCTCCTGGCGCCAGGGCATTGACGTGCGATAGGCCATGGAGAGCGCCGAGGCTGACGACGGCGTGGCTGGCCGCCGGGTCTCGGACGTGGTTTGCATGGAGCGGACTGCCGGCATCCGCGCCTTTGCAGATCGCGACGAGCGCCGTGATGTCGGCAGTCTCCAGCTTGGACTGACCGCACAGCCGTCTGAGCGCATCGCGCTGCCAGGCGGGTAGATCCGCCGACCATTTGAGAATGTCGGCAAGTGCCGCGGCTTCGTTCGAGAGGTCAGTCTCCTGCGCGTCCATGTCTTCTGCCCCGATCCTGCCCGCTGGTCTGGCGGGCCGTTTTCCATGATGCTTGTCTTCCGCGGCCGTTGTCTCAGGTGCCGCCTATGATGCGCCGCTCTTGGCCGAGCGGAATGATCCAGCCGCCGGCACGGTCCGGTCGTGCAAAGTCGTCCGGGCTCGCCTTGTCGGCGAGACGGCTGCGAATGGCTTGCGGCTCGGCGTCGATAGCGGCGCGAATGAGCTCGTGCTCGACCCCGACGAAGACGGGCCGGAGATTAAGGCGGGAGAGTGCTTCTTGATCGGCAGGCTCAACGCCGGTGTCGGTAAGCGGTCCCGCGCGGGTGACGATTCCGCCGATCAGACCGTCCATGGCGGCGCTCGCCTTGTCCACATCCCGCACCGGGGATGCGTCGAGCAGCGAACGCGCCCGCTGGGTCTCCCCTTGGAGCCTTCGTGGGAATGATTGCAGTGTAAGGCTGCGAAGCGCGTCCGCTAGTTCGGCATGCCCGAGAGGCTTGATGAGATTGGCGATATGGAGCCGAAACATGCCGATGAAGATCGCGTCCTTTTCTTCCTGGGTATGCGGCTCGCCTTCCTCGACCGGGTCCCGAACCGAAAGACGGGCGTCGGCTGGACCGGCCGTCGCCATTCCCCAACGTGTGGCGATCGCAATACGCTTCACCGTGACCTTGCGGCCCCGGGCGGTAACGTCGATCCGCCGGGCCTGCGCCCATGCCCGTTCCAGCGCTTTGGCGGGGCCACCGACATCGTGGCATCCCTTGGCTTCGGCGACGGTCAGCGAAGACAGGTCGGATGCGCAGGCGATCCAGTCGGGCAGGTCGCCGCGGGACAGGCGCGTGATCTTGACCTGACGGCGGCGATCAAGGTCGATCGTGCGGCTGCCGAGATGGGCGAAGATCGAGAGGTTGAAATAGCGCTCGAGGTAGGCACGCGCGACGAACCGTCCGAACAGGCCGGAGAGCGCGACCTTGACCTCCCGTGCTTGACCGAGCGGCTCCCTGAACACGAACGGCGTGCCTGCGCCGGTCGGGGTCAGCAGTGCATCGAGGATTGACCAGGCACCATAGGCTGCGCCCGGTGTCTGAAGCACCTCCCGGATACCGGCATCCTCGATCTCGGAGACTTCCAAATCTACGGTGGCCCCGGAGACCGGGCTCGCGGCTGTCGGATCGAAGCTATGAAAGAAGGTCCTCGTCATAGCACCAGCGCCCGCGTGAGGTCGTCATGCTCGAAGGCGCTGGCCATGCGGGTGATCTCGGCCGACCGGGCGCCGACGGCCTTCGCGGTCTCGCGCCATGTAGCGGTCACAGTCGCGACCTCTTTGATGATCGCTCGGGCCTGCGCCAGTGTGAGCGCGAAATATTCCGACGACTGTTCGAGCAGATCGAGCGAGCAAGTGCCCTCGTCGAGGTCGATGTTCGTCGTCAGCACGCGAGCCTTGAGATCGGTGGGCACCGGATTGAGGTCATAGGCGGGCGAGAGGGACCACCCCGTCTTGCCGAGCCAGAGAAAGCCGTGGTTGCGCAGATGATCGTCGACATTGGAGATCAGCACATTGAAGGCGACACGCCGATAGAGCGCGTGGGCATCCGTCTTTCCCTGCGCGCCATGCTGGGCCAGGGCATCGACGATCTCGGGATAGCTGCCACGCTCGCCGTCCCTGGCGCCCATCATCGCCATGGCGGACAGGAACGGGATGCGGATCGCGCCATCGCGATCGAAGCGTCGCGATAGCATCACCGACTTGCCGGCCACTTCGACAAGTTCGTGTTGTGGGGTGGCGATGCCGGCTTGGCCGGCCAGCCGCAGCGCGATCTCCTCCCAGATTTCCACGCTGTAGTCGTCGGTCTCCTTCGGAAACTTGGCGATGGAGAGATGGCCATGTTGGTCGATGACCGAGGCCTTCGGCCGCGCCCCACCGAGGGAGGAGCCGGGCGCGAAGATCAGTTGAAGGTCTTCGTCCGTTTCCTCGTCCCGGAGAATCCGCTCGGTGATCTGAAGCAGACGGCCAAGCTCAATCAGGGCCGGCACACCGGCCCTGATCGGCGCCTGGAAGACCTCTTCGCCAACCCAGCGAAACCGTAACGCGCCGAGCCGCGTCTCATCTGCGACCCCAAGCAGGTAGTCACTTTCCGCAAGCGTGCGGACTGCACGGCCCTCGCGGTCGGCGAAGCGACGCTCGGCGCGCTGCATGAGGCGGCGGCCCCACGTATCTGGCGCGGAGTCGCCGATTGAGCCGAAGGTCGCAAGGCCAGCAGGAGGAGCGAACGCGCCGCGCGTCAATGCAAGTGCCGGCTCCAGCGAGAAGCGATCCGAATCCGAAAGCCATGCACGATCGTACTCGAAGAGAATGGTTTCAGCGCCGCGGACGCGATTGCTCCTCGCCAATCCAATTGTGCGCGTGCGACCGTGCAGATCGATGTGCACCTCGAAGTCAGCCATCGCGGGACGATCCGGTTGGCCGCTTGAGATGAACGTGCTTGGGCAGATCGGCACTGGCCAGCGCCTGTCCGATGCTGTCGTTGCTGATGTCGGCGATTTGGCCCAGCGCTTCGAGTAGACCGAGGGCCTGAAGGACGCCGGCATAGATGCCGATGCTCACATTGGTGTCGCCAGCCTCGACCCTCTGCAGGGTCGAACGCGACGTGAAAGCACGCTCCGCCACGACCGCCATAGGCAGCTTGCGGCGGCGGCGGGCGTCGTGGATATCCGCGCCGAGCTTCCGCAGGGCGCGGCGCACGGCCGCTGGAGGGGTATGTGGAGTAGGCATCTGCCACCTTCGCACTACAGATCGGCTGGATATGTAGCACGAAGATTACATTTTTTCTAGCACCGACTGGGGGCGGCCAAGCGCGTCCGTGTCAACCCAGCAAGGCCTTGTGTTGACACACGCAAGCCCCGCCTGCGGCGACCGCTTCCCGAAGCTTGTTTGCGATACGCGCAAGCTTATGGCAGGAACTGCCGCCATATAGAATCCGCAAATCCAGCCCCCTTGGCTTGATGGTATCGCGGTTGTTATTGGTTTGATTGTAGGATGAAAAGTCCAACGATCACAATCTCATATCAAACCTGTTGACCATCGAGTGGGAGTAGCGTGGAGCGGTTCGTGAGTCGCCGCTAGGTCTTCGCCTCGCCGACCTCGATGAGGTGGCCGTCGGGATCGCGCATGTAGCACCGCGTCTCGGCCTCGTGGACCTTCGGCTCGGTGAGGAACTCCGCACCCAGACCCTTCCATCGTTCGTAGCATTCCGCGATGTTCGCGACGCGGATGTTCATGAAGCTGGTGACTGCCTCGCCATCCTTCGGCGGCGCCAAGTATACGGCCGGCTTGTCGTCGGTCGGCCCGCCGCCGACATTGATGATGACCCACGTGTTCGCGAGTTGCACGACGTTCGGCTTGCCGTTCTCGCCGTCCATGATGACCTTACCGCCGAGAACGCGCGAGTAGAAGTCCACCGCCTTCTTTACATCCGCCGAGACGAGAAAATGCGTGACGGTGAAGCCTGTACTGGGAGACATTTCGTAGGTGGTGTCCGGCATCGTCTTGTCCTTTCCGAGCTGCGTGCATTCTCGCATCATCAAGAACGATGTCCGCGAGACAGGTCGCTGTCTGGCCGCTTTGTCGGCGCCCCCCGAAGCGGGGGGTAATATATCGATCGATCTATAACGATAGATAGCGATTGATATAGAATGTCAACAACCCCGTCATGGCGATCGACGTTAGGCCCACGCCAGCTCGAAGGCGCATGGACGACTGCGGTCGGCGCACGCATGATCAGACCGCGGCCAGAGCAAACCGCCCTGAAAAGCCGCCCTGAAACGGAATCGTTTAAGGGCGGAAATTTTGCTCTGGAGTCTGAAAGTTTAGAGCGCCGCTGGCGCGAAAGCCGGGTTCCACTTTTCGCGCGGCGCTCCAGGTCCGATGAGCCGGTTTGGGGCGCGGTCGACGCGGCGTCCGGTTGCGACGCGCATAACCAAATTGTGTCGGACGACTCTAGGGGTTATATAGCGGGCGGTATAGAACATGGGTTTTGGACAACAATGGGCCGTCCTCGCGAATTTGAAATTGACGACGCAATCGAGACGGCGACGGGTCTCTTTTGGCGGAATGGTTACGAGGGGACGTCGCTTAGCGATCTGACGCAAGCGATCGGGATTACGCCGCCGAGCTTCTATTTCGCGTTCGGCAGCAAGGAAGCTTTGTTTAGGAAGATCATCGAGAGGTATTTCACCGAACAGAGCAAAATCGCTGAGGCGGCTTTGCGGAAGCCGACCCCGCGAGCCGTCGCGAAGCATTTTCTCAACGGCTATGCCGACATGATAACGGACCCACATCATGCGCCGGGATGCTTGGCTATGAACAGCTCGCTTCCGTGTGCGTCGGGCGATCCCCTGCGGGAATGGCTGGCGGACTTACGCGAGCAAACGCGGAAGCGGTTCCGCGATCGCTTCGCCGAAGCGCGCGGGGGCGAGGGGCTTCCCGCCGGGACGGACGCCGATTCCCTTGCGCGCTTACTGCTCGTGATCGCCTGGGGCTTGGCCGTCGAGGCTCAATCCGGGGCGAGCCGTAAAGATCTGCGTCGAACCATCGCCCTCGCGCTGCCGACATGGCCCGACGCCAATCAGGTCGCTCCGGCCTTAGCCCCAAAGGAGTTCTGATGGTCCCTCGTGTCGGCATCTGCGCCGCTTTCCTCGCGGCGACCGCAAGTATCGCCATGGCTCAGAACCTGCCGCCGGTCCCTGTCTTGACCGAGAGCCCCTGGAACGGTGACTGGGTCCTCAGCCAGACGCGCAATACGGCGGAGATCAAGGCGGCGGCGGCGCAGGGCTATCGCTTCCTCCTGCAGCCGGACGGCCGCATCCGCTGGGAAATCCCATCCCTGCATGAGGTGGTGGAGGGCCGGGTCGACGGACAACCCATGGCCATTCGGCGGCTCCAGCCCACCACCCTGACTCTGGCGGTCTCGGCCGAAGGCCCCCGCGTCCTCCTTTACCACGTGACCAGAAATGGAAGGCCGGAGGGCGAGGGGCGTATGACGCTGGTGGATCAGGGCAGGGCCTGGGTCGATATTTCCCAGCCTGTCGGACGGCCCGACCTTGCTGGCGCGGTCATCTACGTGCGTCCTGACGCTGTAAACCGCTGAGGCTGCTTAGCGCGACGACGGCGGCGCCCTGAGTCCTTCTCGACCTAGACCGCCGTCAGGCCGCCATCGACCGGAAGGTCGATACCGGCGACGTAGCTGCTCTGGTCCGAGGCGAGGAACACGGCCGCCGCGGCGATCTCTTCAGGACGTCCTTGCCTGCCCAGCGGGATCGTCGCCGTGATCTGCTTTCTGGCCTCGGCGGCGCCCTCTTTGGACGGGAACTGCCCGTCGAACATCGGCGTGTCGACCGTACCCGGGCTCAGCACGTTGGTCCTGATCTTGCGATCCTTGAATTCGCTGGTCCACGTGCGGGCCAACGACCTCAGCGCCGCCTTGGTGGCGCTGTAGGTGCTGCGGCCCGGCAAGCCCATGTTCTTCCCGGCGGACGCCACGAGGATGATCGAAGCCCCATCATTCAGGTAAGGCAGCGCCTTTTGAACGGTGAAATAAGTACCGCGGGCGTTGGTGTTGAAGGTCTCGTCGAAATGCCCGGGCGTCACCGCAGCGGTCACCACCTTTTCGACGAAGGCCGCAGCCGCAAAAATCACATCGATCTTGCCCTTTTTGGCGACGGTCTCGTAGAGACGATCGAGGTTATCGAGCTTTGAGATGTCGGCTTTTACGGCCGTGACGTTCTGGCCGATCTCCGCGACGGCCTTGTCGAGCTCGGCCTGGCGGCGACCGGCGATGAACACATAGGCGCCCTCTTCAACGAACCTCTTGGCGGTCGCCAGGCCGATGCCGCTGCTGCCTCCCGTCACGACCGCGATCTTGTTATTCAATTGGGGCATGTTGTTTTCTTCTTGGTTGAAAGCAGAGCTCATGGGCGTGTTTCCCGACGCTGGCGCCGAGTCGTCGTGCGGTTTCCTTCAGAACTCCCCCTCGCCAGGGCCGCCTTGCTTCACAGCTAACCCTGCCGGGTTGCTTGTTGTCGTCTTGCTGACCTTGTCGGTGGTCTCCAGCGGGACACGATTGCCATTGAGGCAGAGGGCCATCAAAATGAAGACTGCGATCGACAGGATATACTTGCGCGTCAAGACATCACCAAATGTCTCTAGCAGTTCGCTGAGTGTTTCGTCGGTCAGCGTCTTGGCGCCGGCCAACTCGTCGCACGCCCGACAAAGCAAAATATAATCCGAGCCGACGCCAGTGACCGGCCCATCCGAGGCGAAGGCGGCGATTTCATCTTCGCTGAGCCCTACGTTGCGGCCGATCGATGAGTGGATCTGCCACTCGTAGGGTGCGTTGCAATCCTTTGCGACGCGCATCATGCACGTCTGCCGGTGCTTCGGGTTGATGCCCTCTGGGCCGAAGATTGCATTGACCAAATCGATCACGCCCGAGAAGTGGGCTCCCGTTCCGGCGAACATCTTGACGACGTTCAGCGTCGTGTCGGGTCGATAGGGGCCACCGTAGTAGGCCTCGATGACCGGCCTGACGACGTCATCGTCTGGGAGCGGCACAGTCACCGCCGCCGCGTAGGTCGTCGGAAAGTTCATCGCCGGTGTCCTCGTTTCAACCTGTTGCATGGTGATTCCTCGCCCTGGGTTTCGATGTTGCGCGCTTGTTCCGTGTGCGGAGTATTCAAACTTTTCCCGCCACAGTGCGCGCCGCGCTCAGGGCCGTCTCCCCGACCCTGACGCCCAATCGGTGCGCCGTTTCATTCACGGCGGAGATGACGCCCTGGGTCAGCGTCGAGACGCCGTCACCGATACACGCCGACTCCGCGGCGACCGTGGCGGCGGCGATACCGTCGGTATCGAGAATAGGCAGGCAGGCGGCGCCCGCACGATCGACGCCGAAGCCGGCATCGTTGAAGAAGACGAGACGTGGCCTGAACGCCCTCGTCATTGGAGCCGCCGTGACGCCGCCATGGCTACCGCTCGCCACGACCAGGCCTGCATCTTCTGAAGCGCCAAGCGAGATGGAGCCTATGCAGAGGACGCCGTGAATAAAGGTGCGCCGCTCCACCGGCGCCTCCATGTTGGCGTCGTGGGGCCAAGGCGCGGATTTCAAGAGCTCCACGGCGTGTGCGACGGATTGGCCCTTCTCCACGCCGCACGTGGCCGCAAGTTTGTTGGCGCGACTGATGATCCCACGCTCGAGCATGTCCGCCGCGTCGCCGACCCGGGCGCTGTCAGCCGCGACGGCCGCCATGGCCATGCCATGTAAGTCCGCCCAAGGTAGACCTCTGACGCCCGCCTCATCTCGACCAATGCCGCAGTCATGATGAATGGCAGCGCGAGCGCCAGCCCTGGCGGAGAAGTAAGCAGCGTAAGCGGTGGCGTTCGAACCGCCGACAACGATGCCGCCGTTGGCTTCTGGCGGAAGCTTTACGACGCCGTCGATGACGATGACGGGAACGTTCATGCCGTTGCGGCCCTCGCGACAACCGCCGGCGTGGTTTTCAAGAGGGACATCCTGTTTCCTTCTTCGTTTGGGCCAGGGCCGGCCGCGCTTGATGGCGGCCTGCTGATCAGGCCGCCTTCCGTTCGGCCCCGAAGACGAACATGAGGATCACGCACGGGTCGTCCGAGCGGTTGTGGAATTCGTGGAAGGCGCCGTTCTGAACGAAGAAGTCGCCCTCCTTGGCCGTGACAGACTGGATTTGGCCGTCTTCTCCCGGATAGGCGATGTCCACTTCGCCCTTGAGCACCACTGCGAGATCGATGGTGTCGGTCCGGTGCATCGCACCGCCGTGCTCGCTTTGGGTCATACCCCCGCCGGTGCCGAAATCGATCTTGGCCATCAAGGCCCCGAGATCCGTCGCGCCCGCCTTCTCGGGGGGAAGGACCTGGAGATCGACGCGGACTGAATCCTTCGGCCCGAAGATCCCAAGCCGCTTGTATTCACCGAGAACCTGCTCAGCCGTAAGGGGAAGCTGGGGAATATTGTCGAATCCCCAAATATTCGTGACCCGATCGGCGGTTTCTGTATCGAGAAGATCGTCCACTTGCGTGACGACACCGCGCTTGCCCTCGGCGCTTACGATGCGTCGCATCTTCATCTCGGCTTCTCCTCTGAAAATGACCGGCCAGGAGCCATGTCTCGGTGGGCTCGATCGCCACGTCGGGCAGAACCGCTCCTCAAGCAGTGCGGCGCCCGTCGTTCCATATCGACTGCTATAGAACGCGGTCGGAGCCGTCAACGATTATATATCGGGCGATATAGAATATTGGCTGCGCATAGTGTAGCGGTCACTATGTCACTCGGCGCTCACGAGAGCCCGAAATGGCGCTGTCGTCTGCGCGCAGTCGTCAGCCGGAAGGCCGCCGCTGCGGCCTGGGCTCGCGGGGTATGGCCTCGCTTGTGAGGAGTTTTCGATGACTTACACCGCCGGCCATCCGGTCCCAGGGCAGGGGAAAGTTCGCCGCGCCCTCGCGGCCGCCGGCGCCTTCCTGCGAGCGCTGGAGTCCACCAGCTTCGACTATACGCTCGATCGAATAGAACGCTTGGAACGCGAGGTAGCTCGACTGAAGGAGGAAGTGCGTCGAGGCCGGGCCGTGGGGGCCGATGACGCCGATAGCGCAGTTGGTTCGGCAACGACAAGGACCGCAACAACGAGAGCTGGAACCATCGCATCGTCGGAGCAGAGCGGCGGCCATGTCCGTGAAACCGAGCGGGAGCAAGCCGAGGACCAGCAAGTCGGCAGCAGCGATTCTCCACTTCGGCGACCGAGTCCTATCCGTTGGACAACGCCAACGAGGCGGTCGCCGCCGCCGCAGGAACGGCGGCAAGCCCAAGCGCGTGCTGATCCGTCCCTGAACACCGCTCACCCGGGCCAGGGCCTGCGTGTCGATGTATTCCCGGATGCTGGTCAGCCCGCCGTCCCGGACCGAGAGGACCAAGACCCCGTAGACCATCGGATCGCGGTCGATCGGATCGCGCGCGCCGTGTCCCCGCAGGCGAAGACGGTGCGTCAGTCGAACTTGACGAGGTCCTTGAAGATCAGCCGACCCCAGCTGTTTCCGTGCGCCTGGACCAGCAGCCCACCGTCCGAGAGCCCGCCAAGCTTGATCGGCGCGAAACCGAGCTTTTCGGCAAGCGCGCCAACGTCCTCTGCGGCGCCGTCATCGTCGCTGGCCAGGAACACGACCCGCCTGCCGCCATGCACGGCCGGATCCTGGTCGAGGACGGCCGCCCCCAGATGGTTGAACCCCTTGACCAGCCTGCCGCCGGCGAACGCCCGAGCGACGACCCTGGCGGAAGGCTGTCCGCCCAGCTCCTCATCGGGCACGCCGTAGGCGTTGGTCACATCGACGATGATCTTCCCCTGCCAGCTAGGCAGCGCCTTCGCGACGTCCGGGTGCGACTGGAAGCGGACGGCCAGGAATATGACGTCCGCCTCGACGGCTTCCGCCAGCGTCTTCGGAAGGACGGCGGCTCCGATCGCGGCCGCGTCGGCGGCAAAGCTTTCCGGGGCGTGCGTGCTCGCCACGGACACTTCTACGCCCTTGCGGCCGAACGCCTTGGCGAGCGCGTGGCCGATCTTGCCGAAGCCGATACTTGCGTAGCTCATCCGTATTCTCCTTGGGTTGACCGCGCCCGGCCGGGCTCCGAACGTCGGACGGAGCCCGCCGCGGCGTAGCGGGTCAGAGCTGCGCCAGGCCGCCGTCGACGGCGACCTCGCTGGCGGTCATGAAGCTGCTGTCCGACGATGCGAGAAAGGCGGCCGCGGCCGCGATCTCCGCCGGGTCGGCCATGCGCTGGAGCGGAGTCATCGCGCCATAGGCCTTCTGGCCCTCCTCGCCCAGCGCTTCCTTCGCGAGTTCGGTCGCCGTCGCCCCGGGCGACAGGACGTTGACCCGGATGCCGGTGCCCTTGAGGTCCTCAGCCCAGGTGCGCGCGAGGTTGCGCACCGCCGCCTTGCTCGCGCTGTAGGCCGTGAATCCCGGGGCGCCCGTGGTCCCGGCGCTCGATCCGGTCAGGATGATCGAACCCCCCTGGCCCATCAGCGGGAGCGCCTTCTGGACCGTGAAGATCGTGCCCTTCACATTGGTGTCGAAGGTCTCGTCAATATGCTTGGCGGTGATCTGGCCGAGCGGAAGCGGGCTTCCCGCTCCGGCGTTGGCGAAGACGATGTCGAGGGTTCCGCGCTCGGCCTTCACCGCCGCGTAGAGGCGGTCGAGGTCGGCCTCGTCCGAGACCGAGCCCTTCACCGCCCGGGCGTTGCGCCCAAGCTCGGCCACGGCTGTGTCCAGGGCGTCCTGCCGGCGTCCGAAGATGAAGACGAAGGCGCCCTCTTCGACGAAGCGCTTTGCCGAGGCGAGGCCGATGCCGGTGGCGCCGCCCGTGATGACGGCGGTCTTTCCATTCAATCTGGTCATGTCGTGCGGTCCTTGTTTCGCCGTCTCGGGTCTTGGCGGTACGGGGAGATCCCGCCGAGAGCCCCAACATGGGTTCGTCGGAGGCAGGCCGTGAGTGCGGAACGGCGCACACCGGTGGTGCGAAAACAATCCAGTGCGACGCCGGCGAGACGATCTAAAGCCGCCGCTTTCACGCGCCCTGTGGCTGAGCCCGTCAAAGCAGCCTTGGAACAGCGTAGCGCGCGGCGCGGGAACGCACCACGATCAACTGGTGGATCCTGCGGTTCATCGCGTGCGGTCCTCTACCCTCCGAAGAAGGCCCTCAGCGTGCAGACCGGCGCCGCGCCGACCCCCGCGTCGGGGCCGACCTCAGACCACAATGCCTGGTTGGATGCCCGCGCCCCGGCTGGCCCATCGATTGGAAGTGGAATTCACCACTGCGCCCTGACGACGTCCGGCCGCCTGCTCCGCCAGTCGCGGTAGGGCGCGGCGAGCTCCGCGGGGAGCGTCCCCTCGAACGCCTCGTCCAACGGAAATTGCGGCATGGCCGTCGCGACGGCGTCCAGCAGCGCCATACCCTGCTTGAGGTCCTTTGGCCGCTTCAGCGGGTTGCGCTTGGCCTGCCGCGACATCCAGAGCTTCTGCAGGGCGAACCAGCGCGGGTCGGGAGCGACGATCCGGGCCGGCGAACCGTCGCGGCAAATGACCACCCGGTCCACCGCCTGGCCCTCCAGCAGCCACTCCTGTTCGGGGAGCGGAACGGGCTTCGGCTGATCGTTTCGCGACATGGTTCCCACGCGGGAGGGCGCGACCAGGATCTCCACCTCATAGGCCTTGGCGTTGCGCGCCTGAAAGCTGCGTTCGGTGTTGATGGTGAAGGTGGGGTCGACCGCCTTCAACATCGGCCAGACGGTCGAGCCTTCACCGTCCGCCGCCAGCGCCGACCAGGCGAGGTCGAAGTCGTCCGTCTCGTCGGGCGCCGCCCGGATAAAGCCTCCGGCCTCGATGCAGTAAGCGGCCATGGCGTTCGTCCCGACCACCAGGAGATGGCTGCCGAGCAGTCCGCGGCGGTCGGCCTCACGCAGGATCGGTCCCGCCGCGCTGGCCAGCATGGGAAGCCGCAGGGCCCGGCAGAGCCGGCCGGTCTCCTCCAAGGCGTCCCGACTGACGTCCCGACGCCGCTTGGCGTCCGCCTTCTCTTCCCGGTAGGCGTTGAAACGGGTCTCGGTCTCCGTCGTCCAGGGGCCGAGGCTTCGTCCATTTCCGCTGCGATCGCTGATCTCGTAGAGATAGCTCCGGTCTCCCACCGCCTTGCGCCGGAGATCGTAGGGCAGGGCGGCGAGCCTGCGCTCGGCCGCCATCCACACCTCATATCGCTGTTCGAGATTGATCAGGGCGCGCGACTGCTCGTCGGAAAACAACTCTACGGCGACCATGGGTTATCCCACAAATTCTAATTTCTCATACATGTGGGATAAACTTAGCTTTATCAAGCATTTCCGGCTGACCGTGGGGCCGCGCGTGACGCCTAGACGTCTCCATCACCTCCCGGCGCGAGGCCCTGGAGGTCGCCGTCCGCCCAGCGCCCCCGGCGGCGACCTTTGCCGTCTACCGATTGAGCGAGGTCGGGCCGCTGACGAACGGGCTGCTCCGGACGTAGAACCGCAGCGCACGGTCGACGTCCTTCGAAATGCCGATCCTGACGCTCTCACCGATGTCATCCGACGCATGCGCGTCGTCGCCGAGCCAAAGACTCCCTTCGCGGCAAAGGTCGATCCCGTCGAGCCGGCGGTCGATGCGCAGGGCGGCGCAGAGCCGGCCGGGCCCCCGCGTCAGCTCGCGAACCCGCTCCACCCCGCGGTTGGACTGCATCAGGGGGACGCCCTCGAGCGGTTCGAGGGCGCGGATCAGCACGCCGGCGCCGACCCCGGCCTCTTCGCTGGAGACGTTCAGCATGTCGGAGCGACCGTAGGCGACGTAGACGTAGGCGTGCCCGCGTTCGAGGAACAGCGAACGATTGCGCGGGGTCTCGCCGCGATAGGCGTGGCCGGCGGCGTCGCCGACGACATAGGCCTCGGTCTCGACGATGCGGCCGGTGGCGACGCCCTCCGGCAACGCCCGCACCAGCAGCTTGCCGATGAGGCAGCGGGCGAGCGCCGCCGTATCGACCGGCAGCGCCGCGCGGGTGAGCAGACGAGGACCGGTCATCGACGCCGCGGTGTTCAGGCCATCCGCTCCACCCATGGCGTCCGCGACGCTCCGGGGGCGAACGGATCGGCGAAATACTGGGTCTCGCGGGCGACCTTCCCCTCCGAAAACTCCATGATGCTTACCGTGTGCGAGGGTCGCCCGTCGTAGGTCAGGAGATATTCGGTGACCCAGAGCGGGCCGGAGCCGACGATCCGGCGCACGGCGAAGCGCTTGCGATCGGGCTGCGCCGCACGCGACAGCTGGATGTTTCGCCGGCCGCGGATCCGTTCGCCCGACTGGGGATAGTCGAGCATGGCGTCCTCCCGGTAGATGTCGTGCTCCGCCTCGAAGTCTCCGGCGTCCGAGGCCGCCCAGTGGCGATCGAGCGCCGCGCGGATGTCATCGTCGTCCAAGTCCGTTCTCCCTGATCCCGCAAGCCCGCGCGCTGTTTCACGAACGTGGTGGCGCGAATGCAATTATTTCGCGAATACGATTATTTCAGAAGGCCGCGCCTACGCGTCTGCGCGCCACGGGGACGTCCACGCCATGAAGATCGCCTTTGTCGGATGCGGCTATGTGTTCGACATCTACATGCGCGCGCGGTGGGGGCATCCGGAGCTGCAGATTCTCGGCGTGTTCGACATCGACGCGGCGCGTCTGGCGACGGTCGCCAAGCACTACGGCCTCGATACCTATCCCAGCTACGAGGCGCTGCTGGCCGACCCCGAAGTGCAGATCGTCGTCAACCTGACCAGCATCGCCTCCCATCATGGGGTGATCAAGCGTGCGCTGGAGGCCGGCAAGCACGTCTATTCCGAAAAGCCGGTGACCATGGAATTCGAGCGCACGCGCGAACTGTTCGCCTTGGCGGAGGCGCGCGGCGTGGTGCTGACCGGCGCGCCCTGCAACCTCTACAGCGACTCGATCGTCACGCTGTGGAAGGCGGTCGGCGACGGCGCCGTCGGCAAGCCGGTGCTGATCTACGCCGAGCTCGACGACAACCCCGCGCACCTGATGCACCTCGAACAGGTGCGCAGCCCGACCGGCGCGCCGTTCCCGTATGTGGAGGAGCTGTCGTCGGGCTGCACCGTCGAGCACGCCGGCTATCACCTGGTGTGGATGTGCGCCGTGTTCGGGCCGGCCCTGTCGGTCACCGCCTTTTCCGACACGCTGGTGGCGCACAAGACCGACACGCCCCTGTCGCCCCCCGATACGCCCGACCTGTCCGTCGCCTGCCTGACCTTCGCCGGCGGGGTCTCCGCGCGGATGACCTGCAGCTGGGTGGCCCCCCGCGACCACAGCTTGCGGGTGATCGGCGAGGGGGGCGAGATCCGCGTCGACAACATCTTCCACGACCAGTCGCGGGTGACGCTGGAGCGGTTCTCGCGGGTCAGCCTGGCGGCGCGCAAGCCCTATACCCTGCGCAGCCAGCCGAGCCTGGGCCGGCTGTTCGGCGTCGGCGGGCGGCGGCTGCCGCTGGTGCGCCGCTGGAAGTCGCACGCGGTGGAGGCCGAGCGCGGGGTCGGACGCTCGCTCAAGCACAAGGCCGTCAGCTGGCTGCGCCGGCGCGAGGTCTACGCCCAGGACAAGTTCCTCGGCATCGCCGAGATGGCCCGCGCCCTCCGGGAGGGACGCGGCCAGCCGATGCCGTCCGACTTCATGATCCACATCAACGAGCTGGCCCTCCTGATCCAGAACGCCGGACCGGCGGGAACGAGCGTGAAGCCCGCCACCACCTTCGCCCCGCTTCAGCGGCCCGACACCGTGGGGGGCGGTCCCAGCGCCGTGGACTACGCGCGCCGCCCGCTGTTCGAACGGCTGCTCCAGGGGCCGGTGAAGGCGGCGCACGGCTGAACACCTTCAACCGCGACAAGCGTTTTGCGTTGAGGCAAGACGCGGTGCAGGGCGGTCCCTCGATCAGTCGCCGGGGTTGAGAATGGAAACGGTAGAGCCCGGCGTCCGGTCCGGTCGCGTGCTCGGGGTGCTGCGGGTCGCCAGCGGCAACTTCCTCGAGATGTACGACTTCATGGTGTTCGGCTATTTCGCCGCCGCCATCGGCCGGGCCTATCTGCCGCCCGGCGGCGACATGAAGAAGCTGCTCGACGCCCTGGCCGTGTTCGGGGTCGGCTTTCTGATGCGCCCGCTCGGCGCGGTGGTGCTGGGCGCCTATACCGACCGGTTCGGACGGCGCGCCGGCCTGCTGCTGACCCTGCTGCTGATGAGCGTCGGCATCGTCACCCTGACCATCACCCCCACCTACGCCGCCATCGGGATTGCCGCGACCGTCCTGGTGCTGCTGGGACGGCTGGTGCAGGGCTTCTCGGCCGGCGCCGAACTCGGCAATGTCTCGGTCTATCTGGCCGAGATGGCGCCCGAGGGCCGCAAGGGCTTCTACGTCGCCTGGCAGTCGGCGTCGCAGCAGGTGGCGGTGGTCGTCGCCGCGCTGATCGGCGTGGCCACCGCGGCGCTCCTGAGCCCGCAGGCCCTTTCGAACTGGGGCTGGCGGCTGCCGCTGGCGCTGGGCTGCCTGATCGTGCCGCTTCTGTTCCTGATGCGCCGCCACCTGCCCGAGACCGAGGCCTTCGCCGCGCGCAAGGAGACGCTGAGCCTGCGCGAGATCGCCGCCGGCCTGTGGCGGGGCCGGGCCCGGGTGCTCGGCGGCATGGCCATGGTGGTGATGACCACGGTCAGCTTCTATATGATCACCGCCTATACCCCGACCTTCGGCCGGCTGCTGCACCTGCCCGAGCGCGCCAATCTTCTGATCACCGCCGGCGTGGGGCTGTCCAACCTGATCTGGCTGCCGCTGGTCGGGGCCCTGTCGGACCGGATCGGACGGCGGCCGATCCTGATCGCCTGCACCGTCCTCGCCGTGCTGACCGCCTATCCGGCCATGGCCTGGCTGGCGAGCGCGCCGAGCGTGTTCCGGCTGCTCGCCGTCGAGCTCTGGCTGTCCGCGCTCTACGGTGGCTACAACGCCGCCATGGTGGTCTATCTGACCGAGGTCGTGCCGGCCAAGGTGCGGGCGTCGGGCTTCAGCCTCGCCTACAGCCTGGCCACCGCGCTCGGCGGCTTCACCCCCTTCATCGCCACCTGGCTGATCGACCGTACCCACAACCTGGCCATGCCGGGCGCCTGGCTCACCCTCTGCGCCGCCATCAGCCTGACCGCGGTGCTGGTCCTGCGCCGGACGGAGGCGCCGGCCGACGCCTGAATCCGCCTCACGCCCCTTGACGCCGTCATTCCGGAGATCGCGCAGCGATTGTCGTGGACCCTTCCGCCACACAGGGTCACCGCGGAGATCGCGGAGAAGGATCGCATCCGAGCTCCGCGTCCTCTGCGCTTCGCTCGGCGAACTCTGCGTTTATCCTCTGAACCAGCACGATCGTCCCGGCGGCCCGGGGGTGGGTTCGGACGAGGCCTGCGACCTTTCCGGGATGACGATCATGGGAGCAGTGTGAGCTCCGCATCCGATCGGCCCGCCGGCGGCGATTAGGCTGTGAGCGGCGCGTCGATCGCGCCAAGCGGCGCAGGAGGCGGACATGCACTTCGGGTATTTCATCTTCGGGTTCTGGTGGCTGATCTTCCCCCTGATGGGGTTCGTGTTCGGCGGCTACAACATGTACCTGCAGCATCGGCGCAGCCAGCAGGCCATGGAGGTGCTCAAGGCCTACGCCGCCCAGGGCAAGGACCCGCCGCCCGAGGTGATGGCGGCGGTGACCGGCGTCTACGGCGGCGGGCCGGCGGCGCCTCCGCCGGGCGCGCCCTACGGCGGCCCGTACAACGCGCCCTACGGCCCCGGCCCCGGTTACGGCGGCTGGGGCGGTCCGTGGGGCGGCTGGGGCTGGGGTCGCTGGGGCTGGCGCGGGCCGATGTGGGCGTGGTCGCGCGTGGTCACCTTCGCCGCCATCGCCATCGGCTTCACCTTCGCCGGCCAGTACTACGGCGGCGGCGACAGCGATGCGGTCAAGGCGTTCAATCTCGTGGCCATCATCATGGGCGTGCTCGCCGTCGGTTTCGGCGTCATGGCGCTGGTGCACACCCTGTTCTACCGCAATGCCCCACGGCCCTGAGGGCGGCGGCTGTGCGAACCCCGTCGAGCAGGCTTTGGTGGCCAGCGCCCGGGCCGGGTCGGCGGCGGCCTTCTCCGCCCTGGTCCAGCGCCACCAGCAGGCGGTGCGCGCCTTCGCCCGGCGGCTCGGCGGCGACCTCGTGGAGGCCGACGACCTGGCGCAGGAGGCCTTCGTGACCGCCTGGTCGAGCCTTGGACGGTTCGACGGCCGCGCCTCGTTCCGCGCCTGGGTGTGCGGGGTGGTCTATCGCAAGGCGCTGACCGCCCGGCGGGGCGCGCTGCGCGGCCTGCGACGCGACGGCGCCTACGCCGGCAGCCGCGACTGGGGCAGTCCGGCGGTCGAGCCGGCGGCGAAGACCGCGCTCCGCCGCGCCATGGCGGCCTTGCCGGTCGACCAGCGGGCCGCGGTCGCGCTCTGTCTGGCGGCGGATTTTTCACACGCCGAGGCGGCCGACGCCCTCAATCTGCCGCTGGGGACGGTCAAGTCGCATGTGAACCGGGGGCGAGCGAAACTCATGGAGCTGATGGGCCGCGATGTCTGATCCCGAACTCGAACCCGCTTCCGATCCGGCCGCCGCCGTCGACTTCGCGGCCCTGTTCGCCGACGACGCGCCGCCGGCGTACGACGCCGACTTCCTCGCCGCCGTGGTCCGGCGGACCGGCCGCCAGCGCCTGGCGTTCGAGCTGGCCTGGCTCGGACTGACCGCGGCGCTGAGCGCCCTGGTGCTGTGGGCGATCGGGCCGGTGCTGGCGCCGGTGTTCAGGCCGCTGGCGCCCGTCTTCGCCGTCTTCGCACCGATCGGCCTGTTCGCCGCCGCGGTCCTGTTTCTCGTGCATCCTCGCACCTCGCCGATCTGACCGCGCCGCCGGAGCGCGCCTTACCAAGATTTCATCCGGCCGTTCGCATCCGAATGGGGGAGGGGTCGCCTCTTATGGGTAAGACCAACCCATCGGCCTCGACGGCCAGACAGATTTCGGAGACTTGAGATGGACGGAACCTCATTGGCGGCCTTGACCGGGACCCTGGTCCCCATCGCCTTTTTCGCCATGATCGCGGCGATCGTGGTCGTGCCCCAGATCCTGAAGTCCCGCGAACGCGCCCGCCTGCACGACACCCTGCGCACGGCCTACGAAAAGGGCCAGCCGGTGCCGCCCGAGCTGATCGAGGCGCTGCAGGGCAATCGCACGGTGTCCTTGCCCACCGACCGGTCTCAGAGCGATCTTCGCACGGGCATCATCTGGCTGTTCGTGGGTCTCGGCTTCGTCGGCATCGGCGCCGCCTTCTACGCCGGTCTCTACAACGTCGGCGGCGCCACCGAGACCTTCGGCACCTTCGCCGCCATCGGCGCCATCCCCTTTTTCATCGGCCTGGCCTTCCTCGTCCTGTCCTTCTTCGGCCGGACCAAGGCGCGCTGAGCGGACGGACGGGGGGACGATCGCCATGGCCCTGGCGGCCGGACAAGACGGCAAGGCGCAGCTCGGCGCGCTGCACGACCTGGAGCTGGCGGCTCTCGCCGCCGCCGGGGATCGGCGCGCGTTCGGCGAGCTGGCGCGCCGGCACGGCTCGGCCGTCCGCGCCCTGCTGCGCCGGATGGGCGCCGAGCCCGCGCTGGCCGACGACCTGGCGCAGGACGCCTTCCTGGCGGCCTTTGAATCGATCAGCGAGTTCCGCGGCGAGGGGGCCTTCGTCGGCTGGGTCAAGCGGATCGCCGCGCGGCTCTTTCTGAAACGGTGGCGCAGGCGCGCCGAACTCGACCCGGTCGAGGCCGAGGACGTCGGCGACGCCGCCGACGGGGAGGGCGACGCGGCCCGGCGGCTCGACCTCGACGGCGCCCTCGCTTCGCTGACGGAGGCGGAACGGCTCTGCGTGTCCCTGTGTTACGGCGCCGGCCTGTCTCACGCCGAGGCGGCCGCCGCCCTAAAAGCGCCGCTCGGTACGGTGAAGTCTCATGTCAAACGTGGTCTGGATAAGCTCAAGCGCCGCCTCGCGGCGCCGGGGCAAGCAGCTCCAGCCGGAGCGGGGAGACGGGCAGGTGTCTGATCCTTCCTTCGAAGCGCGCTTGCAGCGCATGTTCTCGGACCATCCGCACTATCCGGATGCGCCCCTGTTCGCCGCTGAGGTCGAGGGGCGGCTGTCGCGGGGCTGGGCGCTCCGGCGGGTGCTGATCGGGGCGGCCGGGGTGACCGGCGGGCTGATCGCGGTGGCGCAGATCACCGGCGCCGGCCTGGTCGGGCGAATCGAGGACGCCAACCGGCTGGCGCGCGACACCGCCGCCGCCCTGCACACCACCGCGTCCCAGATCCCGGGACCGATCGGCGGCGTCGGCCAGCTGGCCCTGCCGTTCGGCGGGGAGGTGCTGTGGCTGGTGGCCGGCCTGGCCGTGCTCGCCGGAGCCTTCCTCGCCAGCCGGGCGATCCAGGAGATCTGAGCCCGGGCAGGGTTCGCGAGCCGCAATTTCGCCATCGGCGCAGGGCTCCGTCCCATGCGGCGGACGACGCGGCATTTGTGCGCGCGCCCGTCCTCCTCTATGGGGTCGCGTTGCGGCGGGGCGCACCAGGCGATAGCTTGGCGGTCCGGGATAGTTTCGGAGAGTAAGAGAACACGTGGCCGACGTTTTTGATGAGGTCGAAGAGCAGCTCCGCGCCGCCCGTTACACGGCGATTGTCCAGAAGGGCTGGCCGTACGCCGTCGGCGGCCTGGTGCTGGTGCTGCTCGTCACGGTCGGCGTGTGGGGCTATGGCGAGCACAGCAAGGGCGAACAGGCCAAGGCTTCGCTGATCTACGACCAGGGCCTGCAGTCGCTCACGACCGGCGATCTCGACGGCGCCGATGCGAAGTTCGCCGGCCTCGCCGCGTCCGCGCCCGCGGGCTATCGCACCCTGGCGCTGATGCAGCAGGCCAATGTGCGGGTGCAGAAGAACAAGCTCGACGAGGCGGCGCGCCTGCTCGACCAGGCGGCCAAGATCGCGCCCGACAACATCCTCGGCGACGCCGCCCGGCTGAAGGCCGCCCAGCTGCTGATGAACACCCATTCGCTGGCGGAGATCCAGGGCCGCCTGACGCCGCTGATCGACGACAAGCGCCCCTACCATCTGATGGCCCGCGAGGCGCGCGCCATGGCCCTGCTGCAGGCCGGCCGGCCGCAGGAGGCGCTCAGCGATCTCAGCGTGCTGTCGCTGGCCCAGGACGTCTCCCAGGAGACGCGCCAGCGCGCCGAAGCCGCGCGGATCCTGATCCAGTCCGGCTCCGCGGCGGCCCTGCCGGCGGCCGCCAAGGCGACGGCGGCGCCGATCCCGCCCGCCGCGCCCCCTTCACCCTTCTTGGCCAACGCCGGAGCCGCCCAATGATCCGCCTTGGTCTGAACCGCCCCGCCACCGCCGCGGCGCGCGTGGCCCTGGTCGTGCTGGCGAGCGCCGGCCTCGCCGCCTGCGCGGGATTCAACGTTCCCAAGGTTCCGGGCTTCGGCCAGAAGCAGAAGCACGCCTCGGCGCGGGTGGCGCCCGGCCAGCGGATTCCGGTGCTCCCCTCCGACCAGAGCCTGACGCCGGCCGCGGCGCTCAAGGGCGTCGATTTCTCGCTGCCGCCGCCCCAGCGCCTGGCCGACTGGCCGGTCCCCGGCGGCAACCTCGAGCAGGCGGTCGATCACGTCGACGCCGGCGCGGACCTGCAGGTCGCCTGGCGCCACAAGATCGGCGCCGGCCTCAGCAAGCTCACCCACATCATGGCCCCGCCCGTGGTCGGTGAAGGCCACATCTTCGCCCTCGACGGCAAGGCCCGGGTCACGGCGCTCGACGCGCTCACCGGTCACGAACTCTGGTCCACCGACCTGTCGGAAAAGAAGGGCATGGACCGCGAGGCCTTCGGCGGCGGCGTCGCCTATGGCGACGGCATGATCTTCATGTCGTCCGGCTACCGGTTCGTGGCGGCGCTCGACGCCAAGACCGGACGCGTGATCTGGAAGATACCCACCTCCTCGCCGGTGCACGGCGCGCCGACCGTCGCCGGCGGCAAGGTCTATGTGATCGACGTGGTCGACCAGCTGCAGGCGTATGACGCCAAGACCGGCGCCTCGGTCTGGTCCTATCAGCCGCTCGAAGAGCCGGCCCGCATGCTGATCGCCTCGAGCCCGGCGGTGTCGGGCGAGGAAGTGGTGGCGCCGTTCGCCTCCGGCGAGCTGGTCGCCCTGTCGACCGCCAACGGCACCGACCTGTGGACCGACGTGTTGTCGCTGACCAACCGCAACAACGCCCTTTCCGAAATCCGCGACATCTCGGGTCGACCGGCGATCTATCGCGGCGCGGTCTACGCCGGCAGCCATTCGGGCGTGATGACGGCCGTGGACCTGCGCACCGGCGCCACCACCTGGTCGCTGCCGCTGGCGATGATCTCCTCGCCCTGGCCGGCGGGCGACGTGGTCTTTGCGGTCGGCGCCGACGGCGACGTGGTGTGCGCGGCGCGCGACAGCGGCCAGATCTACTGGATCCGCCGGCTGAACGAACCACTGCGCAAGAAATTCCGCCAGACCTGGTCGGGGCCGATGCTGGCCTCCAACCGCCTTCTGCTGGTCTCCGACAAGGGCAATATCCTGGCCCTCGACCCGCATACCGGCAAGGACCTGAAGACCGTGAAGCTCGGCCCCAAGGAAGGCGCCTTCCTGGCGCCGATCGCCTCGGGCGGCCTGCTCTACATCCTTGCCGACGACGGCGAGCTGATCGCATTGAGGTAAGGGAAGCCAGATGGCGCTGAAACTCGCCATCGTCGGGCGCCCCAACGTCGGCAAATCGACGCTGTTCAACCGGCTGGTCGGGCGCAAGCTCGCCATCGTCAATGATCAGCCCGGGGTGACGCGCGACCGGCGCATGGCCGCCGGCCGGCTCGGCGATCTCGACCTCGAGCTGATCGACACCGCCGGGTTCGAGGATGTCGACGACGAGAGTCTGGAGTCGCGCATGCGCACCCAGACCGAGCGGGCGATCGACGAGGCCGACATCGCCCTGTTCGTGATCGACGCCCGCGAGGGCGTGACCCCGCTCGACCGCATCTTCGCCGAGCTGATCCGGCGCCGGAACAAGCCGGTGGTGCTGGCCGCCAACAAGGCCGAGGGCCGGGCCGGCGACCTCGGCGGCGGCGAAGCCTTCGCCCTCGGCCTCGGCGAGCCGGTGCTGATCTCCGCCGAGCATGGCGAGGGGATGAGCGACCTGTTCCACGCCATCCTCGCCGCCGGACCGCCGGAGGAGGAGGCCGAGCCCGAGGATGAGGCCGACAAGCCGATCCGCATCGCCATCGTCGGCCGCCCCAACGCCGGCAAGTCGACCCTGGTCAACCGGCTGATCGGCGAGGAGCGGCTGCTTACCGGGCCCGAGGCCGGCATCACCCGCGATTCCATCTCGGTCGACTGGGACTGGGAAGGCCAGCCGATCCGGCTGGTGGACACCGCGGGCCTGCGCAAGAAGGCGCGGGTGCAGGAGACGCTGGAGAAGCTGTCCACCGCCGACACCATCCGCGCCATCACCTTCGCCGAGGTGGTGATCCTGGTGATGGACGCCGAGAACGCCTTCGAGACCCAGGACCTGCAGATCGCCGACCTGGTCGAGCGCGAAGGGCGGGCGCTGATCTACTGCCTGGCCAAGTGGGACCTCGTGCCCGAGCCGCAGGCCCGCCTGGCCGAGCTGCGCGAGACCGCCGAACGGATGTTGCCCCAGCTGCGCGGCGCCCCGCTGGTGGCCCTGTCGGCGGAGACCGGGCGCGGCCTCGACCGGCTGATGCCGGCGGTGATCTCCGCCTACAAGACCTGGTCGGTGAAGGTGAAGACCCGCGACCTCAACGACTGGCTGGCGATGGCCACCCAGCGCCATCCGCCGCCGGCGGTGAACGGCAAGCGGATCAAGCCCAAGTACATGGCCCAGCTGAAGGGGCGACCGCCGACCTTCGTCCTGTTCGCCAGCCGGGCCGAGCACCTGCCCGAGCAGTACCGGCGCTATCTGATCAACGCCCTGCGCGAAAGCTTCGACCTGCCCGGCACGCCGATCCGCATCACCATCAAGTCCGGCAAGAACCCGTACGCCGAGGAGAGCGGCGGCCAGCGAAAGGTCGCAGGGCCGGTCTATCCGGTGCGCAAGCCCTCCGCCGTCCGCAAGGCGGAGGAAAAGGCCGAGGAGAAGGCCGCGGCCTCCAAGTCGCCCGGCCAGCGCGCGGCGGCCCGGACGGCGGAGTCCAAGGTCGGGGAGGCCAAACCGGCGGCGGCAAAGCGTCCCGCGAAGAAGGCGACCGCCGGCTCGAAACTGCCCGGCAAGCGCACGCCGGGCGCCGCCCCGGTCAAGCCGGTCAAGCCCAAGGCCCTGTCCTTCGCCCAGCGCCGCTCGCAGCGCACCCCCACCACCCACAAGCTCCGCAAGGAAGCGCCGCGGCGACCACCGAAGCGGTAGGATTGAAAGGTGTGGGTCGAAACGGCAAAATTCCGCGGATGATCGGGAATTCGCTGGGAGATCGGTTCGTGCGCCACACGCTGCGGGTGACTTCGTACCTCGCGCTTGCCGGAGCCGTGTTGCTGGTCTGCGCCGGCCACGCAGACGCCGTCGGTATCGACTGCAAGAAGGCGGGGAGCGGCGCCGAACATCTGATCTGCAACGATCCGGATCTCAATTCCCTCGATTCACAGCTCGATGAGGCTTACCACGGGGCGCTTGATCGCTCCGCGCACCCTCAGCAGGTCAAGGAGAAGCAGTCGGCGTGGTTGAAGCTGCGCGATACCTGCACGGACGCCAAGTGTATGTCGGCCACGTATCAGCGGCAGATCAAGCTGTTGATGGCGGTTTCCGACGAGCCGGCTATCTGCTCCGGATCGACCACGCCCGAAATCGAGGGCTGCGCCGCCGAACACGCCCGCCGCGCCGACCGGGAGCTTGCCCGCTACGTCGCCGCGGCACGTAAACGCCTGATCGACGAAGGGAAGGACGAGACCACCGGGGGGCCGGCCAAGATGGCTCTGGTCGACTTCGACGCGTCCCAGGCCGCCTGGGCCGCTTACCGAAAAGCCGAATGCAACGCTGTATACGACTGGTGGAGCGAGGGGACCATCCGCGGGACCATGGCGCAGGAATGTCTGCGGTCGGTGACCAAGTCCCGAACCACGGACGTGTGGTCGACCTGGCTGGGTTTCATGGATAGCACCCTCCCGCTCCTGCCGAAGCCCGGCAGGAACTGAAGCCGGCGGGGCGCGGTTAAGAGGACGCTCCGAACCGGAAATAGGCCGGCGGCTCGCGGTCGCCGCGGACCAGGTCGATCAAGTCCGGGACCAAGGCTTCGGGCGCGGGCAGGGTGGACGCGTCCTCGCCGGGAAAGGCGGCGGCGCGCATGCGGGTGCGCATGGGGCCGGGGCTCAGCAGGACGGTGCGCACGCTGGTGTGGGCCAGCTCGTCGGCCCAGGCGGACACCAGATTGTCGAGGCCGGCCTTGGAGGCGCCGTAGGCGCTGAAGAAGGGGCGAGGCTCCCTGGCCACGCCGGTGGTGAGGAAGACCGCCCGGCCGGCGTCGCTCTTGCGCAGCAGGGGCTCCAGCGCGCGGATCAGGCGGAAGTTGGCGGTGAGGTTGACCGCCACCGCCCGCTCGAAGGTGCGCGGCTCCAGGTGCGCGGTCGGCGTCAGCTGGCCGAGGTCGCCGGCGGCGGACACCAGGATGTCGAGCCGGCCCCAGCGGACGAAGATCTGTCCGCCGAGCTGGTCGACGCCGTCGCCGTTGCGGATGTCGAGCGGAACCAGGGTGGCGTGCGCGCCGGTGGCGGCGAAGATCTCGTCGTCGAGGGCCTCGAGCCCGCCCTGGGTGCGGGCGGTGGCGATCACGTGCGCGCCCGCTTCGGCCAGGCCCAGCGCCGCCGCCCGGCCGATGCCGCGGCTGGCGCCGGTGACCAGGGCGATGCGGTCGGCGAGGGGTCTGTCGTTGTTCATGGCGGTTGATTAGCGGCCACGGCGGCGCTTGTCGCTAGTCTACCGAGCCGAAATCCTTGGCCTTCGGAACTCGTGACGCGGGGCCGTCAGGCGCTCAGCAGCGACAGCTGCACGTCGATCGGGGAATTGCGGCCCTCGGCGATTTCGCGGTCGAGCAGGCGGGTGGGGTAGTCGCCGGTGAAATAATGGTCGGTGAACTGCGGGTGCACCGGATCGCGCGGGCCGGCCTCCATCGCCCAATAGAGCCCTTCGACCGACAGGAAGCCGAGGCTGTCGACCTCGAGCAGCTGCTCCATCTCCTTCAGGGTCTTGGTGGCGGCCATCAGCTTGTCGCGGTCGGGCATGTCGATGCCGTAGAAGTCCGGCCATTTGATCGGCGGCGAGGCCGAGCGCAGGTGCACCTCCTTGGCCCCCGCGTCGCGCACCATGCGCACGATCTGCACCGAGGTGGTCCCCCGCACGATGCTGTCGTCGATCAGGATCACCCGCTTGCCGTCGAGCACGGCCCGGTTGGGGCTGTGCTTGCGCCGCACGCCGAGCTCGCGGATCCCCTGGGTCGGCTGGATGAAGGTGCGGCCCACATAATGGCCGCGGATGATGCCGAGCTCGTAGGGCAGGCCCGAGGCCTGGGCGTAGCCGATGGCGGCCGGCACGCCGGAGTCCGGCACCGGGACCACCACGTCCGCCTCCGCGGCGGTCTCCGCGGCCAGGCGCGCGCCCATCCGCTTGCGGACATCGTAGACCGAGCGGCCGTTCACCACCGAATCCGGTCGCGCGAAATAGACGTATTCGAACAGGCAGGGTCGGGCCCGCAAGGCCGGGAAGGGCCGGAGCGACTCCACCCCGTCCTCGGAGATCACCACCACCTCGCCGTGCTCGATGTCGCGCACGAACCGGGCGCCGATCATGTCGAGGGCGCAGGTCTCGGAGGCCAGCACGTGGCGGCCGTCCAGCACCCCCAGCACCAGCGGGCGGATGCCGAGGGGATCGCGCGCGCCGATCAGCTTCTTGTTGGTCAGGGCCACCAGGGCGTAGCCGCCCTCGATCTGCGCCAGGGCGTCGATGAACCGGTCGATCATCCGCGCCTTCCGCGAGCGGGCCACCAGATGCAGGATCACCTCGCTGTCGGAGGTCGACTGGAAGATCGCGCCGTCGGCCACCAGCTGGTGGCGCAGGGTGAGGAAGGTGGTCAGATTGCCGTTGTGGGCGATGGCGATGCCGCCCGACTCCAGGTCGGCGAACATCGGCTGCACATTGCGCAGCACGCTGGCCCCGGCGGTGGCGTAGCGCGTGTGGCCGATGGCGCCCCGGCCCGGCAGCCGCTGGGTCAGGTCGGGCTGGTCGAAGGCCTCGCCCACGTGGCCCATGTGCCGCTCGGTGTGGAAGCGCCGTCCGTCGAAGGCGGCGATGCCGCAGGCCTCCTGGCCGCGATGCTGCAGGGCGTGCAGGCCGAGGGCGGTGATCGCCGCCGCCGCCGGCAGGTCCCACACCCCGAACACCCCGCACTCGAGACGCAGGGCGTCGTCATCCTCGTGGCGGGGCGAAAGGTCCATGTCGCTCATCGCGTGCGCTCCACCAGACTGTCGAGCTGGTCCCGGCTGCGTTGGTCGTAGCCCCGACCCCGATGGCGGCGGGGCGATTGAGGCGGGGCCGGCGGCGCCGAAGCGGCGCCGGTTTTGTTCGTCTCCGTCGTATCTGGGCTGTCGTCGCCGTTCAACAAGGCGCCAGAGTGACCAAACGCCCTGAGACCTGTTGGCGCAATCTTGGCGATGAGCCGGCCGGAGCTGCTCGCCAGGGGATAAAAGAAGGCGGAGGTGATCCATTCCGGCTTCAACGGGCCCGGCGTGACGCGCTCGAACACCAGGGCGAACAGGCCGAGCAGGATCAGCGCCCGGACCGCGCCCATGGCCAGGCCCGCCACCCGGTTGACCCCGCCGAGCAGGGCCTGCTGGTGCAGCTGGGCGGTGATCCAACGGGCGACGAAGGTGAGGCCGAAATAGACGACGGCGAAGCCGACGATCAACGCCGCCGCCACCGCCACCCAGTGCGGATGAAAGGCGCCCGCCGCCAGGTGCGCGGTGACCGGCAGGACGGCCAGGGCGATGATCGCCGACAGGGCGAAGGCGAACAGGCCGACCAGTTCGCGCACGGCGCCGCGCTGATAGCCCATCAGGGCGGACACGGCGATCAGCGCCCCTGCGATCAGATCGAACAGGCTCAAACCGATGGGTCCCACAGCGATCCGCGGCGACGGACCGTCCGGCGCTTCCTAGGCTGCTTCGGGGCGGGGCGGCAACGGGGAGAAGGTCAGGTCGGAAAGAGGAATGCGCAATCGGTCGTTGCTGCAAGCCGCGGCTCGCCACCGCTCGTCTCGAACCGCACAGGCCGCTTAGGCAGATGACGCCAAGCCTCGTTATGTGTGCCCTTATTCCGCTCATCCCGGCATTCGCCGGGATGAGTATAGGTGGGGTCGATCAGTGTTTGCGATCCCAGGATACCTTATCGGATGCAACCAACCTTTGATACTTGCGCGCGACCCGGTCAAAGGCATCTTGAGCAGGTTGGGTCCGGCCGGCTTTCACGTCGGCTAGACCGCGCGCGATCGAGGCGTCCAACGCCGCAAGTTCCGCCTCATGCTCCCGAGTCGAGGACCGGCGCATCAAACGCGACCCGCTTTTGAAGCGTCGCCTCACCCCGCCGCGAAATCCCCGTCCTTGATCCGCTGCAGGGCGTCGGCCAGCCGGCCCACGCCGAACACCGGAAAGCCCAGCCCCGCCGCCGCGGTCGGGGCCAGGGCGCGGCCGAAGCCGAGCTTGGCGGCTTCGCGCAGGCGTCCCTCCATCCGGCCCACCGGGCGCACGTCGCCCGCGAGGGAGATCTCGCCAAACACCACGCAGTCCTGCGGCAGGGCCTCGCCCACCACCGAGGAGATCAGGGCCGCGGCGGCGGCGAGATCGGCGGCCGGTTCGGTGATGCGCAGACCGCCGGCCACGTTGAGGTAGATGTCGCGGTCGCCGAACCCCAGGCCGCAGCGCGCCTCGAGCACGGCCAGCACCATGGCCAGCCGCCCGCCGTCCCAGCCCACCACCGCGCGGCGCGGGGTGCCGTAGGCGGAGGGCGCCACCAGGGCCTGGACCTCGACCAGGACCGGGCGCGAGCCCTCGATGCCGGCGAACACCGCCGCGCCCGCCGCCCGCTCGCCGCCTTCGTTGAGAAACAGCGCCGAGGGGTTCTTCACCTCGCGCAGGCCCACCTCGCCCATTTCGAACACGCCGATCTCGTCGGTGGCGCCGAAGCGGTTCTTGGCGGCGCGCAGGATGCGGAACGGATAGCCGCGCTCGCCCTCGAACGACAGCACCGCGTCGACCATGTGCTCGACCACCCGCGGGCCGGCGATCTGGCCGTCCTTGGTGACGTGCCCCACCAGCACCACGGCGACGCCGCGCTTCTTGGCGAAGCGCACCAGCTCGCCCGCCGCCGCCCGCACCTGGGTCACCGAGCCCGGGCCGGCCTCGAGCTGGTCGCTCCACATGGTCTGGATCGAGTCGATGATGACGAGGTCGAAGCGGTCGCGCTTCAGCCCCTCCATGATCTCGCGTAATCCGGTCTCCGCCGCCAGTTTCACCGGGGCGTGGCCGAGGCCCATGCGCTGGGCGCGGGCGCGGATCTGCTCCACCGCCTCCTCGCCCGAGACGTAGGCGCAGTTCAGCCCGCGCAGGGAGGCCGCGGCGACCACCTGCAGCAGCAGGGTCGACTTGCCGACCCCGGGATCGCCGCCGACCAGGATGGCCGAGGCGGGCACCACGCCGCCGCCGCACACCCGGTCGAACTCGTCGATGCCGGTGACGAGCCGGGGCGGGGTCGGCGTGTCGACGTCGAGGGTTTCGAACACCAGCCCCGCGCGCGCCTTGGCGCTCTTCGACGGGGTCAGCGCGCCCGGCGGCCGCGGACCCGACACCTCCTCGACCAGGGTGTTCCACGACAGGCAGGCCGCGCACTGTCCGGCCCAGCGCGACTGGACCGCGCCGCAGGACTGGCAGGTGTAGAGGGCGCCGTCGCGGGCCATGGGAATCGCTCCCGTACAGATGTTCCGCTTTTGTACCCCACATCGGCCCCCTTCCCAAGCCCGGGCTTCAACCTTCGCCGTTTTCGTGCGTTGCTCCGCTGGGACTGAGGAGACTGAATAGATGACCATCACGGACAACGCTCGCATGCGCGGGGTCGCCGCCCGCGCCCGGGGGCTGATCCTGCATCCGCATGCGGAGTGGGAGGTGATCGACCGCGAGGCGCCGACGGTGCGCGGACTCTATACCAACTATGTGATGATCCTGGCGGCGATCGGTCCGGTCTGCGGCCTGATCGGCTCGCTCGTCTTCGGGCTCGTCTCGCTCTCACATGGCATGCACACGTCGGTGATCGGGCTGATCGTGTCGGCCATCATCCAGTACGCCCTCAGCCTCGGCGCGGTGTATGTGATGGGCCTGATCATCGAAGGCGCCGCGCCGTACTTCGGCGGGACCAAGGACCGCATGCAGGCGATGAAGGTCGCCGCCTACTTCCCGACCGCGGCCTGGCTGGCCGGGGTCTTCCTGCTGGTCCCGGCCCTGGGCGCCCTCGAGATCCTCGGCCTCTACAGCCTGTTCATCCTCTGGCTCGGCCTGCCGCGGCTGATGCGTGTGCCGGAGGACAAGGCGATGATCTACACCCTCACCGTCATCGCGGCGGCCCTGGTGCTGACCATCGTCGTCCGCATCATGGCCGGCGCGGCGGGGACCTCGCTGCTGTAGAAGCCGCTCCCCCTTGGGGGAGCCGTCACGAAGTGACCGAGGGGGCGGCGACGCCGGCGGTTTGGTCGCGGTCAGCGTTGCGCGCGGGCCCCTCCGGCCGCTTCACGGCCGCCTCCCCCAGAGAGGGGGAGAAGCTTCAGCCCTCACGCGCCGCCCGTGATCGGTCCCGTCGCGCGCCCGTGGATGAACTGGTCCACATAGGGGTTGCCGCTGTCGTCGATCTCGGCGGTCGGGCCGCGCCAGACGATCTGGCCGTTATGCAGCATGGCGATCTCGTCGCCGATCTTGCGGGCCGAGACCATGTCGTGGGTGATGGAGACGGCGGTGCAGCCGAGCCGCTGCACCTGCTCGACGATCAGGTCGTTGATCATGTCGGCGTTGATCGGGTCGAGGCCGGTGGTCGGCTCGTCGAAGAACAGGATCGCCGGTTCGGCCGCCACGGCGCGGGCCAGGCCCACCCGCTTCTGCATGCCGCCGGAGAGCTCCCCGGGGTAGAGATCGGCCACTTCCGGTCCCAGGCCCACCCGTCCCAGCGCCGCCACGGCGCGCGCCCGGGCCTCGGGCCGCTTGACCCGGTCGGCGTTGACGAGCCGGAAGGCGACGTTCTCCCAGACGCTCAGGCTGTCGAACAGGGCCGCGCCCTGGAACAGCATGCCGAACTGGGTCGCCAGGGCGCGCCGGGCGGCCCCGCCGAGCCGGGTCACGTCGCGCCCGTCCACCAGCACCTTGCCGGCGTCCGGGCGCATCAAGCCGATGGCGATCTTCAGCGTCACCGACTTGCCCTGGCCCGAGCCGCCGATGATCACCAGCGACCGGCCGCGCTCCACGGCGATGTCCACCCCGTCCAGCACCACCTTGCCGCCGAAGCGCTTCTTCACCCCGCGAAGCTCGAGCTTGGGCCCGGCGCCTGTTCCCATCGGCCCGGTCATTTGTGCGAGAACACGCTGGTGAGCAGATAGTCGGAGGCGAAGATCAGGATCGCCGCCGACACCACCGCGTGGGTGGTCGCCCGCCCGACGCCGCGCGCGCCGCCGGTGGCGTTGTAGCCGTGGTAGCAGCCCATCAGGGCGACGATGAAGCCGAACACCGCCGACTTGATCAGGCCGGAGACCACGTCCCAGCTCTGCAGGAAGTCCCAGGTGTTCTTCACATAGAGGGCGCCGTTGAAGTTCAGCGAGGCCACCGCCACCGACCAGCCGCCGGCGATGCCGATGATGTCGGCCACCACGGTCAGCAGCGGCAGCACGATCACCGCCGCCGCCAGCCGGGGGGCCACGAGATAGCGGAACGGATCGGTGGACAGGGTCCTCAGCGCGTCGATCTGTTCGGTGGCGCGCATGGCCCCGATCTCGGCGGCGATGGCGGCCGAGACGCGGCCCGCCAGCATGAGGGCGGCCAGCACGGGACCGAGCTCGCGCGTGATGCCCAGCGCCACGATCTGCGGCATGATCTGTTCGGCGTTGAAGCGGCCGCCGCCGGTGTAGATGTTGAGCGCCAGGGCCGCGCCGGTGAACACCGCCGTCAGGCCGACCACCGGCAGGGAGAAGTAGCCGATCTGCGCGAGCTGGCGCCAGAGCTGGCCGAGGAACAGGGGCGGGGTGAGGGCGGCGGCCACGCCGCGCCCGGCGAACAGCGCCACCGCGCCGGCGGTGCGGGCCATGCCGAGGGTCGAGCGGCCGACCGCCTGGACCGGATTCATGACCGTCCCGGACCGGGCTCGCCCCGGTAGCGGCGTTCGACGCGGGCGCCCAGCCGGGTCAGCAGCTCGTAGGCGATGGTGCCGGCGGCGGCGGCGGCGGTGTCGACCGGCACGTTCGGCCCGACCAACTCCATCATCGCGCCGGGCCGCGCCTCGGGACAGTCGGTGACATCGAACACGGTGAGATCCATCGAAAGGCGGCCGAGCACGGGGCAGGGGCGGCCCGCCAGGCTTCCATAGGCCTTCGGAAACGACGCCCGCAAGACACCATCGGCATAGCCGGCCGCCACGACCGCGGCGCGGGTGGGATGCGCCGCCGTGAAGGCCGCGCCATAGCCGACCGAGTCCCCCGGGCGAAGCTCGCGCAGCTGCAGGACCGGCGCCGCGAAGGTCGCCACGGGCCTGATCCGGGCGTCGGGCGCGCCCTCCGGTCCGCCGCCGTAGAGGCAGATGCCGGTGCGGACCAGGTCGAAGGTGTAGTCGGGGCCGAGAAACAGGCCGTCCGAGGCGGCGAGGCTGCGCCGGACCCCGGGGAAGAGCGCGGCGATCCCGACGAACCGCTCGCGCTGCAGCCGGTTCATCGGGTGGGCGGGCGTGTCGGCGCAGGCGAGGTGGCTCATCACCAGGGAGAAGTCCCGCTCGGTCAGCGCGGCCGCGTCCGCCGGGCCGAGGCCGAGCCGGTTCAGCCCCGTGTCGATCATCAGCGCCGCCTGGCCGCCGCCGGCCGCGCGCCAGGCGGCGACCTGTTCGGTGCTGTTGAGCACCGGGATCAGCCTCGACGCCTTCAGGCTCGGCGCGGCCCCGTCGGGACAGCCGTCGAGCACGTGAATGTCGGGTCCCGCGCCCAGGGCCTCGCGCAGGCCGACGCCCTCGCTGACCCGGGCCACGAAAAAGCAGTTCGCGCCCTCGGCCATCAGGCGTCGGGCCACCGGCGCCGCGCCGAGGCCATAGGCGTCGGCCTTCACCACCGGCGCCACCTCCGCCCCGGCCGCCTGCCGCACCAGGGTCGCGTAGTTCGCCGCCAGGGCGTCGAGATCGATGGTCAGGCGCGCGGCGAAGGACACGCCGCTCCCTAGCCTGTTCGGGCGGGGGTGAGAAGCGGGGGACGTGACGGGACCGGCTCGTGCTTCGCAGCCACGCTGCGCTCCGAACCTCAGGACGGGGCTACTTTAGTGTGGCGAATCAACAGGAAGCCGTATCCTGATGCGCCCGCGGGCCGTCAGTCCCCGCGCACTTCGTAGCGGTCGCTCCTGGCCAGGTTTCCGAACTTGGTGAGGTCGTCGTTGAACGACAGGCGCACGGTGCCGATCGGGCCGTGACGCTGCTTGCCGATGATCACCTCGGCCTGGCCGCGCACCTGGTCCATGCGCTCCTGCCATTCGAAGTGCTTGGCCTGGTCCTTCACGTCGGGTTCGGCCCGGCCGAGGTAGTAGCTCTCGCGGTAGACGAACATCACCGCGTCGGCGTCCTGCTCGATCGAGCCGGATTCGCGCAGGTCCGACAGCTGGGGCCGCTTGTCCTCGCGGTTCTCCACCTGGCGCGAGAGCTGCGACAGGGCGATCACCGGCACCGAAAGCTCCTTGGCCAAGGACTTGAGTCCCATGGTGATCTGGCTCACCTCCTGAACCCGGTTGGCGTTGGCGCCGAGGTCCGAGCCGGTGACCAGCTGCAGATAGTCGACCACGATCAGGTCGAGGCCCGCGGTGCGTTTCAGCCGACGCGCGCGGGCGGTCAGCTTGGCGATGGACAGGCCGCCGGTGGCGTCGATGTGCAGGGGGGCGGACTCGATCTCCAGGGCCGCATCGCGCACCCGGGCGAACTCGCTCTGGTCGATCTCGCCCTTGCGCAGGCGGTCGGACGACACCCCCGACACCTCGGCGAGCAGGCGCATGGCCAGCTGCTCGGCCGACATTTCCAGAGAGAAGAAGGCCACCACCCCGCCGGCGGAGGTCTTCTTCGACCCGTCGGGCTCGATCTCGTAGGCGTAGTTGCGCGCCACGTGGAAGGCGATGTTGGTGGCCAGCGCCGTCTTGCCCATCGACGGCCGGCCGGCGAGGATCAGCAGGTCGGACGGGTGCAGGCCGCCGAGCTTGGCGTCGAGGTCGATCAGCCCGGTGGAGACGCCGGCCAGGCCGCCGTCCCGCGAATAGGCCTCCGCCGCCATCTCCACCGCGCCGTGGAGGGCCTGGGCGAAGGGGACGAAGCCGGTGGAGGCGCTGCCGGTCTCGGCCAGGGTGAACAGCTGCTGCTCCGCCGCCTCGATCTGGTCGCGGGCGGTGCGCTCCGGGTCGGTGGTGGCGGCGTTGGCGATGTCGCCGCCGATGCGGATCAGGTCGCGCCGAAGGGCCAGGTCGTAGACCGTGCGCGCATAGTCGGGCCCGTTGGCCGCGGGCGGGGCGTTGTCGACCAGGTTGGCCAGATAGCGGACCCCGCCGAGTTCCTCGAACGCCGGGTCGCGCTTGAACCGGTCGGTCAGGAGGGTGGGATCGGCCAGCTGGCCGCGCCGCACGTGCTCCTCGATCACGGCGTACAGCCGGCCGTGGAAGGGCTCGTAGAAATGACGCGCGTTGAGCGCGTCGAACAGCCGTTCATAGGCGCCGTTGTCGTACAGCAGGATGCCGAGCAGGGCCTGTTCCGCCTCCACATTGCAGGGCATGTGGTCGATCGGCGGGTCGGCGGGGGCGTGGGGGGTGAAGTCGAACGCGGCGGAGGTCATTGGCTTACCGATAGCTTAACCCGGCGTCGTTCGCGCGCGACACTCTGCCTTCGTCCACAACCGAATCGCCCCCTGTGGAACGCGCGGTGGAAGCTTGACGTTGGCGTCCGCGCGCTTTGCCCTAGGTTACCGTCATGACCGTTCCCGACGATGTGCTCGAAACCTTCCAGCCCATGCCGTACGCCCAGGTGCGCGAGCTGGTGCAGGACGGCGACCTGTTCCTGTGCCAGGGCAAGGATCCCTTCTCCAAGCTGATCCGCTGGTCCACGCGCAGCCCGTGGAGCCACATCGCCATCGCCTTCCGCATCGACAGCCTCGAGCGGGTGATCGTGATCGAGAGCGTCGAGAAGATCGGCGTGCGCGCCGTGGCCCTGTCGGAATTCGTCTCGCGGGATTCGGAAGGGACTTCGCCCTACCCGGGCAAGATCCTGCTGGCCCGCCACAACGCCTACGGCGGCGGTCCCGACGATCCCCGGGTGCGGGCCATGGCCAAGTTCGCCTTCGACCACCTGGGCTGCCACTTCGCCCCCAGCGAGATCACCAAGATCGCCCTGCGCATCGCCAGCGCCCAGCTGTTCAACGTCCGCCGCCAGACCTCGCGCATGCTGCTTCCGGACGACGAATTCATCTGCTCGGAGTTCGTGGCCAAGGCGTTCGACGCGGCCAGGGTGAAGATTCCCTGGGACGGGCTCGGCTTCATCGCCCCCTCCGACTTCGCCAACGACCCCGCCGTGGTCCCGATCGCCCAGGTCGACGTCTCCAAGCCGCCGCATCCGGTGCGCAAGGAGAAGACGAGCGACAAGAAGGCGGCGAAGAAGAAGGGGTGAACGGGGCGTGGCCCAGGATGACGGCGCGCGCCCCAAAGAAAAAGGCGCGGAGGCCGAAGCCGCCGCGCCTTGATCGATAGGCTGGAGTAAGGACTAGGCCGCGAAGTCGCGGTCGTCGCCCTGGCTTCCGGCGCCGCCTTCGAGCATGTCCTGGGCCTGTTCGGCGGCCGCGGCGCGCTCTTCCTCGAACTGGCTCGTGATCACGTTCTCGCCGCGGGCCTGACGGTCCGCTTCGTCGACCGAACGGGCGATGTTGATCTTCACCGTGACGGCGACTTCCGCATGCAGGCGGACCTTCACCTCGTGCACGCCGAGGGTCTTGATCGGCTTGTCGAGCACCACCTGGCTGCGATCGACCTTGCCGCCCGCTTCGAGGATGGCTTCGGCCACGTCGCGGCCGGAGACCGACCCGTAGAGCTGGCCCGATTCCCCCGCCGAGCGGATCATCACATAGGTCTCGCCGTCGAGCTTGGTCCCGGCCTTCTCGGCCGCGGCCCGGGCTTCGGCGTTGCGCGCCTCGATCTGACCACGCTGGGCTTCGAACACCTTGAGATTGGCGCTGGAGGCGCGCAGGGCCTTGGAGCGCGGCAGCAGGAAGTTGCGGGCGAACCCGTCCTTCACCGACACCACGTCGCCGATGGCGCCGAGGCGCTCGACCCGTTCAAGAAGAATGACTTTCATGATCCTGTCTCCCTTACTTCACGACGTAGGGGAGGAGGGCCAGATAGCGCGCGCGCTTGATCGCCTGGGCGAGCTTGCGCTGGTTCTTCTGGCTCACCGCGGTGATGCGCGAGGGGACGATCTTGCCGCGCTCGGAGATGTAGCGCTGCAGCAGCTTCACGTCCTTGTAGTCGATCTTCGGGGCGTTGGCGCCGCCGAACGGATCGACCTTGCGGCGACGGAAGAAGGGGCGGCGGGCGCCGCCCGCCGAAGGCGCGGGGGCCGCGCCGGTCTCGGGAGTATCGGTCATGGCTTTGCGTCCTACGCCGGGAATTCTTCATAGTCGGGGGTGCGCGGCTCGCGCTCCCCGCGTTCGGAGCGTTCGCGGTCGCGGCGCGCCAGGATCGGCGACAGCTCGAGATCGAGCTCCTCGACCCGGACGGTCAACGTGCGCAGGACGTCCTCGTTCAGCGACAGCTGACGCTCCATCTCCTTCACCGCCGCCGACGGGGCGTCGATGGCCAGGAGCGAATAGTGACCCTTGCGGTTCTTGTTGATCCGGTAGGTCAGGTTGCGAAGGCCCCAGTACTCGATCTTGGCCACGTGGCCGCCCTGCTCCTCGATGAGGTGCTTGAGCTGATCGTTGAGGGCTTCGGCTTGCTGCGGGCTGATATCCTGCCGCGCGATGATAACGTGCTCGTAGAGCGCCATTCAGGTCCTCTTCCGGTTAGGGAAGGCGGCGCCGCCACAGGCCGGAAGACCGATGGAGACGATGGATCCCAGCGCGGGCGGCTCCGGGACATCCCAGTTCCGCTGCTTGCGCTCCGCACGAGACCGCCTTCGAAGAAGCGGGGGCTGATACAGGAAAGGGCGCCCGGGAGCAAGGGCGGGTGTGCGGCGGTCGCGGGCGCCGGCTTCACCTGACGGCCCGGTGTGTAAAGTAATATTGACACCATGTCCGCTCAGGCATACATCCCGCCACGTCAAATATCTTTTACATGGAGGCGGAGATGCCGTTTCGGGAAAAGTCGGCGTGGATATCTCTGGTGCTGACGCTCGGGGTCTACGGGGTCTATTTCGTATCCTACTGGCGTGGGCTGGCCAGCGGCCTGCCGTTCAATGTGACCATCGACTTCAGCCTCGCCGTGGTGGTGCTGGTGGTGCTGCAGGTGATCAGCACCACGGTGGTGGCGATCCTGTCGCCGCGGGACGCGCAGGCGCCCGAGGACGAGCGGGAACGGCTGATCAACCTGCGGGCCAAGTCTGCAGCCTATCTGACGCTCCAGTTCGGCGCCGTGGCGGCCGCGGCCAGCGTCTACTTCGCCCGCGGCCTCGGCGAGGCTGGCGGCTGGGTGGTCGCCAACGCGGTGTTCTGCGCCCTGGTGGTGTCCCAGCTGACCCAGTACCTGGCCGTCATCATCGGCTACCGGCGCGGCGTCTGAGCATGGGTCGTCCGCCCACCCGCGTCACCAACCACATCCGCGCCCTGCGCTTCGCGCACGGGGAGATGACCCAGCAGGCGCTGGCGGACGCGGTCGGCGTGACGCGCCAGACCATCATCGCCATCGAGCAGGGCAAATACTCGCCGACCCTGGAAGCCGCCTTTCGCATCGCCGCGGTGTTCGGCGTCCCGCTCGAGCAGGTGTTCCAGTTTGGAAAGGGGAGTGACGATTGAGGTTCACCCGCCCCGCGGTCTTCGCCCCGCCACCCGCCATCCTCACGTCAGGAACGCAAGCTCCCCGGAGGTTTCGAGCAATTCTGTGCCCGCACTCGGTCGGTTTATGAATGATTTGTGCGGTGGCTTTTCAGGTCCGGCCCGCGCAAGGTATTTCTTGCCTTGCCGGGCCGGTTCTGGCATTACCCTCGGCATGAACGGCCCGAGCGCCATTGCTGTCGATGAGACCGGGCCTGTGCGGCTGCCCCTAGGCGCGCGACTAATCGGCCCCTGGGCCTGAGACGGGCGACCCGATCGCCCGGACGTCGTCCAGGGGATCTCCCAAGCATTCGCCCCGACACCTTTTCCCGGAACGCCGTCATGTCCATCGACCATCCGAGCTTCGGCCGCATCGCCGCCGATCGCGTCATCATCTTCGACACCACCCTTAGAGACGGCGAGCAGTCGCCGGGCTTCTCCATGACGCTCAGCGAGAAGCTGCGCATGGCCCAGGCCCTGGCCGAGCTCGGCGTCGACGTGATCGAGGCCGGCTTTCCGATCGCCTCCAACGACGACTTCGACGCGGTGCGCAAGATCGCCGAGGCGGTGCGGGGCCCGGTGATCGCCGGCCTCGCCCGCGCCGCGCCGGGCGACATCGTCCGCGCCGCCGAGGCGGTGAAGGGGGCGGCCCGGCCGCGCATCCACACCTTCATCTCCACCTCGGCCCTGCACATGAAGGCCAAGCTGCAGCTCGAGCCCGACGAGGTGATCGAGCGCATCGCCGCGTCGGTGGCCCTGGCCCGCAACCACGTGCCCGACGTGGAGTGGTCGGCCGAGGACGGCTCGCGCACCGACGCGGACTTCCTGTGCCGGGCGGTGGAGACCGCGATCAAGGCCGGGGCCACCACCATCAACGTGCCCGACACGGTGGGCTACGGCATGCCCGACGACATGGCCCGCATCTTCGCCATGTTGATCGAGCGCGTGCCGGGCGCCGACGGGGTGATCTTCTCCACCCACAATCACAACGACCTCGGCCTCGCGGTCGCCAACTCGCTGGCCGCGGTCAAGGCCGGGGCGCGGCAGATCGAGGGCGCCATCAACGGCATCGGCGAGCGCGCGGGCAACTGCTCGATCGAGGAGGTGGTGATGGCCATGCGCACTCGTCCCGACGCCTGCCCCTATGTCACCGGCATCGTCAGCGAGAACATCCTCAAGACCTCGCGCCTGCTCTCCACCACCACCGGCTTCGACGTCCAGCCCAACAAGGCCATCGTCGGCCGCAACGCCTTCGCCCACGAGAGCGGCATCCACCAGGACGGCATGCTCAAGAACGCCCTGACCTACGAGATCATGACCCCGGCCAGCGTCGGCTGGACCAAGTCGAGCCTCGTTTTGGGCAAGCACTCGGGCCGCGCCGCCTTCCGCGCCAAGCTGAAGGAGATCGGCTACGGCGATCTCGGCGACAACCAGATCAACGACGCCTTCGCCCGCTTCAAGGACCTGGCCGACCGCAAGAAGACCGTGTTCGAGGACGACATCATCGCCCTGGTCGACGACGCGGCGGTCCGCGACCACGAGCGGGTCCGCTTCGTCGACATGACCGTATGGACCGGCTCGCGCCAGCCGGCGCGCGCCCACCTGACGCTCGACATCGATGGCCAGCGCTGCACGGCCGAGGCCGAGGGCGACGGCGGCGTCGACGCGGCGTTCAAGGCCATCCGCGTGCTGTTCCCGCACGAGGCCGCGCTGCGGCTCTATTCGGTCGGCGCGGTCACCGAGGGCACCGACGCCCAGGCCAAGACCACCGTACGCCTGGAGGAGGACGGCCGCATGGTCGACGGCCAGGGCGCCGACACCGACACCATCGTCGCCGCCGTCCGCGCCTATGTGCACGCGCTGAACAAGCTCCTGGTCAAGCGCGAGCGCCGCGAGCCGGAGGCGATCAGTGCGTAGGTCTCCCTTCCCCCTCGAGGGGGGAAGGGCCGGGGATGGGGGTGAACACGCCGCCATGTCCGCAGAGGGCGCCTGAGGAGCCCGCCTCGTCAGCCAGCCCCTTAACCTCAGCGCGAACACCCCCACTCCCAACCTCTCCCCCCTCGAGGGGGAGAGGAGTTAAGTGAACCCCATGACCCAATCCCTGTTCGACAAGCCCCAAACCCTCTTCGACAAACCCCAGACCCTCTTCGACAAACTCTGGGCGGCCCATGTGGTCGAGACCCTGCCCGACGGAGCGGCGATCCTGTTCATCGACCGGCACCTGGTGCACGAGGTGACCAGCCCGCAGGCGTTCGAGGGCCTGCGCGCCGCCGGACGCAAGGTGCGCCGGCCCGACTGCACCCTGGCGGTGGCCGACCACAATGTGCCGACCTCGCCGGGCCGCGTCGGCGCCGAGGCCGACAGCGTCCTGCAGCTGAAGACGCTGGAGGAGAACGTGGCGGCCTTCGGCGTGCCCTACATCCCGATCGACGACCCGCGCCAGGGCATCGTCCACGTGATCGGACCCGAACTCGGCGCCAGCCTGCCGGGGATGACCATTGTCTGCGGCGACAGCCATACCTCGACCCACGGCGCGCTCGGCGCCCTGGCCTTCGGTATCGGCACCTCGGAGGTCGAGCACGTGCTCGCCACCCAGACCCTGATCCAGTCCAAGCCCAAGGCCATGCGCATCACCGTCAAGGGGCGGCTGTCTCCGGGCGTCACCGCCAAGGATCTCGCCCTGCACATCATCGCCGAGATCGGCACGGCCGGCGGCACCGGCTGCGTGATCGAATACGCCGGCGAGGCGGTCCGCGCCCTCGACATGGCCGGGCGGATGACCCTCTGCAACATGTCGATCGAGGCGGGGGCCCGCGCCGGCCTGGTCGCGCCCGACGAGACCACCTTCGCCTATGTGCGCGGTCGGCCGATGGCGCCGCAGGGCGAGGCCTTCGACGCGGCGGTGGCCTACTGGCGCACCCTGCCGAGCGATCCCGGCGCGCGGTTCGACCGCGAGGTCGTCGTCGCCGCCGCCGACGTGGCGCCGATGGTCACCTGGGGCACCAGTCCGGAGGAAGGCGCGCCGATCAACGGCGGCGTGCCCAACGTCGTCACCGCCGACGAGGAGCGCGCGCTCGAATACATGGCGCTGCGCCCCGGCCAGGGCGTGGCCGGGGCGCAGATCGACGTGGTGTTCATCGGCTCGTGCACCAACGGCCGGATCGAGGACATCCGCGAGGTCGCCCGCGTGGCCAGGGGCCGCTCGGTGGCCGAGGGCGTGCGGGCCCTGGTCGTGCCGGGCTCGGGCCTGGTCAAGGCCCAGGCCGAGGCCGAGGGGCTCGACCGGATCCTGATCGACGCCGGTTTCGAGTGGCGCGAGGCGGGCTGCTCCATGTGCCTCGGCATGAACCCGGACCGGTTGACCCCGGGCCAGCGCTGCGCCTCCACCTCCAATCGCAATTTCGAGGGGCGGCAGGGTCCGGGCGGGCGCACCCACCTGATGTCGCCGGCCATGGCGGCGGCGGCGGCGGTCACAGGCCGGATCGTCGATGTGCGAGAGCTTGGCGTGCGGGAGCTCGCCTGATGGACGCCTTCACCACCCTGACCGCGGTCGCCGCCCCCCTGCCGGCCGCCAACGTCGACACCGACAAGATCATCCCGGCGCGCTTCCTCAAGACCATCAAGCGCTCGGGCCTCGGGACCCACCTGTTCGACGGCCTGCGCTATGCGCCGGACGGGTCCGAGCGGCCGGAGTTCGTGCTGAACCAGCCGGCCTACCGCAAGGCCGAGATCCTGATCGCCCACGAGAACTTCGGCTGCGGCTCCTCGCGCGAGCACGCCGCCTGGGCCCTGCTCGACTTCGGCATCCGCTGCGTGATCGCCCCGTCCTTCGCCGACATCTTCCACGGCAATGCGCTGAAAAACGGCATCCTGCCGATCGCCCTGCCGCGGGCGGTGTGCGACGCCCTGATGCAGGACGCGGCCATGGGCGGCAACGCCCGCATCACCGTCGATCTCGAACGCCAGGTCGTGATCCGGCCGAGCGGCGAGGAGATCAGCTTCGCCGTCGACCCCATGCGCCGCCATTTCCTGCTGAACGGGCTCGACGACATCGGCCAGACCCTGCAGCACGAGGCCTCGATCACCGCCTTCGAGCAGGCGCGCGCCGCGACCCAGCCGTGGATTCCGGCGATTCCGGTCATCTAACCCCCCACACCCGTCATCCTCGGCCTTGAGATCCCCATGACCAAATCCCTGCTCGTGCTGGCCGGCGACGGCGTCGGACCCGAGGTGATGCCGCAGGCGCTGCGGGTGCTGGAGCGGGTGTGCGAGCGCACCGGCCTTACGGTCGGGATCTCCACCGGCCTGGTCGGCGGGGCGGCCATCGACGGGGAGGGGAGGCCGCTGTCGGACGATACGCTCGCCCGCGCCCGGGCGGCCGACGCGGTCCTGTTCGGCTCGGTCGGCGGGCCGAAGTGGGACGGCCAGCCGTTCGACAACCGGCCCGAGCTCGCCATCCTCAAGCTCCGCTCCGAGCTTGGCCTTTTCGCCAACCTGCGCCCGGCCACGGTGTTCGCGCCCCTGGTGGAGGCCTCGACCCTGAAGCCCGAGGTGGTGCGCGGGCTAGATCTCATGATCGTGCGCGAGTCCACGGGCGGGATCTATTTCGGCGAGCCGCGCGGGATCGAGACCTTGCCGAACGGCGACCGGCGCGGCTTCAACACCGAGAGCTATTCCACCCCGGAGATCGAGCGCGTGGCGCGCGTCGCCTTCGAGCTGGCCCGCGGCCGCCAGAACCGGGTCACCAGCGTGGAGAAGGCCAATGTGATGGAGAGCGGCCTCGTCTGGCGCGAGGTGGTGCAGGCCCTGCGCGACCGCGACTATCCGGACGTGGCCCTGTCGCACATGTACGCCGACAACTGCGCCATGCAACTGGCGCGCAATCCACGCCAGTTCGACGTCATCGTCACCGGCAATCTGTTCGGCGACCTGTTGTCCGACCTCGCCTCCATGCTGACCGGGTCGCTCGGCTTGTTGCCGTCGGCCACGCTCGGCGCGCCGGACGCCGCGGGCCGCCGGCCGGCGCTCTACGAACCGATCCACGGCTCGGCACCCGACATCGCCGGCAAGGGAATCGCCAACCCCCTGGCCCAGATCCTGTCCCTGGCCATGCTGCTGCGCTGGAGCTTCGGCCTCGAGGACGAGGCCAAGGCGGTGGAGGCCGCGGTGATCGCCGCCCTCGCGGACGGCGCCCGCACCGCCGACCTCGGCGGGACCCTCAGCACGGTGGAGATGGGCGACGCGGTGCTGGAGCGGTTGTAGGGCGGCTTATTCCTTCTCCCACAAGGGGAGAGGAGTTTTCTACGCCGCCATCGCCTCCAGCGCCCGGTCGCCCGCGCGGGCGGTCTTGCGCTTGCTGCGGATCCAGCGCTGGGTCGGCATGTCGACACCGTAGTGGAAGGCGACCGCGAAGGCGACGGCGATGGCCGGGGTGATCGCCCACAGGGCCCATTGCAGGCCCGGCCCGGCGTGCAGCTTCTTCTCCAGCAGGTGGATCATGCCGAACAGGACGATCCGCACCGGTTCGTTGGTGATGAACAGGGAGAAGGAGATCACCGCCCCCTTCTCGAGCACATAGGAGGCCTTCCTCACCGGTGTCGCGCCGGCGCCGACCACCATGGCCGCGATCAGCAGGATGGAGACGAAGTCGAAGCGTCCCACCGACTGCAGGCCGATCAGCACGACGAGGGCCGACACCCCGAGGCATCGCGCGATCCACGGCCGGATCGCCACGCTCTCGGAAAACCGCGCCAGCATGATCCCGGCGATGAACAGGGGCAGGGCGCGCAGGGCGCCGATCTCCTGGGGGATCTGGAAGACGTCGCGGTGCAGGACCAGGTTCGACAGCCCGTCGGCGACCGCCATCACGCCGAAGCCGGCGGCGAGGGCCAGGATCGGCGACTTGATCCGCGCGAACGCCCGCCACAGGAAGGGGAAGGCCGCATAGCAGACCAGGAGCGCCGACAGCGACCAGGAGGGATCGTTCCAGCCGCGGCCGCCGGGCACGCCGATCGAGGTGACCAGGAACAGCTGCGCCGGCAGCTGGCTCCAGTCGAAATACTCCATGTGCGCGGGGGCGAAGCCCACCGCCCCGCACGCCAGAACGAAGACCACCAGGCCCATCAGCATGATCAGGTGCGCCGGGACCACCCGCATGGCGCGGCGCTGGAAGAAGCCAAAGTTGGACATCTTGGCGCTGGCGACCCGGTCGCCGTAGATGCGGCCCAGCACATAGCCCGAGACGATCAGGAAGAAGTCGGTGGCCAGATAGCCGCGGCCCCAGATCGGATGCACCTTGGCCAGGTCGACCGGCGCCTCGAACGAATAGTGGTAGAGCACCATGCAGAAGGCGGCCATGAATCGCAGGGCGTCCAAGGGGCCGCCGCGGGTCAGCGGCAGGGGCTTCAGGGCGGAGGTTGTATCAACCTGGGTCATGGCGGGCTCTCGCGTGACGGGCGAACCTCGTTCTGCAAGCTTTGCGCCTGCCAGGGGAAAACGGCCGCCGCCGGCGGGGGCGGCGACCTGCCACAGGTGTAAGCCCTTGCGGGTAAATGAAATGCGCGCACCCTGCGCGCGATGTCGGGGATCATCCATCGCCGCGGGCTTATGCTGACGGCCGCCGCCGCCATGGCCGCGCCGTCCCTTGGCATGCCTGGACGCGCCCGGGCCTGGGCGAACGCGGCGCCGGGGTCGATCTCGCGCTACTACGAGCGGTTGCGCGCCCGGGTCGGCGACGCGGGGGGCGGGCGGTTTCTGCCCGCCGCCGAGGACGCCCTGCTCGGCGAACACAACCAGTTCCGCGCCGCGCAGCGGCTGCGGCCCCTGATCCGCCATGCGGCCCTCGACGTCGCCGCCCGGGCGCAGGCCGCCGACATGATCGAGCGCAGCTATTTCGCTCACGAAGCGCCTGAAGGGTATTCGTCGGTGGAGCGGGTCGGCCTGTTCGCCCGCCGCTTCGTCGGCCTGGCCGGCGAAAACCTCGTCGAGGTGGAGGGCGGCCCACCGTCCAGCGCGCCGGAGCTCTCCGAGCTCTGGCGCGACAGCCCCGGCCACCGGGCCAACATGCTGCGCGCCGGCTATTCGCACGTGGGCTTCGGCGTCGCGCGCAAGGGCGACCGCACCGTCGCCGCGGCCGCCTTCGGCGAGAGCTTCGCCGAGCTCACCGAGCCGCTCGCCTTCCGCGTCGGCGGCGTGGCCAGCGTGGCGCAGACCCTCGGCGTCGCGTCGCCGGTGCGGGGCTTCGGCCTCTCGCCGGTCGGCGGAGGCCGCAGCCTCGGTCCGTTCTGGCTCGAGGATCCTCCGCCGCAGATCGAGGTCGCCGGCGCCTATGCGCTCAAGCCCTACCTCGTCGATCCGGCGGTGCGCGGCCGCTACATCATCGTCGACGGCCCGATCATCGAGGCCGACGGCTAGAGATGTCCTTGACGTGGTTCCGCCTGAGCGAGCCCTCGAGTCACACGTTTAGAGCGCCGCTGGAGACAAAACCGGCTCCCACTTTCGCGCGGCGCTCCGACGGGCCGGACCTCGCGTCGAAGCGCCGCGGCTCAATCGAAATGGCTTCGCTTTGAACCTTCATACTCGGTCGCTAATCGGTATCCGGGGCGTGGTTCGAGTAACGGGTGCAAGGCGTGGCTTCCCATCGTATTGTCGGTAGTGAGGTCGGGCGTCGGGTGACGCCCGGCAACGGGTCCATCCGTCTGATGGGGCGCTCGCGAAAACGTCGCCTGCGCGGCTGGGCGATCGTTCTGGCGCCGGTGGTCCTGGTCGGCGCGGCCGTCGCCGCGGTCGCCACCTGGCCGTTCCGCTGACGCGGGGCGCGCTGGGCCGCGGCGCGGTCGTCCCCGCATGAGCCTCTCCGTTCCACGATGCTTCCCCTGCGCCGCCCGCACCCAGACTTCCGCGTCAGACCGCGCTGAAAACATCTTGAGGTAGTCGTTCGGCGTATTTTCCGCGACGCATTCGACCCTCAATTGTGGGGCCGTCCGTTACCATATTCGGATGCAAGATCGGCCTTGCGTAAGCGTTGCCGCAGGTTATGAACCCTCCGAAATTCTCTGGGGGAGGGCGCCGTGGAGACAGGGCGGATCGCACGGGTAGGGACGGCCTTAACGGCCTTGGTCGTCGGGCTCAGCGCGCCGGCGATGGCGGCGGCCTCGGTATACACGGTGACATTGAGCACGGATTCGGCCTCCGGCGGTCTGGCGGGAACCGGGCCCGGGTCCGCCGGCGACCTGCGCGCCGCCATTATCGCCGCCAATACCGCCGGGGGCGCCAACAGCATCGTCTTCGCCTGCGGGCCGGCCTGCGTCATCCCCCTGTCGGGCCCGTTGCCCCCCCTGACCTCCAACCTCACCATCGACGGCGGAACGCCGGGCGCGGTGGTCATCGACGGCGCCAATAGCTACCGAATTTTCTTCGCTCAATCGGGCGCCGTCACCCTGAGCAACCTGGTGTTGCGCAACGCCCTGGCCCGGGGCGGCGCGGGGGGCGGAGGCGTCGCGACTAATGGCGGCGGCGGCGGCGGCGGAGCGGGTCTCGGCGCGGGCCTGTTCGTGAACGGCGCGGCCGTCACCGTCAGCAACGTCCAGTTCAATCATATGGTTGCGATCGGCGGCGCCGGCGGGGCCGGCGGCAGCAATGTCGGCCCGGGTGCCGGCGGCGGCGGGCTGGCCTTCGCGGGCGCCGCCGACGGCGCCAACGTCGGCGCCCCCGGCGGCGGCGGTGTGCAGGGCGCCGGGGCCCTCGGCGTCGGCG
>CAILTK010000113.1 GCA_903837135.1 uncultured Caulobacterales bacterium
CGGAAACACCCGGCGCGCGCCTCTTGCCCCTCGCGGCGGCGGCGGCGGCGGCGCTGGCCGCGCTCGGCCTCTATCTTTGGCTCGGCTCCCCGGGCATGCCCGACCAGCCGTTCAAGGCCCGGATGGCGCAGTGGCGCGCCGAGGCGCAGAGCGCGCCGGGCAAGCTTCGCCCCGACGAAGTGGCGGCGATGCTTCGCGAAGTGGTCAAGACCCGGCCCGGCGATCCTCGCCCGCTGGAGATGCTCGGCACGATCGACCGTCAGACCGGAGACCCGGCGGCCGCGGCGCGCGACTTCCAGCGCGCGGCCCGTCTGGATCCGGGCAACGCCGAAGTGCAGGTCCAGCTGGGGCTCGCCCTCGCGGAGGCGGCGGGCGCCAAGGGGACGCCGGAGGCCGAGGAGGCGCTGCGCCGGGCCCTGGCCATCGACCCCGCCAACGCCTCGGCGCAGTATTATCTCGGCGTCCTGCGCGCCGGCGCCGGCGACCGGACCGAGGCCGTCCGCCTGTGGCGCCAACTTGCCGCCCGGCTCCCCGACAGCGATCGCCGCAAGGCGCAGCTCGTCGCCCTGGCCGACCAGACCGAGAAGGGCCCTCCGCCCGACGCCGGGCCCGGCCCTTCGGCGGCCGCCGGCGGCGATCAAGCCGGCTTCATCCGCGCCATGGTGGCGACCCTGCAGGCCCGGCTCGACTCCCACCCCGACGATCCGGCCGGGTGGGCCCGCCTGGTCCGGTCCTACCGCGTGCTCGGCGACCGGCCGGCCGAAGACCGGGCGCTGGCCCAGGCGCGCGCCTTGTTCGCCCGGCGGCCGAAGGATCTCGCCGTCGTCGAGGCGGAGAAATGACCAATGTCTTCATCCGGCGCGCGCATCCGCGTATGCTGACGCGGACATGAGCCTGCTTCCCAAATCACGAAAGGCGCGCCGGCGCCTCACGGTGGTGGCGATCGCCGCGCCGATCCTGGCGCTCGCCACCGGCCTCAGCCTCTACGCCATGGGTGACGCGGCGGTGTTCTTCTATTCGCCCGCGCAGGCGGCGGAGAAGCACGTGCCGGCGGGCCGCACCATCCGCCTCGGCGGCCTGGTGGAGACCGGCAGTGTCAGGAAGGCCGCCGACGGCATGGTCAGCTTCGCCGTCACCGACCGCAAGCGAACCGACCAGGTGGTGTTCAAGGGCGATCTGCCCGACCTGTTCCGCGAAGGCCAGGGCGTGGTCGCCCAGGGTGCGTTCGACCCGGCGGGCGTGTTCCAGGCGCGCGAGGTCCTGGCCAAGCACGACGAGAAATACATGCCCAAGGAAGTCGCCGACGCGCTGAAGAAGTCCGGCGAATGGCGGGGCGACGGCGCGCCGCAAGGCTCGGGCGCGGGACGATGATCGCCGAACTCGGGGCCTTCGCCCTGCTGCTCGCCTTCGTGCTGTCGATCGTGCAGGCCGGAGCCTCGGCCGCCGGCCGCTTCCGGCGCGACGCGGGCCTGCGCGGGGCGGGGGAGGGCGCCGCGCTCGGCGCCGTCCTGGCCATGGCGGTCGCCTTCTTCGCCCTGATGTACGCCTTCGTGACGTCGGACTTCTCGGTGTCCAACGTCGCCAACAACTCGCACACCGACAAGCCGCTGCTCTACAAGATCGCCGGCGTGTGGGGCTCCCACGAGGGCTCCATGCTGCTGTGGGACCTCGCCTTGACCGGTTTCGGCGCCGCGGTGGTGCTCGGCGGACGCAATCTGCCGACCACCCTGAAGCCCCTGGTGGTGATGAGCCAGGGCGCGCTCGGGGCCCTGTTCCTCGGCTACACCGCCTTCGCCTCGAACCCCTTCGTGCGCCTCGTCCGTCCGCCGGTGGAGGGCGCCTCGCTCAACCCGATCCTGCAGGACCCCTTCCTCGCCATCCACCCGCCCTTCCTCTACTCGGGCTATGTGGGCTTCTCGGTGGTGTTCTCGTTCGCGGTGGCCGCCCTGATCGAAGGCCGCGTCGACGCCGCCTGGGCGCGCTGGGTGCGGCCATGGACTCTGGCGGCTTGGAGCTTCCTCACCATCGGCATCATGCTGGGCTCGTTCTGGGCCTACTACGAACTCGGCTGGGGCGGCTGGTGGTTCTGGGATCCGGTGGAGAACGCCAGCTTCATGCCGTGGCTGGCGGGGACGGCCCTGCTGCACTCGGCCATCGTCACCGAAAAGCGCGGCGCCCTGCAGGGCTGGACCGTCTTCCTGGCCCTGACGGCGTTCACCTTCTCCATGCTGGGCGCCTTCCTGGTGCGCTCGGGCGTGCTGACCAGCGTGCACGCCTTCGCCGTCGACCCCAAGCGCGGCATCCTGCTGCTGTCCATCCTGGGGATCGCGTCCGGCGGCGGCTTCGCCCTGTTCGCCTGGCGCGCCCCGGGCCTGAAGGCGGGCGGCCTGTTCGCGCCGATCAGCCGCGAGGCGTCGCTGGTGGTCAACAACCTGTTCCTCGCCACGGCGCTCGCCGCCGTCGCCCTCGGCACCCTCTGGCCGCTGGTGATGAAGGCGCTGTTCAACGCCGACGTCAGCGTCGGCAAACCCTGGTTCGACCTCGTGTTCGGCGGCCTGATGGTCCCCTGCCTGCTGCTGGTCCCGTTCGGCCCCCTGCTGGCCTGGAAGCGGGCGGATCTTCCGGCCGCGGCCCGGCGGCTGACGGCCGCCGCCGCCGCGGCCCTGGTCTGCGGGCTTGTCTGGCTGGCGTTGGTCCAGCCCGGCAGGCTGTTCGAGGCCTTCGGCGTTGTGCTGGGCGTCTGGCTGGTGGTCGGATCCCTTTCCGAACTGGTCCTCCGCGCCCGGGTCGGGACGGTGCGGCCGAGCCAGGCGGCCCGGCGCCTGTTCAGCCTGCCCAGAGGCGCCTGGGGCATGACCCTGGCCCACATCGGCCTCGGCGTCTTCGTGCTCGGGGCGGTGGTCGAGACCTCCGGCCGGGTCGAGGCCGCCCAGGCGCTCGCCATCGGCCAGACGCTCAAGGTGGGGGCCTACACCCTGACCCTCGACGCGGTGTCGCCCGTGGAGGGGCCGAACTATAACGCCGACCGCGGGACGATCAGCGTGATCGGACCCCACGGCCCGGCCGCGACGATGACGCCCGAGCGCCGGTTCTATCCGGCGAACCGCCAGTCGACCTCGCAGGTCGCCATCAGCGCCAAGGGCGCCTCGGACCTCTACATCGTGCTCGGCGAGCAGCGCGACGGGCCGCGACCGACCTGGCTGGTCCGCGCCTACTGGAACCCGTGGGCGCGGCTGATCTTCGGCGGGCCGCTGCTGATGGCGCTCGGGGGGCTGGTGTCGCTGTCCGACCGGCGCCTGCGGATCGCCGCCGGGGCCAAGGCCAAGGTCCGTGTCGGGAGCGAGGTCGCCGCATGAGGCTGACGCGCGCCGCGGGCCTGGTGCTGGCCGCCCTGCTGTCGATCGCCGCCACCGCCAACGATCCGGCCGAGCGCCTGGCCGATCCCGCCAAGGAGGCGCGCGCGAGGGCCCTGTTCCGCGAGGTGCGCTGCCTGGTCTGCCAGAACGAATCGATCGACGACTCCGAGGCCGATCTCGCCGAGGATCTGCGCAAGGTGGTGCGGGCGCAGGTGTCCGCCGGCCGCACGGACGCGGAGGTGAAGCGTTATCTCACCGATCGCTACGGCGAGTTCGTCCTGCTGCAGCCGCCGTTCTCGCCGGGCAACGCTCTCCTGTGGCTCACCCCCTTCGCCCTCGTACTCGGCGGCGGGGCGATCCTGATCCTTCGCGCCCGCAAACCCGGCACGACGCCGCCGCTGTCGGCCGAGGAGGAGGCGGCGCTGGCCGCGCTCAATGTTTCCGACCCCGACGGTCCGGGCCAAGGTTCGGCCGCATAGCCGGTGCACAAAAAGGTGCCGTCGTGACGAAAACCGCTATGAAGAGCACTGGCGTCCTTCGGCGCGGCGATTAGTTTTGCTCCTGAGACGTCGTTCGGGAGCTTCGACGCGCGGATGGCCGCGCCGACCCCGGATCAAGGAATCAGAGAGCAGCATGGCGGACAGGAACAAGTTCATCGCGGGCGCGGCGGTCGGGCTCGGGGTCGCGGCGGTCGCGGCGGCGGGCGTCGGCGTGCAGTGGCCGTCGGCCATGGCCGAGACGCGTCCGGCGGTGACCCGCGTCTCAACCTTTTCGCCGCCGCCCGGCGCGCCGATGTCCTTCGCCGACATCTTCGAGAAGGTCGCGCCCGCCGTGGTCTCCATCAACGTCACCAGCCACGTCGACCTGTCGAAGCTGCAGGGCGGCGACGAAGGCGACGGCGACGGCGTCCCGTTCCCGTTCGTGGTCCCGCACGGCCGCGGCCAGGGCCCGCGCACGCCCGCCGTCCCCGGCGCGCCCGGCGGCCCCACGCCCAAGAAGGGGCCTGAGATGCAGGCGTCCGGCTCCGGCTTCTTCATCTCGGCCGACGGCTATCTGGTCACCAACAACCACGTGATCGAGGGCGCCGAGACGATCAAGGTGCTCATGCAGGACAAGCGCATCCTGACCGCCAAGGTGGTGGGCAAGGACGAGGGCACGGATCTGGCCGTGCTCAAGGTCGAGGGGAACGGCTTCAAGTTCGTCCAGTTCGAAACCCAGGCCAAGCCGCGCGTCGGCGACTGGGTGATCGCGGTCGGCAATCCGTTCAACCTCGGCGGCACGGCGACGGCGGGGATCATCTCCGCCGATGGCCGCGACCTGCCCGACAGCTCCTCGCAGTTCGTGAACTATCTGCAGATCGACGCGCCGATCAACCGGGGCAACTCGGGCGGACCCACCTTCGACGTCTACGGCCGGGTGATCGGCGTCAACACCGCGATCTATTCGCCGTCGGGCGGATCGGTCGGCATCGGCTTCGACATTCCCGCCGATATCGCCGAGCGGACCACGCGCGAACTCATGGCGGGCCGCAAGATCGTCCGCGGTTATCTCGGCGTCACCATCCAGAACGTGACCGAAGACATCGCCGGCAGCCTCGGCCTGCTGCCCAACCAGGGCGCGCTGGTCAAGGACGTGGTCCCCGGCGGCCCCGCCGACAAGGCCGGCATGCAGGCTGGCGACGTCGTCCTGGCGGCCAACGGTCAGAACGTGGCCTCCAACTCCGAGCTCACCCGTATCGTGGCCCTGGCCAAGGCGGGCGACGCGATCCACCTGAAGGTGCTGCGCGACGGCAAGACGCTGAACATCGACGTGAAGTCGGGCATTCGGCCGGCCGAGGCCCAACTCGCCCTCGGCGATGGGCAGGGCGGCGACAAGGGCGTGCCGTCGGACAAGATCCCCGTGTCGCCGAAGTCGGTGGTGCTCGGCATGGGCCTGACCCCGATCACGCCGGCCCTGCGCAAGGAGTTCGGGCTCGAGGACAAGGTGAAGGGCGCCGCGATCCTGTCGGTGGCCGACGGCAGCGACGCGGACCAGATCGGCCTGGCCAAGGGCGACGTGATCGCCAAGGCCGGCGATCATGTGGTCAACGGGCCCGAGGACGTGGCGACGGCGGTGGCCGACGCCCGCAAGGCCGGCCGGCCGTCGATCCTCTGCCTGATCTGGCACCACACTCAGTCCGGCATGCAGTCGGCGTTCATCGCCATCAAGCTGGACTCGGCCAAGGAGTCCTCCGCCAAATAGCCTCGGCGCGCGCGGTCCGGACCTTACGGTTTTGAAACGCGACCTCGGGTCACGGCTTCGGCTATGATCCGGGGGGCGATTCAGACATTCGCCAACGGGGTCGGGTCCGCCCGACGCGCCGGGAAGGTCTTGGGGACGAAATGCGTATACTGATCATCGAGGACGACACCGAGGCCTCGGCCGCCATGGCCAAGGGGCTCGAGGACGCGGGCCACGAGACCGCCCGCGCCGACGACGGCCTGGCCGGGCTGAACGCGGCCCGCGACGGGAAGTTCGACGTCCTGGTGGTCGATCGGATGATGCCCAAGCTCAACGGGGTGCAGGTGGTCGAAACCCTGCGCCGCGAGGGTGATCAGACGCCGGTCCTGTTCCTGTCCGCCCTTGGCGAAGTCGGCGATCGGGTCGATGGGCTGAAGGCCGGCGGGGACGACTATCTGGTCAAGCCCTACGCCTTCGCCGAACTGATCGCCCGGGTCGAGGCGCTCTCGCGCCGGCGCGAGACCGGATCGGTGAGCACCGTACTCAAGGTCGGCGACCTCGAGATGGACCTGATCGGCCGCACCGTGCATCGGGCCGGCCAGGAGATCGACCTGCAGCCCAGGGAATTCCAGCTGCTGGAGTTCCTGATGCGCCACGCCAACCAGTCGGTCACGCGCACCATGCTGCTCGAGAAGGTCTGGGAATACCACTTCGACCCGCAGACCAACGTCATCGACGTGCACATCTCGCGCCTGCGCTCGAAGATCGACAAGGGTTTCCCGCGCGCCATGCTGCAGACCGTCCGCGGCGCCGGCTACCGGCTGGAAGCTTGAAGCGGGTCGGCTAGCCATCTACTTGTGTCGGCTATCCGGCGAGATCGAGGTGACCATGGCCTTTCATGTGAGGGATCCCGAGACCGACCGGCTGGTGCGCGAACTGGCGGTTCAGGAAGGCGTCGGCCTGACTGAGGCGGTGAAGCTGGCCGTGCGCGAAAAGCTCGACGCGAAGAAGCGCGAACCAAGTCTGTGGGAGAAGATCCGGCCGCTGCAGGAGGCGTTCGCGCGCTTTCCCAAGACCGGATTGGAAGCCGACAAAACCTTCTACGATTCGCTCGACGACGAATGATTTTCGTCGACGCCTCGGCCATCGTCGCGCTCATTTCGAAGGAGCCGGAATGGCCGGAGCTTACCGGGAGACTTGAACGACAGGCGCTGCGAGCGACATCCGGCCTTGCGGTCTTCGAGGCGACGCTCGCCCTCGCCCGAAAAGGAGGGTCTACACCCGAAGAGGCCCAGAAACTCGTCCTCGGGTTTCTCGAGGAGGCGTCCATTGAAGTGCGCCCCATCGTCGAAGAGACCGCCATCCTGGCGATCGATGCGCATGCCCGCTACGGCGAAGGTCGTCACCCCGCGGGGCTGAACATGGGCGATTGCTTTGCCTACGCCTGCGCCAAGCTCTCAGGCGCGGTCCTGCTCTACAAGGGGGCCGATTTCGACGCTACCGACCTGAGGTCGGGGGCCTAGTCATGCGTCTGCCGTCCATCTTCCGCACCACGGCCTTCCGGCTGACGCTGCTGTTCCTGGCCCTGTTCGCCGCGTCGGCGGCGGCGTTCCTCGCCTACATCTACCTGGCCACCGCCAACGAGGTCAGCCGCCAGGCGGACGGCGAGGTCAGGCGCGAGCTGAGCTCGTTGCAGACGGTCTATTCCCAGGGCGGCGCCGACGCCCTGAACATGGCGATCATCGAACGCGCGGTGGGCGATCGACCCTTCCTCTACCTGTTGATGAACGCCGACGGCACCACGATTTCCGGCAACATCGCCGAGACGCCGGTCGAGCCCAAGACCAGCGCCGAGGCCAAGGCCGCCTTCAGCGTGCGCCAGACAGACCCCGACGGCGCGATCATGCACCGCAGCGCCTGGGGGCGGCAGACCAGGCTGCAGAGCGGGGAGCTGCTGTTCGTCGGGACCGACATCGGCGAGTCCCAGGGCTACGTCACCCGCCTGCTGCGGGCGATCGAGGGGGCCAGCGTGCTGGTCATCATCCTCGGACTCGCCGGCGGCGTGCTGATCAGCCGAAACGTGTCGCGCTCCATGGCGGGCCTCAACGCGGTGGTGGCGCAGGTGGAGGCCGGCGATCTGAACGCCCGCGCCAGGCTGCGCGGGGTCGGCGACGAATACGACGAACTGGCCAGCGGGCTGAACGCCATGCTGGACCGGCTGGAGCGACTGATGGGCGGCCTGCGCCACGCCGGCGACGCCATCGCCCACGACCTCCGCTCGCCGCTGACCCGCCTGCGCGCGCGCCTGGAGGCGGCGCTGATCGAGGTGGACAAGGGAGAGGCCGACCCCACCCGCGCGCTCGAACAGGCGCTGGAGGACGCCGACGGCGTGCTCAAGACGTTCAACGCGGTCCTGGCCATCTCCCGCCTGCAGGCCGCCGGCGCGCCCGATCAGAAGGTGTTCGACCCCTCCGAGCTCGGCGCGGACGTCGCCGACCTCTACGGGCCGTTCTGCGAGGACAAGGAGATCGACTTCAAGGCCGAGTTCGCGCGCGGGTTGTCGATGCGCGGAAATCGGGAGTTCCTCGCCCAGGCCCTGTCCAACCTGCTCGACAACGCCATCAAATACACGCCCGAGGGCGGCGCGGTGATGCTGCGCGTGCGTCCGCGCTCGTCGGGGGAGATCGAATTCTCGGTCACCGACACCGGACCCGGGGTGGCCGAAGCCGACCGCGCGCGGGTGGTGCAGCGGTTCGTGCGCCTCGACAACAGCCGCAACCAGCCCGGTGTGGGCCTCGGCTTGTCCCTGGTGGCGGCGGTCGCGGAAGCTCACGGCGGCCGTCTGGAGTTGGCTGAAGGACCGGGCAGGTTCCAGGGCTCGGGGCCCGGGCTTCGCGCAGCCCTGGTGTTTCCGCCCGCGGGGTGAGATCCGCGGTTCAAGCGCCCTTACCGTCGGCGCCGAACCCGCCTATTACGTGCGCGGAGAGGGCGGATCAGGTCCTCGGAACGGCGGTCGAGGAGACTGAATGGCGGATCGGGTGCTGGCCGTGCGCGGACCGCGCAGTCTGCTTCGCCAGATCCGCGAAGCCATGGCTGGCGGGGGGCCGGCCCAGGCGCGGCTCGACATGGTGGTGCAGATCATCGCCCGCTCGATGGTGGCCGAGGTGTGCTCCATCTACCTGCGGCGCGCGTCGGGCGATCTTGAACTGTTCGCCACCGAGGGGCTCAAGCCCGAGGCCGTGCACGTCACGCGGATGCGGCCGGGCGAAGGCCTGGTGTCGGAGATCGTCCGGCTCGGCCGGCCGCTCAACCTCACCGACGCGCCGTTGCATCCGAAGTTCTCCTATCGCCCCGAAACCGGGGAAGACCCGTTCCACGCCTTCCTCGGGGTGCCGTTGCTGCGGGGCGGACGGCCGGTCGGCGCCCTCGTGGTGCAGAACCGCACGGCCCGCGTGTATGGCGAGGACGAGGTCGAGGATCTGCAGACCATCGCCATGGTGCTGGCCGAAATGGTCGCCGCCGGCGAGCTCGTCGGGCAGACCGAGCTCAAGGATGTCGAACTCGCCCCGCACCGCCCCGAACGGCTCAAGGGCCAGCGCTTCGCCGACGGCCTAGCCTTCGGCGTCGCCGTCCTGCACGAGGTCCCGGTGGCGCCCGAAAAGCTGCTCGCCGACGACACCGGGCTGGAGGAGCTCCGGATCCGCGCCGGAACCGAGAAGCTTCGCGCCCAGATCGACGAGATGCTCGACGGCCACAACCTGGTCGGCCAGCCCTTCGACGTGCTCGAGACCTACCGCATGTTCGCCAACGACCGCGGCTGGAACCGGTCGCTCGAGGAGGCGGTGCGCGGCGGGCTGACGGCCGAGGCGGCGGTCGAGCGCGTGCGGTCGGAGCAGCGTGCACGGCTGTCCAAGGCCCGCGATCCCTACCTGCGCGAGCGGCTGCACGACCTCGAGGATCTGGCCGACCGCCTGCTGCGCGTGCTGGCGGGAAAGGAGCCGGGCGCGCGCGTACTGCCGGACGACGCCATCCTGATCGCCCGTAATCTCGGCCCGGCGGACCTGCTCGAATACGACCGCACCAAGCTGCGCGGCCTCCTGCTCGAGGAAGGCTCGCAGACCAGCCACGCCTCCATCGTCGCCCGCGCCCTCGGCATCCCCTGCGTCGGCCGCCTGGAGCGGCTGCGCGACCGCATCTCCGAAGGCGATCCCGTCATCGTCGACGGCGAACAGGCCGAGGCCTTCCTGCGCCCGCGCGGCGACGTGATCTCCAGTTTCCGCGCGCGGGCCGAGGTGCGCGCGCAGCGGCACGCCGAGTTCGCCCGCCTCAAGGACACCCTGGCGGTGACCCTCGACGGCACGCGGATCACCCTCCTGATGAACGCCGGCCTCGCGGTCGACCTCGACAACCTGGCGGAGACCGGCGCGGAGGGCATCGGCCTGTTCCGCACCGAGTTCCAGTTCATGGTCGCCGATCAGATGCCGCGGCTGAAGGTGCAGACCGAGCTCTACGCCCGGGTGCTCGAGGCGGCCGGAGGACTGCCGGTGATCTTCCGCACCCTCGACCTCGGCGGCGACAAGGTGCTGCCCTACCTCAAGGCCGACCGCGAGGAGAACCCGGCGCTGGGCTGGCGCGCGGTGCGCATGGGGCTCGACCGGCCGGCGCTGCTGCGCATGCAGCTGCGCGCGCTGATCCAGGCCGCCGCCGGGCGCGAGCTGCACATCATGTTCCCGCTGATCGCCACGGTGGACGAATTCCGCGCCGCGCGCCGGCTGGTCGACGACGAGATCGCCTGGGGTCGGCGCCGCGGCCGGCCCTCGCCCAATCCGCTCCGGGTCGGGGCGATGATCGAGGCCCCGTCGGTGGTCTGGCACCTCGACGCCCTGTTGCCGCTGACCGACTTCGTCTCGGTCGGCACCAATGATCTGATGCAGTACATCTTCGCCGCGGACCGGGGAAATCCCCGGGTCTCCGACCGCTACGACCCCCTCTCGCCACCGGCGCTCCGGGCGCTGAAGAGCATCGCCGACCACGGCAAGGAGACCGGCACGCCGGTGTCCGTGTGCGGAGAGTTGGCCGGCCGGCCGCTCGAGGCCTTCGCCTTGATGGCGCTTGGTTTCGAACGGCTGTCGATGCCGCCGACGGGCATCGGCCCTGTGAAGAGGATGGTGCTTTCGGTCGATCTCGAAGCGGCGAAGAAGGGGGTGGCCGGGCTCTTGCAGAGCGGTTCCGGAACGGTCCGGAACGAGATCGAGACCCTGGCCCGTAAACTAAATGTCGCACTATAGTGCGTTGTTTTTTCGAGGCTTCCCTGTTATCCACATGATTACTCGAATGCGTGCTGGGTTGGAAGTCACAGACCGGTTCCCGGCAGGCTCGACGCATGGGGACGTAAGGGGCGGCGGATGGCTCCGTTGGACACTGGAACAGTCATGAACGTGCGGCTGGTGGATCCGCTGGGAGAGCGCTTCGGCCCGTCGCCGAACGACTACCCGACCATCGGCGAGTACCTGCGCGCCCTGCGCGAGCACAAGGGGCTGACGCTGGCCGATCTGGCCGACACCACCCGTATCCGCAAGGCCTACCTGCAGGGGATCGAGGAGGCGGACCGCTCCGCCCAGCCGGCCCGTCCCTTCGCCATCGGTTATGTGCGCTCCTACGCCCAGGCCCTCGGCATCGACGGCGACGCGGCCGCCGCGCGCTTCAAGCGCGAGACGCCCGACGTGGACGAGCCCTTCCACGATCCGGTGGGCGTCGCCCACGACAAGCCGAAGCGCAGTCCCCTGATCATCGCCGTCATCGCCCTGCTGCTGTCGGGCGTGGTGCTGTGGAACGTGGTGCAGCGGGCCATGGTGCAGGAGGATCGCGAGACCTCGTCGCTCCCGGCCGCCGCGGCCGAGCCCGCCGCCCCGCCGCCCGGAAACACGACGGTGGCGATCGGCGCGGCGACGCCCGCGCCCGCGGCCCAGAACCTGCCCGAACCCTACAAGGTGCCCGGCCTCGATGCGCCGGCGCCCGAGATGAAGGGCGGCGTGCCGGTGGCGCTGGCGGCGAGCGTGTCCGAGGGGCCGTCCGCGGCGGCGACGGCCGAAACGCCGCCCGCCTTCAAACCGCAGGGCGCCGTCTACGGCGCGCCGGCGGGTCCGAACACCCTGGTGGTGCTGCAGGCCCGCAGACCCGCCAGCCTGATCGTCCGGGGCGCCGGCGGGGCGGTCTATTTCGCCCGTCAGCTGGCCGTCGGCGAAGCCTACCGTGCGCCGCAGGGCCAGGGGCTCACCGCCGAGGTCAGCGACCCGGCCGCCTTCGCCCTCTACGTCTCCGGCGAGAACAAGGGCGGACTGGTCTCTCAGCAGACCGCGCTCGACAAGCTGATCGTCCGACCGGCCGCCGGGGCTCCCGCGGGCGCGTCGCCGTTGGCGTCTCCGCCGGTGCACGCGGCCGTGGTCCACCGGGCGCCGCCCCGGCGCCTGGCGCCCGAGGGCTATCCCTACGTCGCGGCGCCGCAGGCCGACACGCACGGCGACGTGGCCTACTATCCCCGCCAGCCGGGCGCCTGAGGGCGTTCGGCGCACAGCCCCGGTCAAAACGCGCCAAGCGCGTGGCGAGCCGTAACAACAGAGCCTATCTTCCAGCCTCATGAGTGCTGATCCGTCCCATCACCGTCCGTGGCGCCGCATTGACCGGCGTGTATCGCGCAAGATTCGCGTGGGGTCCGTGGAGGTTGGCGGCGACGCGCCGATCACGGTGCAGTCGATGACCAA
>CAILTK010000114.1 GCA_903837135.1 uncultured Caulobacterales bacterium
GACGCGGCTTATCGCCCGGAACTGCTGGGTCCTCGGGTCAAGCCCGAGGATGACTGCCGTTGGGTTACGGTGTGACGTGGAACCGCTTGCGGGTTCGGCCGGCCCCCTACGACGCCTTCTTGCGCGCGGCCGGCTTCTTGGCCGCGGCCTTCTTCGCCGGGGCCTTCTTCTTCGCGGCGCCGGACGAGGCCGCCTTGCGGGCCGGCTTCTTGGTTCCCCCCTTGGCGGCGCGCTCGGCGAGCAGGGCCACGGCCTGCTCCATGGTCACCGCCTGCGGATCGCCGCCGCGCGGCACGTTGGCGTTGATCCCGCCTGAGGCGATGTAGGGCCCATAGCGCCCCGACAGCACCCGCACGGGCTCGCCGGTTTCCGGGTGGGCGCCGAGGTCCTTCAGCGCCGCCGCCTGGCCGCGCTGCGGCCGTCCGCCGCCGGCGCGCTTCTCGGCGATCAGGGTCACCGCCCGGTTCAACCCGACCTCGAACACCTCCTCGATGTCGCCGAGGCTGGCGTAGGTCTTGCCGTGCTGCACATAGGGCCCATAGCGTCCGAGCCCCGCCAGGATCGGCTGGCCGTCCTCCGGATCGGCGCCCACCGTGCGCGGCAGCGACAGCAGACGCAGCGCCTGGCTCAGGGTCAGCGTCGCCGGGGCCCAGCCCTTGGGCAGGGACGAGCGCAGCGGCTTGTCAGCCTCGCCAAGCCCCGCCTCTTCGACGTAGGGCCCGAACCGGCCGATCTTCAGCAGCACCGGCTGGCCGCTCTCGGGATTGTGGCCGAGTTCGCGGTCGCCGCTTTCGGCGGCGTCCTCCCCGCCCTCGGGCGAGGCCAGGGGACGGGTGTAGCGGCACTCCGGATAGTTGGAGCAGCCGATGAAGGCGCCGAACTTGCCGGTCTTCAGGCTGAGCTTGCCGGTGCCGCAGGTCGGGCAGGCGCGCGGGTCGCTGCCGTCGCCCTTGTCGGGGAAGATCTGCGGCGCCAGCGCTTCGTTGAGCGCGTCGAGCACCTGGCCGATGCGGATGTCGCCGAGTTCGCCGACGGCGGCGTGGAAGTCCTTCCAGAACTCGCGCAGCAGCACCTTCCAGTCGAGATCGCCGGCCGAAACGCGGTCGAGCTTCTCCTCGAGGTCGGCGGTGAAGTCGTATTCGACGTAGCGGCGGAAGAACTGCTCGAGGAAGGCGGTGACCAGCCGGCCCTTGTCCTCGGGGACGAACCGGTTCTTGTCCATGCGCACGTATTCGCGGTCGCGCAGCACGGCGAGGATGGAGGCGTAGGTGGACGGCCGGCCGATGCCGAGCTCCTCCATCTTCTTGACCAGGCTGGCTTCCGAATAGCGCGGCGGCGGTTCGGTGAAGTGCTGGTCGGCCCGCGCCGCGTGCACCTTGGCCGCGGCGCCCTCGGCGACCAGCGGCAGGCGGCGGCTGTCGTCCTCGGCCTCGTCGGCCGACCCCTTGGCCACCTCGTCGCGGCCCTCCTCGTAGACGGCGAGATAGCCGTCGAACAGCACCACCTGGCCGCTGGCTCTGAGGCCGGTGCGGCCATCGGCGGTCTCCAGGTCGATGGTGGTGCGTTCGATGCGGGCGGCCTCCATCTGACTGGCCATCATCCGCTTCCAGATCAGCTCGTAGAGCCGGCCGAGATCGCCGTCGAGATGCAGCTGTTCGGGCCGGCGGGCCAGCGAGGTCGGCCGGATCGCCTCGTGCGCCTCCTGGGCGTTCTTCGCCTTGGCGCTGTAGATCCTGGCCTTTTCGGGCACATAGGCGGCGCCGTAGCGGTCGGCGATCACCTTGCGGGTCTCCTCGATCGCCTCGGGGGCGGAGGCGACGCCGTCGGTCCGCATGTAGGTGATCAGACCGCCGATCTCGTCGACGCCCTCGTAGAGCTTCTGCGCCGCCTGCATGGTGCGCTGGGCCGAGAAGCCGAGCTTGCGGGCCGCCTCCTGCTGCAGGGTCGAGGTGGTGAAGGGCGGGGCCGGGTTGCGCCGGCCGGGGCGCTTCTCCACCGAGGCGACCTTGAACTGGCCGGTCTCCACCGCCCGCCGGGCGTCCTCCGCCTCGTCGGCGTGCACAAGGTCGAACTTGTCGAGCTTCTTGCCGTCGAGCTTGGACAGGCGGGCCAGGAAGGGATCGGAGCCGGCCGAGACGTCGGCCTCCACGGTCCAGTACTCGCGCGCCCGGAAGGCCTCGATCTCGGCCTCGCGCTCCACCACCAGCCGCAGCGCCACCGACTGCACCCGGCCCGCCGACTTGGCGCCCGGGAGCTTGCGCCACAGCACCGGCGACAGGGTGAAGCCGACCAGATAGTCGAGCGCCCGGCGGGCGAGGTAGGCGTCGACGAGCTCCATGTCCACGTCGCGCGGCGACTTCATCGCCTCAGTGACGGCGGCCTTGGTGATGGCGTTGAACACCACCCGCTGGACCTTGGCGTCCTTCAGCACCCGCTTCTGTTTCAGCACCTCGAGCACGTGCCAGGAGATGGCCTCCCCTTCCCGGTCCGGGTCGGTGGCGAGGATCAGCCGGTCGGCGCCCTTCATGGCGGCGGCGATGTCGCTGAGCCGCTTCTGCGCCTTGCCGTCGACCTCCCAGCTCATGGCGAAGTCGTCGTCCGGCCGCACGCTGCCGTCCTTGGAGGGCAGGTCGCGCACGTGGCCGTACGACGCCAGAACGGTGTAGTCCGGGCCGAGGTACTTGTTGATGGTCTTGGCCTTGGCCGGGCTCTCGACGACGACGACGTTCATGCTGTGGGGAGATCTCACTCTATAATACGCGGCGTTTGCGACGCAGCAGAGGCGCGAAGGTGGGGGCCGCCCCCCTGCTCTGTCAACGGATCGCGGTTCATAGGCCGCAGAAGATCGACGGCGGGGCCGCGCCCCGTTGACTTCCTGTCCTGCCTGAGTATTGTCCGCGCCTTCCGTTTTCCCGGCCTCCCGCCGGCCTTTCTCACGCCCGCAGGTACGCCATGGCCAAGCCAGCTTCGATCAAGATCCGCCTCAACTCCTCGGCGGACACCGGGTTCTTCTACGTCACCAAGAAGAACGCCCGCACGAAGACCGACAAGCTCGTGCTGAAGAAGTACGATCCGGTGGTGCGCAAGCACGTCGAATTCCGCGAAGGCAAGATCAAGTAGGATCGCGCGCCATCGCCGACGTTTGGACGCCCGGGTTCGCCCGGGCGTTTTTCGTTTCCGGACGGACGGTCGGCGGTCGGTCGCTCTCCATGCCGCGGTAAAGAGATAATCCTTGACCGAACGAATTATTCGGCATCAACAATGTCACTTCGCGGGAATAGTTTCCCGTGACATTTTGATGCGGGGAGCTTGACATGGCGCAGCGGTTCCGTTTCGAGCAGGCGGTCGAGATACTCGATAAGATCTCGCACACCCCCGGAGGGGGAGACATCTTCGATTTCCGGGAATCCATGGAGGTGATCGTGCTCGATCACTATCCCAATACGGCCTCCGACGCCGAGGCGATCCTGAACACCCTGATGCTCAACGTCGAGGCCGGCCCCCGGCCGGACGGGCGCGATCTCCAGGCGCTGATCAACCTCAAGCGGTGGTGCAGCAGCCTGGCGGACAAGGAACAAGGTCTCTCGTCCGACATGGACGTGTCGCTGCCGAACGTCTGAACCACCCGGCGATCTAGGCCGCCCGGCTGACCACCTGGTTGCGGCCGTGGGCCTTGGCCTCGTAGACCGCCGCATCGGCCCGCTTCAGCAGGGCCTCCTGCGTGTCGTCCTTGCCGAGGGTGCAGGCGACGCCGACGGAGATGGTCACCGTCAGCGGTTCGGACAGGCCCGACACGCGGAACGGTGTGCCCGACACGTGCAGGCGCAGGCGCTCGGCGATGCGCAGCGCGTCCTTCAGGTGCGTGTCGGGCATGATCACCACGAACTCCTCTCCGCCGTAGCGGCAGGCGAGATCGATCGCGCGCACATTGGTGGCGAGGCGGACGGCGAACTCGCGCAGCACCTCGTCGCCGACGTCGTGGCCGAAGGTGTCGTTGATTCGCTTGAAATGATCGATGTCGACCAGCAGGGCGGAGACCGGATCGCCGCCGAGCACCGCCCGCTTGACCAGGGCGCCCGCCTGGCTGGTCATATAGCGGCGGTTGTGCAGGCCCGTGAGGATGTCGGTGACCGCCGCCTCCAGCGACAGGTCGAGGTTGCTGCGCAGATAGTCGGTGTACCGCTTCTGCCGGACCAGGGTGCGCACCCGCGCCGACAACTCCTCCGGATCCACCGGCTTGGCCAGGATGTCGTTGACGCCGAGTTCGAGCGCCTTGATGGCGCGGCTCTTGTCGTCCGGATCGACGATGGCCAGGATCGGCGTATGCCGCATGGCTTCGTCCGACCGGGCGTGCGCGGCGAGGCGAAGGCCGTCGAAGCCGCGCGAGGCGGTGTTGACGATCAGAAGGTCGGCGCGCGCCCGCACCGCCATCAGCGCCTTGTCCGGCTCGCTCTCGATCACCGGACGATGCTCGACCGCCAGTTCGTCGGCGATGCGCCGCGCCTGGCGGTCGTTGTCGTCGGCGATCACGATCCGGGCGCCGGCCCGGTTCAGCCGGGCGTTCGCGCCCTCGATCACGCCCAGGCGGCGGCCGGAGGCTTCGCGCTCGCGCAGCTCGTCGATCATCTGCTTCAGCCGCGCCAGGCTGCGCACCCGGGCGAACAGGGTCACATCGTCGATCGGCTTGTTGAGGAAGTCGTCGGCGCCGGCCTCGAGACCGGTCAGCCGGTCGCGCCGGCCGTCGAGCGCGGTGACCATCACCACCGGGATGTGGCTGGTGGCCGGATCCTCCTTGAGGCGCCGGCAGGTCTCGAAGCCGTCCATGCCGGGCATCATCACGTCGAGCAGGATGATGTCGGGCCGCTCGGTCAGGGCCATCTCGATCCCGGACGGCCCGTCGCAGGCCGCGATCACGTCGTAATACTCGGCCTCCAGCTTCGCCTTCAGCAGCCGGACGTTGGCTTCGATGTCGTCAACGACGAGAATGCGCGCCGACATGAAGGATACCTACCCCAGGAAGCGTCGTACGGTGTCGAGGAAGAAGGAGACGGAGATGGGCTTGGAGATGTAGGCCTCGCAGCCCCCGTCCCGAATCCGCTCCTCGTCGCCCTTCATGGCGAAGGCGGTCACCGCCACCACAGGAATATGGCTCAGCTCGTCATCCTCTTTCAGCCACTTGGTCACCTCCAGGCCGGAAATCTCCGGCAGCTGGATGTCCATGAGAATCAGGTCGGGCTGATGCAAGCGGGCCAGGGCGAGCGCCTGCAAGCCCTCGCGCGTCTGCAAGGTCTCGTATCCCTGAGCATCGAGAAGATCATGAAAAAGCTTCATGTTCAGCTCGTTATCCTCAACGATGAGGACTTTCTTGGTCATCATTCCGCGCCATGGGCTCGATATGAGCGGGGGGTGAGACGAAGCCTTCACCCCTTCTTCTCCGAGGCTTGTTGCATGGATATCCTTAAATCGGAGTTGAGGTTGAGGGAGACCCCATGAAGCCCGTCGATGACGCGATCGTCGGTCCGGAGGATGCGGTGGTGGATCCGTCGCGGGGCCTGGCCATCATAGACGTGGACGAGGTGCTCGCCCTGTTCATCGCCGGCTTCGCGCGGTTCCTGGGGCTGCACGGCTATGACTTCCGGCTGACCACCTACGGGCTGCTCAACAACATCTTCGTGGCCGGCGGCGAGGCCCAGCCGGACAAGGACCAGGCCAAGGCCCTGTTCGACCGCTTCTTCTCGCACGGGTGCGGCGACCTCGATCCGGCGCCGGGCGCCGTCGACGGCCTCGTCTCCCTGGCGGCCCTGGCCGACGTGGTGATCCTGACCAACGCCCCCGAATCGGCGCGCGCGCTACGCGGGGGCTGGCTCAAGCAGCATGGCATGCCCTATCCGATGATCATCAATCAGGGCCCCAAGGGCCCAGCCGTCAGGACCCTGGCGGATCGCGTGGGCGGCCCGGTGATGTTCGTGGATGATCTATTGTCCAACCTCGATTCGGTGGCCGAGACGGCCCCGCGGGTCACCCGCGTGCACATGATCGCCGACCCGGCCCTGCGCGTGCTGGCCCCTACCAGCCCCCGCCATCGCCGGATCGACGACTGGAGCCAGCTCGTGCGCGTGGCCCGGGACGAGGTGTTCGTTTGATCCGCATCGGCGTCGATTTCGGCGGCACCAAGATCGAAGCGGCGGCGCTGGGTCGCGACGGCCAGTTCCTCGCCCGCGTGCGCAAGCCCAATCCGGGCGGCTATGACGCGGCGCTGGCCACGGTCCGCGACCTGGTGGCGGAGGCCGAACGAGAGGCCGGCGGAACGGTCGCCCATGTGGGCGTCGGCATACCGGGCTCGCTGTCGCCCAGGACCGGGCTGGTGCGCAACGCCAACACCACCTGGCTCAACGGCCGGCCGTTCGACCGCGATCTCGCCACGGCGCTCGCGCGCCCCGTGCGGGTGGCCAACGACGCCAACTGCTTCACCCTGTCCGAAGCGGTGGACGGGGCCGGCGCGGGCGCCAAGGTCGTGTTCGGGGTGATCATCGGCACCGGCTGCGGCGGCGGCGTGGCGACCAGCGGCGTGCTGCACGAGGGGCCGAACGGCATCGCCGGCGAACTCGGCCACGCGCCCCTGCCCTGGCCGAGCGCCGACGAGCGCGGCGCGCACACCTGCTGGTGCGGCCGCACCGACTGCCTGGAGACCTGGATCGCCGGCCCGGCCTTCCTGGCCGATTTCCGTCTGCACGGCGGACAGGCGACCTCTGCGGCGGAGGGGGTCGAGCTTGCCCGCGCGGGCGACGTCGTGGCGGCCGCCGCCCTCGACCGCTACCTCAGCCGGCTCGGGCGGGCCCTGGCCATGGTCTGCGACGTGCTCGATCCGGACGTGTTCGTGCTCGGCGGCGGCATGTCGAACGTGACCGAGATCTACGACCGCGTCCCGGCGACCGTGGCCCGCTACATGTTCTCCGACATCTACGAGACCCGCATCGTCCCGGCCAAATACGGCGACAGCTCCGGCGTCCGCGGCGCCGCCTGGCTCTGGCCGTGGGAAGCCTGAGCCACCCCGAGGCTCCCGTCCTCCCCGAGGGGGGAAGGGCTGGGGTTGGGGGTGCACGCACCGCCGCCAAGGTGAAGGGCGCGGGAGGCGCCTCACAGTCTGATTCACCACCGAGGTGCACCCACCCCCTCTCCCGGCCTCTCCCCCCTCGAGAGGGAGAGGAGATCGTGGCGTGGTCATGATCACCGCCCTCTGCCGCGACTGCCTGTGGACGGGCGAGAGCCAGCCCGCGCGCTGTCCCGCCTGTGGCTCGCCGCGCGTCGTGCGTCACGCCGAGCTCGGCGCCCTGGCCATCGCCCACCTCGACTGCGACGCCTTCTACGCCTCGGTGGAGAAGCGCGACCGGCCCGAGCTGCGCGACCGGCCGGTGATCGTCGGCGGCGGGCGGCGGGGGGTGGTGACCACCGCCTGCTACATCGCCCGCACCTACGGCGCCCGCTCGGCCATGCCGATGTTCAAGGCGCTGCAGCTCTGTCCGGACGCGGTGGTGATCAAGCCGGACTTCACCAAGTACAGCTTCGAGAGCAAGCGCATCATGGCCCTGCTGCGCGGCCTGACGCCGCTGGTGCAGCCCCTGTCGCTCGACGAGGCCTGGCTCGACCTTTCGGGCACCGAGCGGCTCAACGGCGGGCCGCCCGCCTGGGTGCTGGCGCGTGCGCAGGCCGAGATCGAGCGCCAGACCGGCCTCACGATTTCGGTCGGCCTGGCGGCCAACAAATTCCTGGCCAAGATCGCCTCCGACCTCGACAAGCCGCGCGGCTTCGCCGTGATCGGCGCCGAGGCCCAGGCCTTCCTGGCCGACAAGCCGGTCGGCATCCTGCCCGGCGTCGGTCCGGTGTTCGTCAAGTCGCTGAACGCCGCCGGATTCACCAGCGTCGGCGACCTCGCCCGCGCCGACCCCCGGCGGCTGGCCGACTCCTTCGGGTCGGGCGGGTTGCGGCTGCACCGGCTGGCCCACGGCCAGGACGTGCGCGAGGTCGACCCCGACAGCGAGCGCAAGTCGATCTCGGCCGAGACCACCTTCAACGTCGACCTGGATCGGCTGTCGGACCTCGAGGACCAGCTCTGGCCCCTGTGCGAGAAGGTCGGCGAACGCACCCGGCGCGGCGAGACCACCGGCCGGGTGGTGACGTTGAAGCTGCGCACGGCCGACTTTCGCATCCTCACCCGCCGCCGCACCCTGCCGACGCCGACGCAGACCGCCCGCGTCCTGTTCGCCACCGCGCGCGACCTGCTCCGCGCCGAGGTCGATGGGCGGCGTTTCCGGCTGATCGGCGTCGGCCTGTCCGATTTCGCCGACGGGGCGGCGGAGGCGGTGCTGTTCGATCCCCAGGACGAGGGCCGCGCCCTGACCACCGAAACCGCCGTGGATCAGCTGCGCGCGCGCTTCGGCAAGGCGGCGGTCGTCACCGGGCGGGCCTTGCGCAGCGGCGAGACTCCCGGCCGCGAGGTCACCCTGCGCGACGCTCTGGAAAGCGATCCGGATTCGTCCTAACCATCCCTGCTGGGTCGACGGTCGAGGGGGACGGGCATGAGAACGCCATGGGTATTGGCGGCGGCGATGGCGGTTGGACTGTCGGCCTGCGCCACCGACACGCTGAGCCAGGACAAGGCCGATAAGCCGGCGGCGACGACCGCCTCCACGGCGTCCGCCCACGACCAGAAGCCCCTACCGCCCGGTCTGGACCCGACCGTTGACCGGGATCCCTTCCCCTCGACCTATCATCCCCTGCCCTCGCATCCGACCGCCATCGTCGGCGCCAACATCCTGACCGCCACCGGGGTGGAGATCGATGGCGGCGTGGTCGTCATGGTGGACGGCAGGATCGCCGCCGTCGGCCCCGCCGGCGCCGCCGTGCCTGCGGGCGCGGAGGTGATCGACGGCAAGGGCCGCTGGGTGACCCCCGGCGTGATCGACGGCCACTCCCACCTCGGCGTTTATCCCTCGCCGAGCGTCCCCGCCCTGTCGGACGGCAACGAGGCCACCGATCCCAACACCGCCTACGTCTGGGCCGAGCATTCGGTCTGGCCGGCCGATCCGGGCTTCGACCGCGCCCGCGCCGGCGGGGTCACGGCGCTGCAGATCCTGCCCGGCTCGGCCAACCTGTTCGGCGGCCGCTCGGTGTTCCTCAAGAACGTGCCGGCGATCACCGCCCAGGGGATGAAGTTCCCCGGCGCGCCCTACGGCCTGAAGATGGCCTGCGGCGAGAACCCCAAGCGCGTCTACGGCTCCAAGGGCCGTACGCCTTCGACCGAGATGGGCAATGTGGCGGGCTATCGGCGGGCCTGGATCGACGCGGCCGACTACACCCGCCGCTGGGACGATTATCACGCCAAGATCGCCAAGGGCGAAAAGGCCGATCCGCCCAAGCGCGACCTGACCCTCGATACCCTGATGGGGGTGCTGAAGGGCGAGATCCGCATCCAGAACCACTGCTACCGCGCCTATGAGATGGCGACGATGATCGACATCTCCCACGAGTTCGGCTTCCACATCGCCGCCTTCCACCACACCTCCGAGGGCTACAAGGTCGCCGCTCTTCTGGCCAAGGAGGGCATCTGCATGCACACCTGGGCCGACTGGGCCGGCTTCAAGATGGAGAGCCTGGACGGGATCGAGGCCAACGCCGCCCTGTCCCACCGCGCCGGCGCCTGCGTGATCATCCACTCGGACGACCCGATCATCACCCAGCACCTGAACCAGGAGGCCGGCATCGCCATGGCGGCCGGCAACCGGATCGGGCTGAACATCACGCCGGCCGAGGCGATCGCCTGGATCACCCTCAATCCGGCCAAGGCCGCCGGCGTCGCCGACAAGACCGGCTCGCTCGAGCCCGGCAAGATGGCCGACGTGGTGCTATGGAGCGCCAACCCCTTCTCGATCTACGCCAAGGCCGACAAGGTGTTCGTCGACGGCGCCCTGATCTACGACCGGCGCGATCCGCGCTTCCAGCCCCGGTCCGACTTCGAACTCGGCCAGCCCGGCGAAGGAGCCTTCCAATGAGCCGCGCCCTGCTCCTGTCGCTGCTGTTGACGGCGGCGCCGCTGGCCGCCGCCGCCGAGACCGTGGCCATCGTCAACGCCAGGATCGAGACCGCCGGCCCGGCCGGCGAGATCGCCTCGGGCGGGGTGCTGATCAGGGACGGAAAGATCGTCGCGGTCGGCCCGGCCGTGGTCCCGCCCTCCGGCGCGCGGGTGATCGACGCCCACGGCCAGGTGCTGTCGCCAGGGGTCATCGCCGCCTCCACCAGCCTCGGCGTCGAGGAGGTCGAGGGTGTGTCGTCCACCCACGACGAAGCCGCCGGCCCCGAGATCGGCGCCGCCTTCGACATCGCCTACGGCGTCAATCCGGCCTCGACCCTGATTCCGATCGCCCGCGAGGCCGGGATCACCCGCGCCATCGTCACCCCGGTGGCGGGACGCGGCGGCGGCGGCGATCGTGACGAAGAGGTGGATATCGCCGCCCAGACCGCCGGCGGGTCGGAGCACAAGAGCCCCGGGGCCAGCCTATTCGAGGGCCAGGCGGCGGCGATCCGCACCGCCTCGGGCGACACCGACCTCGTGCTCAAAAGCCGGATCGGCATGGTGGTGGACTTCGGCGAGAACGGCGCGCGCATCGCCGGGTCGCGCGGGGCCGAGGTCACCCTGCTCAAGGCCGCCTTCGACGACGCCCGCCGCTTCCAGAAGAACCGCGCCGTGTTCGACCGCGGCGCTGAGATCCCTTCGCACCTCACCCGCGAGGATCTCGAGGCGCTGATCCCGGTGGTGGAAGGACGTACGCCACTCCTGGTGCGCGTGCACCGCGCCGCCGACATCCGCCTGGTCCTCAGGCTGGCCCGCGAGGAGAAATTGAAGCTGATCCTGGAGGGCTGCGAAGAGGGCTGGATGGTGGGCGCCGAACTCGCCGCCGCCGGCGTCCCCGTGCTGATCGACTCCGAAGCCGACCTGCCGGAGAGCTTCGAGACCCTGGGGGCGCGGCTCGACAACGCCGCCCGGCTGCAGGCGGCGGGCGTGCTGATGGCGATCGAGGGCGCGCGCGATTTCAACAATGTGCGCCAGGCCCGTTTCAACGCCGGCACGGCCGTCGCCAACGGCCTCAGCTATCCGGCGGCCCTGGCGGCGGTGACGATCAATCCGGCCCGGATCTGGGGCTTCGCCGACAAGGCCGGCTCGATCGAGGTCGGCAAGGACGCGGATCTGGTGCTGTGGTCCGGCGATCCCTTCGAGACCTCCACCTACCCGGTCGCCGTCTTCGTGGCCGGCCGCCAGCAGCCCCAGGACGCCCGCATCCTCAAGCTCCGCGACCGCTACGCCAAACCCGCGGACGGCTATCCGCCGGAGTATCATTGACGCTCAAATCCCTCCCCCCGTAGTGGGGAGGGAGGCCGCGCAGCGGCCGCGCGGGGCAGCGCCGCCCTGTAAGGCGGGACGCTGAATGGCCGACGGACTTGCCCCGCTCCGCGGCCTCCGGCCTGCGACCCTCCCCACAAGGGAGGAGGGATTGGAGTAGCTTGGCCATTGCGGCCGTGCTACGGACCCGCCCGATGCTGAACCGTATGACCCTCGTAATCGCCATCGCCGCCCAGGCTCGCGCCTGGGCCGCGCCGGCGCGCGAGGGTTGTGAGGCCAAGGTCCGCCGCTAACACCGGCTCCCTCCTCTCCCCTCCCGCCGCGGAGGGGATGGCCCCTCCGCCGCCCGCCACAGGCCGACGGACATGACGCCCACCTACACGCCCGAACTGCTCAGCGCGCTGGCGCTGTTCGCCTTCGCCACCTCGATCACCCCGGGGCCGAACAACGCCATGATCCTGGCCTCGGGCGCGAACTTCGGCCTGCGGGCCAGCCTGCCGCACCTGGCCGGCATCGTGCTGGGCTTCCTCACCCTGGTGGTGCTGAGCGGCCTGGGCCTGGCCGGCGTGATCACGACGACGCCGATCCTGCACGCCCTCCTGAAGTGGGGCGGCGCGGCCTACATGCTCTACCTCGCCTTCCGGATCGGCGCCTCCAAGGGGATCAGCAGCAAGGACGTCGGGGCCCATCCGATCCGGTTCTGGCAGGCGTTCAGCTTTCAGTTCGTCAACCCCAAGGGCTGGGCCATGGCGCTCGGCGCCATCTCCACCTACGTGCCGCCGGGGCCCTACCCGGCCAACCTGGCGGTCGCCGTGCTCGTGCTGGGGCTGATCAACGCCCCCTGCAGCCTGACCTGGGCGGCGTTCGGCGTCGGCCTGCGCCGGTTCCTCGACCGGCCGGCGGTGCTGCGGGCCTTCAACGCCACCATGGCCCTGCTGCTGGTCGCCTCGCTCTATCCGCTGCTGAGCGAACTCGGTCCCAGACACTGAGCGAAGCGGCGCGGGCCTGCGGCCGATGGCGGCAGGACCGCCCGGCTTGCCCCGGAAGCGGCGCGCGCCCATACCGGAGCGCCTCCGAATCAGTGAAAATAATCCGATGGCCAAAGCCGCGCCGACGCTTCCAGACCTGTTCGACGACTCCGCGTCCAACCCGCCGCCCGCGCCCGCCGCGCTGGCGTCCGCCGAGCCGCGCGCCGCCGCCTCGGCGTCCGGCTATTCGGCCAAGGACATCGAGGTGCTCGAAGGGCTGGAGCCGGTGCGCCGGCGGCCCGGCATGTACATCGGCGGCACCGACGAGCGGGCTCTGCACCATCTGTTCGCCGAAGTGCTCGACAACGCCATGGACGAGGCGGTGGCCGGCCACGCGCGGGTGATCGAGGTCGTGCTCGACGCCGAGGGCGCCCTGGCCGTGCGCGACGACGGTCGCGGCATTCCGATCGATCCCCACCCCAAGCACCCGGGCAAATCGGCGCTGGAGGTGATCCTCACGGTGCTGCATTCGGGCGGCAAGTTCTCCGGCAAGGCCTACGAGACCTCGGGCGGCCTGCACGGCGTCGGCGTCTCGGTGGTCAACGCCCTGTCACAGCGGCTCGACGTGACGGTGTGGAAGGACGGCCACGAATGGCGCCAGAGCTATAGCCGCGGCCATCCACTCGGCAAGATCGAACAGGTCGGCCCGTCGCGCAAGAAAGGCACCCTGGTCCGCTTCACGCCCGACGCGGAGATCTTCGGCGAGGGCGCGACCTTCAAGCCGGCCCGGCTCTATCGCATGGCCCGGTCCAAGGCCTATCTGTTCCGCGGCGTCGAGATCCGCTGGAAGTGCGACCCGTCGCTGATCCACGACCAGACCCCGGCCGAGGCGGTGTTCCACTTCCCCAACGGCCTGGCCGACTTCCTCAAGGAACGTCTTGGCGCGATCGAGACCGTCACCGCCGCCCCCTTCGCCGGCAAGGTGGAGCGGGCCGAGAACGGGGGCGCGGTGGAATGGGCGGTGGCCTGGTCGCCGGCCGGTTTCGGCGAGGCCGACAGCTTCATGCAGTCCTACTGCAACACGGTGCCGACCCCCGAGGGCGGCACCCACGAGGCGGGCTTCCGCGCCGTCCTGCTGCGCGGCCTGAAGGCCTATGGCGAGCTGACCGGCGAGAAGCGGATCGGCATCCTCACCGCCGAGGATGTGGTGGCCCAGGCCGGCGCCCTGATCTCGGTGTTCGTCCGCAATCCCGAGTTCCAGGGCCAGACCAAGGAGCGGCTGTCGTCGTCGGACGCCCAGCGGCTGGTGGAGAACGCCCTGCGCGATCCGTTCGACCACTGGCTGACCGCCCAGCCCAAGGCGGCCACCGCCCTGCTCGAGTTCGTCATCGACCACGCCGAGGAGCGGCTGAAGCGGCGCAAGGAGCGCGAGGTCGCCAGAGCCTCGGCCACCCGCAAGCTGCGCCTGCCCGGCAAGCTGGCCGACTGTTCGGGAACCTCGGCCGAAGGGTCGGAGATCTTCATCGTCGAAGGCGATTCGGCCGGCGGCTCGGCCAAGCAGGCGCGCAACCGCTCCAATCAGGCGATCCTGCCGCTGCGGGGCAAGATCCTCAACGTGGCCTCGGCCACCACCGACAAGACCGGCGCCAACAAGGAGCTGGCCGACCTGATGCTGGCGCTCGGCGCCGCCGGCGGCGTCAAGTTCCGCGAGGAAGATCTGCGCTACGACCGGATCATCATCATGACGGACGCCGACGTGGACGGCGCGCACATCGCCAGCCTCCTGATCACCTTCTTCTACCGCACCATGCCGGCGATGATCCGGGCGGGGCGGCTCTACCTGGCCCTGCCGCCGCTCTACCGGCTGAGCCACGGGGCGCAGATCGTCTACGCCCGCGACGACGCCCATAGGCTCGAGCTGCTCGACACCGCCTTCAAGGGCAAGAAGCCGGACGTGAGCCGGTTCAAGGGCCTTGGCGAGATGATGCCGGCTCAGCTCAAGGAGACCACCATGAACCCCGCCACGCGGACGCTGGCGCGGGTCACCCTGCCGCGCACCGAGGAATTGGTGGAGGAGATGGTCGAGACCCTGATGGGCCGCAAGGCCGAAAGCCGCTTCCGCTACATCCAGGAAAACGCCGAATTCGCCCAGGCCGACGTGGACGTGTGACAGCTCAGCAACCTCCCCATCCCCCCGGCGTTGAAGCTTGACCTTCGACCTATACGCCTGGGAGGGCGCCCCATGAAACCTTTGAATATTCTCCAGGCAGGCGTGGTCGCCGCCCTGCTGGCGGGCGCCGCCGTGGGCGTGGCGCGCGCCGCGCCCGGCCCCACCAAGGGCGGCCTGGTCGCCGGCGCGGTCACCGGCGCGGTGGTCGGCGGCCCCGTGGGCGCGGTGGTCGGCGGCGCCATCGGCGCGGTGGCCGGCCACGAGGCCTCGCGGCCCGGCGGCCCCCTGGCGCCCCATCATCACTATCGCCACCACCGCCTCCACCGCCATGTGGTGGTGCACGAGAGCGTCACCGAGAACCGTTAGGCGGCCTAGGGCGACGGGCCCGCGAGCGGGCCTCGAAGGACGAGAATTTCGGCCCCGCCCTCAATAGCTCTTCGGCAGGTGCAGCACGCGCTCGGCGACGAAGTTGAGGATCATCTCGCGGCTGACCGGGGCGATGCGGGCGATCATCGCCTCGCGGAAATAGCGCTCCACGTCGTATTCCTTGGCGTAACCCATCCCGCCATGCGCCAGGACGCTGGCCTCGCAGGCGCGGAAGCCGGCTTCGCCGCCGAGGTATTTGGCGGCGTTGGCCTCGGCTCCACAGTCGCGGCCGGCGTCGTAGAGGGCGGCGGCCTTGAAGGCCAGGAGGTTGGCGGCCTCGAGTTCGGCCCAGGCCTTGGCCAGGGGATGCTGGATGCCCTGGTTCTGACCGATCGGGCGGCCGAACACCACCCGTTCCTTGGCGTACTGCGCCGCCTTGGCGATGGCGATCCTGCCGATGCCGATGGCCTCCACCGCGAACAGCACCCGTTCCGGGTTCAGCCCCTGCAGCAGGTATTTGAACCCATGCCCCTCCTCGCCGATCAGCGCGTCCTGCGACACCCGCAGATCGTCGATGAAAAGCGTATTACATTCAACCGCCTTGCGGCCCATCTTGGGGATCGGTTTGGCGTCGATCGCCGAGCGGTCGAAGTCGGTGTAGAACAGGCTGAGCCCTTCGGTGGGCTTTCGCGCCTCCGCCTTGGGCGTGGTGCGGGCGATGATCAGGATCTTGTTGGCGCGCTGGGCCGAGGTGGTCCAGATCTTCCGTCCGTTGATGCGATAGCCGTCGTTGGTGCGCTCGGCGCGGGTCTCGAGACTCGCGGTGTCGAGGCCCGAGTTCGGCTCGGTCACGGCGAAGCACATCTTGTCCTCGCCGGAGATGATCCGCGGCAGGTAGGCGTCCTTCTGGGCCTGGGTTCCGAACTTCACGATCGGCATCGGTCCGAAGATGTTCAGATGGATGGCCGAAGCGCCGGTAAAGGCCGCGCCCGACTGGGCCACGGTCTGCATGACGATGGCCGCCTCGGTGAGACCGAGACCCGCGCCGCCGACGCTCTCCGGCATGGCCACGCCGAGCCAGCCGCCTGCGGCCATCTCCGCCACGAATTCCTCGGGAAAAGCGCCCGTCTCGTCGGCCTTGCGCCAATACTCGTCGCCGAAGCCGGCCATGACCCGCTGGACGCCCTCGCGGATCGCTTCCTGCTCCTCGTTCAGCCAGAACGCCGACATCAAGCCTCTCTTCGCTAGCCGCGGTCTGGACCGCCCTGCTCGAACCGCGACGGGTGCAGCCTCGCCGCCCACGGCCCCGGATCCTCGCCTTTGCAGTAGGCCGCAATCATCCGCCCCACACGCGGGGCCAGGAGCCAGCCGTTGCGCCGCGCGCCGACCGCCAGCAGGGTGCGGGCGGCGGCCGACGGTCCGACCAACGGCAGGGCGTCCGGGCTCTGCATCCGGACGCCCGCCTGGCCATAGGCGCCGCGGCGATCGAGACCTGGCGCATGGCGTTCGGCCGCGGTGATCAGGGCGGCGATCACATGGGGCTCGACCGCCGTATCCCGCCGGCCGGCCTCCATGGTGGCGCCCACGCGGGCTCCGCCCGGCTGGGGCGCGAGGTAGCCGCCGGGCCAGCGGACGGTCGGACCGCAGGCCGGGCCGTGCGGCAGGACCGCGATCTGCCCCTTCACCGGCGCCAGCCGGGAAAGCTCGGGCGCTGCGACGTCGTCCACCCCCCCGGCCCCGTGGGCCAGGATCACCAGGTCGCTCGCACGCCAGTCTTCGCTCGCCACCGCGCGGGGCTCGATCCGGCCGCCGCCCGCGAGCACGGCCGCCCGCAAGGCCCCCAGGGCCCGCGGCGGATCGACCACCCGGGGATCGGCCTGGACGAACAGGCCCCCGGCCTGCGGCGCCGCGGAGACGCCGAGCCGAGCCAGGGCGGGTCCCGACTCCGTGGGAAGGATCAGTCCCGCGTCGCTGAGCGTGAGCCCGGCGCGCGCCGCGAACGCCGGCCAGAGACCGAGAGCCTCCACGAGCAGCCCATGATGCGCCGCAGCATCCGGGTCGAAAACCGCCTCGCCGATCGGCGCCAGAAGGCCGGCCGCCACCGAGGATGCATTCAATCCGTCCGGCGTCGGATCGACCACGAGGACGTCGAGCCCCTGGTCCAGCGCGGCCAGGGCGGCGGACAGACCGAACACGCCGGCCCCGGCGATGGTCGCCCGCGATCGGACGCTCATGGGCGTCCCCGCCGGGGAAAAGAGGGGGTGGAGGGCGAGCCTAGCTTGCGAAACCGCTGGCGGCGCGGCGACGCTCCCAGCCCGAAGAGAAGGCGCGCGCCAGACGATTTTCCTGGAAGATCAGGACCTTGGCTTCTTCCCCCGCCGCTGGATCGCCACGGATCATCAGGAAGGGCGCATCGGCTTCGGCGACGCGCTGCTCGGCCCAGCTCAGGCTCCGCTCCATGAACTCGGATAGATAGATGCCGAACTGGTGAGCCTCTTCGCCAGGCTGGATCGGCAATCTGATCACGACATCGGACATGGAAACGCCCCAGGGTCTGGATTGTACATCCATTCGCCAACGAGTTTCCTCCGCACTCCGTTCCGAGTCCAGCGGCAATTGCGCAGCGCAGCATTGTGGTAAACGCCCTGCTCAACTTGACGGCGCGGGTGCGCAACCCTGCGGCGGCGGCGAAGGCGCCAGGCCGTCCGAAAAATGGTACCGCCCACCCGGATCGAACGGGTGACCTCCAGAGCCACAATCTGGCGCTCTAACCAACTGAGCTAGGGCGGCATCGCCAAGCGAGGCGTTCTTCTAGAGCGCGTTCTCCAAAAGGGGAACAGGTTTTGCGCCCTCGACGCGTTCCAATGTCACGAATCTAGAACATGCTTGGCCGGCCGATCACCTCGGCCATGGACCAAAAATAGAACGGGCCGCCCGCTCGCGCGGACGGCCCGATAGAGAAGCGACCGTCTCCGGCTATTCGGACGCCAGGCGGAAGCTGATCTTCGTGGACCAGGTTCCCCCTTCGACCGGTGTTCCATCCTGGGCCTGCGGGCTCATCTGGAACTGACGCGCCAGCTTCAGGGCGGCGTCGCCGAACCCAAATCCCGGAGGATCCTCGCTCGTCACGCTGCAGCCCGTAAGCGTACCGCGCGCGGTCACCGAACACTTGATCGTCGCCGATCCCGTCTTCTCCAGACGCTGCGCACGATCGGGATATTCCCGCGCCATGTCGTCCGCACTGGGCGTGCGAAGCAGCTTGGCGCCGGTGATCGTGTGCGACACCGGAGCGGGCGGCGCCGGAGGCGCCACAGCCGGCGGAGCCGGTTGGGGCGGTTGCGGCGGCGACGGCGCGATCAGGATCGGCGGCGGCGCCTGGATGTTCACCGGCGGCAGCGTCGTCTGGTGCACCTGAACCGGCGGCGGTGGCGGCAGGTTCTTCGGCGGCGGCGGCGGCGGCGGCGGGGGCGGGGGCGGCGGAGCGTTCTTGCGAAGCTCGACCTTCACCGCGGTATCCTCGTAGGTCACGTAGTGCGGCGCGATCTTAGTGTAGTAGAGATAGATGATCAGAGCGACGTGCAGGCCGATGATTATGCCGCCTGCAATGACGTTCCGGGTCGTCGACCCCTTCGAGCGCCGAGGCGCATCCCACAACGGATCGTACCGGTGCGCGGGAGCTTGCGAGTCGTCAGACATGCGTCACCCCCTTACCGTGCGTTGTCTTCGCCCACGAGGGCGACGCTGTAAAAACCGTTGTCTTGAAGCTTGATCATCACGTCCATGAAGTAGCCGTAGCGGGCGCCTTTGTCGGAACGGATGTAGATCCGTTCCTTGGTCGGGTCCCGCTTGACGATCTGCTTCTTGAGGTCGGCAACCAGGTCGTCCTTGGTGGTGTGGAAGTTACCCACGAACAGACTGCCGTCCTTCTGGATCGAGATATAGATGGGCTTCGGTGGTGTAGTCGCCGGTGGAGCCACAGCAGTGGGAAGATCGACCTTCACCGACACGGAAGCCAAAGGCGCGGCCACCATGAAGATGATCAGCAGAACAAGCATAACGTCCACAAAGGGGGTGACGTTGATTTCGCTGTTCTGCTTGATCGAGTACTTACCTCCCGCACCAGGCCCTGACAGTTGGGCCGCCATGGTGGTTATGCCCCCTTATCGAGCTGACGGGAGATGGCGTTCATCAGTTCGGCGATGAAGCCGTCGGTCCGGGTGCCGAAGCTCGAGATCTGAACCTGGAAGAAGTTGTAGAAGATAACCGCCGGGATAGCGGCGAACAGGCCGATACCGGTGGCCAGCAGCGCCTCGGCGATACCCGGGGCCACAACCGCCAGGTTGGTGGTGTTGGTGTTCGCGATCCCGATGAACGAGTTCATGATCCCGTAGACGGTGCCGAAGAGACCGATGAAGGGGCCCGACGATCCGACCGAGGCCAGGAAGGTCATGCCGCCCGAGAGCCGCTTGGCCAGACCGGACTGCACGGCGGAAACCGCCGCCTGGGCCCGGGAGAGCGTCGACTCCTTGGAGTCCCCGCCGACGGCCAGACCGGCCTGACGGGAGAGCTCCACTTCGCCCGAAGCCGCCGCGGCCATGTCGGCCAACGGATTGCCTTCGAACTCTTCGGAGGTGGCGATGCGGTTGATGTCCGCGATCGAACGGGCGCCGCGGAACGCTTCCACGAACCGGTTCGACTGACCGTTGAGCCGCCCGAACTCGAGCAGTTTGAGGATCAGCAGGGTCCAGGAAAGGACCGAGGCGAGGAGCAGGCCGATCATCACGACCTTAACGACGGGGTTGGCGTCGAAGAACATCCGCACGGGGTTCAGAGAACCGGAGTGCTTGATGCTTGTCGGGGCGGATTCGGCGCCGCCGTTGGCCTGGCCCGCGTCAGGGGCCGGGGTAGCCGCCGGAGCAGTGCTTTCGGCGGGTGCGGGAGCCGGCGATTGCGCGAGCGCCGGCGCGCTGGTCAGCATCAGCGCACACGCGCCGAGGACCGCAAGGATGGGGGTGGGTCGTTTGTTGTCCAGCATCTTTCGCCAATTCCTGGTTGGTCAAACTCGTTGAAAACGAGGGTCGTCGCGCGATAGCGTCTCTACCCTACTCAGATCATGCTCGAAGCGTCAGTCTCCAAAACCTCCGGCTCGAGCCGCTTTCGCTGCGCCGCCCCTGAATTCTACACATCGCACAAATGCACGGCGTGTGGTCTCGGAGCGACGTTATGGCGACCCTCGTCACGCGCGACGAAAGTCTTACCGCAGTGTTAGAATTGCGGCCCCGGCTCCTTTGGCAACCCCTTCCTCCGACGTCAAGCGGAACATGTAACGGGATTTGTAGCCGATGCATTCGCTGCTGCGACGCACAATCCCCTGTCAGGTGCCTAACCTTCAGCGTCGGCGGCGCTACATTCAACGCCAAGGCGAATTTGTGCTGCGCCGCCACCGCTCGGCACGGGCGCTGCGGCATGGCGAAGGTGACGGAGGCGTCGCGGAATTGGAAGCAAACGGCGCGGCCCCGGCCGCGCGGGCGGCGATGGTGCCTGGGGGCGGATTCGAACCACCGACACGCGGATTTTCAATCCGCTGCTCTACCAACTGAGCTACCCAGGCCCGGCGCGCCGGATTGGAGGCGCGTCGTATAAGGAAGCGGGCCCGGACTGTCCAGCGTCAGACCTGATCCTCTTCATCTTCGTCGCCGAGCGGACGGCCCGGCACAGCGTAGCGGCCCGTAAACCAGCGCTGCAGATCCACATCGGCGCAGTGTCGCGAGCAGAACGGCCGCAGGGCCGGATCGGCGGGCTTTCTGCAGATCGGGCAGGGTTTCTCAGCCGTCATGGCCATCCTCCCAGGGTCTGATGATCGGCGCCGTCCGCGGCGCCCGGGAATCGGCGAGGATTCGAAAGCGTCCGCCGATGGTCTGACTGAGATAGGAAGCCAGTCCGGCCGCCGCAGCGGCGACCTCGGGCGCCGCGCGCGCCTCAACCCTGAGCCCTGGCCCGGCCGCCGCCTCGATTTCGCGCAGCAGGCGAAAGGCGAGGGTTTCGTCGGTGGGCTCTCCGGCTGGAGTGCACAGGAATTCGGCGGTCGGCGCCGCGCGATGCGGCAGAACCAGCGGCCACAAGCCGAAGCGTGTGATCGGTCCGAAGGCGGCCCCCGGCTGGTCGGGCGCGAACGCCGCCGCCGCCGCCTGTTTCAGGGTCTCTCCGTCATGGCCCTTGCCGGCGAGGTCGAACACCACCGGCCCGCCCAGGCCCTTCAGGCGCAACAGCCGCGCGGCCTCGACGATCGCCTCGCGATTGGCGCGCAGGGCCGCCCGGCGCGGATCCCCCGCGGCGGGTCCCAGGTCGACGTCGATGGCCACGAGCGCGCGGGTGGGCTCGATCGAGATCGAGCCGCCGGACGGAAGGGGGTGGACGGCGGCGAGGGCCGCGGCCTCCGCGACCTCGGCCGCCGCGCGGGCGGGCCCACCCCGGGTCACGTCGGCGCCGGGCGCGAACGCCTGCAGCCGCTCGAGCAGGGGCGCGGACGGGGCGAGCAGCCTCGGCTCGCCTTCCGCGGGGCCGACCAGCCGGACGACCGCGCCCTTGCCGCGCCGCGGCGGGCTGACCACCTCGACCTCGATCCGCGCTCCTTCGGTCAGTCGGACGGCCTCGCCGACGAGCGGCAGGACCGCGTCCGGCGCCGATCCCGTGTCGAGAAAGGCGGTGGCCAGCGGCTTTTCCACGCGCCGCACGCGCGCCGCCAGCCGGGCGCCGGGACGATGGCCGGGCCCATCCGTGGCCCGCTCGATCAGCAGCCGTTCGGGACGGCCGTCGAGCGCCACGACCCCCCTCGCCTCTCCGGGTCCCATGTCGAGGAACAGCCGCCGGCTCACGGCCGCGCGATCGGGGATTCGTCCGACGCGCCGCCCGGCGCGCGCCAGCCGAGGCCCTCCAGCAGCATACGGGTCTCGTACAGGGGCAGACCGACCACGGCGGAGAAGGAGCCCGACAGGTCGGTGACGAATCCGCCGGCGCGCTGATGGATCTTGTAGCCGCCGGCGGCGTCGCGCCATTCGCCGGCGGCGATGAAGTCCTCGGTCTCGCTCAGCGACAGGCGCTTGAAGCGCACCTTGGTCTCCACGAGCCGGCTGGCCGATCGTCCGCCGGGCGCGATCACCGCGACTCCGGTCAGGACCTTGTGCGTCCGTCCCGACAGCAGGGCCAGCATGCGCCGCGCCTGCGCCTCGTCCTCGGGCTTGTTCAGGATCCTGAGGCCGACCGCGACCAGGGTGTCGGAGCCCAGCACATAGGCGGCCGGGTGGCGGGCGGCGACGGCGGCGGCCTTGCCGAGCGCGAGGCGCAGGGCGAGCCGGCGCGGCGTCTCGTCGCGTCCGGGCGTCTCGTCGATGTCGGCGGGATCCACCTGGTCGGGTTCGATGCCGATCTGGCGCAGCAGCTCCAGCCGGCGCGGGCTGGCGGAGGCGAGGACCAGGCGAGCGCGGGCGTCCACGCCCGGCTTACTTGAAACGGTAGGTGATGCGGCCCTTGGTCAGGTCGTAAGGCGTCATCTCGATCAGCACCTTGTCGCCGGCCAGCACGCGAATGCGGTTCTTGCGCATCTTTCCGGCGGTGTGGGCGATGATCTCGTGGCCATTGTCCAGCTTTACCCGAAAGGTTGCGTTGGGGAGCAGCTCCGAAACGGCGCCCGGGAGTTCAAGCAATTCTTCTTTCGCCATTGGCCCTCACGAGTCTGGCGAGTCGGTGCGTCGCCCAGAGCATGATGCGATGAGACGGATGGTCTGATCGTCGAGTCAGGGTCTGGAGTCAAATGCCGGCGCGCACCTCGATCGCAAAACCGGCGTCCACCCTGGCGGTTCGCCTGAAAGGGCGGATCACCCGCCGAACGTCGATGGGCGGGGGAAGCGTTCCCGGATGCGCCGGTCGAGCTCGTCGCGGACCCTGCGGTAGGCGTCGAGGCGCTGCTCGCGCGACCCCTCGGCCACGGTCGGATCGAAGGTCCGCCAGTACTCGATCTCCACCGCCCGCCCGCGCGACAGCTCCACGGCCCGGTGCTGGGCCTCGGGCGACAGCGAGATGACCAGGTCGAAGGAGCCGTCCTCCAGGTCGTCGAAGGTCTTGGGTCGGTGGGTGGTGAGGTCGAGGCCGATCTCGTCCATCACCGCCTCGGCGAACGGATCTAGCTCGGCGGCGGCGCGCAGGCCGCAGCTGTCGACGAAAACCCGCCCGCCCCAGCGCTGGCGCAGAAGGGCCGCGGCCATCGGCGATCTGACCTGATTCATGGTGCAGGCGAACAGCACCGCCCCGATCTCGGCGGGATCGAACACGGCGGACATCGCGTTCAGCCCCGCCGATAGAGAGCGCAGATCAGGGTGAACAGGCGGCGCGCCGTGTCGAAGTCGGTGGAGACCTTGCCCGCCAGTCGTTCGCGCAGCAGCTCCGAACCCTGGTTGTGCAAGGCGCGCCGGCCCATGTCGAGAACCTCGATCTGCGCCGGGGAGGCGTTGCGGATCGCGTCGTAATAGGTGTCGCAGTGCAGGAAGTAGTCGCGGATCAACGGCCGGAACGGCGTCAGCGACAGCATGTGCCGGCGCTCGAAGGCGCGTTTCCCGTTCACCTCGGCCGTGCCGATATCGAAGGCCAGCCGGCCGTCGATCAGCGACAGCGCGAGATCGTAGGGACCGCCCGGGCCGCCCTCGGGTTCGAACACGTTGGCTTCCAAGAGGTCGAAGATCGCCACCTGCCGCTCGTGCTCGGCCTCCCGGCTGGTCGCCGCCAGGGACCGCTCGTCGATGACGATCGAACCGAGGCGGTGAGCGGCCCCCTCCACTAGTCGTTCCGGCGGGCGTTGAGCCGGATCGCCGCCGAACGCGCGTGGGCCGGAAGCCCCTCCGCCTCGGCCAGGGCCACCGTCGGCGGACCGAGCACGCGGAAGCTCTCCGCGCTGCATTCGACGATCGAGGTCCGCTTCAGGAAGTCGTACAGCGACAGACCCGACGAGAACCGCGCCGCCCGGCTGGTGGGCAGCACATGGTTGGAGCCCGCCACATAGTCGCCGATCGCCTCCGGCGTCTGCCGGCCGAGGAAGATCGCGCCGGCGTGGCGCACCCGGTCGGCCAACGGCGCCGGATCGTCGACCGCGAACTCCACGTGCTCGGGGGCGATCTGGTTCACCAGGTCGGGCGCCCGGTGCAGCGGCGCCAGGATCACCGCCCCGTGGTCGCGCCAGCTCGCGGCGGCGTCCTCGCCGGTGGCCAGGGTCTTCAGCTGGCCTTCGACGGCGCAGGAGACCGCGGCGGCGAACGCCGCGTCGTCGGTGATCAGGATCGACTGCGCCGCCGGGTCGTGTTCGGCCTGCGACAGCAGATCCGCGGCGATCCAGTCCGGATCGTTGCGCGCGTCGGCCACCACCACGATCTCCGACGGCCCGGCCAGGGCGTCGATGCCGACCACGCCGTAGACCCGGCGTTTGGCGGCGGTGACATAGGCGTTGCCGGGACCGACGATCTTGTCGACGGGCCGGATCGGCCCCGCGCCATAGGCCAGGGCCGCCACCGCCTGGGCCCCGCCGACGCGCCAGATCTCGCTGATCCCCGCGATCTTTGCGGCCGCCAGCACGGCCGGTTGCAGCTTGCCGGGCGGGGTGACCATGGCGACGCGGTCGACGCCCGCCACCTGGGCGGGCACGGCGTTCATCAGCACGGTGGAGGGATAGGCCGCGCGCCCGCCGGGCACGTAGACGCCGACCGCCTCGATCGGCCCCCAGCGCCAGCCGAGGATGGTTCCGGTGTCGTCGGTCCAGCGCTGGTCGGCCGGACGCTGGCGGGCGTGGTAGAGGCGGATACGTTCGGCGGCGAAGGCGATGGCGGCGCGAACCTCGGACGGACAGGCCGCGGCGCCGGCGTCGATCTCCTCGGCGGAGACGCGCAGGGTCTCGGCGGTGAGGTCGACCCGGTCGAACCGGCGCGCATACTCGAGCACGGCGTCCAGGCCGCGGGTCCTGACCTGTTCGATCACCTCGGCGGCGGCGGCGTCGACGGCGTCGGGCTGGCCGCGCGGCTCGGCCAGGAAGGCGGCGAAGGCGCTGTCGAACCCCGCCGCGCCGGCGTCGAACGGGCGCGCCATATCAGACCCTGTGCCGGGGCGCGCGAATCGCCGCCCAGGGTTCGGACACGTCGGCCAGCACCGCGTCGACGCACTCGACCTCGAGGCGGATGTCGCCGCCGCCGGCCAGTTGCAGGTGCACGGCGCCCGACGGGTCCTCGGCGCCCTCGCCGGCGGGTTCGAACACCAGGGCCAGGATCGAGATCACCGCCTCGGGATCGCCGATCGGCGCGCCCCGGGACCTGACGCCGAGAACGCCGGCGAACTGCACGGCGGCGCGCACGCGCTCCTGCGCCCGTCCCCTCGCCTCCCAGCGGAACCGGTTGAGCGCCAGGGTGAAGCGCCGCTGAGCCGGCTCGAACGACAGGTCGGCGATCTTGGCCACCGCGTCCTGCAGGGCGGCGGAGATCACCTGCAGGTCGGCGGGATCCTCGGCCAGCAGGCGAAGGGGCTTGGGGGCGGTTTGCGCTTGGCTCATGCGGCCTCCGAGATCCGGCGCACGTCGGCGCCGCAGGCGCGGAGTTTCTCCTCCAGGCCTTCGAAGCCTCGATCGAGATGGTGTACGCCCTCGACCAGGGTCTGGCCACGCGCCGCGAGGCCGGCGATGACCAGGCAGACCGAGGCGCGCACGTCGGACGCCGCCACCGGCGCGCCGGTGAGGTAGTCCACGCCGGTGATCCGCGCCTCGCCGCCCTGGACGGCGATGTCGGCGCCCATCCGCGCCAGTTCGCCCGCGTGCATGAAGCGGTTCTCGAAGATGGTCTCACGGATCACGCTCTCTCCGTCCGCCAGCGTCATCAGGGCCATGAACTGGGCCTGCAGGTCGGTGGCGAACCCCGGAAAGGGCTCGGTCTGCACGTCGACGGCGCTCAGCCTGCGGGCGGGATCGCGCCGCACCGTGATGATGTCGTCCGTGGTGTCGACGTCCACGCCTGCGCACCTCAACCGATCGAGCAGCGGCAATATATGACCCGGACGGGCGCCGGTCAGCCGCACCTCGCCTCCGGCCATGGCCGCGGCCACCGCATAGGTGCCGGCCTCGATCCTGTCGGGCACCACCGCATGGGTCGCCCCGCCGAGCCGGGCGACGCCGACGACGCGGATGATCGAGGTCCCCGCCCCCTCGATCCGCGCGCCCATGGCGTTCAGGCAGTCGGCCAGGTCGACGATCTCGGGCTCGCAGGCGGCGTTCTCGATCACCGTTTCGCCGCGGGCCAGGACGGCGGCCAGCAGGGTGTGTTCGGTGGCCCCGACCGACACGCCCGGAAAGACGATATGTCCGCCCTTGAGGCCGCGCGGCGCCTGGGCGAACACATAGCCGCCGTTGAGGTCGATGGTGGCGCCGAGTTCGGCGAAGGCGTCGAGGTGATAGTTGAGGGGCCGCGCGCCGATCGGGTCGCCGCCGGGCAGGCTGACCTTGGCCTGGCGCGAACGCGCCAGGAGCGGGCCGAGCACATTGAACGAGGCCCGCATCTGCCGCACGAGGTCGTGCGGGGCGATGGCGGAGACGATCTCGCGCGTCTGCAGGATCATCTCGTGCCCGTCGGGACCCTCGCGCTCCTCCACCTCCGTGCCGAGACGCTGCAGCAGCCGGGCGAGCAGGCGTGTGTCCGCCAGTTCGGGCATGTTGATCAGCCGAACCGGCTCGTCGGTGAGCAGGCTGGCGGCCATCAGCTTGATGGCTGAGTTCTTGGCGCCCGAGATCGGGATTTCTCCCCGGAGCTCGGCTCCGCCGATGATGGCGATGCGTTCCATTCGGCCCCTTCGATCAGGCGCCGGGTTCTATAGCAGGACCTGCAGGGCGCAAGGGTAAACGGGCAAGCCGGTCAGTCGTCCCCGATCTGGTCCTGCCCGATCTGGTCTTGATAAAACTCGGGGAGGTCGCCGGGCTCGAGCGGATCCTCGTCGGCGGCTTCGCCGATCGGCGGCGGCGGCAGGACGTCGGCCGGCAGGTCCATGCCGAGCAGGCCCGCGGCCTTCAGCTCCTGCGCGCCCGGCAGGTCGTTCAGCCCGCCGAGGCCGAAATGCTCGAGGAAGGCGTCCGAGGTGCCGTAGGTGATCGGCCGGCCCGGCGTGCGCCGCCGCCCGCGCATCCGCACCCAGCCGATCTCGAGCAGCAGGTCCAGCGTGCCCTTGGACAGGCCGACGCCGCGGATCGCCTCGATGTCGGCGCGGGTCACCGGCTGGTGATAGGCGATGATGGCCAGGGTCTCCATGGCCGCGCGGCTGAGCCGCTTCTCCACCTCCCGCTCCTCGACCATCAGCGCCGCGAGATCCGCCGCGGTCCGAAACCGCCAGCGTCCGGCGACGCAGTCGAGCTCCACTCCGCGGCCGGCGTAGCGCTGCTGCAGGGCGGCGATGGCCGGCTCGATCGCGGCCCCCTCCGGCAGCCGCCGCGCCAGATCCGTCAGGCTGAGCGGCTCGGCCGCCGCGAACAGCAGGGCCTCGACCTGGCGTTCGGTGAGCGTGGGGTCGGTCATGGCGCCCTCCCTTCCCCCTCGAGGGGGGAAGGGCCGGGGTTGGGGGTGAGTGCACAACACCGAAGCGAAAAGAGCGTGAGGCGCCTCATGCGACCTTCCTGAGTCCTCGTGCACTCACCCCCACTCCCAGCCTCTCCCCCCTCGAGGGGGAGAGGAGCATCACCTCCCCCATCACGCCGCCTCGAACAGTTCGCCCGGCCGGCGGCGGAGGAAGATTTCGGCGAAGGCTTCGAGTTGCTGGGCCTGCAGTTCGCCCTCCTTCACCAGCTCGAGGCCCGCCGACAGGGTCGAGGCCACGTAGGAGGCGCGGCTCGGACCCTCGCCGGCCGGAAACGGGGCGACGCCGCCGAGCGGGGTCCAGTCGGTCAGCTCGGCCATCAGATGGCGCAGACGGTCGCGCGCCACCTCGAGCGGATAGGCCTCGATCCGCCGCGACGGATCGTATTGCCGCGCGGCGGTACGGCGACGCTGGTCGGCGTAGGCGCGGACCAGGGCGTAGAGATCCGCGTCATAGCGTTGCTCGGCATGAACGACGGCCGCTTCCGGATCACCGCGGCCGAACACGTCGCGCCCGCTGCGCGGCAAGGCCATCAGCGCCTCGCTCATCCGCCGCATGGCGTCGAGCTTGGCGAGGCGGAAGGCCAGGCCGGCGGCGAGATCGCCCGCCTCCGGCTCGTCCTTGCCGCGCTTCTCGGGCCTGGGCAGCAGGAGCCGGGACTTCAGGTAGGTCAGCCAGGCGGCCATCACCAGATAGTCGGCGGCGAGGTTGAAGCGGCGCTGGCGGGCGTCGCGGACGAAGGCCAGGTACTGCTCGGCCAGCTTCGAAATCGACAGCTTCAGCAGGTCGACCTTCTGCGCCCGCGCCAGGGCCAGGAGCACATGCAGCGGCCCCTCGAACCCGTCGAGGTCGAGGATCAGGGCGTCGCCGTCCTCGGCCGCGCCCTGGGCGGCTTCGAAGTCGAGGTTGGGCTGAAAGGGTTCGCTCACGCCGCGCTCCCCGTCGGATCGGCGCCGATCACGCCCATGCGGGCAAAGGCGGAGGCGAAACGGGCGCGCGCCTCGCCCTCGTCGAGCGGTTCGGGACGGCGGGCGAGGCGGGCCATCGCCGCCTCGGCCCGGCGCAGGGCCGGTCCGCGCAGGCGCCCGGTCGCCGCGGCCACCGCCTGCATCTCCGCCATGACGCCGTTGCAGTGCAAAACCACGTCGCAGCCGGCCTTCAGCGAGGCCCGGGCCCGATCGGCCATGTGGCCCGACAGCGCCTTCATCGACAGATCGTCGGACATGATCAGGCCCGAGAAGCCGAGCCGGTCGCGGATCAGCCGGATCGCCGCGCGCGAGGTGGTCGCCGGCCGCCGCCGGTCGATGGCGCGGTAGACCACGTGCGCCGTCATCGCCATCGGCATGTCGGACAAGGCCTCGAACGGCGGAAAGTCCACCGCCTCCAGCGTCGCCAGCGGCGCGTCGACCTCGGGCAGGGCCAGATGGCTGTCGCTCATCGCCCGGCCGTGCCCCGGAATGTGCTTGATCACCGGCAGGACGCCGCCGGCGATCATGCCCTCGGCCATGGCCCGGCCGAGCCGGATCACCCCCTCCACCGTCGGCCCGTAGGCGCGGTCGCCGATCACGTCGTGGGCGCCCGGCTGGGGGACGTCGAGCACGGGGGTGCAGTCGACGTTGATTCCGAGCCGGGCGAGATCCGCCGCCATCAGCCGCCCGCCGAGCCGGGCCAGGGCCTGGCCGGTCAAGGGGTCGTTGGCGGCGTAGTCGGCATAGGCGCGACCAGTCGGATACCTGGGCCAGTGCGGCGCGCCCAGCCGCTGCACCCGGCCGCCCTCCTGGTCGATCAGCACCGGGGCCGCGGGATCGTCGACCGTTTCGCGCAGCGCCCGGACCAGGGCGCGCACCTGATCGGGCGTGTCCACGTTGCGCCGGAACAGGATGAATCCCCACGGCCGTTCGGCCGCGAAGAACACCGCCTCCTCGGCCGTCAGCGCGAGGCCGCTACAGCCCAGGATGCAGGCCTTGCGCAACTCAGCCCTTGGCGAAGCAGACGCGACCCTTGGCGGTCAGCGAGCGGCAGAAGGCCTCGGCGGCGGAACGGCTCGGGAAACCGGCGACCGAGGTGCGGTAGAAGGTCTTGCCGTCCTTCTCCACCGCTTCGACCCGCTTCATCTTGCCCGTCATCTCCCCGGACATGGCGGAGGACACGTCGGTCCATCCCTTCTCGGACAGGCTCATCGACGAGAACGCGCCGATCTGCACCACCGAACCGCCGAAGGCGGCGGCGGCGGTTCTGGGTGTCGCCGCCAGGGCGGCGGACGCGGCCGGAGCCGCTTTAGCGGGCGCGGTCTTCGACGCCGGGGTCTCGGCCAGCCTGGCGACCACGGCGGTCGCGTCCGGCTTCACCGGAGCGGTCGCCGCCACCGTCGTCGGCGCGTGATAGGCCGGAACGGTCTTGGCCGGCGCCGGCGGCGCCTTGGCCAGGACCGCGGCGGTCGTCGGGGCGGGGCTGTTGGTGGTGGCCAGCGGCGCGACCTTGATCGGCGTGGTCTCCGCCGTCTGCACGGTCAGCTGTGCGCGCGGCTTGGGCGGCTCCGGCGGCGGCGCGAAGGTGGGGGCCTTGGGCGCGCCCTTGGCGGGATTCTGGGCCGTGTTCTGGGCGATCTGGGCCGCGCCGCCGAACACGTCGACCGCGGTGGCGTCCTTGGGCTGGGCCGTGGCCGGCGCGGCGGTCTTCACCTCGGCGATCGGCGCGCCGACCGGACGGGGCGATTCGCCGCCGGGCTTGGCGTCATGGCGCGCATGCAGCGCCAGGGCGCCCAGCAGCACCACCAGGACGGCGCCCGACCCGATCAGAGTCATCGGCATCGGCTTTCGCCGACGCGGGACGCGCGCATCGAACTGCAGCGGCGCATCAGGTTGGGGCGTGTAAGCCCCGCGGTCGTGTTCGGTCATGTCGAACCTCAAGCATCTCCTCGCGCCCGCCCTGTGGGCGAATCGCGGGCGTCGATCGTCTAGTGTAGCGAAGCCGGCGGCGGCGTCTAAGCGGAGCCGCGGATCATTCTGACCCCGCGAGACGATCCGACGGTTGGGTTAACGGGAGCTTTATGCGTCGCGGCGGGCGGAGCTTATGCGCCATCGACCGTCGTCTGCGTCCTATTCCCCGTGCACCAGCCGCCGGTGCTCTTCGATGGCGTAACGGTCGGTCATGCCGGCGATATAGTCGCACACCAGCCGCGCCCGGGCCTGGTCGTCGGCGGCGCTGGCCGGCGCGCCCCAGTCGGGCGGCAGGACGTCCGGCTCGGTCATGAACAGGTGGAACAACTCGATCAGCTTGCGCTTGGCGGCGCTGCGAGAGCGGTTGACCCGGTAGTGCCGGTACATGCGCGTGTAGAGGAAGGCGCGCAGCTGCCCGAGGTCTTCCAGCATGGGACGGGAGAAGGCGACCACCGCCTGCTTCTGATGGCGGACGTCCTCGGCCGTATTCAGCTTCATCTCGCCCGCGCGCCGGCGGGTCTCGGCCATGACGTCGGCCACCATGTCGCCGATCATGCGCCGCACGGCCTCGATCCGCAGCATCCGGTCGTCGATCGCCGGCCAGTCGGCCCGGGCGCTGCGCAGCGCCGGTCCGATCAGCGGCACCTCGGCCAGGTCGGCGATGCCGAACACGCCCGCCTGCACCCCGTCGTCCACGTCGTGGTTGTTGTAGGCGATGTCGTCGGCCAGGGCGGCGACCTGCGCCTCGGCCGAGGCGTAGGTGGACAAGAGCAGATCCTGGCGCTCGTCGTAGGCGGCGACGGCGGCCCAGGCGGGCTCCTTCAGCTTCTGCCGCACGGGGCCGTTGTGCTTGATGATCCCTTCCAGCGTCTCCCAGGTGAGGTTCAGGCCCGGGAACGCCGGATAACGGTTCTCGAGTTCGGTCACCACGCGGAAGGTCTGCACATTGTGGTCGAAGCCGCCGAAGTCCTTCATGCAGGCGGCGAGCGCGTCCTCGCCCGCGTGGCCGAACGGCGGATGGCCGAGATCGTGGGCCAGGGCGACGGTTTCGGCCAGGTCGTCGTCGAGGCCGAGGGCGCGGGCGATCGAGCGGGCGATCTGCGCCACCTCCAGGCTGTGGGTCAGCCGGGTGCGGTAGTAGTCGCCCTCGTGGGCGACGAACACCTGGGTCTTCTCCTTGAGCCGGCGAAAGGCGGTGGAGTGGATGATGCGGTCGCGGTCGCGGGCGAAGGCGTTGCGCGTGCGGCTCTCGGCCTCGGGGTAGAGCCGTCCGCGCGACTGCGCCGGGTTCTCCGCAAACGCCAGGCGCTCCGGCAAGTGCGGAGTGGACGCAGGGGGGGCGGGCGACGCGTTCAACCGTGGCTCCTGACGGCGGGGTTCCGTTTGCGCCGTCGCGCCCTCATATAAGCTGTTACAAGCTTTTCCACACTCTGGCTTTTCCACCCTCTGGCCGCACGATCGCCCCCATGACCGAGCTTCTCACCCTCACCCCGGCCGCCGCCCGGCGTATCCGCGACATCGGCGCCCAGGAAGGCCGGCCCTTGATGCTGCGCCTGGCCGTGGACGGCGGCGGCTGTTCGGGCTTCCAATACCGGTTCGATCTGGTGGAGAGCGCCGAGCCCGACGACCACCGCATCGAGCGCGATGGCGCGGCCGCCCTGGTCGACGACATCTCGGTGGCCCTCCTCAAGGGCTCGCAGATCGACTTCGTCGACGCCCTCGCCGGCGCCGAGTTCAAGGTCATCAACCCCAACGCCAAGTCGAGCTGCGGGTGCGGGGTGAGCTTTTCGATCTAA
>CAILTK010000115.1 GCA_903837135.1 uncultured Caulobacterales bacterium
GATGATCTGGCTGATCTGCTGGGAGGACTGCTCGATCTGGCCCATGGCCGCCACCGCCTCGGTGACCACCACGCCGGACTCCTCGGCCTCGCCCTTGGCGGCAGTGACGGTGTCGCTGGCCTGCTTGGCGCCCGAGGCGGTCTTCTTGACGGTGGCGGTGATCTGGTCGAGCGCCGCGGCGGTCTCCTCCAGGCTCGCGGCCTGCTGCTCGGTGCGCCTGGAGAGGTCGTCCGAGGCCTGGCTGATCTCGCCGGCGCCCGAGGATATGCCGGCCACGTTGGCGGCGATGATGGTCATGGCCTCACGCAGGCTCTCGGCGGCCGCGTTGAAATCGGTCCTGATCGCGGCGTATCGCCCGTCGAACGCCACATCGATCCGGGTCGTCAGATCGCCGTCGGCAAGCCGCTTCAGATTTTCGGCCAGGGCGCTGACGACCGTCTCCTGCTCCTCGGCCACCCGGCGGCGCTCGATCTCGCTCCGATCGCGCTCGCCTTCGGCCTCGCTTCGCAGACGCTCGGCGTCGGTCTCCAGGGCCCTGGCCCGCAGCCCATTGTCCTTGAACACCTGAACCGCCCTGGCCATCAGGCCGATCTCGTCGCGCCGCTCCTGCCCACCCACCTCGATCCCGAGGTCGCCTGCGGCAAGCGCCCGCATTCCGTCCGCCAGCCCGGCGATCGGCTTGGAGATTTTCGCGGACGTCAGCCAGATCGCCGCTGAAAGGCCTCCGACAATCGAAACGACACCGAGGAGGATCATGGTCCAGACGGACCTGGCGGCGGCGGCGCCGAGCGCATCGCTGGCTTGATTGTTCTCCGCGATCATCCGCTCGTTGTAATCAGTGATGTCCTTGCCCAGGGCGTCGATCCGTACGTCGATGGGGATCTGGGCGCGAACCACGCCGGCCTCGAGATCCAGGTCGGCCGGAGTATCCTTGCTTCCGAGCGCGAAGCCATTGGTCTTCGCGCCCGTCGCCAGCTGCGGCCGGAGCTCCGCGACGATGGCGGCGAACCGGCTCTTGAAGCGGGCGTAATCACCCGCTCTCTGGGGAACGGATGCGGCCGCCTTGTCGAACAGCTCGCTTCCCAGCGTGACCGCGCCATCGAAATCCTTCTGCGCCTGCTCTTCTTCAGCCGTTCCAGTGGCGTAGGAAAGGATCCGATAAAGGTCATATCCGAGCCGCTGGGTCGTGCGGTTGGCTCTGGCCATATAGAGGATCGCCGGATCGGCGTGTTTGACGATCTGGCTGGATTGCCGTTGCAGCTGGACAAGCTGGCTGGCGCCCAGGCCCACGAGGCCCACGATCAGCAGCGCCATGGAGACGAGCGGGATGAGCGCTTTGACGCCAAGCTTCAAGTGATCGAGGAACCTCAAGGCCGCGCTCCTATATTGGTCTTTTCTGCCGGACACAGGACCGATAGGTGCCATCAGACGGCTTAAGTGTTCGAAAATGACCGGATAGGTATTAATGCCTATATTTCAGATGCACCTCACCTCTGATCGCCAGACAGGCGCACGCCGCGCAGGCCGTCGGCCGGGCGTCAGGCCGCCCTCGGTTCCTCGACCTGCTCGGCGGGATCTCTGAGCCGATAGCCCTGGCCCCACACCGTCTCGATGTAATGTCGGCCGCGGTTGGCCACCGTCAGCTTTCTGCGCAATTTGCAGATGAATACATCGATGATCTTCAACTGCGGCTCGTCTCGTCCGTCGTAAAGATAGTTCACGAACACGTCCTTCGACAGCGTCGCCCCTTTTCGCAGGGATAGCACCTCGAAGATCTGGTATTCCTTACTGGTCACGTCGACGCGAACGCCCTTCGCCTCGATCGACTTGTCGGCCAGATTGATGGTGATGTCGCCGGTCTTGATGAGCGAGCTGACCGGCTTTTGCGACCGGCGCAGCACGGCGTGCATACGCGCGACGAGTTCGTCCTTGTTGAACGGCTTGGTCACGTAATCGTCCGCGCCGTACGACAAGGTGGCCACCTTGACGTCCATTTCCGCCAGTCCCGACAGCACCATGATCGGCGTGTCGGCTCCGCGGCCGCGCAGGGCGCGCAGCACCTCCATGCCGCCCATGTCCGGGAGGTTGAGGTCGAGCAGGACCAGGTCGAAGGCCTGCGCGGCGACGAGGTCGATGCCCTGCTGTCCCAGGCCCGTGACCTGGATTGCGAACCCTTCATGGCGCACCATCATGGTGATGGCTCGGGCGACCAGTTCGTCGTCTTCGATCAGAAGAATGCGCATTCCATGTCTCCCGTCGCCGAGGTTCCGCAAGCGTCGCGGGCGCCGAGCGCCCCACCACCCGCCGTCGGACGGACCGTCAAGCGACCTTCCGAACCCGGCAGATCTCTACCATAGATAAATGGATCATGGTTAATGGTTCTACCGTGGAACGGCGACAGACGGCGGCCCGCGGCTGCGGCTTACGGGCGCAGCTCAATCGCTGACGGAGACTTGCTCGTTGCGGGCGAGACGGACGGTCAGCTCCTCGTCCGGGTTCAGGCTCACCTCGCTCGTGGCTCCGTCGCGATGCCGCACCTTCACCAGGGCGGGCGTCTCGGCGATCGGGACCCGGCGGATGATGATGACGGTGAGATCCTGACTCGACACGGCGATACACTCCACAAGCGGACTTCACGCTGCGCGGGCGCAGCCGACCTCGCGCAGCATGGACGGCAATCGTTGAGGAAGATGAAGCGGCCGCGGCGAAAACCACGCCTCGCCGGCGACGATCGCGCTCCGAGAGCCGGTCGGCCTCAGCCCGGCCGGTCCTCCGGGTCGTCCATCAGGATCCGCTCGGCGTCGCCGGTGGGATCCTCGTACTGGCGGTTGGCGACGGTCCAGAAGAAGAAGACCAGCGCCAGCGCCGCCAGCATGAGCGACAGGGGGGCGAGGATGACGATGATGTTCATGGCGCGCGCCCCGCGCGCCAGCGGGCCGCCCCCCACCCGGCGACAGGCTCCAGCGACATCCGTCCCGCGTTCAGCATGACGACGATCGAGGAGCCCGACATGGCCAGGGCGGCGAACAGCGGCGTCACCCAGCCGGCCATGGCCGCGGGTACGGCCGCGAGGTTGTAGAGGGCCGAAAACGCGAAGTTCTCCAGCGCCCGCCGGCGCGCCCGGCGTGCGCACAGGATCGCCTCGGGCACGATGGTCAGCGCTTCCTTGACGAAGACCAGGTCCGCCGCGTTCTGGCTGGCGTCGGACGCCTCTCCCGGGGCCATCGAGGCGTGGGCCAGGGCCAGGGCGCCGGCGTCGTTGAGACCGTCCCCGACCATCAGCACCTTCCATCCGTCCCGCGCATAGTCGCGCACCAGCCCGGCCTTCTGGTCCGGCGTCAGACCGGCCCGCCAGCCGGCGACGCCGACCGCCTCGGCCACCGGCCGCACCGCGCCCGGCCGGTCGCCGGACAGGATCTCGACCGCGATATCAAGTCTTTGCAGCGCCTCGATCGCCTCCGCCGCGCCGGGCCGCAGACGCTCGACGAAGCCGAAGCGAACCGGCGGGTCGTCGCCGACGGCGAACCAGAGTTCGGCGCCGTCGCCGGGCCGGGCCTCGCCGCCGATGAACAGGGCCGAACCGAGCCGGGCCGCACGGTCGCCGACCACGCCCTCGACGCCGAGGCCGACCTGTTCGCGCACGTCGGCCGCCACCGAACCCGGCCCCGCCGCCGCGGCCAGCGCCTTGGCCAGCGGGTGGCGCGAGGCGCGCGCCAGAACCGCCGCCTCGTGCAGGGCCGGCGCCGCGGCGTGCTGCAGCACGAGGCCGGGCTCGGTCAGCACGCCGGTCTTGTCGAAGAACACCACGTCGACTTCGGCCAGGCGTTCGAGCGCCGCGCCGGACTTGACCAGCAGGCCGCGCCGGAACAGGCGCGCGGAGGCGGCGACCTGCACCGCCGGCGCCGCCAGGCCGAGGGCGCACGGACAGGTGACGATCAGCACGGCCGCCGCGCGCACGAGCGCGGTCTCCACGTCTCCGCCCATCCACCACAGCACGACGAAGGTCAGCGCGGCGGCAGAGTGCACGAACGGCACGTAGATGGCGGCCGCCTTGTCGGCCAGGCGCACATAGCGGCCCCGGCTCTGCGCCCCGACCTCCATCATGCGCGCCAGTTCGGCCAGGGAGGAGTCGACCGCCGAGGCGGCCGCCTCGACCACCAGATGGCCGTTCAAGGACATGGATCCGGCGCGCAAGGCCCCGCCCGGCGCGGCGATCTCGGTGCGCGTTTCGCCGGTGATCAGCGACACGTCGAGGTCGGCCCGGCCCTCGATCACCACGCCGTCGACCGGGGAGCGTTCACCGGCGGCGATCGACAGGCGATCCCCCGCCCGCACCTGGCTCACCGGCACGCCGTGGGCGCGCCCGGCCTCGTCCAGCACCCGCGCCACGGGCGCCTGCAGGGCCAGCAGGTCCTGGGCGGCGCTGCGGGCCGAAGCGCGCAGCCGGTGATCGAGATAGCGGCCGATCAGCAAGAGAAAGACCAGGCAGACGGCGGCGTCGAAATAGGCGTGCGGACGCGCCCGCGCCGTCTCGATGAAGCTGACCGCCAGGGTCAGGAGCACGCCGATCGTGATCGGCACATCCATATTGGCCTTGCCGCGCCGCAGCGCGTTCCAGGCCGAGCGGAAGAAGGGTTGGCCGGCGTAGAGCGCGCACGGCGTGGCGACGATGGCGCTCAGCCAGTACATCACCTGGCGCGAATGCTCGCCGAGCTCCTGGCCGAACAGCCCGGCCCACACCGGGACCGAGAACATCATCACATTGCTGACGCCGAAGCCGGCGACGCCGAGGGCGATGATCAGTTCGCGGCCCTCGCGATCGATCTGCCGCTGCGCTTCGGACGGGTCGAAGGCGGCGCAGACATAGCCGAGGTCGCGCACCGTCTCCAGCACGGTGGACGGATCGGCCCCGCCGCTGCGCCAGACCACGTGCAGTCGTCCGGAGGTCAGGTTCAGCCGCGCTGCGTCCACGCCCGGAAGGGCCGACACGCCGCGTTCGATCTTGCCGAGGCAGGCCGCGCACCGGGCGCCGCGGACCAGGAAGTCCGCCTCGCTGCTGGAGGCGGTGTTGCGCAGGAAGCCGGACAGCTCGGGCCCGGAAAGCTCGGGCCCGGAATACTCAGGTTGGGCGACGCGGCCGGCGATCATGGCCATACGAACCGCCGCCCGCCCTCGAAGCTCGTCGCCGGGTCGCGGCGGCCGGTGAACTGCAGGGTCCAATAGCCGTGCAGCGGCGGGGCGTCGGCGCGGTAGACGCCCGGCGCCGCCTCCTTGAAACTCAGCCGGCGCAGCCCCTTGCCGGTCGCCGGCTGGCCCAGGCTGGCGTCGACGGCGAGACCGCCGAGCGGGCGGCCGTCCTTCCCGGTCCAGCGCAGCTCCAGCGTCCGGCGCCGCCCGTCCGGCGTCAGGGCCGACTCGGCGGTGACGGTCCAGCCGAGCGCGGCCTGGCGGGCGCGCCGGTCGAGCGTGGCGTTATAGGCGAGCCCCTCCTCGTAAGGCTGGGTCGAAACCTCGCCCGGGAAGCTGCGGAAGGCCAGGCTGGCGAAGACCACGTCGGTGGCGATGAAGCTCGCGAAGAAGGCGGCGAACAGCAGGCCGACATGCCAGCCCTTGAGCACGAACCCGTTCATCGGCCGGCCGCGGTGTCGGAGGTGAAGACCGAGCCGGCGGCGCCGACCGTCTTGCCGTCGGCGGCGTCCACCAGGGTGACGCGGATCGGCGTCAGCGGACCCGGCAGGACCGCGGCCGGCAGGGTGGCGAACAGCCGGACCGGCGTCACCTGATCGGCTTCGGCGGTGATCTGGATGTGCCCGGTGGCCGATCCCGCCTCGCCGGGTTCGCGAAGGCCGACGTCGCCGGGGCCGCGGACGATCACGTCGAGCTTCCGGCGCTCGAAGCTGCGGTTGGCGATCTCCAGCGTGTAGCCGTTGCGGATCGACCCGTCGTGCAGCCGCACGAACAGAGGCGCGCGGTCGCGCACCACATGCAGGCCGAAGGTCGGCCGGGTGGCGAGGCCATAGCCGGTCAGGGCCAGCACGCCGGTCAGCGCCACGCCGTAGAAGATCGTCCGCGGCCGCACCAGGCGCAGCCGGGTGGGCTGGTTGTTGGCCCGCGCCAGCACATTGGCGTCGGTATCGAAGGCGATCAGGCCCTTGGGCCGGCCGACCTTGACCATGACCTCGTCGCAGGCGTCGATGCACAGGCCGCAGTTGATGCACTCGAGCTGCAGGCCGTCGCGGATGTCGATGCCCATCGGGCAGGCGACCACGCACTGCGTGCACTCGATGCAGTCGCCCCGGCCGCTCCAGTCCGCGCCCTTCTTATGCGCGCCGCGCGGCTCGCCACGGTCGTAGCGGTAGGTGACCTGCAGGGAATCCTTGTCGAGCATGGCCCCCTGGATCCGCGGCCAGGGGCAAAGATAGGTGCAGACCTGCTCGCGCATGGTTCCGGCGAAGATGTAGGTGGTGAAGGTCAGGAGCCAGAAGAAGATGTAGGCGGTCGGCGGCGCCTGGCCGACGAAGAACTGGCGAAAGGTGGTCGGCGCGTCGTGGAAATAGAAGATCCAGGCTCCGCCCGTCGCCATGCCGACCAGGAGCCAGACCGCGTGCTTGCCGCCCTTGCGCAGCGCCTTCTCCACAGACCAGGGCTGGGCGTCGAGATGCATCCGGGCGTTGCGGTCGCCCTCGAACAGCCGCTCGACCGCGATGAACAGATCGGTCCAGACGGTCTGCGGACAGGCGTAGCCGCACCACAGCCGTCCGAACAGCGCGCTGACCAGGAACAGGCTGAGGGCGGAGATCACCAGGAGCGCGGTGATGAAATAGACCTCGTCCGGCCACAGGTGCAGGCCGAACAGGAAGAAGCGGCCGTGCAGGAAGTCGACCAGCACGGCCTGCTGCGGCTGGGGCGCCGGGCGGGCCCAGCGGATCCACGGCACGCCGTAGTAGATGCCGAGCATCACCAGCAGCAGGCCCCACTTCAGCTGGCGGAAGGGCCCTTTCACCCGCTTGGGATAGATCGCCTTGCGCTTGACGTAGAGCGGCGCGGGCTTGTCCGCCGGCTCCGCCCGGGCGACCGGCTTCAGCGTGTTGATGACAACGGTCATGGCCGGCTCCTCGCCCTACTGGCCGCCGGAATTGACGTAGACGTAGACGGCGAGCGCCTTGATCGTATTGGGATCCAGCCGCTTGCCCCAGGCCGGCATGACGCCGCCCCGGCCGTTCCAGATCTGATCGTGGATCGACTGCCGGTCCGACCCGTAGAGCCACTCGGCGTCGGTCAGGTTGGGCGCGCCGCGCGACTGATCGCCGAGCCCCGCCGGCCCGTGGCAGGTGGCGCAGTTGTCCTTGAACAGCGGCTCCGCCCGGGCCACGGCCGCCGCGTCGGCGGGCCGATGCGACAGGTGGACCACGTACTCGGTCAGGTCGCTGACCTGCTCGGGCTTGAGGATGGCGTCACGACCGAAGGACGGCATCTGCGACAGACGCGCCTCCGGATCGCCGGAGCGGACGCCATGGAGGATGGTCTGCTGGATCTGCTCCAGCGAGCCGCCCCACAGCCAGACGTCGTCGCGCAGGTTCGCATAGCCCTTGGAGCCGGTTCCCGACTGACCGTGACAGGCGGCGCAGTTTTCGCCGAAGGTGGCGGCCCCGAGCGACAGGGCGTAGCGCTGCAGGGCGGGATCGTGGACGATCTGCTGCAGCGACGATCCGCCGAGGGCGGCCGTCTCGGTGGCGCGCATGGCCTTGAGCTTGCCGACTTCGACCTCGACGTTGGCCCGGTCCGACTGGTGCAGCACCCCCGTCGTCGCCCCGTGCAGCCCCGGCCAGGCCGGCATCAGCACCCAGTAGACGATGGCGACGACGATGGTGGCGTAGAAGATGTAGAGCCACCAGCGCGGCAGGGGCGTGTTGAGCTCGCGGATTCCGTCCCACTCGTGGCCCGTGGTGTCGGTGCCGGTGACCGGGTCCTTCTCGATCTGAGGCGCGCCATGCTTGTCAGATTCGGCGGTCATTGGTCGTCCTCGTCGAGAGCCATGCGGGCGGCCCGCTCGAAGGTCTTCTTGTTGCGCGGCAGGAAGACCCAACCGGCGACGAGCAGGAACAACAGGCCGAAGTAGAGTGTGCCGCCCTGCTGGGCGACCTTGGAGATGACCTCAAAACTCATCGCATCACCTCCGGTTGGCCGGAGCGTCGGCCTTGTAGGTATTGAAATCGACCAGGCCGCCCAGCATCTGCAGGTAGGCCACGAGGGCGTCCATCTCGGTGATCCGGTCGGGATCGCCGCCGTAGTTGCGTTGGATCACCTTGTCGCCGTAGCGCTTGCGCAGGCCCGTGGGGCTGGCGGTCTGATCGTCCTGGGCCTGGAGGTCCGCCTTGGCGTTGGCGATCTGGTCGGCCGTGTAGGGAACGCCGACCTTCTTCAGGGCCGCGAGGTGGTCGGCGATGTCGTCGTAGCTCAGCGCCGTCTCCGACAGCGACCGGTAGGGCGGCATCAGCGATTCCGGCACCAGGCTGCGCGGATCCTTCAGGTGCTGCACGTGCCAGGCGTCGGAATACTTGCCGCCGACCCGCGCCAGATCCGGCCCGATACGCTTGGACCCCCACTGGAACGGGTGGTCGTACATGCTCTCGGCCGCGAGGCTGTAGTGTCCGTAGCGCTCCACCTCGTCGCGGAGCGGCCGGATCATCTGCGAATGGCAGAGATAGCAGCCCTCGCGGACGTAGATGTTGCGCCCCGCGAGTTCGAGCGGGGTGTAGGGCCGCACGCCGTGCACCTTCTCGATGGTGTTCTCGATGAAGAACAGGGGCGCGATCTCGATCAGACCGCCGATGGACACGGCGACCGCGATGGCGATCAGCAGCAGCATGGAGTGGCGTTCGAGACGCCCGTGAAAGCCTGACATCGATCGACCCTAGGCGGTGGCGGCGGGAAGAACGGTCGCGGTCGCGGCGTTCCCCGTTGGCGAGATGATGGTCGGAGTGGTCGAGGTGGTGATCGACAGCTGCGGCGAGCGGATCGTCTTCCAGACGTTGAAGACCATGATCAGCACCCCGGACAGGTAGAGCAGCCCTCCGAACATCCGGACGACGTATTCGATGTGCTTGGCCGAGACCGATTCCACGAAGGTGTGGGCAAGGAAGCCCTGGCGCGTGTATTCGCGCCACATCAGGCCTTCGGTGATGCCCGAGACCCACATCGAGACGATGTAGAGCAGGATGCCGATGGTGGCGATCCAGAAGTGCCACTCGATCAGAGCGTTCGAGTACATGGCCTTCTTCTTCCAGAGCCAGGGCACCATGCAGTAGAGCGCGCCGAAGGAGATGAAGCCGACCCAGCCGAGCGCGCCGGAATGGACGTGGCCGATGGTCCAGTCGGTGTAGTGGCTGAGGGCGTTGACCTCGCGGATGGCCAGGACCGGCCCCTCGAAGGTCGACATGCCGTAGAAGGCCAGCGCCATCACCATCATGCGGATGACCGGGTCGGTGCGCAGCTTGTCCCAGGCCCCCGACAGGGTCATCAGCCCGTTGATCATCCCGCCCCAGGACGGCATCCACAGCATGATCGAGAAGGTCACGCCGAGGGTCTGCGCCCACTGCGGCAGGGCGGTGTAGAGCAGATGGTGCGGCCCGGCCCAGATGTAGATGAAGCTCAGCGCCCAGAAGTGGATGATCGACAGCTGGTAGGAGTAGATCGGCCGCTCGGCCCGCTTGGGGATGAAGTAGTACATGATGGCCAGGAAGGGCACGGTCAGGAAGAAGCCGACGGCGTTGTGGCCGTACCACCACTGGATCAGCGACTCCTGCACGCCGGCGAAGGCGCCGTAGCTCTTGGAGCCCAACAGACTGACCGGCATGGCCAGGTTGTTGGTGATGTGCAGCACTGCGATGGTGACGATGAAGGCCAGGAAGAACCAGTTGGCCACATAGATGTGCGGCTCCTTGCGCTTCCACAGCGTGCCCAGGAAGACGATCAGGTAGGCGACCCAGACGATGGTCAGCCACAGGTCCGTGTACCACTCGGGCTCGGCGTACTCCTTGCCCTGGGTGACGCCGGTCACATAGCCGGTGGCCGCCAGCACGATGAACAGCTGATAGCCCCAGAACACGAACCACGGCAGCATGTCGCCGAACAGCCGCGCCTTGCAGGTGCGCTGGACCACGTAGAAGGAGGTCGCCAGGAGCACGTTGCCCCCGAAGGCGAAGATCACCGCGGAGGTGTGCACCGGGCGGATGCGCCCGAAGTTCAGCCATTCCTGCCCGGGGATATAGAACAGGCTCGGCCAGGCCAGCTGGCTGGCGATGACCACCCCGACCAGCATGCCGACCACGCCCCAGAACAAGGAGGCGATCACGCCCGCGCGGATCACCCCGTCCTGGTAATAGGTCTGGTCGATCCTGAAGCTATTGTTGGCGATGCCGATGGTCAGGATCGCTGCGCCGAGAATGAAGGCCGAAAGGCCGATGAAACAGGCGGTCTGGAACGGCGTGTCGTGCGCGAAGGCCGCGCCGAGCAGGGCCACCAGCGCGCCGACCCCGGCGAAAATCAGAAGCCACTTCGCCGCGCCGGACGTCTCGCCCGTTCGACTGTCTATTGCGGTCATGCACCCCTCGCCCAATCAAGTTGAGAGGCGTCTAGAGCGCGTCGCTGCCGAGGGATTTGATATCCATCAAGTCGCGTCGCCGACGGATGTGCCACCCACTGCTTTTGTTCGGGAGCGTCGTGAAATGTGGTCGATGAGTCGCAGCGGATTCGGCGCCGTCGCCATCGCAGCGGGAATCCTGCTGCATACCGTTCACCCGTTCGGCGGCGTCGTCGCGGCGCAGGGCGCGATCTGTACCGCCCATGCCCAGGGCCCCCTGCCCTGCGTGCTGTGCTGCACGGCGGCGTCCGCCCTGATCGCCCTCGGCTTCGCCGCGATCGAGAGCGCCGCGAGAGCCGCGCGAAACGGACAAATCACCTATGGATCGTTCATGCGCCGATGGGCGATCTTGGGTCATGCCCGATCGACGACGTCGCGCTGAAGCCCCCGCGCCCCTACCGCCCATGCGACGCGGCGGATCATTCCATTGACGATTGGCGGCTGGCTGCAGATCGCCCTGCTGGCGGCGATCGTGGTGGCGCTGATCGCGCCGCTCGGTCGCTATATGGCGCAGGTGTTCACGGGCCAGCCGTCGCTGCTGCGCCCCGTGCTCGGACCGGTAGAGCGGGCTGCCTACCGGCTGTCGGGGGTCGATCCGGCGCAGGAGCAGGGCTGGCTGGCCTACACCGTCGACGTGCTCGTCTTCCATCTGGTGGGCGCGGCGATCCTCTACGGGCTTTTGCGCCTGCAGGCGGCGCTGCCTTTGAACCCCCAGCACGCCGCCGGCATGACGCCGGACCTCGCCTTCAACACGGCGATCAGCTTCGTCACCAACACCAGCTGGCAGGCCTACGCCGGCGAGACCGCGCTCAGTCACGCCGCCCAGATGGCGGGAATCACGGTCGCCTCCTTCCTATCCGGCGGGGCGGGGATCGCCGTGGCCATCGCCCTCGTCCGCGCCTTCGCCCGCTCTAACGCGGAGACCATCGGCAGTTTCTGGGTCGATCTGACCCGCGCCGTGCTCTACGTCCTGCTCCCCCTGTCGCTGATCGGCGCCGCCCTGCTGGCGATCGCCGGCGCGCCGCAGACCCTGGCCGCCGGAGTCTCCGCCCACACGCTGGAGGGTGGGCGCCAGGCGATCGCCCTGGGCCCGATCGCGTCGCAGGAATCGATCAAGCTGCTCAGCGGCGACGGCGGCGGCGTCTTCAACGCCAACTCGGCCCACCCGTTCGAAAACCCGACGCCGCTCAGCAATCTTCTGGAAATGGCGCTGATCCTGATGATCGGCGCAGCGCTGACCCATACCTTCGGACGCATGGTCGGCGCGCAGCGCCAGGGTTGGGCGCTGTTCGGCGCCATGGCCATCCTGTTCACGGCCGGGGCCGGAACGCTCTACGCCAGCGAATCAGCGCGAAGTCCAGCCTACCCGGACTTGGTCGGCGGCCCGAACCTCGAAGGAAAGGAGGTTCGCTTCGGCGCGGCCGCCTCCAGTCTGTTCGCCGAGGTCTCCACCGCCTCGGCCGACGGAGCGGTCAACTCCATGCACGACAGCTTCATGCCGCTCAGCGGCGCCGTGCTGATGGCCAACATGAAGGTCGGAGAGGTGATCATCGGCGCGCCGGGGTCCGGCCTGTTCAGCATGGTGCTGTTCGCCATCCTGGCCGTCTTCACCGCCGGCCTGATGGTCGGCCGCACGCCCGAATACCTCGGCAAGAAGATCGAGGCGCGGGAGATGAAACTGGTGGTGCTGGCCACCCTGGTCGCGCCCCTGGCCACTCTGGGTTTCGCCGCCGTCGCCGTGATGCTGCCGGCCGGTCTCGCCGGACGCCAGGCCATGGGCGCGCACGGCCTGTCGGAGATCCTCTACGCCTACACCTCGGCGGCGGCGACCAACGGCAGCGCCTTCGCCGGCCTCAGCGCCAACACCCCGTTCTACAACGCCACGCTCGCGGCGGCGATGATGATCGGCCGGTTCGGGGTGATCGTTCCGGTGCTGGCCCTGGCCGGCGCCCTGGCCGCAAAGCCGCGCATGCCGCCCTCGGCCGGGACCATGCCCACCGACAACGGGCTGTTCGTCGGCCTGTTGATCGGGGTGATCCTGATCATGGGCGCCCTGATCTACGTCCCCGCCTTGACCCTGGCCCCGATCCTCGAACAGCTGTCGCCGCGGCCGGGGGGTTGAGGGCGCACAAGGCGCCCGTCTGGCCGAACGCGCCTAAGACAATGGAATTATTGCGGTTAGGGGATGCGTACGCGAAACAATCAGCCCACCCGCTGCGCGCGGGGCGCCTCCTCGGGCAGGGCCTCCGCGCCATCGAGCGCGTCCTCCAGCGCCTGGAACAGCTTCGCCGCTTCGATCGGCTTGCCCACGTGGCCGTCCATGCCGCAGGCGGCGTACTCGGCGCGCTGATGGCTCATCGCGTTGGCGGTGAGGGCGATGATCGGCGTGCGCGCGCGACCGGTCAGGGCCTCGCGGGCGCGGATCGCGCGGACGGCGGTCGGGCCATCCATCACCGGCATCTGCACGTCCATCAGGATCACGTCCCAGTGGCTGGCCTCCCAGGCCTCGAGCGCCAGCTGGCCGTTTTCGACCACGACGGGAACGACGCCGACCTGGTGCAGCAGGGTCTTCAGCACCAGTTGGTTGACCGAATTGTCCTCCGCCGCAAGCACCCGGATATGCAGGGCCGCCGCCTCGGGAGGGGCCGCCTCCACGGCGGCGGGGGCGCGGGCGTCGCCGATGCGGGGCAGCGGCGCGCGGAAGGTGAAGACCGCCCCCGCGCCGGGTTCGCTGACGACGGTGATGGAGCCCGCCATCATCTCGGCGAGCTGCCGGCAGATAGCCAGCCCCAGGCCGGTGCCCCCGAACCGTCGCGTGGTCGAGGCGTCGGCTTGTGAGAATTTCTGGAACAGGGCGGACTGGACGTCCTGCGACATGCCTATGCCGCTGTCATGCACGGCGGCGACCAGTTCGGCGCCGTCATACGCGAGCGTCACGCGGATTTCGCCGCTCTCGGTGAATTTCAGCGCGTTCGAGATCAGATTGTACAGGATCTGCCGGATGCGCGTGGGGTCGCCGAGATAGACTCCGCGGGCGGCGTCCATCTCCAGATTGAAGCTCAGGCCCTTCTTGTTCGCGAGGGCGGTGAAGGCGCCGAGGGCCCCCTGCGCGATCTCGCCGAGGTCGAACTCGACCGCCTCGATCTCCATCCGGCCCGCCTCGATCTTCGACAGGTCCAGGATGTCGTTGAGGATGGCCAGCAGGCTCTGGCCGGATTTCTGGATGACGTCGAGCTGGTCCCGCTGCGCCGGCGCGAGTTCGCCGGCGGCCAGCGCCTGGGCCATGCCCAGAACACCATTGAGGGGCGTGCGGATCTCATGGCTCATCGTCGCCAGGAAATTGCTCTTGGCCCGGTTCGCCGCTTCGGCCTCGTCCTTGGCTGTGGTCAGGGCCGTTTCGGACAGCTTTCGCGCCGTGATGTTCTGCATGGCGCCGAGAAGGCGGTCCGGCCGGCCGTCCTCATGGCTGAGCAACCTGATGCGGCAGGCCGCCCAGACCTCCTGGCCGTCGCTGCGGGCGATGCGGTATTCGATCGTGCACGGCCTGCCCTCGGCCGTCGCCTCGGCCAACTCCCGGTCGGCCCGCGCTCGATCGCGCGGATCGACGGTGATCGAGGTGTCCTCGACCAACTCCGCATCCTCGAACTCCCGGTCGAAGAAGGTCTCTCGCGCTCCGGCGGTTTCGACCACCCGCCGCCCGTAGTCGACCTCCCACACATGCAGTTCGGCCAGTTCGGTGGCGAATTGCAGGCGCTCGGCCGCGCGTTCGGCGGCCTCGAGCGCCTCCACCGTGTCGGTGATGTCGATCGCCGCGCCGATGACGCCGCCGATTGCGCCCCGGGCGTCATACCAAGGGGTCAGTTCGGCCTGGAGCCAGCCGCGCCTTCCGGTGGAGTTCGGTAAACGAAAGCGTCCAATGCGGATCGTCTCTCCGGCCAGACAACGGTCGATGTAGGGCTGGAACCGGTAGAAATACGCCGATCCGACATCATACAGGCGCTTTCCGACCGCCTCGTCCCGCGCGAAGCCGTAGTCGGCGAGCCAGCGCGGCGTCGCCTCCAAAAGGGTGGCGTCCGTGTCGGTCATGACCAGCGAGACCGGTACGGAATCCAGCAGGGTTCGCGATCGCTGTCCGGCCTGCTCGAGAGCCAGGATGGTATTCAGCTGTTCGAAGTCATGCGCGACGATGGCGGCCAGCGCCTCCAGCCGCGCCGTCAGGCGCGCCACGTCGCCCTGGTCCTGCGCGTTCCGGGCTGTCCGCCAGACCACGAACAGGACGCCCATCACCGCGCCGTCGACGGCCGTCGCCGGAACGCCGAGGTAGCCGCGCACGGGCGCCGATCCGTGCACCTGCGGATGACCGGTCAGCGACGCGTCGAGGGCGGCGTCGGCGAGGAACAGCGGGCGGCCGGTTTCGGCGACCCGGCGGCTCAGCCCGGCGTCGGCGATATCTGATCCTGAAAACCAGGCGCCGCCGGCGTCTCCGATCGGCGCGGTGACGTCGGCGCCGTCGGCGCCGGCGAGATCGATGGCCAGGGCGGACACGCGCAAGGCGGTCTGGCGCAAGCTCTCGAACTTCCGTGCCCGTACCACTGCCGTAGCTCCTCCGTTCGCCAACCAAAAGGCCGCGCGTCCTGCGTTCGTTGACAAGACAAACACTGTCATCGCCTGTATAGACGGCGACCGGTGAAGTTCGAGCTTCGGATTTCTTAGGTACCACTACCTAGCGCGCGCTGTGATCGACAGGGCGCCGACTTCGTGACGGCGGCGATAGTCTACCCGGCGCGGGTCATGCCGATAATCGGCACGGGAGGGCTCAGCATCTGACCCTTCATCATCGGGGTCAGCGCCTTGCCGTGGGTCGGCAGGGCGAGGATGGCGCGCACCACCTGCATCCCCTGCACCACCTGACCGAAGGCGGCGAAGCCCAGGTTGTCGCCCGGCGCGCCCGGGTGGGCGTCGAGGAAGGGCTCGGCGCTGGCGCAGATGAAGAAGTCGCCGGTCGCCGTCCCGGGTGCGTTGCGGGCCAGAGAAAGGGTCCCGGCCTTGTGCCGCAGCCCGGTCATCGTCGTGCTCTCGTGCGGAATCGGCGGGAAGCGCCGCGCGTAGTCCGAGGGCCCGCCCTCGATCGTGCCCTGGGTCGGCGCGCCCACATCGCGCGAGGCGCGGTAGATGGTCCCGCCGTCGTAGCGCTTGGCGTCCACATAGCGCAGGAAATTGGCCGAGGAGATCGGCGCCCTCTTGTCCTCGAGCTCCACCACGATCAGGCCCTTGCCGGTCTGGATCGCCACCCGGGGCTTGGCCGCCGCCGCCCGGGCATGGTCCGCTCCGGTCAGCAGCAGGCCGGCGCCTCCGAGCAGGCTTCGACGGGCGATGCTGGCGCTGTCCACGATCGCGCTCCTTCTCTGAGGTCAGCCGGTCGGGCCGGCGAGGTGAAGCCGCGTCTTCGCCTCGAGCTCGGCGCAGGTCGCCCGGGCGACCGGATCGTCGTCGGTGCGCAGCCCCTCCCGCGCCGCGACCTTGATCGCGTCCATGTGGGCCAGGGTCAGGCCACGCGGCGCACGCGCGGCGCCGTCGAGCAGCTCACACAGCGAGCCGGCGATGCGGGCGATGATTGGATAGCCGAACGCGGCGCCGGAGCTGCGCAACTGCCGCGCGGAGCGCAGCGCGGCGTCGACCAGACCGGTCGCCTCGAGCTCGGCGATCGCCTTCTCCGTCCGGGCGATGTCGTCCTGCAGCCAGACGCCGAACATCTCGGAGACCTTGGAAAGCGCATGCTCGGCGCGCTTCACCAGGGCGGCGGTGAAGATGCGGGCCCTCGGGCCGATCTTGAGGGCGAGGGTGTTGGGACGGACGATGACTTCGGCTTCGGCCATGCCGAAACTGTGACGCAGTTCGACCGCGGCGGCAATCGAGTGTCGGGTGAGAGACTGTGTCGCGCCGGGGGGCCTCGTCGAGCCGCCGCGGACCGCACCCGGAATTCGCAGGCCGACCGAGCCCTGATCTGTCGGCGGGCAAACGGCGCGCATGCGTCGGTGGGCGGGGGGCAGGCGTTGACGCCGCCCCACGGCGCCCCATACAAGATTTCCAGATCGGATAATTTCGCCCGATCCAGATAAAATCGTCCTGATTCGCCGCCTACCCGTCTGGGAGGTCGCCCGGCTCACGCCGCCGCGGATCGGGGTTTGGGGGACCGACCGATGGACGCACTCGATTTCACCCGGCGTGGATCGCTGGCCCTCGCCCTCGGCGGCGCCTGGGCGGCGACGGCCAGGGCGGCGGACGCCCCCTCGCCCTGGGACGCGGTGGATGCGGCCGCGCGGAAGACGGTCGCGGACGAGGCTTCGCCCGGCGTGTCGATCAGCGTCTCGAGGAACGGCAAGTTGGTCTATTCCAAGGGCTTCGGCTCGGCCAACCTCGAGACCGGGACGCCGGTCGCGCCGACATCGCTGTTCAAGGTCGGCTCGATCACCAAACAGTTCACCGCCGCCATCCTCATGCAGCTGATGGAGGAGGGAAAGCTGTCGGTCGACGACCCGCTGGCCAAATTCTACCCGAGCTTTCCGCGCGCGAACCAGATCACCCTGCGCCAGATGCTCAGTCATACCTCCGGGCTCGGCAACTATACCAACACCGAAACCCGCAAGGCCTTCATCGATGCGGCGCGGGTCGATTACGACGACGACGCCCTCTACCGGCTGATGCTGGGAACCAAGCCGCTCTATCCCCATGAGCCTGGAACGATCTGGGACTACAGCAACACCGCCTACGTGCTGCTGGGCATGGTCGCCCAGAAGGTCGGCGGAGAGCCGTATCCCGTCCTCTATAAGCGCCGCCTGTTCGACCGCGCGGGACTGACCGACACCGCGGTGGACAACGCCGCGACCGTGGTTCCCGGCCGGGCCTCCGGCTATACCTCGCATGCGGACGGAAGCCCCGGCTTCGACAACGCCTCCTTCATCTCCATGTCCATCCCGGGCGGCGCGGGCTTCCTGCGCTCGACCAGCATCGACCTGTGCCGCTGGCACACCGCCCTGTTCGGCGGCAAGGTGGTCGGCGCGGAAAGCCTGAAGCTGATGACCACCCCACACCGGCTGAAGTCGGGCGCCCTGCCGATGCAGGCCCTGCCGCCGGGCGCCAAGGGCGCGCCCAAGCCGATCGAGTACGGCTTCGGCCTGCAGAGCTCGACCATCGAGGGCCGGCATGCGCTGGGCCATGGCGGCGGCATCAACGGCTTCGCCTCGATGCTGCAGTCGTTCCCCGCCGACGGGATCACCTACGCGGTCCTGCTCAATTGCGAGGCCAGCGCCAAGCTCGCGCCGGATTCCAGCGCCCTTCTCGCCGCGGTGGCCAAGGCCGCCGTCGCCACGGTCTGATCTCGGCGCGCGTGGCGCCGGCCGCCGCAGGACCTATGCTGTCGGCCTGAGTCGCGTCCCGAGTCGACGGGAGCCCGGCCCCCATGTCAGATTCGAACCCGCCCGGTTCCGCGACAGCGGCTGAAGGGGCGGTCCAGCGCGAGTGGACGGGACACGCCCGGCGCCTGAGCGCCGCGGTCGAGCGCTACGCCGGACTGCCGGCCTTCGCGCCGCTGTCCGCATCGCTGGCCGCCCTGGCCGCGGAGGATTTCGCCGAAGGCGTCCGGCACGCCGGCGCCGCCCTGGCCCAAGACCGGGACTGCGCCCTCGCCTGGCGGCTGACCGGCCTCTGCCGCGAGGGCCAGGGCGAAGCGGTTTCCGCCCTCGACGCCTACCAGAGCGCCTACGCCCTGGCCCCCGCGGACCAGGACCTGTTGTCGGACCTCGGCCGGCTGGCCATGACGCTGAAGCTGCCGCAGGTGGCGGCGGAGTTCTTCGCCAAGGCGCTCGCCCTCGAGCCCCAGTCCGCCTCCCTGGCGAGCCAGCTGTCCGCCGCCCTGCGCGACAGCCACGCCTATGGGGCCGCGGCGGAAGTGCTGCGGTCCGCCCTCCAGACCGACACCGGCAATCCCCTGCTGTGGAACGCCCTGGGTTCGGTGGTCCTTCAGCAGGGCGACGCGGCGACGGCGCTGGTCTTCCTGGACCAGGCCGCCGCCCTGGCCCCGGACTGGCCGGATCCGGTCTACACCCGGGCGATCGCCCGGCTCGAGCTCGGCGACTTCCCGGGGGCGCAGGCCGACTGCGACGCGGTGCTGGCCGAGGTGCGCCCGGAACAGAGGCCCAGCGTGACCTTCGTCCGCGCCCAGGCCCGGCTCGCAGCCGGCGACCTCGCGCGCGGCTGGGTCGACTACGCCGCCCGGCTCGACCCCGACTACGCCGATGCGCCGCACTTCGCCTGTCCTGGCCGCCCATGGCGCGCCGAGGACGATCTTTCCGGCCGGCGCCTGCTGGTGGTCGGCGAACAGGGCCTCGGCGACGAGATCATGTTCGCCAACATGATCCCGCGCGTCCTGCGGGCGCTTGGCGAGGACGGGCGGCTGACCCTGGCGGTGTCGCCGCGGCTGGTCGCCCTGTTCGCCCGCTCGTTCCCGGCGGCGGAGGTGCGGGCCTATCAGGCGAGCACGGTCGATGGCCGCGCACGGATCGCCGCGCCGGAGTTTCAGGCTCCGGCCGACCTGTGGGCCCCGATCGGCGCCCTGTGCGAGCGGTTCGCGCGCGACCTGCCCAGCCTCGCCGACCCGGGCGGCGCGGTTCTCAAGGCCGACCCCGCGCGGGTCGCCCATTGGCGCGCGGTGCTCGGCGCCGGCGATCCCCGCCCCGTGGTCGGCCTGACCTGGAAGAGCCGCAAGACCTATGGCGACCGGCTGAAACAGTATCCGCCGTTCGAGGCCTTCGCCGGCCTGCTGCGGCTGCCGGGCGTGCGGTTCGTCAACCTGCAGTACGGCGACTGCGGCGCGGAGCTGGAGCAGGCCCGCGCCTGGGGCGCCGCGCTGTGGGACGGCTCGGGTCTCGACCTGATGAACGACATCGACGGCGCGGCGGCGCTGAGCGCGGCGACGGACCTGGTGATCGGCGTCGGCAACGCCTCCACCAACCTCGCCGCCGCGCTCGGCGTCCCGGCCTGGTTCATCGCCCCCCGCGCCGCCTCCTGGCCGCGCCTCGGGACCGACCGGCACCCCTGGTTCCCCGACACCCGCGTATTCGCCGCGGCGGCCTTCAACGACTGGAGCGACGTGTTCGAACGGCTGGAGACTTCGCTGCGGGCGTTTTGAGCCGCCTCTGAACCGCTCACCCCGCGGGCGCCGCCGGTGAACCGGGACGATCCAGCGGCGTTGCAGGGCCTGAAGTTCAGTTCTGGGGCGATCAATGGCGGGGAAGAGTGCGCGGGGTTTCCCGGCCAGGGCGGCGGCGGGCAACGCTGGCGTGCGCGCACGCGAGTGGGCGTTGGCCGCCGCCGCGGGCTGCGCGGTCGGCCTGTGCCTCGGCTTCGCCGACCGACTGCGACCCTCGCCTCCGCGCACGGCCGCCCCAAACCCGGCCCTCGCCGTCGACGCGGCGAGCCCGCGGGCGATGCCCGCCGCCACCTGGATGGACATCCTGGTTCAAACCTGGAGCGATTTCAGCAGGGACCAGATCACCAGCGTGGCGGGCGGGGTGACCTTCTTCGGCCTGCTGGCCCTGTTCCCGGCGCTGAGCGCCTTCGTCTCCCTCTACGGCCTGGTCGCCGACGTGCAGACCGCGCGCCGGCAGATCGACAGCCTCGCGGGCCTGCTTCCGGGCGGCGCGGTGTCGGTGCTGACCGAACAGATCACCCGGCTGACGCAGATGAACCACGCCCACCTCGGCGCCGCCTTCGCGGTGAGCCTGCTGCTGTCCTTGTGGAGCTCAAACGCCGGGGTCAAGGCGCTGATCTTCGGCCTCAACGTCGCCTACGAGGAGCACGAGAAACGGAATTTCGTGAGGCTCAACCTGGTCTCGCTCGCCTTCACCGCCGGCGTGACCGTCTTCATGCTGGCGGCGGTCGCGTCGATCACCGCCGTCCCGGCGCTGCTGAGCGCCCTGGGCTACGGCGCGTTCGCGGGGCTCAGCCTGCTGCGATGGCCGGCCCTGCTCGTCATCGTCACCGGATTGCTGTCTCTGCTCTACCGCTACGGCCCGAGCCGCACCCAGGCCAGGTGGCGCTGGATCAGTCCCGGCGGCGCGGCCTCGGCCCTCGCCTGGATCTGCATGTCGCTGCTGTTCTCCTGGTACGCCGCCAACTTCGGCAGCTACGACCGGACCTACGGCTCGCTCGGCGCGGTGGTCGGCTTCATGACCTGGATCTGGCTGTCGATCATCGTGGTCCTGTTCGGCGCGGAGCTGAACTCGGAGATCGAGAAGCACACCCGGGTGGACACCACCACCGGTCCGGCCCGCCCCGCAGGCCGGCGCGGCGCGGCGGTCGCCGACCACCTTGCTCAGCGCGCGGCGCCCGAGGCCAGCGCCGTATAGGTCGCCACGCCGATCCCGTAGTCGCTCCAGTCCTTGTAGTCGAAGTGCCACCATTCATCGGGATAGACGGTGAAGCCCTGGCGCTCCATCTCCGCGCGGAGCCGGTCGCGATACCAGCGCTGCCGGCTCGTGCCGCCCTTGAAGTCGGCCGCGCTGCGGGTCGACATCTCGTCGATCCGGCCGGTCATCTCCACCGGGCGTCCGGTCTTCAGGTCGTAGAGGGTCAGATCGACCGCGCAGCCCCGGTTGTGGCGCGATCCCTGGGCCGGATCGGCGACGAAGTTGTGATCCGCCAGCGGCGTCGCGTCCCAGAACATCTTGGTGGCGAACCAGGGGCGGTAGGCGTCGGTGACCAGCAGGCCCAGTCCCCTGCCCTTCAGCGCCGCCGACACCCGCACGAGCGCCTCGGCGGCCGGGCGCTGCAGGTAGGCCCCGGCGCGCTCGTAGATCCGCACGCCCATGAAATTGTCCGTGCCCGCGTAAAGCGTGTGCAGCCGGATGCTGGGATCGAGCGCCGGCAGGGAGACCAGATCGGAGGCGCGCCTGGGCGGCGGCTCCGTGGGCGGCGAGGCGGCCAGGGCGGCGGCCCTGAGTCCGCCGGCGTCCGCGTGCACCTCCGCCCGGATGCGGGCCTGCGTCTCCGCGCCGAAATCGTGCTTTTGCAGACGGTTTTCGTCGAGGCTGACCGCGCCGTCGTCGAACGCCGCCACGACCGACCGCCCGGCCGTATCCGTCGCGCGGTAGCGACGGCCGCCGAGGGGCGTGAGCCTGGCCGACTCGAAGCCCGGCCCCGTCAGCACCAGCGTGCCGCAGACCTCCGACACGTCGCGGACGGCGCCCGCCTCGCCGTACTGGCCGATCAGGCCGGCGACCGCGCGCGAGGGCCGGGCGGCCGGCGCGGGGCCTTGGGCGCAGGCGCCGGTCGGTGAGAGATCCGTCGGCGCCGACCGCGCCGGGGCCGGTGCGGCGACCGCCAGCAGCGCGAGCACGGGCCC
>CAILTK010000116.1 GCA_903837135.1 uncultured Caulobacterales bacterium
CCGGCGTCGAGCGTCTGGAGGCCGCCGCCGGCCGTCGTCTCGGCGATCCGCGCGCGCCGCTGCTGGTGTCGGTCCGCTCCGGCGCGGCCAAGTCCATGCCGGGCATGCTCTCCACCGTGCTCAATGTCGGCCTCAGCCCCCGCGCGGTCCACGGCCTGATCCGCCTCAGCGGCGATCCCCGCCTGGGGTGGGACAGCTATCGCCGGTTCATCGAGTCCTACGCCGCCGTTGTCGGTGGGGCGCCCGCGGCGGCGTTCGCCGAGCGCCTGGCGGGCATGATCCGGACGGAGGCCGCGGCGGACGAGAGCGAGCTCGACGGCGAGGCCCTCGAACGGCTGACGGGCGAGTACGCCGCCGTCGCCGCGGACCACGGACGGTCGACGCCGCCGGACGAGCCGGTCCAGCAGCTGCGCGACGCCTGCGTCGCCGTGTTCCGCTCCTGGAACGGCGCCAAGGCCCGGGAATATCGGCGCATCAACGGCCTCGACGGCCTGGCCGGGACGGCGGTGACCGTCCAGATGATGGTGTTCGGCAACGCCGGGCAGGATTCGGGGTCCGGCGTGGCCTTTTCCCGCGATCCGGCCACCGGGGCCAGGCGGCCCTACATCGATTTCCTGTTCGACGCCCAGGGCGAGGACGTGGTGTCGGGCCGGCGGACGCCCCTGGACGCGGAGCAGTTTCGCGCCCGCCTTCCCGCCGCCTGCCGCGAGCTCGAACAGGGGCTAAGCCGGCTGGAAGCGGCGGACCGCGACGTGCAGGACGTTGAATTCACCATCGAAAACGCCCGGCTCTACTTCCTGCAGACGCGCGCCGCCAAGCGGACGCCGCGCGCCGTGTTGCAGACGGCGGTCGATCTCGTGCGCGAGGGCGTCATCGATCAGGCGACCGCCCTCGAGCGGGTCGCGGCCGTCGATCTCGCCCTGGCGGCCGACACGCGGTTCGCGACGCCGGCCCCTCCGCTCGCACGCGGGATCGCCGCCTCGCCCGGCGTGGCGAGCGGACGAGCGGCGTTCGACGTGGCGCGGGCGAAGGACCTGGCCAAGGCCGGCGACCCCGTCATCCTGGTGCGCGACGCGCCCTCCACCGAGGACATCGAGGGTTTCGCCGTGGCGGCCGGCATCCTGACCACGGTCGGCGGCCGGACCGCCCATGCCGCGGTCGTGGCCCGCCAGCTCGGCAAGGTCTGCATCGTCGGCTGTCGGGAGCTGACGATCGATCCGGCCGCGGGCCGGGCGTCGATCTGCGGCGAGGCCCTGCGCGAGGGCGACTGGATCAGCCTCGACGGCGGGACCGGCGACGTCAGCCTGGGACGCCGCGAGATCGTCGCCGATGCGCCGGCGGCGGCGCTGGCCGAGATCGAACGGTGGCGCGGGGCGCGCCGGGCCTGACGGCGACGGGATGAGACCGGGGTGAAGTTCGGCTGCCTCGGCGCTGGCACGTTCGTTGCCTTAAAGGTTTCGCTAACCAACGGAGCGTCCGAAAATGAACGCGCGGTTTACCAAGACGAGCGTTCCGGCCGTGGTCGACGCGGAGGTCGGCAAGTCTGGCCCGGGGCGGCGAGCCCATGCCGGGCGCGATCAGGCGTTCGAAGCGCACGTGCTGGGACAGGGCGGCCAGCGGCGCGGTCTCAGGGGCGGCCAGCCGGTGCTCGACGCCGCCCGCGCCGCCTATCTCGACGCCGAATGGCGCGGCGCCGGCGATCGCCGCCTGCCGGCCGGAACGCTTCGCGCCGTCGTTCTCTGAGCGGCGCGAAACTTGCACGCGCGGGCCAGTCACGGAGCCCGCCATGTCCAAGTTCTTCCGGTTCATCGACGTCGCCGTCGTCGCCCTGATCTTCACCGCCCTGACCTGACGGGGCTGCCCAATTTGGGTTGACCGTGGCGGGCGAGGGAGGCAAAACCCCGCCGCAACTCGAATTTTGGCCCCCGACGTCGTTTAAGGCCCAGGACCCGAAGGACCTGGCCCTGACCAAGCCGCTACCCAGAAGTTGAGGTGTCTACACGCGGGTCCGCGCGTTCGGACCCGCTTTCTGGAAGCGACTAGGAGACCTGGACGATGTCCAACGGGACGGTGAAGTGGTTCAACACCACCAAAGGCTACGGGTTCATTCAACCCGAGGACGGCAGTGCGGACGTGTTCGTGCACATATCGGCGGTGGAGAAGGCCGGCCTGCGCAGCCTCAACGAAGGCCAGCGCGTCGGCTTCGAACTGCAGAAGGAACGCGGCAAGACCGCGGCGGTGAATCTCACGCCGCTGTAAAGGCTTAGCGCCTTTTCCAAACCTTGCGGGCGCCGGTGACCCACCGGCGCCCGTTTTCGTTGGGCGGTAGGACCGGAGTGCGTGCTTCGACACGCCCGGCTGGAGCAAACCACCCTCAAGCGGAATCGCTTAAGGGCGGATAAATTTGGCCTGGAATCTGAAGTTTAGAGCGGCTGCACGGCAGGCGTGTCGAAGCACGCAGCCCGCTATTGCGGGCCACGCAGGGCCGGCCCCTCGGACGGCGGCGGCGCGGCCGGCTGATCGGCGGGCGGCATGGCCGGCGCGTCCGCGGGCGGCGTCGGCTGCGCCTCCGGATGGTGAGCGGCGGCCTTGCCGTCGCCGGGCGCGGTGGGAAGCTCGGCCCCGGTGCTGTCCGGGGCCGAGTCCGATCCCTTCAGGGCCAGGCCGAACAGCTTGGACTTGTCGAAGAGCCGCTTGGCCGCGTCGCTGCAGCCCACGTCGTTGGGATCCCACATGCCCCAGTCGAGCATCAGCCAGATCGGCTCCTTGTGGCGCGTGGCGGTCCACAGGGCGTAGCCGCGCAGCTCCGCGTCCACCCCCTTTTTGTGGATCGGCGTCGGGCTGGCCGCCTCGGCGGCGGCCAGGGCGTGTTCGTAATCCTTCAGGTATTCGCGCCGGGCGCGCGCCATCTCCGCGTCTTCCTTGGCGCGGGCGGCGACCTTGGCCTTGCCTTCGATCTTGACCATGTCGGCCATGGCGATGGGCTCGAGTTCGAGCTGGCCGGCCAGGGCTCCATGGCACCAGGCCACCAGTTCATAGTCGGTCTTGGGCATGCCGCTGTCGCGCGGCCCCTCCAGGGTGGCGGCGGCGGGCGCGGCTTGCAACAGGGCGGCGGTGATCAGCAGAGAAAGCATACGTCGGAGTCCAACCTCATTCCTCGGCGGCGCCGGTCGGCGCGCCGTATCCCCCTCCACCGGGCGTTTCGATCTCGATCGCCTCGCCGGCGGCGAGGGTCAGCGAAAAACAGCCCGGGATGGCTTTTGCGTGACCGAGCCGGTCGATCAAGCTTTGCCGGCCCGCTAACGCATCGCGGCCGCCTTCGATCCCTCGCGGCGGATTTTCCCGCCGGGTCGAGAGCAGGGCCGCTTGCATCGGCTCCAGGAACCGGATGCGCCGGACCAGTCCGTCGCCGCCGCGATGGGCGCCAACGCCGCCCGAGCCGCGGCGGATGGCGAACCGCTCGACCCGCACCGGAAAGCGCCGCTCCAGGATCTCCGGATCTGTCAGCCGCGAGTTGGTCATGTGCGTATGCACAGCCGAGGCGCCGTCGGCGCGCGCGCTGGCGCCGGCCCCGCCGCACAGGGTCTCGTAGTACTGCCGGTCCGCGTCGCCGAAGGTGAAGTTGCTCATCGTTCCCTCTGAATTGGCGAGGATACCCAGGGCCATGTAGAGGGCGTCGACGATGTGCTGGCTGGTCTCCACATTGCCGGCGACCACGGCGGCCGGCGGGACCGGGGCCAGCATCGAGGGCTCGGGCACCAGGATCCGCAGCGGCTTCAGGCAGCCGGCGTTGAGCGGAATGTCGTCCTCGACCAGGGTGCGGAACACGTACAGCACCGCCGCGTGCACCACCGCGGTGGGGGCGTTGAAGTTGGACGGCAGCACCGGACTCGTGCCGGCGAAATCGATCACGGCCTGGCCGGCGGCGGCGTCGACGCTGATCGAGACCACGATCTCCCCGCCGCCGTCGAGCGGGACGCGGGCGCGCCCGTTCCGCAGGGCGCCGACCGCCCGCCGCACCGCCGCTTCGGCGTTGTCCTGCACGAAGCCCATGTAGGCGGCGACGGTGCGCGGCCCGTAGGCCGTGATCATGCCGGCGACCGCGGCGGCGCCGGCCTGGCAGGCGGCGATCTGCGCCTTGAGGTCGCCGAGGTTACGTCCCACCGACCGCGCCGGGTGGGGGCCGGCGAGCAAGGCCGCGCGTGTCTCGTTCTCCAGGAACACGCCGCCGCGCATGATCGGCAGGGCGTCGAGCAGCACGCCCTCCTCGTCAATGCTGCGCGAGAACGGCGGCATCGAGCCGGGCTGCGTCCCGCCGACGTCGGCGTGGTGGCCGCGGGCGGCGACATAGAAGGCCGGCTCGGGGTCGGCCGGGTCCATGAAGACGGGCATGACCACGGTGATGTCGGGCAAGTGGGTGCCGCCGGCGTAGGGGTTGTTGAGCGCGAAGGCGTCGCCCGCCCGCAGCACGGGGTGGCGGTCGCGCACGGCGCGCACGCTGGCCCCCATCGAACCCAGGTGCACCGGCATGTGCGGGGCGTTGGCGACCAGGCCGCCGTCGGTGTCGAACAGGGCGCAGGAGAAGTCGAGCCGCTCCTTGATGTTGACCGACTGGGCCGTGCGCTCCAGCGCCGCGCCCATGGCCTCGGCGACGCCCATGAAGCGGCGGTTGAACAGCTCCAGCGTCACCGGATCGGCTTTGGTGGGGGCGTCGTCGAAGCGGGCGTGCGCCGGCGCATCCTGCTGTACCAGACGGATCAGCCCATCCGATTCGGCGACCGCGCGCCAGCCCGGCGCCAGGGCGATCTGCGTGTCCCCGCGCACGATCAGGGCGGGACCGTCGAGGGTGGTGAAGGCCTCCACTGCGATCACGGGAGCGTCCTGATCGCGGCCTCGCGCATAGAATTTGATCCGCTCATTCTGGCCCACGCCGGGACCCAGATCGAAAGGCTCCGAGGTCTCGGGATGCGGGAGCCCGGATCGTTCGTGGGCTGGCCCGATAGGATCTGGGTCCCGGCGTTGGCCGAGATGAGCGGGGGCAGATGTCGCCTCCGCCTCAACACTGCCGATCAGGATGGTGCGGTCTGGCTCCACGAACCCGAACAGGCGTCGGTGCGCTGTCTCGAAGGCGGCGCGAACCTCGATCTCGGCCTCCAGCGGCGCCGGCAGGATCGCGTCCGAGCCGTCGTAGTGAAGGTTCAGCCGCACGGTGGTTTCGCCGACGTCGACGCCCTGCGCCACAAGCGCGGCCTCGGCCTCCGCCGAAAGCCGATGCGCCAGGGCCGCGGCCCGCTCGAGCCCCGCCGCGCCCAGCGGCGCGGCGAGCCCGGCCTGCTTCAGCGCCCCGGGCCGGGCCTGACCGATCCCCCAGGCGGAGAGCAGGGAGCCGTAGCGCGGGCACAGCACCTCGCCGACGCCGAGGGCTTCGGCCACCCAGCAGGCGATCTGGCCGGCGGCGCCGCCGAAGGCGACCAGGGCGTGGTCGCGTGGATCGAAGCCCCGTTCGGTGGAGATGCGGCGGACCGCCTGGGCGGTCTCCTCCACGGCGACGGCGATGAAGCCCTCGGCGGCGGCCTCGGCGCTCGCCGCGCCCATCGCCCCGGCCAGGGCCGACAGGCGCGACCGGGCGGCGGCGGCGTCGAGCGGCCGGTCGCCGCCGGGGCCGAACACCGCGGGAAACGCGCGCGGATCCAGCCGGCCGAGCACCAGCTGGGCGTCGGTCACCGTGGCCGGGCCGCCGAGGCCGTAGGCGGCCGGTCCGGGGCGGGCGCCCGCGCTCTCGGGGCCGGCCCGGGCTCTGAGGCCGTCGAAGCGCAGGATCGAACCGCCGCCGGCGGCGACGGTCTCCACGTCGAGCATGGGCGCGCGGATCCTGGCCCCGGCCAGGTGGGCGGCGTCGCGGCGTTCGAGCCGGCCGGCGTAGCGGCACACGTCGGTCGAGGTGCCGCCCATGTCGAAGCCCAGCACCGGCTTGAGCGCGGCGCCCGCCGCCGCCGCCGCCGTCAGGGCCACGCCGACCACGCCGCCGGCCGGCCCGGACACCACGGCGTCGCGACCGCGGAAGGCCTCGGCCCGCACCAGCGCCCCGGCCGAGGTCATGAACCACAGCGGCGCGCCGTTCACCGCCCCGGCGACGGTCTCGACGTAGGCGCGGAGCACGGGCGTCAGATAGGCGTCGGCCACCGCCGTCTCGGCCCGGGGAATGAAGCGGGGCAGGGGCGAGGCCTCGTGGCTCAGCACCACGGTCTCGAAGCCCGCGGCCTCGGCCAGGCGGCCGGCCGCCAGCTCATGCGCCGGATCGAGGTCGGCGTGCAGAAAGGCGATGGCCACCGCCTGGTAGCCCTGGTCCCGCGCCGCGCCAAGCCGCGCCGCCAGCCCGGCCGCGTCGAGCGGATCGAGCACCGTCCCGTCCGCCGCCAGCCGCTCGCGCGCCTCCACGACCCCGGAAAACAGCGGCGCGGGCTTGCGGATGTCGAGGGCGAACAGGTCCGGCCGCGCCTGATCGCCGATGAGGAGGGCGTCGGCGAAGCCTTCGGTCGTGACCAGCAGGGTGTGCGCGCCCTTGCGCTCCAGGAGAGCGTTGGTGGCGACGGTGGTGCCCATGCGGATGGCGTCGACCCGCGCGGCGGGAAAGGCCTCGCCCGCCGCCGCGCCCAGCATGCGGCGCATGGCCTCCACCGCCGCGTCGGCGTAGAGCGGAGACGCGGACAGCAGCTTCAGCGTCTCCACGCCGCCGTCGGGCCGGCGGCCGAGCACGTCGGTGAAGGTGCCGCCGCGATCGATCCAGAACGCCCAACGGTGATTGTTTCTGTTGCTGAGACTGGTTGTCATCTGGGGCGGAGGGCGGTAGACAAGATCCTCCGATGACCCTCTTGCGCAAAATTGCAAGCCTGGCGTCCCGCCGCTCCGCCAGAAAGGGGGCGGCGACGACGGATTGCGGGTGTCCCGAGACCCTGCCGGAACAGGATCCCGCCTTCACGTCGGCCATCACCGCCCTCGGCGCCAAGCTGCTGCGCCAGGACCGCCGCGGGGCCAACGGGGCGTTCGAAGCCTTCAGCCAGGTCTTCCCGACGGCGCCGGAATCCGGATGGCAGGTCCGCCGGTTTTTTGGACTGGCCGGCAAGACCACCCTCGGCCTCGAGGGCTATGCGGAATCGATCGCCCGACGCTATCGCGCCTGTCCCAAGGTGCTCGAGCGCGCCCTCGACGGCCTGTTCCGCGTGGCCAAGTCCGACGGCGTGGTGACCGGCGAGGAGATGGCCATCCTCGAACAGGTCTCCACCCTGTTCGGCGTTTCGCCGCTGGGTTTCAAGCGTCTGAAATCCCGTCACCTCGGCAAGGGCGACGATCCCTACACGGTCCTGCATGTCGAGCCCGACGCGCCGGACGAGGAGGTCCACGCGGCGTGGAAGTCGGCCGTGGTGGCGCTGCATCCGGACCGGCTGACCGGCCGGGGCGAGTCGGCGGAGGCCGTCGCCGAAGCCGAGGAGGCGACCAAGTCGCTGAACGCCGCCTACGAGGAAGTGATGCGCGAACGGGCGATCCTGGCCCGGCGAGCCGCCTGAACCCCCCAATCCGTGTCCCTCGGGCGCGGGCGCGCGTTAATTTTTAGCTTCGGGCGCGAAGCGCATTGACGCGGCCCCCCGGCGAACAGACATTAAAGCTTCATTTTCCACCGGTCTTCCGACCGGGGCCGGAGGAGAGAAGATGGTCGCCGATCCCGCCCGTCTCGGACGCCGCAATCCCGCGCTCACCGGCGCGCACTGGTTGATCGGCGTGAGCGCCACCCTGGTCGCCGCCCTGGTGGCGACGATGCTGGCCATCGTCTTCGCCGCCACCATGGCCGTGATCACCGTCGTGGTCGGCGGGGCGCTCGCCGCCTGGGCGGTCGCCCATCGCCTCAGCCATGCGCCGCGCATGCGGCCCGCCGCCGCCCGTCCGGTCACCCTGGAGGCCCGCAAGGTCGGCCACGCCTGGGTCGCCTACGGCTGGGACCAGAACGCGCGCTAAGCAGAAGGCGGCGCGTTCAGGGCTGAAGAGGTTGCTCCGCGTCCATCGCCTTGTGCAGTATGCGAACGACCAGGATATCCTCAGTTTCCCGGAAAACGATGATGCGGGGGCCGACGTTGAGGGCGGAGTAGTCCGTCGCGGCTCCCAGGCGGCGAGCGATCCTGGTCCCTGCGACAAGCCCGAGGAATCCGGCCTGCCGTTCGGCGATGTAGCGATGGACCATCGTGCGGCAGTAACGAGGGCGCGGCCTGACAATCCGCCTCTCTTTTCACTCAACTTCCGGCGCCGACACGCGTAGGTCGGAGGCCATGAGCGCGCCCGCCCCAATCGACGCCCCGTCGCCCAACTTCGACAGCCGCACTGCGCCGCCGGATATGATCGTGCTGCACTATACCGGCATGCCTACCGGCCAGGCGGCGCTCGAGCGGCTCCGCGATCCGGAGGCCAAGGTCTCGGCCCACTATCTGGTGGAGGAGGACGGGCGCGTGTTCGCCCTGGTGGCCGAGGCGCGGCGCGCCTGGCACGCGGGCGTCTCGTTCTGGAAGGGCGACACCGACCTCAACGCCCGCTCGATCGGGGTCGAGATCGTCAACCCGGGGCACGAGCACGGCTATCGCGACTTTCCGGGCGCCCAGGTGGCGGCGGTGATCGGGCTTCTCAGCGACATCCGCACCCGCTGGACTGTGCCCGACGCCTTCATCCTCGCCCATTCCGACGTAGCCCCCGACCGCAAGCAGGATCCCGGCGAGCGGTTTCCGTGGCGCACGCTGCACGCGGCCGGGCATGGCCTGTGGGCCGAGCCCCTGGCCGCGCCCGGCGAGCCCCTGGGGCCCGGCGACGAGGGGGTCGGCGTGTTCGCCCTGCAGGCGGCGCTGAAGCGGCTCGGCTACGACAGTCCGCCGAGCGGCCGCTACGATGAGCAGACCCGGATCCTGATCACCGCCTTCCAGCGCCACTGGGCTCCGCACCGCCTCGACGGCGTCGCCGACGGCGAGACCCGCGCCCGGCTGATGGGCGTGCTGCGCGCGGCGGCGGGGTATGACCTCGGGCTGGCCACGGAGGCGCACTGACGGCTCCCCACGGCGCTTTTGAGGCTCGACCGGCCGCGCCCCAACCTTGACCCTGGGATGGGTTGGGCGCAGTTGGGACGCGGGCCAGACGGCCGGGCGGTCGCGGCGCTTTTCGGAGCGTCGAGGAAAGTCCGGGCTCCACGGTGATATGGCGGCGGGCAACACCCGCCGAGGGCGACCTCAGGGATAGCGCCACAGAAAGCAAACCGCCTTCGGCTTCGGCCGTCGGTAAGGGTGAAAGGGTGGGGTAAGAGCCCACCGCGGACCCAGCAATGGGGACGGCATGGCAAGCCCCGCCAGGAGCAAGACCGAATAGGGGCGGCGCGCCGGAGTTCGCTCCGGTAGGACCATCGCCGGTCCGAGCCGTCCGGGTTGGTCGCGAGAACCGTCCCGCGAGGGGCGGTCCAGAGGAATGACCGTCTCGCGTCGCAAGACGTATGACAGAACCCGGCTTACAGGCCGTCTGGCCCATCTCGACTTTCGTTCAACGTCAAACGGACCCCCGGCCGAGTCATGACGGCGCATTTGTTCTGTGTATGTTCTGTTCATAACCTGTTAGCACTTGGCTGCGCCCATGCGACGACTTGGTTTCGGCCCTAAATCCGAGTCCAGTGTCATTGCGTCCCAATTGATCCCATGTTAACCCAACTGCCGTGGGGCGGTGGAGTTTTGGCGTTCGCGTTCCGGCGCGACGGACAGGGGCTGGGGCAGGGTGTTTCTCTCGACGTTCGAGAAGCAGCTGGACTTGAAGCGGCGCATCGTGGTGCCGCAGGATTTCCGCGCCGCCGCGGCCTCGGGCCCCTTCGAAGGCATCATGTGCTTTCCCTCGATCGAGGCGGACTGCCTCGAAGGCGGCGGGCAGGCCCTGTTCAACCGCTATGAGGCCCTGATCGAGGAGCTGCCGTTCGGTGATCCGCTCCGCTCGGCGATCGAATTCAGCGTGCGCGGCGGCCTCTGCCGGATGGCCTTCGATTCCGCCGGCCGCATCACCCTGCCCGAGGCCCTGTGCGAACAGTTCGGCCTGACCGACTGGGTGGTGGTGATCGGTCTCGGCGAGCGGTTCCAGATCTGGGAGCGCGAGGCCTTCCGCGCCCATCGCGAGGAACAGCGGCTGGCGGCGCGCACGGGCCTTGCCGAGCATCGCGCGCAACAGCGTACGGCGAAGCTGGCATGACCCCCGTCCCGTCCCATGACGCGCCGCACACCTCGGTCCTGCTGGGCGAAGTGGTCGAGGCGATCGCCCCGGCGCCGGGCCGGGTGGTGGTCGACGCCACCTTCGGCGCCGGCGGCTACAGCCGCGCCTTCCTGGACCACGGCGCGGAGGTGATCGCCTTCGACCGCGATCCGGGCGCCCGGGCTTTCGCCGACGCCCTGGCCGTGGCCGCCCAGGGCCGATTCCAGCTGATCGAACGCCGGTTCTCCGAACTCGAGCAGGGCCTGGCCGACGCCGGGCGCACGCAATGCGATGGGGTCGCCTTCGATCTCGGCGTCTCGTCGATGCAGCTCGACGTGGCCGAGCGCGGCTTTTCCTTCATGCGCGACGGGCCGCTCGACATGCGGATGGGCGGTGATGGTCCCACGGCCGCCGACCTCGTGAACGGGTCGGAGCCCGCCGACCTGTCCCGGATATTCTGGCTCTACGGCGAGGAGCGGCAGTCGCGTCGCATCGCCGCAGCCCTGGTCCGCCGCCGCGCCGAGCAGCCCTTCACCCGCACCATCGACCTCGCGGAGGTGGTGGAGCGCGCCCTCGGCGGTCGGCGTGGCGCACCGACACATCCGGCGACACGCGTATTTCAAGCGCTCCGAATCGCTGTCAACGAAGAGCTTGCCGAACTCGAGGCTGGGTTGGAGGCGGCCGAGCGCGCGCTTTCCCCCGGCGGCCGACTGGCCGTCGTCACGTTTCATTCACTGGAGGACCGGATCGTGAAGGGCTTCTTCACCGAACGCGCCGGACGCACACCCGCGGGCTCCCGACACCGGCCGCCGACCGAGAAGGGCCCCGCGCCGACCTTCGAGCTGCTGGTCAAGAACGCCCAGGCGCCGAGCGAGGCGGAAACGCGGGCGAACCCCCGCGCGCGATCGGCCAAGCTCAGGGCCGGCGTGCGCACGGACGCCCAGGCCTGGAGGCGCGCCGCATGATCGGGCTCCACACCGTCCTGATGCGCAAGGTGCGCGGCGTGCGCGTCGTCGACCTCGCCGGCGGGGCCTTCCTGGTGCTGATGGTGCTGTCGGTCTACGCCTCCAAAGCCGGAGCCGGGGCCGAGGGCGCCAAGATCGCCGACACCACCCGCCAGATCGCCGCCGAAGAGCAGCAGGTGCGTCTGCTCCGCGCCGAACACGCCTATCTGACTCGGCCCGACAATCTGCGCCGGCTGTCGACGCAGTATCTCAACATGGGGCCGATCGCCGCCAGCCACGAGGTGACGCCCGAAGCCCTGCTGCAGGCGCGCCAGCTGGCGACGCTGCCGGCCGCCGCGCCGCCGGCCACCGCGCCGCCGGCCGTCGCGGAGGGCGCCCGATGAGCCCGATCGACCTTTCGAGCCCCTATCGCGCGGCGCCGACGGCGCGCCAGCTGTGGCGCTGGCTGGTCGAATTCGTCTGGCGGATCGAGCACGCCTTCGAGCGCTCGCGCGCCAAGGATCGGCCCACCGACGACGCCCGCCTGCGCATCTTCCTGCTGCTGGCCCTGTTCACCCTGGCCTTCTGCGGCGTCGCGGCTTCGGCGGGCCGCGTCGCCGTCTTCGCCAAGACCCATGTCGGGGCGGGCGTCAGCGAGCCGAACGGCGTCCGCGCGACGCTCGAGGATCGCAACGGCCTGCTGCTGGCCACCGACCTGCCGAGCTACGACCTCTATCTCGACCCGCGCGCCGTGCTGGCGGCGCACCGCGCCGAAACGCGCGACGCCCTGCTGGAGGCGCTGCCGCGCATCCCGGCGGAGCGGATCGAAGCCGCCTTCGCCTCCGGCCGCCGCAGCTTTCTGGTCGGCGGACTGACGATGGCCGAGAAGGCCCTGGTGCACGACCTCGGCCGGCCGGGCGTCGACTTCGAGGAGACCCCGCGGCGGTTCTATCCGCTGGGGACCTCGGCGGCGCACCTGATCGGCTATACCCAGACCCGCGGCGCCGGACTGGCCGGGGCCGAACATGCGCTCGACGACGAGATCCAGGCCGCCGGGGCGGCGGGCCAGCCGGTCCAGCTGTCGATCGACCTTCGCGTGCAGGCGGCGCTCGAGGACGAACTCGACAAGGCGGCGGTGCGGTTCCAGTCGCCCGATGCGGCCGCCATCGTCGTCGACGTGCACACCGGCGAAATCCTCGCCATGGCCAGCTATCCGACCTTCGATCCCGGCAATCTGCGCGCGGCCTCGCCCGAAGCGCTGAAGAACCACGTGGCCGGTGTCGACTACGAAGCCGGCTCGGTGTTCAAGGTGTTCACCCTCGCCGCCGGCCTCGACACCGGCGCGGTGTCGCCGACCTCGACCTTCGACGTGTCCCACCCCCTGGTGATCGGCTCGAACCATCCGATCCACGATTTCGACAAGGGCGACTCGACCCTGACCCTGCCCGAGGTCTTCACCCATTCCTCCAACATCGGCGCGAGCCACGTGGCCCTCGCGGTCGGCGGCGAGCGGATGGACCGCTATATGCGCGCCTTCGGCGTCTACGCCGCCGCGCCGAGCGAACTGGCCGAATCCACCCGGCCGCTGCCGCCGCACCGCGGCCCCGACGGCCGGCTCGACCCGGGGGTGCTGGCCTACATGTCCTTCGGCCAGGGCCTGTCGGTGACGCCCCTGCAGATCGCCACCGGCATGACGTCGATCTTCAACGGCGGGACCTATATACCGCTGACCATCAGGAAGCGGACCGGCGAGGCGCCGGCGGGACGGCGGGTCGTCTCGGAAAAGACGGCGCAGACCATGCTCGACTTCATGCGCATGAACGTCACCGACCCCAAGGGCTCGGGCAAGAGCGCCGAGGTTCCCGGGCTGAGCGTCGGCGGCAAGACCGGCACGGCGCAGAAGGCGGGTGTCGGCGGCTACAAGGCCAACGCTCGCGTGGCGTCCTTCGCGGCGGTGTTCCCGACCGCCGGCGCGCTCGGCGACAAGCGCTATCTCGTCTACATCCTGCTCGACGAGCCCAAGCCGGCGCCCGGCACCTTCGGCTTCGCCACCGCCGGCTTCACCGCCGCGCCCACGGCTGGGGCGGTGATCAACCGGATCGCGCCCTTCCTCGGCGTGAAGCGCGCCCCGGCGGCGCTGGCCGCTCCCCTCCCGACCGCCGCCGCCGCGAGCCCGGCCGCCCCGGTGTCCGCCTCGATGGGCGCCGACTGATGGGCCAGCGGCTGTCCGACATCGTCAAGCGACCGGTCGGCGACCGCGATCCGGAGATCACCGGCGTCACCGCCGACAGCCGCAAGGTCCGGCCGGGCTTTCTGTTCGCCGCCCTGCCGGGCGCCGCCGCCGACGGCCGCGCCTTCATCGCCCAGGCCTTGGACAGCGGCGCCGCCGCCGTGCTGGCGCCCTCCGGTACGCCCGAAGCCGGCACGCCCGAACTCGGCGCGCCGGTGCTGCCGGTGCATGACGTCAAGCGCGCCTACGCCCTGGCCGCCCGCGCCTTCTGGGGGGGGGAGCCGGCGACGGTGGTGGCCGTCACCGGCACCAACGGCAAGACCTCGGTCGCCACCTTCTGCCGGCAGATCTTCGCCCGCTGCGGCCGCAGCGCCGCCAGCCTCGGCACCCTCGGCCTTCAGCTCGAGGGCGAGGACCTGACGCCGCCCGGCCTGACCACGCCCGACGCCGCCGACGTGGCCCGCTTCGCCGCCGAACTGGCGGGGCGGGGCGTGACCCATCTGGCGCTCGAGGCCTCCTCGCACGGCCTGGATCAGCGCCGGCTCGACGGCCTGACGGTGAAGGCGGCCGGGTTCACCAACCTCAGCCAGGACCACCTCGACTATCACCACACCATGGCCGCCTATCGCGAGGCCAAGCTCCGGCTGTTCACCACCCTCCTGCCGCGCGGCGGAACGGCTGTGCTCAACGCCGACGCCGACGATTTCGCCGCCGTGGCCGCGGCGGCGGTGATGCACGGCCAGACGGTGATGTCGGTGGGCGAGAGCGGCGTGGGCCTGCGGCTGCTGTCGCGCGCGCCCGAGCCGGACGGCCAGCGGCTGCGCCTGACCGCGGAGGGCCGGGACTATGAGGTGCTGCTGCCGCTCGCCGGCGCCTTCCAGGCCTCCAACGTCCTGGTCGCCGCCGGCCTGTGCATGGCGGCCGGCGAGACGGTCGAAGCGGTGCTGGCGGCGCTCGAGCACTTGCGCGGCGCGGCCGGGCGGCTGCAGCGCGTCGGCGCCGGGGCCAACGGCGGCGAGGCCTATGTGGACTACGCGCACACGCCCGACGGACTGGTCACCGTGCTGAAGGCGCTGCGCCCGCACGCGGCGGGCCGGCTGATCGTGGTGTTCGGCGCCGGCGGCGACCGCGACCGGGCCAAGCGCCCCCTGATGGGCAGGGCCGCCGCCGAGCTCGCCGACATCGCCATCGTCACCGACGACAATCCCCGCGGCGAGGATC
>CAILTK010000117.1 GCA_903837135.1 uncultured Caulobacterales bacterium
ATTTCGAGAGCCGCTACTTCCTGACCTTCACCTTCCTGCCGCCGGAAGAAGCCATCTCCACCGCCGAAAGCCTGCTGCTGGAGAACGCCCCGTCGGGCCGCGGCGCCGCCGGCATGTACCGCGCCGCGCTGGGCGGGTTCCTGTCCACCGTGCGGCAGATCGCCGACATCCTTGGCGCGATCATGCCGGAGGTGCGCGAACTCGATGACGACGAGACGCTGACCTATCTGCATGGCTGCATCTCCACCAAACGCCATTTTGTTCGCGCGCCCGATACTCCCGCCTATCTCGACGCCTTCCTGTGCGACGAAGATTTCCAGGGCGGCCTGCTGCCCCGGCTGGGCGGCCAATATGTCCGCACCATCTCGGTGCGCGCCTATCCCACCAGCTCCTCGCCAGGCCTGCTGGATCGGTTGAACGAGCTGGGCGTCAGCTACCGCTGGACCTGCCGCTTCATGCCGCTCGACAAGGAGGACGCGCGCAAGGCCGTTTCCGTCGTCCGCAAACGCTGGTTCGCCAAGCGTAAGGGGGTCATGGCGCTCCTGAAGGAGGCGATCACCCGCGAGCCTTCGGCGTTGGAAGACCCCGACGCCACGGCGAAGACCCAGGATGCGGACGCGGCGCTAGCCATCCTTGGCGGCGACTATGCCTCGATCGGCTATTTCACGCCGACGGTCACCTTGATGGACCGCGACCCGGATCGGCTGGCCGACCGGGTCCGCGAGGTCGAAAGCGCCATCAACCGGGTGGGGTTCGTCTGCAAGGTCGAGGACGTCAACGCCGTGGAGGCTTGGCTCGGCAGCCTGCCGGGTCAAGCCTATGCCGATCTGCGCCGCCCGCTCGTGTCCTCGTTGAACCTCTGCGACATGATCCCGATGTCGGCGATCTGGCCGGGACCATCGCGCAACGCGCATCTGTCGTCCGAATGCGCCAAGCGCGGCCATCCGGGGGTGCAGCCGCCGTTGATGGTCACCCGAACCGCCGGCACCACCCCGTTCCGGTTTGACCTTCACCAGGGCGACGTGGGTCACGCCATGATCGTCGGCCCGACCGGTGCGGGCAAATCGGTGCTCTTGAACACCATCGCCATGCAGTGGCTGCGCTATCCCGAAGCGCAGATCTTCTATTTCGACAAGGGCGCCAGCTCGCGGGCCTCGACCCTGCTGGCCGGCGGCCAGTTTTTCGTCCTCGGCGGCGACCAGAGCGACCTCGCCTTCCAGCCCTTGGCCGCGCTCGATACGGCCGAAGATCGAACCTGGGCCCAGGAGTGGGTGCAGGACGTGGTCGCCGCCGAAGGCGTGGAGATCACGCCGGCGGTCAAGGACGAGATCTGGAGCGGCCTGCGCAATCTGGCGGCGGGTCCGCGCGAGCAGCGCACGCTCACCCTCTTGGCGGCGACGGTCCAGGACCAGACGGTGAAGTCGGCCCTGCTGCCCTACACCCTGGCCGGTCCCCACGGGCACTTGCTGGACGCGCAGGACAACAGCCGCGTTTCGGCCCGCTGGCAGACCTTCGAGATGGCCGAACTGATCAACAACAAGGCCGCCCTTGCGCCGGTGTTGACCTATGTCTTCCGCACGCTGGAGCAACGCTTTGACGGCCGCCCGACCCTCTTGGTGCTCGACGAAGCCTGGCTCTTCCTCGACCAAGGCTCGTTCGCGGCCAAGATCCGCGAGTGGCTGAAGACCCTGCGCAAGTTCAACGTCGCGGTCGTCTTCGCCACTCAGAGCTTGGCCGACATCGCCCGCTCCTCGATCGCGCCGGCGCTGATCGAGAGCTGCCCGACCCGGGTCTTCCTGCCCAATCCCGACGCCCACACCCCGCAGATCGCCGACCTCTACGCCGCCTTCGGCCTGAACGCCCAGCAACTGCGGATCGTCGCCGGGGCCACGCCCAAGCGCGAATATTACTACCAGTCGAGCGCCGGCAATCGGCTGTTCGAGCTGGGGCTGGGACCGGTCGGTCTGGCCGCCGTCGGCGCGTCCTCGCCCGGCGACCAGCAGCGGGTCACCGCCGCCTTGGCCGAAGCTGGCGCCGAAGGTTTCGCCGCGCGGTTCTACCGGGCCCAGGGCCTGCCCGAAGTGGCGGACTACCTCGCGCGCCTCGGCGCATCGCCCTCCGCGAAGGTGGCTTGATGACCGGCGCCGCCCTCCCCGCTGAAACGCTACAGCCGCCTTTGTCCGAGGCGGAGTTCGCGCGCTTCACCCGTTTGGCCGCGCGCCTGCCGCGGCCGTGGATCCTCAGTCCTCGCCGGCGGCGGCTCTTGTTCCTCGGCCTGGCCGCGCCCGGATTCGCCGGGGTGTTCGCCACGCCGCTGCACCAGAACCTCGCCTTGCTGATGCTGGGCTTTGCCCTCTTCGCCGCCGCCTGCGTGTTTCGAGCGCGAAGCGAGCGGGTGTTCGCCCGCGCCGAGGCCGCCGCGCTCTGGCCCCCTTCACCCCAACCCTGGCGGGAGAGTCCCCCTCATGCGTAGAGCCTTAGTGACCTCGGGCGCCGCCCTGGCCTTAGCGCTGACCCTGGCCGCGCCGCCGCCCATCGCCCACGCCCAGATGGCGGTGATCGACTTGAAGGCGATCCTGCAGGCGCAGCAGCAGGTATCCAACAGCCTGACCCAGATCCAGCGGCTGGAGTCGCAACTCTCCAACCAGGCGCTGATGCTGCAGAAGATGCAGACCGACGTTACCGGTCCGATCGCGCAGATCACCAGCCAAACCACGGGTATCCTGCAACAGGCCCAAGGCATCGGCTATGGCGCCCAGAACGTCGCCCAGCAGTACGCGTCGCTCTATCCCTCGACCATGCCCGGGGCGAGCCTCGCCACCACCCAGGCTTCGCTCGGGACCTGGCGGCAGAACAACGCGCTGGCGCTGCAACAGGCGTTGCAGATGCAAAACCAGATCGCCCAGGGCCAGCCGATCACCTCCGCCCAGGTGGCTCGCGCTGTCAGCGCCTCCCAAGGCGCGCCAGGCCAGACCGCCGCGATCCAGGCCACCAACCAGCTCTTGGCGACGGTGAGCGCGCAGCTGACCCAGCTGCAGAACCTGCTTATCACCCAGGCCCGCGCCGAGCAGACCCTCAGCGCGCAAAGCCAGGCGTCCCAGGCCGCCGGCGCTGCCGACAGCCAGCGGTTCTGGAACACTACGACGCCCGCGAGCCGGGTGCAGAACCCAGGGCAACTGTGATGCGCGCCCGTCTGATTCTCACACTGGGCCTCGGCGCTGGCGCGCTCGCGGCCTGTTCCCAGCCGGTCCCGACCCACGACAAGGCCTACTACGTCCAGCATGAGGCGGAGCGGACAAGCCAACTCTCCGCTTGCCAGAATGACCCCGGCCGGCTTGGCGCCACGGCCAACTGCGTCAACGCGCAGTCGGCCGACGCCGATGTCCACGCCTCCAAATTCTACGATGTGGCCAAGCCTGCCCCGCGTGTCGCCGACCCCGGCAAACTGTAGGGCCTGGCCATGGCGACCGCCGATCCCGCCGTCCTCGACGACTTCCTCAACAAGTTCCGCACCCAGGTCGATGCGGGCTTTGGGCTGATCCAGGGCGATGTTTCGGCGACGCTGGCCAGCCTGGTGGTGATCTCCATCGTGATCACCGCCCTGATGTGGGCCATCGACGAGAACCAGAATGTGCTGGCCTCGCTGGTGCGCAAGATTCTCCTGGTCGGCTTCTTTGCCTTCCTGGTGGCCCAGTGGCCGACCTTGACCAAGACCGTGGTCAACGGCTTCGCGGCGCTCGGCCTCAAAGCCGGCGGCGGCGCGATGAGCGTCTCCACCTTCACCACCTCGCCCTCCCAGATCGTCATGGCCGGCATCAAGGTCATCGCTGGACTGATGCAGTATGTGAAGAAGATCGCGCCCGGACCCATCGAGTTCTTCGCCCACATCGACGTGGTGGCCATGGCGCTGATCGCGGCCATCGGCATCCTGATCGCCTTTGTGATCCTGGCGGTCGAGATCGTCGTCACGATCATCGAATTCCACATCGTCACCCTCGTGGCTTTCGTCACCGTGCCTTTCGGCGTGTTGACCCAGACCTCGTTCATGAGCGAGCGGGCCATTGGTTACGTTGTCTCGGTCGGCATCAAGCTGATGGCGCTGGCCATCGTGGTCAGCCTCGGCACCACGGTGTTCGACAACTACACCGTCTCCCCTGACCCCGGCATCGGCGAGGACGTCGGCCTTCTGCTCGCGGCCGTCGTCATGGTCATGCTGGCCCTGAAAATCCCGTCGATCGCCGCGGCCCTGATCTCCGGCGGCCCGCAGCTGAACGCTGGTGGCGCCGTGATGGGCGCGGCTGGGGTCGCGGCCGGCGTCGCCGGCGCTGGTCTGGCCATGCGCGCACTGGGCGGCGCGGTCGCGTCCGGATGGGCGGCGGGCGGCGTCCAAGTCGCCGCCGCGCGTAGCGCCGCCGGAGCCATTCCATCGGGCGGCGGCGCCTCGCCGCCCTCCTCGCCATCCGGCGGCGGCGGCCAGATGGCGGCGGATGTCGCCCGCGCGCCCGTGTCCACGGCGGTCTCCGGCCTGCGCCAGCTGGGCGGCCGAATGTTCGGCGCCGCCGCGCCAGAGGCCGGGGAAGACGGGGAGTCGCCGCCGGCCCCCACGCCCGCCGACACCGTCGCGCGCGCCGAGGCGCGCCGGGGCGGGTTGGCGACCGCCGCCCAGACGGCCGCCGCGACGGCGACCCAGGCTGAGGACGGCGGTCCTGGCATGGCGGCCAACCCCATCCGGCCCGACGAGCCGGATCCGTCCGGCCCCGGCGCCTAGAGGATCTGATCGATGCAGCCCTTCCGACGTCCCAACGACCGCTACGGCAGCTCGGCGCCGGTCGAGACCCCCTATCAGCGGGCGAGCCAGGAATGGGACCGGCGCATCGGCGCGCCGGTGATCCAGGCCCGCAACTGGCGGCTGATGGCGTTCGCCGGCTGGGCCGTCGCCGCTTTGGCGGTCGGCGGCCTGATCTATCAGGGGAGCAACACCCGCATCGCCACCTATGTCGTGCCGGTCGACAAATACGGCCGGCCGGGCCGGATCGAGATGGCGGACCGCGCCTACACACCCTCGTCGGCCGAGATCGGCTATTTCCTCGCCGATTGGGTCACCCGCACGCGCTCCAAGAGCATCGACCCGATCGTCATCCGGGACAACTGGACTGGGGCCTACCGGTTCGTGGTCGGCCCGGCGATCGGCCAGCTCAACGACTACGCCAAGACCCACGACCCGTTCGCCAACGCCGGCAGCCAGGCGGTAAGCGTCGAGATCGTATCGGTCCTCCAGCGCAGCCCGGCCACCTATCAGGTGCAGTGGCGCGAGACGACCTTCGACCAAGGGGTCAGCTCCAGTTCGGTCAACTGGACCGGGCTGTTCACCACCAAGATCAATCCGCCGAAGAACGAGGCAGAGCTCAGAGCCAATCCGCTCGGCGTCTTCATCACCGCCTTTCAGTGGAGCCGTGAGCTATGAGCCGCACAGCTAAGATTCTAGCGGGCCTGCCGCAAAGCCTTTGCGCGGTGGCCGCCCCTGCGTTTGTCGCCCTGGTCGTGGTCGGAGGCGCCGCCGCCCAAACTCCCGCGGCCGCAGGGCCCAGCGCCTCGCCGGCGCCGCCCGCCCCTCATGCGACGGCCGCGGCCGTCGCCCCGGTCGGTCTGCCAACCCCGAACCCCGTGCATCATCACTATCGTCGGGCCTCGGCCATGCCGGGCTATGCGGCGGTCAGTGCGGCCAATGCCGGGGCGCGGGCCTACGCCACCCCTGACGCCTACATCAACGCGGTCCTCTACTACGACTATGAGGCCGGCCGGATTTACACCCTGCAGACCAGTCCTCGCTTCCTGACCACGATCCTGTTGCGCCCCGGCGAGAAGCTGATCGCCAAGGCCGCCGGCGACACGGTGCGTTGGGTGCTCGGCGAAACCGTCCAGGGCGCGGGCGCCAACCAGCAGGTGGTGGTGCTGATCAAGCCGATCCGCGGCGGCCTCAAGACCAATGTCGTGCTGACGACAGACCAGCGCACCTATCTGCTCGAGGCGGTCAGCCACGATGGCGGGACCTATACCTCGGCGATCAGCTGGAACTATCCGCAGGAGCAGATGCAGGCCCTGGCGGCCGCCCAGGCGCAAGCGGCGCAAACCGTCGTGGCCCCGTCGCTGGCCATCGACCAGCTGCACTTCGACTACAAGGTCGAGGCGATCCATATGAAGTCGCCGCGCTGGCAGCCCCTGCGCGTGTTCGACGACGGCCTGAAAACCTACATCCAGTTCCCGGTGAACATGGCGGCGACGGATGCGCCGCCGCTCTTCCTGGTGGGTCCGGGCGGCAAGGCCGAGCTGGTCAACTACCGCTATCTGAACGGCTACTATGTGGTCGACCGGCTGATCGATGTGGCCGAGCTGCGCCTGGGTGAAAAGCCGCAACAGGTGGTCCGGATCAGCCGCACCGGATCGAAGGGGTAGGCCCATGACCTACCTGCCCCCCGATCGGCCGGTCGGCGACGCCGCCCCCTCCCCCAAGGCCACGCCAGAGAGCGTGCTGGCCGCGCCGCGCCTGCCGGTGACCCGGTGGAACCGGCGATACCTAATCCTGGGCGCCGGCGGGCTGGCGGCACTGGTGGCGGCCGGGTTTTACATCGGCTTTGGTGGGCTGGGTCGCCCTGCCCCCCGGCAGGCGGCGGCGCAGAACGCCGCGGATACCGTGCCGACGACGCCGGCCTTCGCCGGCCGCTTCGCCGCGGGCTATGGCGATCCGGCCGTCCAGGCCGCGGCGCCGGGGACGGCTAGCCTGCCTCCGGCCGGGGCGACCACGGCCACCCCTCCCGGCGGCCCCGGCGCGCAAACCGGTCCGGCGCGGCCCGTGGATCCGGCGGTGCAGCAGGCCCGCGAGCAGGCCAATGCCGCGCGCGCCTCCAATCCCTTCTTCGCCGCCCAGGCGCAGGCCGGGAGCGGCCCCGCCGCGCCCGATACCGGCGGGCCGGTCAATCTGGCGGCCGCAGGCTCAGGGGCGGGCGGCGGCGGCGGCGATACCCCCGATGTCCAGCCCGCCAATGGCCAGGGCGCCAAACGCCAGTTCATGGCGACGGCTCGATCGGAAGACTATCTGGCCAGCCCCTTGCGGGCGCCCGAAAGCCCCTGGGAGGTGAAAGCCGGCACGGTCATCCCGGCCGCCCTGCTGACGGCGTTGAACTCCGACCTTCCCGGCGAAGTCATCGCCCAGGTCACCGAGCCGATCTACGACCACGCAACGGGGCGCACGGTGCTGATCCCCCAGGGCTCGCGCCTGATCGGCAAGTACGACAGCCAGATCGCCTACGGCCAGGAGCGGGCGCTGATCGCCTGGAACCGGATCATCATGCCCGATGGTCGCTCGATCAATATCGGCTCG
>CAILTK010000118.1 GCA_903837135.1 uncultured Caulobacterales bacterium
CCCGCCAGACCGATCTTCTGGCCCTCAACGCGGCGGTGGAGGCGGCCCGGGCCGGAGAGCATGGCCGCGGCTTCGCGGTGGTGGCTTCGGAGGTGCGCAAGCTGGCCGAACGCAGCCAGGTCGCGGCCACGGAGATCGGCGCGGTGTCGTCCCAGACGCTGCGCTCGGCGCAGCAGGCCGGCGAAATGTTGACCGCCCTCGTGCCGGACATCCGCAAGACCGCCGAGCTGGTGGCCGAGATCAGCGCCGCCTGCCGCGAGCAGGATATCGGCGCCTCGCAGGTCAACGACGCCCTGCAGCAGCTCGACCAGGTCATCCAGCAGAACGCCGGCGCGTCGGAGCAGATGTCCTCCACGTCCGGGGAGCTGGCCGCCCAGGCCGACAAGCTCGAGGCGTCGATCGCATACTTCCGCATCGACGCCGAGGGGGCCGTGGTCCGAAAGACCGCCCCGACGGTGAGATCCGTCAAGCCGCCCGCAACGCCGGCGGCGCCGAGACAGGCGCCGTCGAAACCGCGCCCCCGGGTCGCGGCGCGCAAGACGGCGGCCCCGGCGGCAAGCGTGGTGGCGGCGCAACAGGCGCGGGCCAAGGGCTTCGCCCTGGATCTCGCCCAGGGCGGTCCCGACCAGGACGACGCTCATTTCAAGGCGTACGCGTCGTGAGCGCCGATCTCGAGCTTCAGTTCGTCACCCTGGGCCTCGGCGCCGAGGTGTTCGCCGTGCCGGTGGCCTTCGTTCGGGAGATCCTGGACTTTCGGCAGCCGTTCGCGGTTCCCGATGGCCCTGGCTATCTGCTCGGCCTGATGGACGTGCGCGGCCGGGCCACCCCCACCCTCGATCTGCGGGTGAAACTCGGCATGGCGCCGGCCGAGCCCACGCTCACCACGCGCATCCTGGTGCTGGACGTGCCGATCGCGGACCGCGTCCTGTCCCTGGGCCTGGTGGCGGACCGCGTCATCGAGGTGATCAGCGTCCACGCCGACCAGATCGAGCCGGCGCCCGACATCGGCGTTCCGTGGCGTTCGGAATACATCCGCGGCGTGGTGCGACGGCAGGACAGTTTCGTGATCGTCTTCGACCTCGCACGCCTGCTCACCAGCCAGGACGCCTTGCTGATCGATCAGGACGCGGCGTGATCGGCCCCGCCTGACTCCCTTCGGCCGTATCCGTTCGGGCTGGATCCATTCCGGATCGGCTGGATCGATCCGGTCCGGAACAAGGGTTTCCCACGGATAGAGCATGGCCGTCCGACCGGTCTCCTGCTCGCCCGTCGTCAACGTCCGGTCACAACCCCTTCGTCCAACCGTCAGGAACGCCCCATGTGCTTCACCCTCAAGTCGACGTTGTTCAGCTGATGGTCCCGGCGGCGGCCGCGGAGGCGTTCGACGGCCTGGTCGACGACCAGCTTTCCGCCGAGGATTTCACACGCCTGTCCGAACTGATCGAGGACTACAGCGGGATCAAGATGCCCGCGTCCAAGCGGACCATGCTGGAAGGCCGGCTCCGCCGGCGCTTGCGGGTCACCTCGATCGCCACCTTGGACGACTACTGCAGCTTTCTGTTCGACCACGACGGTCTGGCGACGGAGTTCGTTCACCTGATCAATGCGGTGACCACCAACAAGACCGACTTCTTCAGAGAGCCGGCGCATTTCCGCTTCCTGGAAGCCGAGGGATTGCCCGCCCTGGCCAGGGCCGCTCGCGGCCCGATCAAGGCCTGGAGCGCCGCCTGTTCGATCGGGGCCGAGCCCTATACCCTGGCCATGGTGCTCGAGGAAAACCTCCGCCACGGCGCACGGCAGGACTACTCGATCCTGTGCACCGACCTCAGCACCGAGGTGCTGGACAAGGCCCTTTGCGGCGAGTTCCCCAAAGAGATGATCGAACCGGTCGATGTGGAGTTGCGCCGCCGGTACGTCCGGCGCGCCAGGGCGCCCGGCTCGGATCAGGTGCGGATCGCGCCCGAGCTTCGCGCGAAGCTGTCTTTCGCCCGGCTCAACCTGATGGACGACGCCTATCCCGTGGCGGCCGACATGGACCTGATCTTCTGCCGCAATATATTGATATATTTCGATAAGCCGACGCAGACCAAGGTGGTTCGCCAGTTGTGCGAGCATCTCTGCCCCGGCGGCTATCTGTTCCTGGGACATTCGGAATCGATCGCGGGCGCCGGCCTGCCGCTGACCCAGGTCGCCAACACCGTGTTTCAGCGAGTCAGCCGATGATCGCCTCCCGAAAAATCCGTGTACTGATCGTCGACGATTCCGCGACGGTTCGCCAGACTCTCGCGGCGGTGTTGGAGTCCGACCCGCAGATCGAAGTCCTGGGCGTGGCGTCCGATCCCTACGTCGCCGCCCAGCGCATCCGCGACGAGATTCCCGACGTCATCACGCTGGACGTGGAGATGCCGCGGATGGACGGCATCACCTTCCTGCGAAAGCTGATGGCCCAGCACCCCATCCCGGTGGTGATGTGCTCGTCGCTGATCGAAGCAGGGTCGGAGACCCTGATGCAGGCTCTGGAGGCGGGCGCGGTGGACGTCATCCTCAAGCCCAAGATCGGCGTGGCGGAACACCTTACCGAGTCCCAGATCCGCATCTGCGACACGGTCAAGGCGGCGGCGGGCGCGCGAATCGTCGGCCGCCGCGACCCGGCGCCGTTCGGCGCGGTCCACACGCCCGAGAAGAAGCTCACCGCCGACGCCATGCTGCCGCCCCCGACCCAAAGGGCCCCGACTCACAGGGCGATGGCGCGCACCACCGAATCGATCGTCTGCATCGGCGCATCGACCGGCGGGACCGAGTCCCTGCGCCTGGTGCTCGAAGCTCTGCCCGCCGCCGCGCCCGGCATAGTGATCGTCCAGCACATGCCCGAAAAATTCACGGCCTCCTTCGCCAAGCGGCTCGACAGCCTTTGCGACGTCGATGTCAAGGAGGCGGTCGACGGGGACGCGGTGTTGCGCGGACGCGTGCTGATCGCGCCCGGCAATCTGCACACCATGATCGAACGCAACGGCGCCAACTACCGGGTGAAGGTCCGGGAGGGTCCGCTGGTGACGCGTCACCGTCCGTCGGTGGACGTGCTGTTTCGATCCGCGGCGAATTCGGCCGGCTCCAACGCCGTCGGTGTGATCATGACCGGCATGGGCGACGATGGCGCCCGCGGGCTCGAGGAAATGAAGAACGCCGGAGCACGCACCATCGCTCAGGACGAGGCCAGTTCGGTCGTGTTCGGCATGCCCAAGGAAGCCATCGCCCGTGGCTGCGTGGACCGGATCGTCCCCTTGTCCAGGATCGCCGAGGAGATCCTGCGCATGGCGGCGCGATAGAGCGCCGCGCGAAAAGGGGGAGCCGGTTCGCTCCAGCGACGCTCTGAACGTCAGACGCTAGAGCAAACCCCCTCAGGTCGTCTTCGCCGGGCTTGTCCCGGCATCCAGACTTTTCGGCTGTGGCGCGTCCGGGATCACGGGGACCGGGCCCGACGTCGTGTAATCGCCCGAGGCAGGAGCTGCGCGGCGGGCCGGGGCCGTACGGACGTCCTCGCCGCATCAGAACAGGACGTCGTCCAACTCCATGTCGTCGGGTACGATCGCCAGACCTTCGGCGGGAGCCTCGGCGCCGAGCCTATCGGTCATGCGCCGATGGACCTCGCGCTCCTGGGCCATGGTGTACCGCTTGGCGATCCGGGCCAGCAGGTCGCCGAGCGGCGCGGAGATGTCGGCGGTCACCGGCGATCCATCGCCGCCGTCTTCCGCCAGAGCGTCAGTCGCTTCTTCGACGATCGAGCCGATCTGGCGTTGAAAATGCATGCTGGCGCTGGCGCGGCTCAGGCCGGCGACCAGGGCGTCGCCTTCCCGGGCGACGCAGGTGAGGTCCATTTCGACCTTGTCGCCCGCCTCGCGCAACCTTCGCGCCACATCCGACAGGCCGACGCCGACCGCGTCGGAAAAGCCGGCCGTCTCCCCGGTGTTGGCTTGCGACATCCGATGGGCGTCGTCCGTAAGGTCGCCGAGGGAGGCCATGGCCTGGACCGCCGACGTCTCCATGTGCCCCGCGTGGTGGCGCAATTCCGCGGCGATGACCGCGAGGGGTTTGCCGGCGGGGCCGATCCGGCCGCACCTGAGGGTGGTGTTCAGCGCCATGTGCTGAACATTGTCCTTTATCGCCCGCAATTCGGTGATCCGCCGACTGAGGTCGATGCTGGCCGCCGACACCGTGGACGCCATAGTCAGCGCCTTACGGTCGGCCTCGGCCATGACGCCGACCACGATCAACGCCTGCGCGACGTGCTTCTCGAGTTGACGCAGGAAGCCGTCGCCATCGTGTTTCGCATCCCCGAAGGCGAGGTCCCGCAGGCGCAGCATCTCCTTCGCGTCGTCGGCTATGCCGTCCAGCGCGACCCGGAGCAGCGAGACGTCCTTGTGAAAGTCGGCCCCGGCGGCGAAAAGCTGCGCGGAGACGAGGCCCCGGATGAAGGCCGCCACGCGGTCCATCTGCCCGGGGTCCAGGCCCTCTACGCCGTCCAGAAGATCGAGCGCTTCGCTCGCGTGCTCGACGCGCTGGCGCGTGATGTCGCCGATCTGCAGGGCCGCCAAGGCCGAGCCCACCTTCTTCTGAACCTTCCGCACCAGATTCGCGACGTCGCCAGCGACCTGGCCGATCTGCAGACGGTGGTCGAGCATCGCTTTCGCGGTGGCGATGAGCCCGTCAGGCACGGAGGGCACCAGGGCCGCGCATTGCGACGCCCGGATGCGCTCGTGATCGGCGGCCGCCCTGAAGCTTTCGCGAAGCGCGTCCAGGTCGGCGTTGAACGCCAGCAGATGAGCCTGCCCACGCTTGGCGCTGTCGCCGACTTCCTGCGCGAAATCGGAAAATTCCTTTCCCGCGAGGGCGATGCCGCCGGCGGTGATCTTGATGTTGATGGCGAAGACCTGAAGATACTGCAGGTTTTCGTGCATCTCGACGATGTTCGCCGTCAGCCGCTTGGCCGCCCCGGCCAGGCGCTCGATCATCGCGGGCCGATCCGCGTGACGGGCGGGCAGGGCGAGAAGATCCCGCGCCGCGGCCTCGAGCTCAGCGTTGATCGCAAGGACGGAGTCCTGATCCATCGCCGACTTCATCGCCTCGAGCGAGGCCACCAGCTTGTCCAGGCCCTGCAGAGCATCGCCGAGCGCGCGCCCCAGATCCAGGAAGTGGGCGTCGATCGCGCGGCTGGCGACGTCAAGCCGATCACCGACCCTTTGCGGTGCGGCGAACGGAACAATTCGATTAGGCGCGGAAGAGCCCATATCACCTCGGCCGGGTTGAGCCGCCAAGATCACCCGCAACCTGAGAAGGTTGGGTTAAAGCCGCCGTCGCCAGATGACTTTATTCGGAACGACGGTCGGGGACGGAGCCTTGGGCGCCGGGACTCAGCCTGCAACGGCAGCGCCCATTCGGGCGGTCACGGCCGCGGCGATCGATTCGGCGTCGGGGCCCACGAGCACGTGAACGGCGCCGGGCGCGACGTTCGCCACGGCGCGCGCGCCCCAGGCCTTCAGCGCCTGGGCGTCGACCGCGTGATCGTCCCTCACCTCGACGCGGAGCCGGGAGGACGCGCTGCCGATGCTGACCAGGTTGGCGCCCCCCCCGAGGGCCGCGATCAGGCCGCCGGGGTCGCGCGCGGGGGGCGTCACGGATGCGGCGGGCGCGACCGCCCCGGTCGGGGCTTCGGCGACGGCGGTCCTCGGCGCCGTCGCCAGATAGTCGCGGATGTCGCCGGCGGTCTGGTCGGCGGTGGGGCCCACGACCACCTGCAGGGCGCCGGCCGCCGGCCGGATGAACCCCTTTGCGCCGAGCCGGCGCAGAGCCGGCTCGTCGATGGCGGTGTTGTCGGCCACCACCAGCCGCAGCCGGGTGGTGCAGGCGCCGACCTCGAGCAGGTTGGCCGGGCCGCCGAGGGCGCGGGTGAATCCTTCGCCGGCGCCGCCGGCCGCCGCCGAGGCGATCTCCAGTCCCACCGGATCATCCTCGCGCCCCGGCGTCTTCAGGTCGAAGCGCCGGATGAAGAAGCGGAACAGGCCGTAGTAGAGCGCGCCGTAAGCCAGCCCGACGGGGATCAGCCAGAGCGGACGGGTCGCCTTGCCGAAGTTCAGCACATAGTCGAACAGGCCCGCCGAAAAGCCGTATCCGAGCCGGATGCGCAGGGCGTCCATCAGCACCATCGACAGGCCGGTCAGCACCGCGTGCAGGGCGAACAGCACCGGGGCCAGGAACATGAAGCTGAACTCGATCGGCTCGGTGACGCCGGTGAGAAAGGCGGTCGCCGCCATCGACAGCAGCATGCCGCCGACGGCCTGGCGGCGCTCGGGCCTGGCGGCGTGGTACATGGCTAGGCAGGCGGCCGGCAGGCCGAACATCATTACCGGGAAGAAGCCGGCCATGAAGCCCCCCGCCGTGGGGTCGCCGGCGAAGAACCGGTTCAGGTCGCCGGTGACGCCGTGGTAGTCGCCGTACAGGAAGTAGACCACGTTGTTCAGGATGTGGTGCAGGCCGGTGACGATCAGCACCCGGTTCAACAGGCCGTAGGCGAACAGGCCGAAGGGGCCGGAGCGGGCGATCAGCAGGCTGAGCCCGTCCATGCCGCCGGACAGGACGCCCCAGCCCGCGCCGAAGGCCAGGCCGAGGCCGAGCCCTCCCAGGCCCGAGACGATCGGCACGAACCGGCGCCCACCGAAGAAGGCGAGATAGTCGGGCAGTTTCAGATTGCCGAAGCGGTTATAGAAATTCCCGGCTATGGCGCCCGAGAGGATGCCCATCGGCACGCTCAATTTGAACAGCGCCTTGTCCTTGAAGTCGGCGATCGCAAGGTGCCGGACGCCGGCGGCTACGCCCTTCAGCGCGTCGGGAGGAACGGTGATCAGGGTCTTGGCCCCGGCGGTCGCCACCAGGAAGCAGACCAGGCCGGCCAGGCCGGCGGCGCCGTTGTTGTCGCGCGCGAAACCCACGCCGACGCCGATGGCGAACAGGAGGCCGAGGTTGTTGAAGATGGCCTCGCCGGCCGAGCCGATGAACGGACCGAGCCAGGGCAGGGCGTGGGCGAGGGGCGCGACGAACGCGGAGTTCAATATGTCGTCCTGGCCAAGGCGCAGCAGCAGGGCGGCGATCGGCAGGACGGCGATCGGCAGCATCAGCGCGCGGCCCAGCGGCTGCAGCGCGGCCAGGGGAGATTTCATCGCGCCGCCTCCGTCAGACGTGTGCGGACCGCCGCCGCGGTGGAGTCGGTCAGGGCCGCCGCCGCGAGCGCGCGGCAGGCCTCGAGGGTCAGGGGCCGCAGCGCCGCCTTCAGCGCCGGGATCGCCGCCGGGGCCGCCGACAGTTCGGTGACGCCGAGCCCGACGAGTAGCGGGGCGGCAAGGACGTCGGACGCCAGTCCGCCGCAGACGCCGACCCATTTCCCGGACGACGTCGCGCCCTCGCAGGTGAGGGCGATCAGGCGCAGCACCGCGGGGTGCAGGGCGTCGACGCCGGCGGCCACGGCCGGGTTGGTGCGGTCCATAGCCAGGGTGTACTGGGTCAGGTCGTTGGTGCCGATCGAGAGGAAGTCGGCCTCGCGCGCCAGGTGGGCGGCGATCAGGGCGGCGGCGGGCGTCTCCACCATCACCCCGAGTTCGACCGGCCCGGTGACACCGAGGTCGGCGCGGGCGCGATCCAGAGCCTTACGGACGGCGCGCAGCTCTTCCAGCGAGGCGATCATCGGCGCCATGATCCGGCAGGTCGGCCTGACGCGCAGGATGGCGCGGAGCTGGATGTCCAACAACTCGGGCCGGGCGAGGCTGAGGCGCACGCCGCGAAGACCGAGCGCGGGGTTGTCTTCCGAGAGCGCGGGCAGATAGGCGACCGGCTTGTCGCCGCCGATGTCGAGGGTTCGGATGATCAGGGGCCGGCCGCCCAGGGCGTCGGCGACGGCCTGATAGGCGGCGGCCTGCTCGGCTTCGTCCGGCGCCTCCGGCCGATCCATGAAAAGGAACTCGCTGCGCAGCAGGCCGCAACCCTCCGCTCCGGCGGCGACGGCGGGAGCGGCGCCGTCGACCCGCTCCAGGTTGGCGAACACCTCGATCCGGGTCCCGTCCGCGAGCCGGCAGGCGTCGCCGACAGCGGCGAGGGCGGCGGCGTGGCGGTCGCCGCGAACGGCGACTTCGGCGCGCGCGGCGGCGAGCGCGTCGGGACCCGGCGCCGGATCGAGCCAGCCCGAGCCGGCGTCGAGAATCACTTCGGCTCCCTCAGGCGCGTCCAGCACCCGCGGTCCGGCGGCGACCAGGGCCGGCAGACCCTGGGCGGCGGCGATGATGGCCACGTGCGAGGTCGGCCCGCCCCGTGCGGTGCAGAGGCCGGCGATGTGGCCGCTCACGGCCATCAGGTCCGAGGGCAAAAGGTCGTCGGCGATCAGGATGGCGCCGGGCGGAACGTCGGGCGCGACGTCGGCCTCTCCGACCAGGGCCCTTTGCACGCGCCGCTTCAGGTCGGTCAGGTCGTGGGCCCGTCCGCGCAGACGCGGATCCGCCAGCGCCTCGAGCAGGCGGATCTGACTGTCGAGCGCCGCGCCCCAGGCGTAGCCGGCGCTGCGACCGGCGGCGATCTCCGCGTCCGCCGCATCGGCCAGGGCGGGGTCGTCGAGCAGGGCCAGATGGGCGGCCATGATCTCGCCGGCGGCTCCCGCGGCGCCGGCGGCCAGGGCGGCGCGGACCTCGGCCAGGGCCGTCGCCAACGCGGCGCGTTCGGCGGGCGCGCCGCGCCCGTCACGCTCGACGACCACATCGGCGGGCCTGAGGAAGGCGACGCGGCCCACGACCAGACCGGGCGCGGCGACGACGCCGTGGATCCGGCCGTCGGGCGTATCGCCGGCGTGCGGGGCGGGGAGCGCGGTCGCGGTCGCCGCCGGAGCCGTGCTCTCGCCGGCGTCGCCGCCGAGGAAGCCCGCCAGCGCCGCGAGGGCGGCGGGGGCGTCGGGCCCGCGCGCCGTCAGCGCCAGCGCCTCGCCG
>CAILTK010000119.1 GCA_903837135.1 uncultured Caulobacterales bacterium
CCGACCACGCCGCGTTTGCGCAGCATCTGCGTGACGGTCAGCACGAGATCGGTCGCGGTGACGCCCTCCTTGAGCTTGCCGTTGAACCGCACGCCGATCACTTCCGGCAGCAGCATCGAATAGGGCTGGCCGAGCATGGCCGCCTCGGCTTCGATGCCGCCGACGCCCCAGCCCAGCACGGACAGGCCGTTGATCATGGTGGTGTGGCTGTCGGTGCCGACCACCGTGTCCGGATAGGCGAGGGTCGCGTCCCCCTCCTCGTTGATCCACACGGTCTGGGCCAGATACTCGAGGTTCACCTGGTGGCAGATGCCGGTGCCGGGCGGCACCACGCGGAAGTCGCGAAAGGCCGACGAGCCCCAGCGCAGGAAGCGGTAGCGCTCCCCGTTGCGCTCGTATTCCCGGTCGACGTTCTCGCCGAACGCCTTGGGGGTGCCGAAATAGTCGACCATCACCGAGTGGTCGATGACGAGGTCGACCGGGTTGAGCGGGTTGATCTTGTCGGGATTGGATCCCAGCGCGCCCATGGCGTCGCGCATGGCGGCCAGGTCGACCACCGCCGGCACGCCGGTGAAGTCCTGCATCAGCACGCGGGCGGGCGTGAAGGCGATCTCGTGCTCGAACGAGCCCTTGTTCTCGACGAAGGCCGCCAGCGCGTGCAGGTCCTCCAGCGACACCGATTTTCCGTCTTCCTTGCGGAGCAGGTTCTCCAGGAGAACCTTCATCGAGGTCGGCAAACGCGAAACGCCGGCCAGGCCTGCTTCCTCCGCGGCCTTAAGGCTGTAATAGGCGTAGGTCTTGTCGCCGACCGTCAGGTCTCGGCGGGTTTTCAAGCTGTCGATGGACGCCATTGCTTCGTCTCCTTCTCGCCACCAGGATCGCGCACAGGGCGACCGGACACACAGCGTCCGAGGGCCCCTTCCACCATTGGATGCAGCGGTTGTCCCGCGTGGGCGCGAACCTCTTAGCTCCGCTTGGGGAGCAGGTCGATAGCTCCGTGATCGCCGCCGCATGATCGCCGCCCTCGCCGTCGACCGGCTGTCGATCTCGCGCGGCGTGCGCCGCCTGTTCGAGGGACAGTCCCTGCGGCTGGCCGCGGGCGAGGCGGTGATGCTGTCCGGCGCCAACGGCGTGGGCAAGACCTCCCTGCTGCGGGCCGTGGCCGGTCTGCTCAGGCCGGACGCCGGCACGGTGACCTTCACCGGCGCCGACGGCGCGACGCTCGACCCGGACGAGGCGCGCGCCGATCATCTCCACCTCGCCGGCCACCACGACGGGCTGAAGACCCAGCGCCGGGCGGAGGAGGAGTTCGCCTTCTGGGCCGACTGGTTCGGCGGCGCCGCCGAACACCGGGCGGCGGCGATCGACGCCTTCGACCTTCGGCCCCTGCTGGCGCTCGACGTCCGCGTCCTGTCGGCGGGCCAGCGCCGGCGGCTGGCGCTGGCGAGGCTGCGCGCCGCCCCGCGGCCGCTGTGGCTGCTCGACGAACCGCTCGCCCCGCTCGACGCACACTGGCGTTCGGTGCTGGCCGCCGAAATGTCCGCCCACCTGGCCCGCGGCGGCATGATCCTGGCGGCGGCGCACGATCCCCTGCCGATCCCCTGCCGCGTCGCCGAGATCGCGGCGTGAGCGCCCTCCTCGCCCTGTTCCGTCGCGAACTGGCGCTCGCCTGGGGGCGCGGCGGCGGGCCGCTCAACACCCTGGCCTTCTTCGTCGGGACCGCCGCCCTGTTGCCGCTGGCGGTGGGCGCGGAGCCCCGCCGGCTGGCGGCCGTCGCCACCGGCGCCGCCTTCGCCGCGCTGGCGCTGGCCAGCCTGCTGTCGCTCGAGCGGATGTTCGAGCGCGACTTCGAGGACGGCGGCCTCGACCTGCTGGTCCTGGCCGGACCCTCCCTCTACGCCGCGTCGGCGGCGAAGGCGTTCGCCCAGTGGACCGCCAACGGCCTGCCGCTGGCCCTGCTCTCGCCCGTGATCGCGGCCATGCTGGGCGCGTCCTGGACGTTGGCGCCGCTGATCGCCGTCAGCGCCCTGCTGACCGGCCTGGCCATGACCTTCATCGGCGGGGCGGGCGCGGCCCTGGCCCTCGGCGCCCGCAGAGGCGGCCTGCTGCTGGTGGTGATCGTGCTGCCGCTCTACGCGCCGCCGGTGATTCTCGGCTCCGGCGCGGTCGAGGCGCTGTCCAACGGCCTGCCGTGGACCTCGCCCCTGCTGTTCCTGGCCGCCTACGCCCTGGCGGCGATCGCGCTGGCGCCCTTCGCCATGGCCGCGGCCTGCCGCAACGCCGTGAGCTAACCCTCGGCCTCGAGGGAGTAACCCGCCGACCGCACGGTGCGGATCGGATCGGACTCGCTGCCGGCGTTGAGCGCCTTGCGCAGCCGCCCGATGTGCACGTCCACCGTGCGCGCCTCCACATAGACGTCCGAGCCCCAGACCGCGTCGAGCAGCTGCTCGCGCGAGAACACCCGTCCCGGATGCTGCATCAGATAGTCGAGCAGGCGGAATTCGGTGGGCCCGAGGTGGATCTCCTTGCCGTCGCGCTTCACCCGGTGGGCGACGCGGTCGATCACCAGGTCGCCGTGGCGGATGCGGTCGTCGGCGAGCCCCGGCCGGATCCGGCGCAGCACGGCGCGGACGCGGGCGGCCAGCTCCGACATGGAGAAGGGCTTGACGATATAGTCGTCGGCGCCGGTATCGAGGCCGCGAACCCGGTCGGATTCCTCCCCGCGCGCGGTCAGCATGATCACCGGCAGGTTCTTGGTCTCGGCCTTGGCGCGCAGTCGCCGGCAGACCTCGATGCCCGACACCTTGGGCAGCATCCAGTCGAGCACCACCAGGTCCGGCTGGCGTTCGTCGATCAGCATCAGCGCTTCCTCGCCGTCGGAGGCGACCATCACCCGATGGCCCTCCTTGTCGAGGTTGTACTTGAGCAGGGTGGCGAGGGCGTCTTCGTCCTCCACCACCAGAACATAAGGGGTCATGCGAAGCCCCGGTCGACGTCGGCGCCTTCGCCGCCGTTCCAGCGCGGCCGATCGCCGACGATCTCCTCGCCCGTGACCTCGTAGTACAGCATCTCCGCCACATTGGTGGCGTGGTCGCCAATCCGCTCGAGGTTCTTGGCCACGAACAGCAGCTGGGCGCAGGCGCTGATCGTCCGCGGGTCGCTCATCATGTAGGTGAGCAGCTCGCGGAACAGCGAATTGTAGTGCTCGTCGACCTCCTGGTCCTTCTGCCAGACGCCCATGGCCTGGTCGAGGTCGAGGTTGGTGTAGGCGTCGAGGGCGTCCTTCAGCCGGGCGAGCACAAGCTTGCCCATCCGCTCGACCGAGCGGGTCAACGGCGTCAGCGGCTCGGCGTCGGCGATCACCAGCGCGCGCTTGGCGATGTTCTTGGCCTGGTCGCCGGTGCGCTCGAGATTCCACGACAGCTTCATCGCGGCCACCGTGCGCCGCAGATCCTGGGCCACCGGCTGGCGCAGGGCGATCATGCGGATCGCCTTCTTCTCGATGTCGATCTGCAGCTGGTCGAGCTTCTGGTCGCGGCCGACCACCAGCTGGGCCAGGCCCACGTCGCGCATGGCGACGGCGCGGATGGAGTCCGCCACCTGCGCCTCGACCAGGCCGCCCATGCGGGCGACCTCGGCCTTCAGCTGCTGCAGCTCCTCGCCGAAGAACTTGAGCGTGTGTTCGTTCGCCGTCATCATGTCACACGGATCCGCCGACTCACGTTCTGCCGGCCCACAAGGAGGCCGCTAACTGCTCCGCGATTGCTGTCGCAGCATGACGATCCTATGACATTTTTGTTTCGACGCGAGGTTTATCCGCTGCGGGCAGGTGTCGGGAAGTAAACGGCGAAGGTCGATCCCAGCCCCGGAGCGCTCTCCACCAGCATTCCGCCGCGGTGGCGATTCACGATGTGCTTGACGATGGCCAGGCCCAGGCCGGTGCCGGTGCTGGCGCCGCTCTTCTGCCCCTCGACCCGGTAGAACCGTTCCGAAAGTCTGGGCAGATGTTCACGGAGCATGCCCGCGCCCTGGTCTGCGACCCGCACCAGGACGTAGGCGTCGGGGGCGGCCCGGTCCGGCGTCAGCAGCGACAGCCGCCCGCCGCCGGCGGCGGCCATGGCCTGGGCGTTCGACGCGTAGGCGGTCGCGCCCTCGCTGGTCAGGCCGGTGACGATCTCCACGGCGACCGTCGTTCCCGACGGGGAGTATTTGACCGCGTTATCGATCAGGTTCTGCACCACCTGCGTGATCTGGTCGCGATCGCCGGCGATCAGCGCCTCGCCGCGCTTCGGCAGCTTCAGGTCGAACTTGACGCCCTTCTCCGCGGTCATGGGGCGCAGGGTGTCGGCCACGTCGAGGACCGTGAGGGTGAGGTCGCAGGCGCCCGATGGCGGAATGTGTTCGTTGAGTTCGATCCGCGACAGGGACATCAGGTCGTCGATCAGGCGCGACATGCGCTCGGCCTGGGTGGTCATGATGCGCAGGAACTGATCGCGCGCCTGCGGGTCGTCCTTGGCGTGACCCCGCAGGGTCTCGATGAAGCCTGACAGGGACGCGAGCGGGGTGCGCAGCTCGTGGCTGGCGTTGGCCAGGAAATCGACCCGCATGCGCTCGGCGCGGCGCGCATCCGTCTCGTCGCTGAAGTGCACCAGGGCCCGGCGGGTGACCTCGCCGTCCGCCGAACGCCCCTGCCCGGGCAGGGGCGCGGCCCGCACCCGCCACACCCGCTCCTGCGCGCTCCTGGGTTCATAAGGAGTTTCGCTGGCGATGGCCCCGAACAGGCTCTCGTCGATCACCTCCAGCACTTCGGGGTGGCGGATGGCCGAGACCAAGAGGGCGCCGCTCGCCGGGATCCGCAGCAGCTCGCGCGCGGCCGCGTTGGCGAAGGTGATGCGCCGGCCGGTCAGGTCGTTGGGCTCGGTCGCCTCGACCAGCAGCAGCGGATCCGGAAGCGCCTCCAGCGCCGCCTCCTGCAGCGTCGCCGCCTCCACCGCCGGCGCGATCGGCGCGGCGTCCACCACTCGCTCCGGGCTTCGTCCAAGCACGCCGGTCAGGTCGTCGTACAAGCGCTGCAGCCAGCCTCGCGCCGGGGACCGGGCGCTCGATGGAGCCGGAAACACGGGAGACGGAGACTGGAACAGCGGCATGGGCGACTCAGGCGATTCGCTCATTGTGAGGCGGATCGACGACGGTTTCACCACAACTCGCCGCGAGGGCTCATCCCGAGGCTGTGGCGGACGGGCCGCATAGAAATTCTGCATCGCCTTGGATCACTAATCGTTACCGCTCAGCGCGAGGCTTGGGCATCACTACGCCGGCGAAACAGCGGAGGCGTTCGATGAGCGAGCAGATTTCACGGCGCGACCTGGCCCTCACCGGCCTGGGCGCGGCGGCGGCGGCGGCGGCGGCGGCGGGACCCGCGCTGGCGGCGCCCGGACCCGTCACGCTGCTCAACGTCAGCTACGACCCCACGCGCGAACTCTACAAGGCCTACAACCCCGTGTTCGCCGCGGACTGGAAGAAGCGGACCGGCCAGGACGTGACCATCAACCAGAGCCATGGCGGCTCCGGCAAACAGGCGCTGGCGGTGATCGGCGGGTTGCCGGCCGACGTGGTGACCCTGGCGCTCGCCGCCGACATCGACGCCATCGCCGAGAACGCCCGGCTTTTGCCTCCCAACTGGCAGGGGCGACTGCCGCAGAACTCCACCCCCTACACCTCGACCGTCGTGTTCCTGGTGCGGCAGGGCAATCCCAAGCGCATCCATGACTGGGGCGATCTGGTGCGCGGCGACGTGCAGATCATCACCGCCAACCCGAAGACCTCGGGCGGCGCGCGGTGGAACTATCTCGCTGCGTACGCCTGGGCCCTGCACCGGCCGGGCGGCTCCGACGGTTCGGCGCGCGCCTTCCTCAAGACCTTGTTCACGCATACGCCGGTGCTGGATTCCGGGTCGCGCGGCGCCACCACCACCTTCGCCGAGCGCGGCATAGGCGACGTGCTGCTGGCCTGGGAGAACGAAGCCTGGCTGGCGCAGGCCGAGCTCGGCCCCGGCAAGGTCGAGATCGTCACCCCGTCGAGTTCGATCCTGGCCGAGCCCCCGGTCGCGGTGGTCGACAAGGTGGTCGACAAGCGGGGCACGCGCGCGGTGGCGGAGGCCTATCTCAAGGGCCTCTATACCGACCAGGCCCAGGACCTGATCGGCAAGTCCTTCTACCGGCCGCGCAACCCGGCGGCCCTGGCCAGGTACGCGCGCCAGTTCCCGCGCATCCCGATGGTCACCATCGCCGATCTCGGCGGCTGGCCCCGGGTGCAGAAGACCCATTTCGCCAACGGGGGCGTGTTCGACCAGATCTATACGCCGCACTGACGCGGCCGGGCGGCAAGCTGAGCCGGAACCGAAGGGCGCGCCACGGGTTGTGCACCCGACTTTCCCGATCTGCTTCAGGAGCTGCGTCATGATCCGCCTCGCTCGCCTTCGCCTGCTGCCGCGGCCGCTGATCCTCGATCGGCGCCACGCCGGGCCGATCGCCCTCCTCGCCGGGATGGCCATGGCCGTCTCGCTGAGCGCCTGCGGCGACAACGGCGCGAAGAGCGCCAACCAGGCGGCGGCGCAGGCGGACCTGAACGCGGCGGGCCAGAATCTGAAGGCGGCGGCCGTCGATACGGGCGCGGCCCTCAAGCTCGCCGCCAAGGACGCCGAACCGGAGGCCAAGAAGCTCGGGGCGCAAGCCAAGCAGGGCCTGGCCAACCTGTCGGACAGCGCCGGCGACGCGGCCGCCAAGGCGGGTCACGCCCTCGACAAGGCCGGGGAAAAGACCGATGTCGCCGCCCACAAGGCGGCGGACAAGGCGCGGGAGTCCTCCAGCAATACCCAGTAACCGGCGTAAGGTCCCCCGCTGCGACGGGCGGGCGTCCCGCCCGTCGGACCAAGGTTAGGCGTCCATGCCGCGGATCATGACCTATAACGTGCATTCCTGCCGCGGGGTCGACGGCAAGCTCGACGTGGGCAGGGTCGCCGCGGTCATCGCCCAGTCGCGCCCCGATATCGTCGCCCTGCAGGAGCTCGACGTACACCGGCCGCGCACGGGCCGGGTCGACCAGGCCCACGCCATCGCCGAGCGGCTCGGCATGCATTTCCACTTCAACGCCGCGCTCGCCGTCGAGGAGGAGCGCTACGGCGACGCCATTCTCACCGCCCTGCCCGTGCGCGTGATCAAGCGCGGGGCCCTTCCCAACCTTCCCCGCGTCCAGGTGCGGGGCCGCGGCCTCGAGGATCGCGGCGCCCTGTGGGTCGAGATCGAGGTCGAGGGCCGCGCGGTGCAGGTGATCAACACCCATCTCGGCCTCGTCCCGCCCGAGCAGAAGGTGCAGAGCGAGGCGCTGATCGGTCCGGAGTGGCTCGCGGCCGCGCCGCGGCCGCTGATTCTGCTCGGCGATTTCAACGCCACGCCGCGCTACGCCGCCTACAAGCGGTTCGCCGCCCTCCTCGGCGATGCGCGCAAGCTGGCCCCCGGACGTCCGGGCGCGCCGACCTTCCCCTCGCGCATGCCGATGCTGAGGATCGATCATGTGTTCGTCAGCGCCGGCGTGGGGGTCGACGGGGTGCATGCGCCCGACACGGCCCTCGGCCGGATCGCCAGCGATCACCTCCCGCTGGTGGTCGACTTCACGCTCGCCTGACCCGCGCCGGAGTTAGACCGTCTCCGGGCTGAGGTCGGACGGGGGCGGCTCCAGCCCGTGCCGTTTCAGCTCGACCGACAGGCGGCGAAGCTGCTTGCGCAGCTCCCAGCGCCTGAGCCAGGGCGCCCAGCTGTCCTTCGGGCCGGCGGGATCGCCGAGGTGATAGGTGGCGATGAAGCTGGCGAAGCGGCCGATGGGCTTGGGTTCGATCGGCTGCAGCCGCGGCCTGCCCGGATCGTCGAGCGCCTTGATGGCCCGGGCGAGCGAGCCCTGCGCCGCCAGGGCGGCGGCCAGCGCTTCGCCCGGCTGGGCGATCCAATGGCCGACCAGCGCCGCGCGGAAGCCGGCGATCGCCGCCCGGTCCGCTGCGTCCTTCGCCTCGATGGCGAGATCGCACTCGGTGTCGAACCCGGTCGAGCGGTTGTTGAGGTTGGCCGATCCGATCCGCACCAGCTGATCGTCGATGATCGACAGCTTGGAGTGGACGATGATCGAACGACCCCCGGGCGTCACCGGGCAGACGGCGGTGAGGCGGCCGTAACGGTCGGCCTCGCGCAGCCGCTTGAGAAACAGCAGGCGCGTCCGGTCCATGGTCATCTGGTCGAACCAGGAGGGGGAGTGCTGGGTCGACAGCAGCACGATCTCCGGACCCTCGGGCTGCTCGAGCCGCGCCGCCAGCGCCTCGGCCATGATCGGCGAGGCGAAGTACTGGTTCTCCATGTAGATCAGCGTCTGGGCCGCCGCGATCGACGCCAGGTGCAGGCGCTCGGTTTCGCGCACCTCAGGGTGATGGCGCCACTTGGGCTCGCTCCGCGCCAGGCCGACGAAGGCGTTGCGGAGGGCGACGGGCACGCCCGGCGGCCAGGGGTCCGGCCCCTCGGCCGCCTCCCCTTGGGCCGGTTCGACCGGCGCCAGCAGGATCTCGCCGCTCGACCGTTCCCAGCGGTTGCGGAACAACTGTCCGAGGTCGCGGGCCGCCTCCCCATCGACGACGGCCATGGTCTCGTGCCGACATTCGAAGAAGCCCTTGCCCTTGCCTTTGGCCCGGCGCGGATCGTCGTCGTGGTGCAGGGGGGTGTCCCAGCGGTCCGGGCCGACGTCGCAGCCGCCGCAGAAGGCCAGCCGGTCGTCGACGATGATCACCTTCTGGTGGTGGCAGGCGCCCATGGGGATCGAGCCGTCCAGCCGGAAGGCCACGCGCGAGCCCTTGAAGCACTGGCGGGCCCGGTGCAGGAAGAAGTTCTGGGTCGCCGCGATCGGCAGGGCCGACTTCCAGACCAGCAGGCGGATGTCGACTCCCGGCTTGCGGGCCGACAGGTCGCGCAGAAACGGGCCCCAGCGCTCGGGTTCGCCCTGCCCCGGGACCACGGGCGCGAACGGCGTGTCGGGGTCGAGGGCCCAGCCCAGCAGGTGGATCGACCGTTCGGCCTTCGCCATGGCGTCCCGCGCCGCCGCGTAATACTGCTCCACGTCGACGATCAATCCCGCCCGATCGGCGCGAGCCGTTCGCCAGCAGGTGCTTTTCGGCACGAGCAACACCATCGCCCCCTCATGGCGGCGCATTGCCGCTTAGCTACAACGCGGCCAAGCCTGCCCGGTTCGGCCTCGCAATGCACATGGAATTGACTTCGCCCTGTCGCGATTAGGGAGCCTAGTGCCGATGGATCGTAAAGCCAGAGGAGGCGGCGATGCACCAAGGCCTGCACGCTCTGATCATCGAAGACGAGATCATCGCCGGCGTCGGCATGCAGCTGGTGCTGAGCGACCTCGGCTTCGACAGCTTCGCCTTCGCCGGCACCGCCAACCAGGCGCTGGAGCAGGCCCTGCTCCGCAAGCCGGACCTGGTGACCGTGGACGTGCGGCTGCTGGCCGGCGACGGCATCGAGGCGGCGCACCGGATCTTCGGCGCGATCGGTCGCGCGCCGACCGTCTATGTGACCGGCGATCCCAAGGCGCTCGCGCATCGTCCCGACGCGGTGGTGGTCGAAAAGCCTTACGGCCCCGCCGACATGGCGCGCGCCTATGAACGCGCCCGGGAGTTGAACGCCTGAGCCGGCGGCGCTGAATCGATCTCCGGGTTCAGATCGTCGAGGCGCGACCTGCCGCGTCGGACCCGCTCGCGAAACCGGGTGGACTTTCGCTGGACGCCAACAGGCCCTAGCTTGCGGCCCGATTCAGGAGGTGCGCGATGCAGGTGAGGGCGGCGGTGGCGTGGAAGGCGGGCGATCCGCTGACCATCGAGACGGTGGACCTGGCCGGGCCGCGGGCAGGCGAGGTGCTGGTCGAGATCAAGGCCACCGGCGTCTGCCATACCGACGCCTACACCCTGTCCGGCCTGGACTCCGAAGGGCTGTTTCCGTCGATCCTCGGCCACGAGGGGGCGGGCGTGGTGGTGGAGGTCGGCCCCGGCGTCGCCTCGGTGGAGGTCGGCGACCATGTGATCCCGCTCTACACGCCCGAATGCCGCCAGTGCAAAACCTGCCTGTCGCGGCGCTCCAACCTCTGCACCTCGATCCGCGCCACCCAGGGCCGGGGGCTTATGCCCGACGGCTCCTCGCGCTTTTCCCTGAACGGCGAGCCGATCGCCCACTACATGGGCTGCTCGACCTTCGCCAACTATACGGTGTTGCCCGAGATCGCCCTCGCCAAGGTCCGCAAGGACGCCCCCTTCGACAAGATCTGCTACATCGGCTGCGGGGTGACCACCGGGGTCGGGGCCGTGGTCTGGACGGCCAAGGTCTGGCCCGGGGCGAACGTCGCCGTGTTCGGCCTGGGCGGCATCGGCCTCAATGTGATCCAGGCCGCGCGCATGGTCGGCGCGGACAAGATCATCGGCGTCGACCTCAATCCGGCGCGGGAGGCCCAGGCGCGCCGCTTCGGCATGACCCATTTCGTCAACCCCGATGTCGTCGGCCGCGACAAGGTGGTCGAGGCCGTCGTCGACCTGACGGGCGGCGGCGCGGATTTCTCCTTCGAGGCCATCGGCAACACCACCACCATGCGCCAGGCGCTGGAGTGCTGTCACCGCGGTTGGGGCGAAAGCATCGTCATCGGCGTGGCCCCGGCCGGCGCGGAGATCTCCACGCGTCCGTTTCAGCTGGTCACCGGCCGGGTCTGGCGCGGCAGCGCCTACGGCGGCGCGCGCGGTCGCACCGACACGCCCAGGATCGTCGACTGGTATATGGAGGGCAAGATCGAGATCGACCCGCTGATTACGCACACCCTGCCGCTCGAGAAGATCAACGACGCCTTTGATCTGATGCACGCGGGCGAGAGCATCCGCAGCGTGGTGGTCTATTGAGCCGGTCGCTGATCCTGCGCGCCGCGAGCCACACCGTCACGGAACTGTGATCAGCAGGCGCTAAGCCGTGGTGTAAGCGCGGCGTTCCTCTGTCGCCGCCTTTTCGGAGACATCCTGATGCTGAAGACCATCGCCGCCGCCATGACGGCGGTTCTCTTGGCGGGCGCGACCGCGAACGCGGCCGACATCACCGGCGCCGGCGCCACCTTCCCCGCGCCGATCTACGGCAAGTGGGCCGAGGCCTATAAGAAGGAGACCGGCGTCGGCCTGAACTATCAGGCGATCGGTTCGGGCGGCGGCATCAAGCAGATCACCGCCAAGACCGTCGACTTCGGCGCCACCGACAAGCCGCTGAAGGCCGATCAGCTGGCCCAGCTCGGCCTGATCCAGTTTCCGGCCGTCATGGGCGGCGTGGTTCCGGTGGTGAACCTTCCCGGCGTGAACCCGGGCCAGCTCAAGCTGACCGGCGACCTGCTGGCCAAGATCTATCTCGGCGAGATCAAGCGTTGGAGCGATCCGGCCATCGCCGGCCTGAACGCGGGCGTTCGCCTGCCGAACCTGCCGATCACCGTCGTGCACCGGTCCGACGGGTCGGGCACCACCTTCGTCTTCACCTCCTACCTGACCATGAAGAACGGCGGCTGGGCCTCGAAGGTCGGCTCGAACGACGCGGTGGAATGGCCGACCGGCCAGGGCGGCAAGGGCAACGACGGCGTCTCCGCCTTCGTGCGCCAGACCCCCGGCTCGATCGGCTACGTCGAGTACGCCTTCGCCAAGCAGAACCACCTGACCTACACCCAGATGCAGAGCCACGACGGCTCCTTCGTCGAGCCGGTCGCGGCGAACTTCGCCGCCGCGGCGTCGAAGGCCGACTGGGCGCACACGCCGGGCGGCAGCTACTACATGCTGATCCTCGACAAGCCGGGCGCCGAGTCCTGGCCGATCACCGCCGCCACCTTCATCCTGGTCTACAAGCATCAGGATAATCCGGCCAAGGGCCAGGACGTGCTGAAGTTCTTCGACTGGGCCTTCAAGCACGGCGATCAGCTGGCCGAGCAGCTCGACTACATCCCGCTGCCCGCTTCGCTGAAGGCCTCGATCGAACACAAGTGGCAAGAGGTCCACTAAGACGGGTATTGACGGCGCGCGGCGACCCCGCGCGCCCTTGCCTTTATCGTGTTGGCCGGGCGCCCGAGCGGCGCCGTTTTCTCCATGGATGCCGATGACCGCCGTTCCTGCCGATCCGCCAGCCACCGGCCGTCCGAGCCGGCGCGCCGTGTCGCGGGGATCGACCTTCGATCCGATCTTCGGCTTCCTGTGCGGCGCCGCGGCGACCCTGCTGCTCGCCACCCTGACTGGGGTGATGATCTCGCTCGCCATCGGGGGATGGCCCGCCTTCGCCAAGTTCGGCCTCGGCTTCTTCACCTCGACCCGCTGGAATCCGTCAGCCGACATCGCCGGCGGAGAATTCTACGGCGGCGCGGGTCCGATCGTCGGCACCCTGATCACCGCCCTGGTGGCGCTGGTCCTCTCCCTGCCCATCGCCGTCGGCGTCGCGGTCTTCCTCACCGAGTTCTGCCCCAGGACCCTGCGGCGGCCCATCGGCATCGCGGTGGAGCTGCTCGCCGGCGTCCCGTCGATCGTCTACGGCATGTGGGGTCTGTTCGTGTTCGCCCCCCTGTTCTCGCAGGTGGTGGAGACGCCCCTGGCGTACTGGACGCCCCCGCCCTTCCTCGGCAAGGGGTTCGCCGACTTCTGGAACAACGCCGTGATCGGCGACCTCGTGCCGAACGGGTCCGGCATTTTCGCCGCGTCGATCATTCTCGCCATCATGATCCTGCCGTTCATGGCGGCCACCCTGCGCGAACTGTTCCTGACCGTGCCGCCCAAGGTGCGCGAGAGCGCCTATGGCGTGGGCTGCACGCCCCTCGAGGTGGTCATGTCCGTGACCATCCCCTACGTGCGCCGCAGCGCGATCGGCGCGGTCATGCTCGGCCTGGGGCGGGCGCTCGGCGAGACCATGGCGGTGACCTTCGTCATCGGCAACGCGCACAATTTTCCCAAGGGGCTGTTCTCGGGCGGCTCGACCATCGCCTCGACCATCGCCAACGAGTTCGCGGAGGCCACGACGCCGCTCCACACGTCGGCGCTCATCGCCCTCGGCTTCGTCCTGTTCGTCATCACCTTCGCGGTGCTGGCGATCGCGCGGACCTTGCTCAACGCCCAGCGGCAGGCATAGGAGCGCATCATGGCTGCGATAGCCGGTATCGGCGTACTGATCCTGATCGCCCTTCTCGTCCTGAGCGCGCTGGTCGCCCTGTTCGGCGGCGCGTTCGGCTCCCGCAAGCTCGCCAATCTGGGGTTCATCGTCTTCTGCGTCGGCGGCGCCACCCTGGCGATCGCGTCGCTCGCCGCCATCCTGGCGTCGCTGCTGGCGAACGGTCTCGGCGGCATCAACCTCGCGGTGTTCACCCAGGACACCCCCGCGGTCGGCTCGTCCGGCGGTTTGCGCAACGCGATCATCGGCTCCATCGCCATGTGCCTGATGGGCATGATCATCGCCGTCGTGGTCGGCATTCTCGCCGGCACCTGGCTGGCGGAGTACTCCGGACGCAGCCGCTGGACCGCCGCCTACGGCAGCGTCGTGCGCTTCGTGAACGACGTCCTGCTGTCCGCCCCCTCGATCCTGGTGGGCCTGTTCATCTACGAGGTGGTGGTGCTGTATGTGGTGCATCACTTCTCGGGCTTCGCCGGGGCCATCTCGCTGGCCCTGCTCGCGGTGCCGGTGGTGACGCGGACCACCGAGGACGTGCTGCGGCTGCAATCCAAGCAGCTGCGCGAATCCGGGGTCGCCCTCGGCGCCCCGCTCTGGATCACCATCAAGGACATCCTGTGGAAGGCGGCCTCCGGCGGGATGATCACCGGCGCGCTCCTGGCCTTCGCCCGGATCTCGGGCGAAACGGCGCCGCTGTTGTTCACCTCGCTCGGCAACCAGCTGTCGACGGTCCACCTGCCGATCTACCGGGAGGGCGGCCGATGGCTGTTCGACCCGTCGCTGGGCCTGAACCAGCCCACCGCCAGCCTTCCGAAAGTCATCTTCGACTATGCGCTCTCGGCCTATGACGACTGGCGTCGTCTGGCCTGGGTCGGCGCCCTGCTCATCGCCATCGCCGTGCTCGGGATCAACATCCTGGTGCGGGTGCTCTCCGCGGAGCCCAAACGCTCATGAACGGCCCCATGTCCTCTGAAACCACCGCGCCCGACACCTTCGAAAGCTTCACCGAGGCGGTCCCCGACGCCAAGCTCGAAGCCAGGGGAGTCGATTTCTTCTACGGCAAGAGCCAGGCGCTCTACGACGTCAACATCGGCTTCCAGCGCCATGCGGTGACCGCCCTGATCGGCCCGTCCGGTTGCGGCAAGTCGACCCTGCTGCGGGCGCTGAACCGGATCTACGCCCTTTACCCCGGCCAGCGGGCCGCGGGCGAAATCCTCCTCGACGGCGAGAACACGCTCGAGCGCGGCGTCGATCTCGGCCAGCTCCGGGCCAAGGTCGGCATGGTGTTCCAGCAGCCGACCCCCTTCCCGATGTCGATCTACGACAACGTGGCCTTCGGCGTGCGGCTCTACGAAAAACTGTCCAAGGCCGACCTCGACCAGCGGGTCGAGGAGAGCCTGCGCCGCGCGGCCCTGTGGACCGAGGTGAAGGACAAGCTGCAGTTGTCCGGCCTAGGCCTGTCCGGCGGCCAGCAGCAGAGGCTCTGCGTCGCCCGCGGCGTGGCGGTGCGGCCCGAAGTGCTGCTGCTCGACGAACCGGCCTCGGCGCTCGATCCCATCTCCACGGCGAAGCTGGAGGAGACCATCGTCGAGCTGAAGTCCGACATCACCATCGTGATCGTGACCCACAATCTTCAGCAGGCCGCGCGCATTTCCGACAACGCCGCCTTCATGTACCTCGGCCGGCTGATCGAGTTCGCCAAGACCGACCGGTTGTTCGACAACCCGCGGGCGCGGCGGACGGCCGACTATATCACCGGACGGTTCGGTTAAGCATCGCGGCGGGATCACGGCCGTTTTCCGGCCGCGAGGCCTTCGGCGGCGCCCTGCCAGCGCCATAGAGACACTAGCGGGGCGTCTCACGCTCGGCTACAAAGTGTTTCGGCTGCGCGCTTGCGGGCCGGTCCGGCTGCGTGAGCCCCGCGCGCTTCCCCAAATGAGATTCATGGCCCCGTCAATATCGTCCGGAGCACCGACCGTCTTTTCCGGTGCGCAACGCGAGCGAAATCTTCGCCCGAGGCGAAAAGGCTTGGTGACTTTTTCGCGTGGCAGGCGTTGCATCCTTCCAGGCGGGCAAACGGGCGGGTGATGAGCCAGGACGCAAGGGTGGAGTTCGACATCAAGGTCGAGCAACTCGGCGAAGGCGACGGCGCGCCACGCTTTGTCGTCGCCATACCGGTCAAGGACGAAGTCGAGCGCATCGGGCTTTGCCTCGAGGCCCTGGCGCTGCAGACCGGCGTCGATTTCGGCGAAGTGACCGTCGTGCTGCTGTTGAACAACTGCAGCGACGGGACGGCGGAGCAGGTGCGGGAAATCGCGCCGCTGCTTCCGTACCGGGTGGAGCTGCATCGGGTCGACCTGCCCGCCAGCCATGCCAACGCCGGCTGGGCCCGGAAGCTGGCGATGGACGCCGCCGCGCGCCTGGTGGTCTCCGACGGCCTGATCCTCACCACCGACGCCGACACCCTGGCGGACGAGGACTGGATCGCGGCCAATCGCCGCGAGATCGACGCCGGTCATGACGCCGTCGCCGGCTATGTGATGGCCGACCCGATGGAGCTGATGCAGCTGCCGCCGGCCATCCTCGAGCGCGGCTCGCTCGAATGGGAATACCAGCAGCTCGCCGCCGAACTCGACGCCCGCGTCGACCCCGAGCCGCACGATCCCTGGCCGCGCCACAACCAGAACTGCGGCGCCTCGGCCGCGGTGACCGCCGCCGCCTATCGGGCGATCGGCGGCCTGCCGCCCCGGCCGGTCGGCGAGGATCGCGCTCTGTTCGAGATGCTGCGCCGGATGGACGGGCGCATCCGCCATTCGCTCGAGGTGCAGGTGGTGACCTCCGCCCGCACGGACGGCCGGGCCTCCGGCGGCCTGGCCGACGAAATCCGGCTGCGCACCGACCCCAACCACCCCTGCGACGACGCCCTGGAAGTGGCGATCTCCACCTTCCGCCGGGCCCTCTGGCGGGCGCAGCTGCGCACGCTCTGGCGGGCCGGCCAGGTCGACGGCCACGCCGAGGTCTGGGCCGCCCGCATGCGCATCCCGGTCGAGAATGTCCGCGCCGCGCTTGGACGCCATCCGTATTTCGGCGCCTTCTGGGCCGAACTCGAGGCCCAGAGCCCCCGCCTCGCCTGGCGTCTGGTCACCATGGCCGGGCTCAAGCGCGAGCTGCGACGCATCCGTCGCCTGGTCGATGGTCTGAGGACCCGCGACAAGGCCGCGGCGGCGGAAACGGCGCCAAAGAAGGTCAGGGCGGCCTGATCGGGCTTGGACCCCTCGCGGGGGGTCCGCTGGTCGCCCTAAGCCAACCAGATGAGCCCGCGCGCCGGTAGTGTTTCGTCGCGAGCCGCGCAGTGCAAGGCCTCGACCACGCCCGTGTAGAGCATGCCGGCCTTGATCAACACCCGCCCCGAGGCCGGGTTCTCCACGAAGTGCGACGCCCGCACGGCGCGCTTGCCCCAGCCGTCCCGCGCCCAGATCAGCGCGGCGGCGACGGCCTCCGAGGCGTAGCCCCGGCCCCAGTGATCGCGCGCGACCCAGTAGCCGAGCTCCGGAAAGGGCTTGCCCGCGTCCGCATGGAAGCCGCAGCCGCCGATCAGGCCGTGCTCGCGGTGGACGATCGCCATGGGGCGGTCGGTGGCCGGATCGCGGTGCGCAACCCCGGCGACGAAGGCCTCCGCGTCCTCGCGACGATAGGGCCACGGCGCGCGCGACAGCATGCGCACCACGTCGAAATGGTTGATGCCGCGATAGATGGCGTCCGCATCCCCCGGACCCGGCGGGCGAAGGATCAGCCGGTCGGTCTCGATCCTCACGGGCTCGATCGGCACGGGCGGCGCATGGCGCGGATTCAACATCGTCCCCTCCCGGGCTCCTGCCGGAGCCGCTGGCGCGGGGGATCGAACGAAAACGGGGAGCCCGGCGACCCGGACTCCCCGCGCTCAATTCGCGATCCGGATCGGGCCCTTGGCCTGCGATCCGGTCGTGTCCAGATCGCCTATTCGGCGGCTTCTTTCACTTCGGCGTGCGGCTTTACCGACACATAGGTCCGGTTGTCGCGCTTGGTGGTGAAGGTCACCGCGCCGTCGGCCACGGCGAACAGCGTATGGTCCCTGCCCATGCCGCAGTTTTCGCCCGGCCAATACTTGGTGCCGCGCTGGCGGACGATAATGTTGCCCGGAACGACGACTTCGCCGCCGAACTTCTTTACGCCAAGGCGACGGCCGTCGGAATCGCGGCCGTTACGAGACGAGCCGCCAGACTTTTTGTGAGCCATAGGAGCTTCTCCTGGTTATTCGGCGTCGTCGGAAGCGGGCTTCGCCTTGGGGGCGGCCTTCTTCTTCGGCGCGACGGTTTCGCTGGTGACGCCGTCGGCTTCGGTGCCCACGGTGTCGAGGGTCTCGGCGGCGGCCTTCTTGGGCGCGGCCTTGGCCTTGGGGGCTTCGGCGTCCGCAGAAGGGGGCGCTTCAGCGGCGGCCTCCTGCGTGTCCACCACGTCCTCGGCGGCGGCCTTCTTCGGCGCGGCCTTGGCCTTGGGGGCCTTCACCTCGGCCGGAGCGGGCGCCTCGGCGGCGGCTTCCTGCGTGTCGACCACGTCCTCGGCGACGGCCTTCCTGGCGACGGCCTTCCTGGCGGCGGCCTTCTTCTTGGGCGTGTCGTCGATCACGGCGGGAACCAGGCTCGAGCCCTCCAGGGCGGCGATCTCGTTCTTCAGGCCGCGCGCCTTGGCGTCCATCAGGGCCTTGGGGGCCAGGTTGACTTCACCGTCCCACTTGGTGGTCGTGCCGCCGATCTCCAGACCGGTGACGCGCAGCACGGTCTCGGTCTGCCGGTGACCGCGCGTACGGCGATACCCCTGGCGACGGATCTTCTTGAAGATCTTCACCTTCTCGCCCTTGCGGGTCTCGATCAGCGTCGCGTGCACGAACGCGCCGTCGATGATCGGGGCGCCCAGGGTGACGTCGGCGCCTTCGCCATGGGCGAGCACCTGGTCGAACTTCACCGCCGAGCCGACGTCGCCGTCGAGCTTCTCGACGATCAGCACGTCGCCCGGTTGGACCCGGTACTGTTTTCCGCCGGTCTTGATCACCGCGTACATGGCGAAAGCCTTCTAGAGCCAAACCGGACCGCCCTGGCTGAACACCAGCGGGCGGGCCGCGCAAAAACGGAAGCGCCCGCGAGAAACCCCGCGGGCGAGAGGGAGGGTCTTATAGCGGCGAGCCTTGCAAAGTCAACGCGCGAACGTCCGGCGGGACAGCCCCGGCCGGTGCGGCCGGTTTCGTCTAGCCGAAGCGGAACTCCGGCTGGGCGCCGGCGACGTCGGCGCTTTCGGGGACATGGCAGGTGAAGGTGGCGCCCTTGCCGGGCTCGCTCTCCAGCGCCACCCAGCCGCCATGCAGTTCGACCAGGGCCTTGACCAGGGCCAGGCCCAGCCCGGGACCGCCGCGGTCGCGGCCGATGAAGCGGTCGAAGATGTGCGCCTGCACATGATAGGGGATGCCGCGCCCGGTATCGGTGATGCTCAGCCTCACCTCGCCGTGCGCCCGGCGGGCGTCGAGCGTCACCTTTCCGCCCGGCGGCGTCGAGCGGACCGCGTTGGCGACCAGGTGGTCGATCGCCTGCTCCAGCCGGCGGGGGTCGGCGCGGATCACTCCGCCGGCGGCGTCGGCGGCCACCTCGATGGTCACCCCGCCCTGATCGGCGGTCCGCTCCGCCCGCTCCAGCGCCCGCTCGAGCAGGGCGCGCACGTCGGTGTCGCCGAGGCTGAGGGCCATCTCCCCGGCGTCGATCTGGGCCATGTCGAGCACGTCGTCGATCGAGCGGGCCAACTGCGCCGCGGCGCTGCGCACCGACGTCACATGCCCGCGCGCCCGTTCGCCGAGCTGGTCGCCGAGGCTCTCCAGCAGTTCGGAGTAGCCGATGATGGTGGTGAGCGGCGTGCGCAGCTCGTAGGAGACATTGCCGACGAAGTCGCGCTTCAGCCGTTCGGCGTCCGCCAGGGCTTCGGAGCGGGCGATCACCGCCTCCTCGAGCTTGCGGGTGGCGGTCACGTCGTCGAAGGCGATCAGGGTGGCGCCGTCCGGCAGGGGCCGGGTCTGATAGCTGACGATCCGCTGGTCGGAGGTGCGGATCTCGCCGGTGACCGGCGCCCGGGCCGTCGGGTCCGGATCGGCCACCCGCGCCTTCAGCTCGCGCCAGAACACCCGGTCGTGCAGCAGGGGCGTGCACAGGGCGGCGATCCCGTCGAAGTCGCCGGCGTCGGTCATCTGCTGGCTGGTCAGCTCCCAGAACCGTTCGAACGCCTCGTTGTGCAGCCGCAGGCGACCGTCCGACCCGAACACGGCGACCGCGTCGTTGAGCTTGTCGAGGGTGGCCTGCTGCACCTGGACCAGACCGTTGTACTGGGCGCGCAGCTTCAGCTCGTCGGTGATGTCGGAGTAGAGCGTGAGCAGGCCGCCGAGCGGGTGGGGCTGACGCACCACGCGCAGGGTGCGCCCGTCGGGCAGGCTCCACAGTTCGTCCGGCGTCGCCTGCAGGGCTTCGTAATAGCCGAGCTCGCGCGCCTTCCAGCCGGCGTAGTCGATGGTTTCGGGCAGGCGCCGGCGCTGGCGCAGGCGGTCCAGCACCTCGCCGTTGGTCGGCTTCTCGAGCAGCCAGGCCGGCTCCAGTCCCCACAGCTCGGCGAAGGCGATGTTGTGGAACGACAGCCGCTTGTCCGGTCCGAAGATGGCCACCGCGTCGTCCAGCCGGTTCAGCGTCTCGTCATGCGCCGCCGCGGTCCGCCGCAGGGTCTCGCGCACCTCGGCGGTCTCGGTCATGTCCAGCGCCACGGCGCCCGCCCCGCCGCCCTCCAGCGGCGCGGCCGACACCTGGAAAGCCCGGCGCTTGCCCTTCACGGGGGCCCAGCGCAGCGCCTCGCGGGCTTCGCCGGCCGCCGCCGCCTCGGCCGCCACCGCCTCGATCGACCGGTCGAACGACAGGTCGCGCGCGTGAGCGTCGTCGATGGAGCGGGCGTCCGCCGCGTCGAGCCAGGCGCGGTTGGCCCAGATCAGCTGGCCGTCCGGGCCGGCGATCCAGGCCGGCGCGGGCTGCATGTCGAGGAAGGCGGCGAAGCGGGCGGAGGAGGGCAGGCCGGCCCCCGAGCCTTCGGCCACCTCCAGCCGCAGCCAGGCCATGGCGCCGGCGGTGCGGCCGGCCACCACCACCGCCCCGCCGTCCGGCCCGCGCACCTCGAAATCGCACGGCTCGCCCCGTTCGATCAATCCCTGGATGCGCTGGGCGTGGTCGGGGTCGGAAAGGATCAGCGCCTTCAGCACACGTTGCGGCGGAGCGTCGACGGCGAGCCCGAGGACCTGCGCGCACGCGGCCAGGCTGTCGGGGCCGGCCGCGAGTTCGGCGGTGGTCGCCCCGTCCGTTTCCGGATCGAGCGCGATCACCGCGCTGCCGAAGGCTTCGGCGGACGCCTGGATCATCTCCGGCTCGCGGCTGGCGAGCTCGGCGGTGAGATCGCGGATGCGCCGCTGCGCCGACCGGCGAAGGGCCAACGCCCATAGCGCCGCCGCCAGCGCCAGGCTCGAGGCGCCTCCAGCGGCGTAGAATGCGGCGTCTAAGTTGGCCATCCGGCGTCTATAACCCTGCGCCGGCAGCGCGGCGGGGCGACCGGCGACTACGAATCACTGACCATACCCTATTCCGCGCGGTTGGCCGCGCGCCAGCCCGGGCTCCAACGGAGCGGCTCGCAATGGCGCGCCAAGCGCCTATCTAGGCCCCATGCTTTCCGAAAGTGCGTCCGTCACGGACATCCGACCGCTCCACGACGATCTCGCCGCGCCGTTCCAGATCGACGGCCAGCCCGCGCGCGGCCGCCTCGTGCGGCTGGGCGCGGTGGTCGACGACATCCTTGGCCGACACGATTACCCCGAGCCGGTCGCCCGGCTGCTGGGCGAAGCCTGCGCCCTGGCCGCTCTGGTGGGCTCCAGCCTCAAGTTCGACGGCCGGCTGATCGTGCAGGCCCAGGGCGACGGCGCCGTCAACTACGTGGTAGCCGATTACGACACCTCCGGCGGCCTGCGCGGCTACTGCCGCTTCGATCCGGACCGGCTGGCGAAGCTCGAAACCGAGCGGCCCGGCGCATCGGCCCTGCTCGGCCAGGGCGTGTTCATCATGACCATCGACCCCAACGGCGGAACGGATCGCTACCAGGGCGTCACCGCCATCTCGGGGGACACCCTCGCCCTGTCCGCGGAGGAATATTTCGCCCAGTCCGAACAGGTCCCCACCCAGGTGCGCCTGGCGGTCGGCCAGGTGCACGACGCGGACGGGTTGCGCTGGCGCGCCGGCGGCATGATGATCCAGAACATCGCCGAGGATCAGGCGCGCGGATCCACCGAGGAGGCCTGGGAGCGGGCGCAGATCCTGTTCGCCACCCTCAGCGAAGACGAGCTGATCGACCCGCTGGTGCCGTCCGAAACCCTGCTGTTCCGCCTGTTTCACGAAGACGGCGTCCGGCTGTTTCCGGCCAAGGCGCTGACCGCCTTCTGCCGCTGCTCGGAAGATCGGGTCGCCGGCATGCTGCGGTCGTTCCCGCCGGAAGACCGCGCGGGCATGATCGAAGGGGACGGTCGTATCCACGTCACCTGCGAATACTGCTCGCGCGAATACAGCCTGGATCCTGCGGTCGCGACCTAGCTGGACAGGCGCCGCGACCTAGGGTCAACCTGCGGCCATGGACGACGATCCCATCGCCCCGGTCTCGACCCAGCGCTACGCGAAGAAGCGTGACGCCATCGTCGCCGCGGCCACCCACATCCTCAACCAGCGCGGCGTCAAGGGCATGACCCTGGCCGACGTGGCGGCCAGCGTCGGGCTGATCACCACCAGCGTCACCTACTATTTCAAGAAGAAGGAGGACCTGGCGGCCGCCTGCTTCTTCGCCGGCATCGCCCAGCTCGACGGCATGCTCGACGATGCGCTCCTGGCCAGGACGCCCGAGGCGCGGCTGCGGCGCTTCATCGACCGCTACCTCGAGGCCAAGGCCGCGATCCGGCTCGACGAGCGGCCGCCGATCCCGAGCTTCTCCGACGTCCGCGCGCTGAATTCCCCGCATCTGCAGGAGGTCAGCGCCGCCTATGGCGACATGTTCCGCAAGATCCGCAGCCTGATCTGGGACGGCGACGATCCGGCCGCGCGCCGGGCCGCCAGCGCCAAGACCCACATGCTGCTCGAACAGGTGCTGTGGGCGGTGATCTGGTTGCCGCGCTATGAGATCGAGGACTATCCCAGGATCCGCGACCGGCTCGGCGACATCCTGGTGCACGGCCTGGCGCCCGACGGCGCCCGATGGGCGCCCCGCCCCTTGCCCATGGCGCCCGATCCGCCGGAAACCTGCGGCGGCGACACCTTCCTGGTCGCGGCCACCAAGCTGATCAACCAACGGGGCTATCGCGGCGCCTCGGTGGAGAAGATCTCGGCCGAACTCAACGTGACCAAGGGGTCGTTCTACCACCACAACGAGGCCAAGGACGATCTGGTCGCCGCCTGTTTCGAGCGTACCTTCGACGTGGTGCGCCGGGTGCAGAACGCGGCGATGCGGGCGCCCGGCGACCATTGGGACCGGCTGTCGAGCGCCGCGGCGGGCCTGGTGGAGTATCAGCTGTCCTCGCGCGGCCCCCTGCTGCGCACCTCGGCCCTGTCCTTCCTGCCGATCGGCATGCGCCAGCGGGTGGTGGATCACTCCAACCGGCTGTCCGATCGCTTCTCGGGCATGATCTCGGACGGGATCGCCGAAGGATCGATCCGGCCGGTCGATGCGGTGATCGCCGCGCAGGCGCTGAACGCCACCCTCAACGCCGCGGCCGACCTCGACGCCTGGGTGCGCGGGGTCGAACCGCACGAGGCCGCCGCCCTCTACGCCCGCCCCATGCTGATGGGCGTGTTCCGGGACTGAGGCCGAAATCTCAGCCCAGCCGGTCCTTCAGGTGATCGCCGACGCGCATGGCGTTGGCGACGATGGTCAGGGTGGGGTTCACCGCGGCGGCCGAGCAGAACACGCTGGCGTCGGTGATGTAGAGATTGTCGAGCTCGTGCGCCTTGCAGGTCGGGTCGACCACCGAGGAGGCCGCGTCCGCTCCCATCCGGGCCGTCCCGTTCATGTGCGCCGTGCCGTAGAGCGGCAGCAGGGAGTCGAACTGGAAGTGGTGCTGGCTCAGCAGGTGCTTGTGGTCGACGAAGCCGTCGAGCGCCTGGTCCAGGGCCTTCACCAGCCGGTTGTGCCCCTCGAGGTTGTTGTAGGTGTAGTCGAGCTGGATCCGGCCGTCGGGCTGGAGACGCACGCGGTTGTCGGGCAGGGGCAGGTCCTCGGAGATGACCAGGAAGCTCAAGAGCCGCTCGGCCACCGAATTGGTCATCACGTCCGGAACCAGGGCGGGCGGCAGGATGTGCGAGATCTGTCCCTCCAGCGTCTGGCCCGACATGTACTCGAGCGCCTGGATGTGGCCCATCGGCAGGTCGTAGCCGCCGCGCGGATCGTCCCAGTAGAAATCGTTCACCGCCAGGGTCTTGGGGAAGGTCGACTGCAGGGGCGCCGCGGTCAGCGAGACGACGGCGGTCAGGGTGTGGAACATGTAGTTCCGCCCGACCTGGTCCGAGCCGTTGGCCAGGCCATTGGGATGCTGGGGGTTGGCCGAGGCCTGAAGGATCACCGCCGTGTTCACCGCGCCGGCGGCCAGCACGACGATGTCGCCGGTCCAGCGCTCCTCGCCCTGGGCGGTCTCGCACACCACCGCCGATACGGTCGTGCCCGCGCCGTCGGTCTCCAGCCGGGCCACCTTGCGCCCGGTCAGCAGCGTCACGTTCGGCAGGCCGAGCAGGGGATCGATGGCGATGGAGCGCGCGTCGCTCTTGGCCTTCAGCAGGCAGGGGTAGCCGCCGCAGGTCTTGCAGCGGATGCAGGGGGAGTTCAGCCACTGCTGGTCGCTGCGGTTGACGCCGAGCGGCAGGTGGAACGGCTTCCAGCCCTGACCCTGCAGATGGCTGCGCAGGCCGGCGATGCCCGGGTCGTCCGTCAGCGGCGGATAGGTGTAGGGCGGCTCGTCGCCCGCCTCGGTCGGATCCTGTCCGCGCGCGCCGTGCACCCGCCACAGGGTCTCGGCCTCGTCGTAATACGGCTTGAGATCGGTCAGCGAGATGGGCCAGGCCGGGGAGACGCCGCCCGCGTGCTGCACCTGCTCGAAGTCACGGCCGCGCAGCCGCATCAGCGCCGCGCCATAGAAGGTGGTGTTGCCGCCGACCCAATAGTGGGTGTTGGGCGAGAACGGGTGGCCGTGCTTGTCGTACCAGTGGTCCTTGGTGCGATAGCGGTTGTCGATGAACACGGCCTTGGACGACCAGTTCTCCGCCTCGCGCGGCAGGTGCTCGCCGCGCTCGAGGATCAGGATCGACTTGCCGGTGGGGGCGAGCCGTTGGGCCAGGGTGGCGCCGCCGGCGCCCGAGCCCACGATCACGATGTCGAAGTGGTTGGCCATCAGTCCCCCGTAGCGCCCGCGCCTTGCCCCGATTCCGGCTCGGGCGGCAGCCTGAACCGCTGCGAGCCCTTCATCAGGGCCCGGCGTACCAGCCCGTGCGGCAAGCGGCGCATGAGGAACACCGCCAGCCGGTTGTGCCAGCCCGGAATGACCAGGAGCTTTCCGGCGGCGGCGCCCTCGATCGCCGCCTTCACCACCGCGTCGGCGGATTGCAGCAGGAAGTCCGGCGCGCCGTGCCCGGCCTGGGCCGTACCGTTGGCCTTGGTGAACTCGCTTTCCGTCGAACCCGGACAGAGGGCGGTGACCCTGATCCCCTTGTCGCGCAGCTCCGCGTCGAGCGCCTCGGAGAACTTGATGGCGAAGCTCTTGGCCGCCGGATAGAGGCTGTGACCGGCCACGCCGGGCGCGAAGCCGGCGATGGAGGCGACGTTGATGATGACGCCGCGCCCCCGCGCGACCATGCCGGGGATGACGGCGTGGGCCAGGCCGCAGGCGGTGACGATCAGCGTCATGAGGAAGTCGCGCTGCCGGCTCCAGGGGACGCCGGCGAAGTCCTGGGCGATCGAGAAGCCGGCGTTGTTGACCAGCACGTCGACCGTGCGGCCGTGGCCGGCCAGCGCCTGCATCACCGCCGCCTCGGCGCCGACGGCGGAGAGGTCCTGGGCGATGGTGTAGGTCTCGATCGCGTGCGCGGCCTTCAGCGCCGCCCCGAGGGCGTCCAGCCGATCGGCCCGGCGCGCCACCAGCGCCAGGTCATGGCCGCGCGCGGCGTAGGCGCGGGCGAAGGCTTCGCCGATGCCGGCCGAGGCTCCGGTGATCAAGGCCAGCGGACGTTGCGAAGCGGCCATGGAAGGCTCCAGCACGGCGCCGACCTTTCCGTCGGTTCGTCGACGGCGTCAAACCCTGATCCGGAAGATCAGGACATGGCGCCCGGACGGGCGATCGGATGCGAGCTCGAAAGCCCGCCGTCGACCACCATCGCCTGGCCGTTGACATAGGAGGCGTCGTCCGAGGCCAGGAACAGGGCCATCTGCGCGATCTCGATCGGCGCCCCGGCCCGGCGCAGGGGATTGAGCTGGCCGAGCTTGGCCTCCGTGCCGCGGTCGCGGGCGCGGTCGAACAGCGGCTGGGTCATGCCGGTCTCGATCAGGCCGGGGCAGATGGCGTTGACCCGGATGCCCGAGCCGGCCAACTGCTGGGCGGCGGTCTGCGCCAGGCTGATCACCCCCGCCTTGGAGGCGCTGTAGGGACTGCCGCCCGCGCCCGAGCGCAGGCCGGCCACCGAGGCGGTGCAGATGATCGACCCCGCGGTCTTGGCCTTCAGCATGGCCAGCGACGCATATTTCACCGCCAGGAAGGCCCCGATCAGGTTGACCCGCAGAATCTGCTCCCAGTCCGCGGCGGTGAGCTCGAGCATGGGGGTCAGGCCGCCGGAGATCCCGGCGTTGGCCCAGCAGATGTCCAGGCCGCCGAAGGTGGCGATCGCCGTGTCCACCGCCTTGGCCACGTCGGCCTCCGAGCCGGCGTCGGCGATCAGACCCAGGGCCTTGCCGCCGTTGGCCTCGATGGCCTTGGCGACATCCATCACCGCGGGCGCCCGGTCCACGGCCAGCACGCCGGCCCCTTCGGCGGCGAACAGTTCGGCCGCCGCCTTGCCGATTCCCGATCCCGCGCCGGTGATCAGCGCCGTCTTGCCCTGCAGCCGTCCCATGGTCGTACCCTCTTTTCGATTTGTGGCGATGTGTCGGCTCCGGCGGGGGCCTGTCAATCTCCACCGACGGGGACGGCCGACCGGCTGGACCCCTGAACCTGAGCGAAATATGGGCGCCGCCGGGTGCGGCCTACGCGCGCCGGCGTTTTAGTCCGCGCAAGCGTTGCGGTTCGCATGGACTTCGCCGGGGTTCGGTGCTGCTATCCTCCCATGCCTCATGCCGTCCTCCTTGCGAACCGCATCGGCGTCCTCGCGACAAGCTGGATCGCCCTGGCCGCCGCGTCGCCCGCCGCCGCCGCACCGACCCCCGCCGCGCCAGCCCCCGCCCCCGCGGCGTTCCAGCCTGAAATCAGCGATGTGGCCAGCCTGCCGCCCGCCGGACCGCACCGGGTGTGGCTGCAGGAGATGCTCACCGGTTCGGCCCAGGTGGTCGACGGCGACACCGGCGAGCTTCTCGCCACCATCCCCGCCGCGCCCCTGTCGAACTTCAACGCCGGGCCAGGACAGCGCACCGTCTATGTCGCCGAAACCATCTGGTCGAAGGGCAACCGTGGTCAGCGGCAGGATATGGTCAGCGCCTACGACGGAATCAGCCTCAAGCTGATCGGCGAGATTCCGCTGGCCGGCCGGGTCTTCATGGTGCCGACCCAGCAGACCTTCGGCGTCAGCCCGGGCGCCGGGCGGGCCTACGTCTACAACATGCAGCCATCCTCCTCCGTCTCGGTGGTCGACCTCGCCAGGCAGAAGGTGGTTCGGGTGGTCGAGACCCCGGGCTGCGCCCTGGTTTTCCCGTGGGGGACGGACGGGTTTTCATCCCTGTGCGGGGACGGCTCCCTGGCCACGGTCGCCAGCGACGCGCCGAAGCTGAGCCTGGTCCGGAGCAAGCCCTTCTTCGACGCCGAGCACGATCCCGTGTTCGAAACGAGCCCCACCGACCCGAAGACCGGCCAAACCGTGTTCGTCACCTATTCCGGCGTGGTCCACCCGGTGACCCTCGGCCCGACGCCGGCCTTCGCCGCGGCCTGGTCGCTGCAGCAGGCGGCGGGCCTGCCGGCCGCCGGGCTCGAGGACGGCGCCCTGGCCTGGCGTCCGGGCGGTCGCATTCCCATGGCCCTGCAGGCCGCGTCGAGCCGCCTCTACGTGCTGATGCACGCGGGCGAGCACTGGAGCCACAAGAAGGACGGCACGGAGCTGTGGATCGTCGACCTCAAGGCCCGGACGGTGGTCCGGCGGGCGGCGCTGGACGGGCCGGTCAGCGCCGTCGCCGTCAGTCAGGACGACCATCCGCTGCTCTATCTGCTCGACGACAAGCAGGGGCTCTCGATCCGGGACGCCAACACTCTGAAGGAGCTGCGCCACGTGGACGACGTGGGCAGGGTCCTGCCTTACGTCCCCCCGCTCTGACCAGGTCCGCCTGCCGATGGACCTCACCCTGCTCCGGATCGCCGTCGACCTGTTCGCGGCCCTGGTCTTCCTGAACGCCGCAGCGGCGAAGCTTCGCGCGCCGGCCACCTTCGAAGGCCAGCTCGACAACTACCGCCTGCTCCCGGCGTGGGCGACGGCGCCGTCCGCGCGCGCGATCCCGATCGCCGAGGGGCTGGTCGGCGCGGGCCTGGTTCTCACCCCCTTCGTCGTCGGCCGCGCGGCGCTCGCCGCGCCGGTGGCGGCGGCCGCCCTGCTCGCCGTGTTCGCGAGCGCCATGGCGATCAATCTCGGACGCGGACGGACGGAGATCGACTGCGGCTGCGGCGACGCCGAGGGTCGGCAGCCGCTGCGCTGGGCCCTGGTCGGCCGCAACCTCGGGATCGCGGCGGCCCTTCTCGTCGGCGCCATGCTCGCGGGGGCGAGAACCGGGTGGCTGGAGGCTGTCGAGGCCGGGGTCAGCGGCCTGGTCGCCTTCATCCTCTATCTGACCCATGAGCGACTGTCCGGGCTGCCCTCCGCCGGCGTCCGGGCGACCGCCGCCGCTCCCACTTACGGACCTGCCCAGTGAGCCTGTTGATCGCGTCCCAAGTCCTGCTGTGGATCCTCGTGGCGGCGCTCGCCTTCACCGTGATGGCGCTGGCGCGTCAGATCGGCATCCTGCACGAACGGATCGCACCGGTGGGCGCCCTGGTGATGGACAGCGGTCCGGCGGTGGGCGCCCCGGCGCCCTTCCTGATCGGCCGCCTGCTCGACGGCGAAAGCTACAGCCTCGGCGGCGGGCGTCCGGTCGGCGGGCGCATGCAGCTGTTGATGTTCGTCTCCTCCGATTGCCCGATCTGCAAGCGGCTGATCCCCATCGCCAAGTCCATGGCCCGGGACGAGCTTTGCGATCTGGTGTTCGTCGGCGACGCCGAGGCCGCGGTCCAGCGAGCGCTGGTCAAGCGGTTCGAGCTCGAGCGCTTCCCGTTCATCAACGGACCCGAGGTCGGCATGGCCTTCCAGGTCGGCAAGCTGCCCTACGCCGTGCTGATCGACGAGGCGGGCCTGATCGCGTCCAAGGGGCTGGTGAACAGCCGCGAGCACCTGGAGAGCCTGGTCACCGCCAAGCGTCTCGGGGTGGCGTCGATTCAGGAGTTCCTGCGCGACCGTGACGCGCCGCGCGCGGTGGAGACGGCATGATCGGGCCGCCCATGCAGGATGTCGTCGGGGAAGAGAGGGGGGCGTCGTGACCAAGCTTACGCTGGATTCGCTGGGGGAACGCCTGACGCGCCGGATGGCGGGATCGGTCTCGCGCCGCAGCGCCCTGGCCAAGGTCGGGGGCTTCCTGTCGGCGGCGGTCTTGCCGGTGCTGCCGGTGTCCAAGGCCGGCGCCGCGACGACGCCGTCCAGCGCCTTCACCCGCAACGCCCAGACCAAGGACCCCAAGACCTGCGACTACTGGCGCTACTGCGCCATCGACGGTCTCCTCTGCAGCTGTTGCGGCGGCGGCGTCCACACCTGTCCGCCGGGAACCCAGCCGTCCGCGGTTTCCTGGGTCGGCACCTGCATCAATCCCGACGACAACAAGTCGTATCTGATCGCCTATCGCGACTGCTGCGGAACCTCGGCCTGCCGCACGAAGTGCTATTGCGACTCCACCGAACGGGAGACGCCGGTCTACCGGCCGCAGACCGACAACGATGTGATCTGGTGCTTCGGCCTGTCCAGCATGAGCTATCACTGCTCCACCGCAGCCCTGGTCGGTATCGCCGAGTGAAACGCGCCTGGGTGTTCGCGGTCGCGCTCTTGCTGAAGCCCGTCCTGGGTCGGGCCGAACCGGCGCCGCCGCTCTACGAGAATCGCTGCTCGGTCTGCCATCAGGCCGGCGGCGTCGGCGTGCCGGGCGCCTATCCGCGGCTGGCCGGGCGGGCCGGCGCCATCGCCGGTCTGACGGACGGCCGCAGGGCGATGGTGTCGGCGGCGCTCTATGGGGTGGCCGGCGTGCTGAAGGTCGACGGCCAGACCGTGGTCGGGGTGATGCCGGGCTTCGCCGAGGTCAAGGACGCGGAGATCGCGGCGGTGCTCACCTACGTCTCCCACCTCGGGGGCGCACACCCCAAGCCGTTCACCGCGGCCGAGGTGGCCAAGGTCCGCCAGGGCGACAGCCTGACGCCGAACCAGGTCAACGCCCTCCTGCGCCAGCCGGCGATCACCGCGGTCGCGCCGTGACAGCCGCCGCGCTCGCCGCGGCCCTCGCCGCCGTGCTGATCGCCGCGGCCGGCGGACGGGCGCACGCCGGACAGCCGCCGTCGATCAGTCCCAAGGCGAACTATATCGAGCGCTGCGGCGGCTGCCACGGCGTCGACGGGCGGTCCGTGGCCGCGCTGGTGCCGGATCTCAAGCATACCGCGGGTTATTTCCTCTGTGACGAGGAGGCGCGCGCCTATGTCGCCCGGCTGCCGAACGTGGCCTTCTCACAGATCAACGACGCCGATCTGGCGGCGATGCTGAATTTTGTGGTGCTCGATCTCGGCGCCAGGGACGGCCCCCCTCAACCCGGCGCGGCGGCGCCCAGACCCTATACCGCGGCCGAAGTCGGCCGGCTTCGGCGCACCGCGCTCACCATTCCCGATCTCAAGGCCTACCGGCAGCGGATCGTGGGGCGCCTGGTCGCCCGCTGCGCGGCGCCCGACCGTCTGCTGACGGATTATCAAGGTCCCCCGACGCCGTCGCCTTAGACGCTGGCGGGCGCGCCTGAACACCAATTGGGCGTTCTCTCGTCATGAGTGTGTTCGTGCGCGCGCCGCAGAACATTCGGTCGGCGAGGACTTGTAAAAAATAAAGCCGGAACCGAAGCTTGACGGAAGGCGGGGGTGGGTCTTCGCCGGTGAAGTGGGGGGAGTCCGGATGCTTCGTTTCCTGCTGAGCGGCGCGGCCATCGGCGCGCTGATGACGGTCCTGGCGCCGTCGGTTGTTCAGGCGCAGACCGCGGTCGCCGCGGCCCCCGCGGAGGCGACGCCGGAGGTGGTGGTCACCGCCCAGCGCCGCAGCCAGTCGGCGCAGGACGTGGGCATCGCCCTGACCGTGCTGTCGGGAAGCGACCTGGCCAAGCAGGGCGTCTACAACGTCAACCAGCTGCAGAACGCCGCCCCCAGCCTTGAGGTCGAGCCGGCCTTCGGCAGCGGCCAGCCGCAGTTCCGCATCCGCGGCGTCGGCTTCCAGGACTACGCCTCGAACAATGCGCCGACGGTCGGCGTCTATGTGAACGAGGTGGCCTATCCGATCCCGATCATGACCCAGGGCGCCCTGTTCGACCTGTCGCGCGTCGAGGTGCTGCGCGGTCCGCAAGGCACGCTCTACGGCCGCAACACCACCGGCGGGGCGGTGAACTTCATCACCAACCAGCCCACCAAGCAGTTTTCCGCCGGCGCCGAGGTCGAATACGGCAGCTTCGACTGGCTGCACGCCGAGGGCTTCGTCTCCGGCCCCGTCGCCGACGGTCTGACGGCCCGCCTCGCCATGTACACCGAGCAGGGCGGCGGCTTCCAGCACAACCGGGTCACCGGCCAGTCGTTCGGCGACGCCGACCGCTATGGCTTCCGCGGTCTCGCCGACTGGCAGCCGATCGACCGGTTCAAGGTCAAGTTCGAACTGCACGCGTCTCGCGACGAGTCCGACGGCAACGGCCTTTACCTGTTCCAGCCGTTCGCCACCGCCAACGGCGCCGGACCGACGATCCCCGCCGACGTCAATCATTTCGCCACAGGCTGGCTGCTCGGCTCGGCGTTTTCGAAGGCCATCGGCGCGCCGCTCGGCTCCAAGCCGTTCCACCACGCCACGTCCTACGGCGGCTCGATCAACGCCAGCTACGACTTCGGCGGCTTCGACGCGATCAACATCGTCAGCTACGACTTTCTCAACCGCCGTGAGTACGAGGACTGGGACGCCAGCCAGTACGAGGAATCCGACGTCTTCTTCCGCAGCCGCGCGGGCGTGTTTTCCGACGAGTTCCGCCTGATGTCGCATCCGGGCGGGCCGTTCAAATGGATCGCCGGCGTCTACTATTCCCACCAGCACCTGACCGAAGCCTATCTGTCGGATTTCGTGAACGAACTCGGCATCCTGGCCGAGGTCCACTACGCCCAGACCGTGGATTCCATCGCCGGCTTCGGCCAGGTGGAGTACCAGGTCACGCCCAAGCTGAACCTGATCCTCGGCCTGCGCTACGAGGACGAGAAACGTACGCTGGACGGCTTCACCAGCAGCTTCCTGTTCGGCGCCTTCCCGGTCGGCGGCCTCGTCCCCTCGACGGTGTCGACCTCCATGCAGCCGGTCACCGGCAAGGCGGCGGCCGAGTACAAGCTGCTCGACGACGTCCTGCTCTACGCCTCCGCCAGCCGCGGGGCCAAGTCGGGCGGCTTCACCGCCTACAACACCGCCAGCGGCTCGGGCATCGCCCCGTTCAAGCCCGAGATCCTCTGGGCCTACGAGACCGGCTTCAAGACCACCCTGCCGGCCAAGATGCATTTCAACGGCTCGCTGTTCTACTACGACTATCATGACGAACAGGAGCTCTCGGCGATCTACACGCCGGGCACCGGCGCGGTCGGCAAGTTCGTCAATGTGAACAGCTCGCACATCTATGGCGGCGAGCTTGAACTGGTCGGTGAACCGGCGCCGCACTTCACCGTCTCGCAGCAGCTCGGCTACAAGCGCGGGACCTATGACGACTTCAAGAACGACCTGAACCTGGCGGCGTCGGAGGCCGCGGGGACGGCGATCTATACGGACAAGAGCGGCCAGACGATCCCCTTCCCCAAGCTCAGCTACAATGGGGAAGTGTCCTACTGGCTGCGGGTGGCCGGCGGGTACAAGCTCGAGGGCGAGTTCGACTACAGCTACCACGGATACTACCCGTCGTGGCTCGGGTCGGCCTACAACATCCCGGCCTACTGGCTGGCCAACGCCAACGTCACCCTGACGCCGCCGGTCGGCCATTGGACCCTGGCCTTCTGGGTGCACAACGTGTTCGACCAGAGCTACGACCTGACGCGCAACTTCTTCGTCAACGCCAAGGTCGCCGCGCCGGGCCGTCCGCGCAGCGGCGGAATCAGGGCCACTTACGCCTTCTGAGGAGGGGCGCCTAAAGCGCCTTCCAGGTCGGAACCTTGGCGCCCGGCCAGGGCGTGGCTTCATAGACCGCCCGGGCGATGGCGCGCGCCAGGGTGTCGGACGCCAGCGTGCCGATCTTGGCCGTGGCGAAGGGGCGGGGGCCGATCACGTCGATCTTGCCGGTGGCCATGGCGAACACCACGTCGCCGTCGAAGGGGGTGTGGGTGGGCCGGATCGCCAGCGCCAGGGCGTCCTGCGCCATCATGGCCACGCGCTTGGCCTCCTCGGGGGTCAGCTTGGCGTCGGTGGCGACCACGGCGATGGTGGTGTTCTTGCGCGGCTCGGGGTTGGTGCGCGCCCGGCCCCAGTCCTCGGGCGCGGCCTTCAGGCCGGCGGAGCCCAGACCGCCGTATTCCGACCCGATCTCATAGGGCGCGGCCCAGAAGGTCTTGCCGTCCGGCGCGATCACCGAGCCGGCCGAATTCACCGCCACGATGGCGCCGACGGTGATCCCGTCCGACGAGACGATGGAGGCCGAACCTATGCCGCCCTTCAGTCCGCCGGCCATGGCGCCGCAGCCGGCGCCGGCGGTGCCGAGGGCGAACTGGTCGCCGGCCGCCGCCACCGCCTTCATGCCGAGGGCGCGGTACGGCGGCTCGACGCCCCAGTCCTTGCGCCCGCCGTTGGCGAGGTCGTAGAGGGCCGCGCCGGGGACCACCGGGCTGACCGGAACGCCGGGCGCCGGCGACAGGCTGAAGCCGCGATGGCGCGCGCCGAGCCAGCTGACCACGCCGTCCGCGGCTCCGAGGCCGTAGACCGAGCCGCCCGACAGGACCACGGCGTCGAAGGCGTGCACCAGGTTCTCGAGGGCGGTGGCGTCGGTCTCGCGGGTGGCCGGGCCGCCGCCGCGGACGTCGCTGGCCACCACCGCCGCCTGGTCGGGCAGGATGACGGTGACGCCGGTCCGGGCCGCCAGATCCTCGGCCTGGCCGACCTTGAGCCCCGCCACGTCGGTGATCAGATTGCGCGGGCCCGGCCGGGCTTCGGCCGCCAGCGCCGCGCCGGGCAGGCTCGCGGCCCCGCCGAGGACCAGCATTCCGCCCATGATCTGACGCCTGTCCATCGCTCCGCTCCGTCACGCTGACCTGGAAACGGTCTAGGTCGGCGCCCAGGCCGCGTAAAGCGCGCGAACGGGTTTCCCCTTGTGGCGCCGCGTGTTTGACAACCCAGCGGCGCCAGCCCAAGACCGAGGCGCGGAGGAGGTCCCTGATGCTCGATATCGGTCCATCGGCGGCGCAGGACGGCGTGCTGATCGGCGGAGAATGGCGCGCCGGTGAAGCGGCCTTGCCGGTCGAGGATCCTTCTACCGGGGAGATCGTCGGCGAGATCGCCGCGGGCGGCGCCGCCGACGTCGACGACGCGGTCGCGGCGGCCCGCGCGGCCCTCACCGGCGAATGGGGAGCCTTGTCCGCCGCCGAACGGGGCCGGGTGTTGTCGCGGATCGGCCTGCGCGTGGCCGAATGCGCCGACGAACTCGCGCGCCTGGAGGCGATCGACGTCGGCAAACCGCTGAAGCAGGCCAAGGCCGACGCCCTGGCCCTGGCGCGCTATCTCGAATTCTACGGCGGCGCCGCCGACAAACTGCACGGCGAGACCATCCCCTACCTCGACGGCTACACCGTCTTCACCCGGCGTGAGCCGCACGGGGTGACCGGCCATATCACGCCCTGGAACTACCCGATGCAGATCATCGGCCGTTCGGTGACCGCGGCCCTGGCGGTCGGTAATGCGGCGGTGCTGAAGCCGGCCGAGGAGGCGAGTCTGACCGCCCTGGCCTTCGCGCGCATCGCCAACGACTGCGGCCTGCCCAAGGGCGCGCTGAACGTGGTGGCCGGCGACGGCGAGACCGCCGGCGCCGCCCTCGCCGCCCATCCGGACGTGGACCATGTGTCGTTCACCGGCTCGTCCGCCGTCGGCGCCCTGATCCAGACCGCCGCCGCCGCCCGCGCCGCGCCGGTCACGCTCGAACTCGGGGGAAAGTCGGCCCAGCTGGTGTTCGACGACGCCGATCTCGACGCGGCCCTGCCGTTCCTGGTCAACGCCGGCGTGCAGAACGCCGGCCAGACCTGCTCGGCCGCCTCGCGCCTCCTGGTCCAGCGCGGCGTTTATGACGCCCTGCTCGAGCGGCTGGCCAGGCGCTATGGCGCGCTGCGGGTCGGCCCGGCGCTGCGGGACCTCGAGGTCGGACCGCTGATCTCCGCGCGCCAGCAAAAGATCGTGCAGGGCTATTTCGATCTTGCCGAGGCCAGGAGCGGGATCGCCGTCGCTGCGCGAGGCCGGATCGTCGACGATGCGCCGGGCGGCGGCCACTACTTCGCCCCGGCCCTGCTGACCGGGGTCGCGCCGTCGCACCGCCTGGCCCAGGAGGAGATCTTCGGGCCGGTGCAGGTGGTGATCCCGTTCGACGACGAGGACGAGGCGGTGGCCATCGCCAACGGCACCGCCTTCGGCCTCGTGGCCGCGGTGTGGACGCGGGACGGCGCGCGCCAGCTGCGGGTGGCGGGGCGGCTCAAGGCCGGCCAGGTGTTCGTCAACAACTACGGCGCCGGCGGCGGGGTCGAGCTGCCGTTCGGCGGGGTCAAGCGTTCGGGCCACGGCCGCGAGAAGGGCTTCGAGGCGCTGTACGGCTTCACGGCCCTTAAGACCGTCGCGGTCCTCCACGGATAAGGAACACGCATGCGGCTCAAAGGAGAACGGGCGATCGTCACCGGCGGGGCGTCGGGCTTCGGCGCCGGCATCGTTCGCCGCTTCGTGGCGGAGGGCGCCAGGGTCGCCATCGCCGATCTCAACCCGGGCGCGGCCGAGGCGCTGGCCCGGGAGCTCGGCGAGACCTGCATCGCCGTCGCCGCCGACGTGGCCGACGCGGAGAGCGTGGCGTCCTTGTTCCAGGCGGTCGGGGCGGCCTTCGGTTCAGCGAGCATCGTCGTCAACAACGCCGGCATGGGGGTCCGTCCCGCCCCGCTCGAGACCATGGACGAGGCTCAGTTCGAGCGGCTGATGGGGGTGAACACCCGCTCGGTCTTCCTCACCAGCCGCCATGCCGTGCCGGCGATGAAGGCGGCGGGGCGCGGGGCGATCCTCAACATCGCCTCCACCGGCGGCGTCAGCCCCCGGCCGAACCTCGCCTGGTACAACGCCTCCAAGGGCTGGATGATCGCCGCCACCCGCGCCATGGCCGTGGAGCTGGCGCCCTTCGGCGTCCGCGTGAACGCGATCAATCCGGTGGCGGGGGATACGCCCATGCTCGCCACCTTCATGGGCGAGGATACGCCGGAAGTGCGCGCCCGTTTTCTGGCCAGCATTCCGATTGGACGCTTCTCCACGCCCGAGGATATTGCCGCGGCGGCCGTCTTCCTGTGCAGTGAGGAGGCCTCGATGGTCACCGGAGTGGCCATGGAGGTGGATGGCGGCCGATGCCTGTGACCTCTCAGGCTTCGGCATCGAAAGGGAGTGCTGTCTGATGCCCGATTCCGCCGCCGCCTTTCCATCGATGGACCCGGTGCTGGCGCTGATCGACGGCCGCGAGGACGAGCTCGTCGCCCTGACCCAGGACCTGATCCGCATACCGACGATCAATCCGCCCGGAGACTTCTATCGGCCCTGCGCCGAGCTGATCGGCGAGCGGCTGCGCAAGCGCGGCTTCGAGGTGACGTATCTGCGCGCCGAAGGGACGCCCGGCGACAGCGACCGGTATCCGCGCATCAACGTGGTGGCGCGCTGGGAGAGCGGCCGAGCTGGACCTTGCGTCCACTTCAACAGCCATATCGACGTGGTCGAGCCCGGCGCCGGCTGGACCGTGGATCCGTTCGGCGGCGTGCTGAAGGACGGCAGGGTCTACGGCCGCGGCGCCTGCGACATGAAGGGCGGGCTGGCCGCCTCGATGATCGCCATAGAGGCCCTGATCGATTCCGGCGTGGAGCTGCCGGGCGCCATCGAGATCTCCGGCACCGCCGACGAGGAATCCGGCGGCTATGGCGGCGTCGCCTGGCTGGCGGAACGCGGCTGGTTCTCGCCGCCGCGGGTCGATCATGTGATCATTCCCGAGCCGCTCAACGTCGACCGCGTCTGCATCGGCCACCGCGGCGTCTGGTGGGCGGAGATCGAGACCAAGGGGCGGATCGCCCACGGCTCCATGCCCTTCCTCGGCGACAGCGCCATCCGCCACATGAGCGCGGTGCTCGAGAAATTCGAGCACGAGCTCTACCCCGCGCTCGGCGAGCGTCATTCGCAGATGCCCGTGGCGCCCGACGGCGCGCGCACCTCCAGTCTCAACATCAACTCCCTGCACGGCGGCCAGGGCGAGGACTTCCTCGGCCTGCCGGCGCCGCTGGTGGCCGACAGCTGCCGGATGATCATCGACCGGCGCTTCCTGATCGAAGAGTCGCTCGAGGACGTGAAGGGCGAGGTGACGGATCTGCTGGAGACCCTGGTCCGCGACCGTCCGGGCTTCACCTACGGCCTGCGCGAGCTGTTCGCGGTGGCCCCGACCATGGCCGACCGCGACGGACCGGTCGCCACCGCCACCGCCGAGGCCATTCGCCGGGTGCTCGGCCGGCCCGCGCAGTTCATCTGCTCGCCCGGCACCTACGACCAGAAGCACGTGGACCGGATCGGCAAGCTGAAGGACTGCATCGCCTACGGCCCGGGCGTGCTCGATCTGGCCCACCAGCCCGACGAATGGGTCGGCGTCGACGACATGATCGCCTCGGCCAAGGTGATGGCGCTGGCCGCGGCCGCCCTGCTCGCGCGCCAGGGCTGACGCGCCCCAACCGGGAGCCGCAACCGGACGGCTGGACCGGAGGCGCATGGGGCTTGCCAAGCGTCTCTGCTGACACGATCTGACGTCGAGTTCAGGAACAGTGTCGCCCCAGACCCGTTAGCCGTAACCGGCCCTCAACCCGCCCCTCTCGACGGAACGCCTCATGGATGGCCCCCACGGCGCACAGCGCCAAAGCGACGCTGCGGCGCGCCGCGACCGCGCGTCGCTGGCGGACCGCTACCGCCGCATCCGCGCGGCGACGACGGACCTGGCGCGCGACCTGACGCCCGAGGACGCGCAGATCCAATCGATGCCCGACGCCAGTCCGGCGAAATGGCATCTGGCGCACACCGCCTGGTTCTTCGAGACCTTTCTGCTCCAGCCGTTCGCGGCCGACTATGCGCCGTTCGATCCCGCCTTCGGCTATCTGTTCAACTCCTATTACGAGGCGGTCGGCCCGCGGCACGCGAGGCCCCAGCGGGGGCTGGTCACCCGCCCGTCGCTGGAGCAGGTGAAGGCCTATCGCGCCCATGTGGACGCGGCGATGGCGGCGCTGTTCGAGGGGGCTTCCGACGACGCCTGGGCGCAGGCCGAACCGCTGATCGCCCTCGGCCTGCATCACGAGCAGCAGCATCAGGAGCTGATCCTGATGGACATCAAGCACGCCTTTTCCTGCAATCCGACCGAGCCCGCATTCCGCGCGCGGTCGGTGGACGCCGCGGGCGCGCCCGCGGCGCCCGGTTGGATCGCGTTCGACGGCGGCCTGCGCCGGATCGGCCACGAGGGCGAGGCCTTCGCCTTCGACAACGAGGGGCCGCGGCACAAGGTGTGGCTCGAGCCGTTCCGCCTCGCCGATCGTCCGGCCACGGCCGGCGACTACGCCGCCTTCATCGCCGACGGCGGCTACCGCCGGCCCGAACTCTGGCTGTCCGACGGGTGGGGCGCCGTGCAGCGCAACGCCTGGGCCGCGCCCCTCTACTGGAGCGCCGAGGCGGAGGGCGGCTGGTCGGTCTTCACCCTGTCGGGCCGCAGGCCGGTGGATCCGGCTGAACCCGTCTGCCACCTCTCCTTCTACGAGGCGGACGCCTTCGCCCGCTGGTCCGGCGCCCGGCTGCCGACCGAGGCGGAGTGGGAGGTGGCGGCGGAGAGCGCGATCGCGGAGGACGGCTTCGTCGAGGACGGGCGCCTGCATCCCGCGCCGGCCGGCGCGGCCGGCGGCGCGGGGCCGCGGCAGATGTTCGGTCAGGTCTGGGAATGGACCGCGAGCGCCTACCTGCCCTATCCGGGGTTCAAGCCGGCCGAAGGCGCGGTGGGCGAGTACAACGGCAAGTTCATGTCCGGCCAGATGGTGCTGCGCGGCGGCGCCTGCGTGACACCGCGCGACCACGTCCGCGCCAGCTACCGAAACTTTTTTCCCCCGGAGGCCCGCTGGGCCTTCTCCGGCGTGAGGCTCGCCCGCGATGCTTGATCTCGTTACCCCCGTGCAAGGCCGCGTCGCCTTCTACGACCTGTCGCGCAAACAGGAGAGCTTCGCCGAGGCGGTGGTCGCCGGCCTGTCGCGCACGCCAAAATCGATCCCGTCGCACTTCCTCTACGACGCCCAGGGTTCGGCCCTGTTCGACCGGATCTGCGCGCTGCCGGAATACTATCCGACCCGGACGGAGATGAGGATCCTGGCGCAGAGCGCGCCGGCGATCGCCCGGCTGGTCGGCCCCGAGGCCACCCTGATCGAGCTCGGCTCGGGCTCCAGCGTCAAGGTGCGCCTGTTGCTGGATGCGATGACCGCGCCGTCGGCCTATGTGCCGATCGACGTCTCGGGAGAGCACCTTCTGGCCGCGGCCGAGGCGCTGGCCGCCGATTATCCGGGTCTGGCGGTCGCCGCCATCTGCGCCGACTACGGCGACACCTTCCCCCTGCCGGAGACGCCCGGCCGAGGACGGCAGGTCGCCTTCTTCCCCGGGTCGACGATCGGCAATCTCGAGCCGGACGACGCCGAACGCTTCCTTTCAGGGTGGGCGCGGAGCGGGGTCGACATGATCGTCGGCGTCGATCTGGTGAAGAGCCGCGACGTCCTCGAACCGGCCTATGACGACGCCGAGGGGGTGACGGCGGCCTTCTCGCTGAACCTTCTGGCCCGCGCCAACCGCGAGCTTTCGGCCGACTTCGACCTTTCGGCCTTCGCCCATCGCTCCCGCTGGGACGAAGAGAGCAGCCGGATCGAGATCGGGATCGAGAGTCTGAAGGATCAGATCGTGCGCGCCGCGGGCCACAGCTTCCGCTTCGCCGCCGGCGAGCGGATCGAGACCGAACACTCTTACAAGTACCCGGTGGCGGGATTCCAGGCCATGGCCGGACGCGCCGGTTATCGGCCTGAAGCGGTGTGGGTCGATCCGGACCAGCTGTTCAGCGTCCACTACCTCAAGGCCTGAATCGTTTGCCGTGCTATCTGCGTCGGCGGGATTCACCTGCACGGGGCGCTTGACGGATGGACGCGGGGGCCGGGGTCGAGATCGACGGGGTGCTGAAGGCCTACGGGTCGATGATCGCGGTCGATCACGTCTCGCTCAGCCTGCCGCAGGGTCAGTTCGTCGCCCTCGTCGGCGCCTCGGGATCCGGCAAGACCACCCTGCTCAAGACCGTCAACCGGCTGATCGAGCCCGACGCGGGCGCCGTTCGGATCGGGGGCGAGGCGGTCATGGCGGCCGACCCAGCGACCCTGCGCCGCCGCATCGGCTATGTCTTCCAGGGCGTCGGCCTGTTTCCGCACCTGACGGTCGGTGAGAACATCGCCATGGTCCCGAGCCTGCTGGGCTGGCCGAAGGCTGAGATCGCCGCCCGGATCGCCGAACTGCTCGATCTCGTGGACCTGCCGCAGGCCCTCGCCGGCCGCCGCCCCGGCGCGCTTTCGGGGGGCCAGCAGCAGAGGGTGGGCGTCGCCCGCGCGCTCGCCGCCCGGCCGAAGCTCATGCTGATGGACGAGCCGTTCGGCGCGCTGGACCCGGTCACCCGCGATGCGCTCGGCCAGGCCTATCGCAAGCTCCACGAGGAGCTCGGCCTGACCACGCTGATGGTGACCCACGACGTGCAGGAGGCGGTGCTGCTGGCCGACCGGATCGTGGTGATGAAGGCGGGCCGGGTGCTGGCCGACGACACGCCCCGCGCCCTGATGCGCGGGCATCCGGATCCCGACGTCGAAGCGCTGATCGCCACGCCGCGCCGCCAGGCGGAGCGGGTGCGGGCCCTCATGGAGGGCGCGGCGTGAGCCCGCAGGTCGCCGCCGCCTTCGCCGTCCTGCCGCGCTACCTCGGCTGGCATGTGGCCCTGTCCGCCTCCGCCCTCATCTTGGGTCTGCTGATCGGGCTGCCGCTGGCGGTGGCGGCCGTCCGGGCGCCGCGGCTGCGCTGGGTCTCGCTGACGCTGGCGTCGCTGGTGCAGACCATTCCCAGCCTGGCCTTGCTCGCCCTGTTCTATCCCCTGCTGCTGGCGATCTCGACCGCCCTGGCGCCCCTGCACGTCAAGCTGCCGGCGCTGGGGTTCCTGCCGTCGCTGCTGGCCCTGACCCTCTACTCGATCCTGCCGATCCTGCGGAACACGGTCGCCGGCCTGCGCGGCCTGGACCCGGCCGTGGTGGAGGCGGCCGACGGCCTGGGCATGACCTGGAGCCAGAAGCTGGTGCGGGTCGAGGCGCCCCTGGCGGCGCCGGTGGCCATGGCCGGGGTGCGCACCGCCGCGGTGTGGACCATCGGCGCGGCCACCCTGTCCACGCCGGTCGGGCAGACCAGCCTCGGCGACTACATCTTCTCGGGCCTGCAGACCGAGAACTGGGTCTTCGTCCTGTTCGGCTGCGCGGCGTCGGCCGTGCTGGCGATCTCCGTCGACCAGCTGCTCGGCCTGATCGAGGTCGGGCTCGAGCGACGCGACCTGCGCCGGGTCGGGATCGGCGCGATCGCCCTCGTGATCGGCGCCGCCGCGGCCCTCCTGCCGCTGCTCGGCGGTGGGGGCCCGAAGGACCGCTATGTGGTCGGGGCCAAGAACTTCTCCGAGCAGTTCATCCTGGCCGAGCTGATCTCCGACCGGCTGCGTTCGGCGGGCGCGAGCGTCGAGACCAAGCAGGGCCTGGGCTCGGTGGTGGCCTTCCGCGCCCTGCAGTCCAACGACGTCGACGTCTATGTCGACTATTCGGGCACCCTCTGGGCCAATGTGCTGCACCGGACCGACATCCCGCCCCGGGCCGCCCTGCTGGCGGAGCTGACGCGTGAGCTGAAGTCGAGATACGGGGTCACGGTGCTGGGATCGCTCGGCTTCGAGAACGCCTACGCCCTGGCCATGAAGGCCGACCGGGCCCGCGCGCTCGGCGTCACCTCGCTGGACGACCTTTCCGGCCGCGCCGGCCAGCTCAACCTCGGCGCCGACCTGGAATTCCTGTCGCGGCCGGAGTGGGCCGGGCTGCAGAAGGCCTATGGCCTGTCGTTCAGGAGCCAGCGGTCGTACAACCCGACCTTCATGTACCGCGCCATCGAGGGCGGCGAGGCGGACGTGATCTCCGCCTTTTCGTCCGACGGGCGGATCGCCGCCGACCATCTCGTCACCCTGTCCGACCCCAAGGGGGCTGTCCCTGCGTATGACGCGGTGGTGCTGATCTCGCCGAAGCGGGCCGGCGACCGGCGGCTGATCGCGGCGCTGACGCCCTTGATCGGGGCCATACCGGTCGAGCGCATGCGCGCGGCCAACCTCACCGTCGATCGCGACGCCGACAAGAAGACCCCGGCGCAAGCCGCGCAGGCGCTCGCGGCCGCGATCCGCTGACCCTTGCCTGAGGCGCGCCCTCGGGCCTAACCTCGCGGCAAAACATACCAGGTCTTCAGGAGGATGCGTCATGGCCGATTTTGGCGGCGACGCCGAGGCGTTCCGGGTCGAGGCGCGCGACTGGCTGGCGCAGAACTTCCCTCCCGCGATGAAGGGCGTGGACCTGGCCCTGACGGTCGAGGAGCCGACCGGCGACGCCAGACTGTGGAAGGCGCGCATGGGCGCTAAGGGCTGGGGCGTTCCCACCTGGCCCACCGAGTACGGCGGCGGCGGCCTGACTCCGGCCGAGGCGCGGGTGCTGCAGCAGGAGATGGCGAGGATCGGCGCCCGCAACCCGATCGGCGGCATGGGCGTGATGATGTTCGGCCCCACCCTGCTCGAATACGGCAGCGACGAACAGAAGCAGCGCCACATCCCGCCGATCGTGCGCGGCGAGCTGCGCTGGTGCCAGGGCTATTCCGAGCCGGGGGCGGGCTCGGATCTCGCCGCCCTGCAGACCAAGGCCGAAGACAAGGGCGACCATTTCCTGGTCAACGGCCAGAAGGTCTGGACCTCGGGCGCCCAGTACGCCGACTGGTGCTTCTGCCTGGTCCGCACCGATCCGAACCACAAGCACGAGGGGATCAGTTTCCTGCTGATCGACATGCGGACGCCGGGCGTCGAGGTGCGGCCGATCAAACTGATCTCCGGCGTCTCGCCCTTCTGCGAGACCTTCTTCACCGACGTGAAGGTCCCGAAGGAGAACCTGGTCGGGCCGCTCAACGGCGGCTGGACCATCGGCAAGCGCCTGCTCCAGCACGAGCGCAACAGCCTGAGCGGCGGCGGCGGAACGGCCGGCCGGTTCGCCTCGGGTACCCCCCTCGACCAGCTGGCCAAGACCTATGTCGGCGTCGACGGCGAGGGCCGGATCGCCGACCCGGACCTGCGGTCCCGCCTCATCCGCCATCAGATGGAGGCGAAGGCCTTCCTGCTGACCCTGGCGCGGGCGGCGGCGGAGTCGAAAGGCAATCAGAGCCCGTCGAACGCCACCTCCATCATGAAGAACGCGGGCTCCAAGGTCGGCCAGGACCGGGCCGAGCTGGCCATCGAGATCATGGGCTCCCAGGGGCTGGGATGGGAGGGCCCCGGATTCGAGCGCGAGGAGCTCGAGCAGGTGCGCAACTGGCTCGGCGGCAAGGCGACCACCATCTACGGCGGCTCGCAGGAGATCCAGAACAACATCATCGCCAAGCGCATCCTTGGCCTGCTCGACCACCAGTAGGAGCGCGCGCCATGGCCGTCCTGACCGAAGAACAATCGATGCTGCGGGACTCCGCCCGCGACTGGGTGCGCGAGAAAGCCCCGGTGACCGCCTTCCGCAAGCTGCGCGACGGCGCCGCGCCCCTCGGCTACGACCCCGCCGCCTTCGCCGAGATGGCCGCCATGGGCTGGGCCGGGGTGGTGATCCCCGAAGCCTACGGCGGCTCGGACTTCGGTTACCTGTCGCTCGGCCTGGTGCTCGAGGAGATGGGCCGGACCCTGGCCGCCTCGCCGCTGATCGCCTCCTCGCTCGCCGCCGCCAGCGCCCTCGTCCTCGGCGGGACCGATGCGCAGAAACAGGCCTGGCTGCCTAGGATCGCCGCGGGCGAGGCGGTCGCCACCCTCGCGGTGGACGAGGGCGCGCGCCATGATCCTCTGCAGACCGGGCTGAGCGCCGCGCCGGCCGGCGGCGGCTTCTCGCTCACCGGCTCCAAGACCTTCGTGCTCGAAGGCATGGCGGCCGACCTGTTCATCGTCGCCGCGCGCACGTCGGGCGCGCGGGGGGAGGCGGACGGGATCACCCTGTTCCTGGTCCCGGCCGACGCCAGGGGCGTCACCCGCGAGAAGCGGACCCTGGCGGATGCGCGCGGCTACGCCGCCGTCAGCTTCGACGGGGTGGACGTCGGCGCCAAGGCGGTGCTGGGCGCGGTGGACCAGGGCTATCCCCTGCTCGAAAGAGTGCTCGACCGCGCCCGCGCCGGGCTCGCCGCCGAAATGCTCGGCATGGCGGTGCAGGCGTTCGAGACCACGCTCGACTACCTCAAGACCCGGGTCCAGTTCGGCCAGACCATCGGCAGCTTCCAGGCCCTGCAGCACCGGGCGGCGAAGATGTTCACCGAGCTCGAACTGACCCGCTCCTGCGTCGAGGCCGCCCTGTCGGCGATCGACGCCGAGTCGCCGGACACGCCCCAGGCCGTAGCCCTGGCCAAGGCGGCGGCCGGCGACACCCTGCATCTGGTCAGCCGCGAGATGGTGCAGATGCATGGCGGGATCGGCATGACCGACGCCCACGACGCCGGCCTCTATCTGAAGCGGGCCCGGGCGCTGGAGACCACCTTCGGCTCTACTGCCTGGCATCGCGACCGCTGGGGCCGGATGGCCGGGTACTGACCGAGCCGTGCGCGACGACGAGGCGGAGCTGAGGGCCGATCCGGACCTGGTGGCGACCTGGGTGCGAGGGTGGGCCCTGGCGCGCGGGACGTCGCCGCCCGAGGCCCACGCGGACGGCTTCCGGATCGAGGTCGGCTGGCCCGAACAGACCCGGCGCTACGTCTTCTCGCACCTTTCGGACGAAATCGCCCGCCTCGGCGCGGAGATCCGGGCGCCCTGGGTCTATCTCAAGGCGTGCGCGCCGCCTGAGGCCGTCCGCGCCGTCCTTCCGGCGCCCTGGTCGGTCGCCGACGCGACCTTCCTGATGACCCAGGCCGAGCTCGATCGGCCCACCCCGCTGCTGCCGGAAGGCTATCGGTTAGCGGTGGACGCCGCTGAGACGGGCGCCGTCGCGACCGTCACGGCGGAGGACGCCGTCGCCGCCGGCGGGCGCGTCGTCACGGTCGGCGAGACCGCCATCTTCGACAGCATCGTCACCGAGCCGGCCCATCAGCGGCGGGGTCTGGGCGCCGTGGTGATGGCCGCCCTGGGCCAGGCGGCGCGGGACCGCGGCGCCCGGCGCGCGGTGCTCGTCGCCACCCAGGACGGCCGCCGGCTCTACGAAACGCTCGGCTGGCGCCTGCACGCGCTCTACACCAGCGCCGTGATCCTATAGTCGCCTCATCCTGAGGCGGCCCCGAAGGGAGCCTCGAAGGACGAGGCGTCGCAAGACGTTCCAGCGCGATGTGGGGCTTGGGTAGCCCTCAACGCCCGAGGTATTTGTCGAACCAGGCCAGGGTGCGGTCGGTGAGCTCCTTTTTGTGTTCGGGCGCGCGGATGCCGTGGCCCTCGCCGGGAAAGATCACCAGGCTGTTGGGCGCGCCCACCGCGTTCAGGCCGTGCCAGAACTCGAGCGACTGGGCCGCCGGGCATTCGACGTCGCGTTCGCCGACGTAGATGAAGGTCGGCGTCGTGGCGGTCTTGATCGACCGGATCGGCGACAAGCGGTCGTAGACCGAGGGATCGTCGTAGAAGGTGGCTCCGAAGAAGGGGACCATCCACTGGTCGATGCCGTTCTCGCCGTAATAGCTGGACCAGTTGGCGATGCCGGCCCCCGCCACCGCGGCCTTGAACCGGTGGCTGTGGGTGACCGTCCACATGGTCATGAAGCCCCCGTAGGAGTGCCCCATCACGCCGAGCCGGTTGTCGTCCACCGGAGCGATCCTCTCCACCGCGTCGATCCCGGCCAGGATGTCCGAAAGATCCCCGCCGCCGAAGTCCTTGACGTTGGCGCGCGTGAACGCCTCGCCCTGGCCGTAGCTGCCGCGCGGATTGGCCTGGAACACGAAATAGCCGTGGTCGATCAGGTCGCGCACCGTGCCGCGCGCCACATAGGTCGGGGTCACCGCCGCGCTCGGGCCGCCATGGACGATGGTGATCAGCGGATGCTTGACCTTGGGGTCGAAGTCCACCGGGGTCAGCAGCCAGCCCTGCACGTTGAAGCCGCCGCTGGTCCAGGTCACGTTGGTCGCCTTCACGTGCGCCGGCAGGGCGTCGTTGTCGTGCGTCAGCTTGTGAGGACCGGTGGCGTCGTTGATGCCGATGGCGGGGGCTTTCTCGAAGGTCTGCACCGAGGCCGCGGCGACCCGACCGTCGGCGCTCAGGCTGATCCGGCCGTCACCGGCGCCGTGGGTGGCGGGGACCTTGGCCAGCACCTCGACCTTGCCGGTCGCGGGATCGACCCGGGTCATGGCGATGTCGGCGCTGATCAGAGCGGTGGCGCGGATCGCGTCGCCGCGCCAGACCAGCGAGGTGAAGGTTCCGGCGAAGGCCGGGGTGAGGTCGGTCGGCGCGCCGCCGGCGAACGGCACGGTGTAGACGTCGCCGCCCACGGAGCCGTAATCGCTCATCAGTCCGCCGATGAAGGCGACCGTCCGCCCGTCGGGCGAGATGCGCGGAAAGTTCATCTGCGCGGCGGGGGCGGCGATCACGCGCGCCGCGCCCGATGCGGCGTCGACGGCGATCAGCTTGGCCACCCACCAGTTGTTGTCGCCGTCGCCCTTGGCGGCGGTGGCGACGAAGCCCTTGCCGTCCGGGGTCCAGTCGTACTCGTAGATCCAGGTGTCCGCCGGCGACACGGCGCGGGGGTCGCCCCCGGAGGCCGGGAGGACCATGATCCGCTGTTCGTCCACCACCGAGCCGATCTCGCCGACCAGGGCCACGCCGGCCTGGGTGGCCCCCACCTGCTTGTGCGCGCCGACCACGGCGAGAATGGCGATCCGCTCGCCCCCGGGCGACCAGCGCGGGGTCTCCGCCAGTCCCCTGACGACGGTGAGCGTGCGCGCGGCGCCCTTGGCCCACACCTCGACAGCGGCGGCGCCGGCCTTTTCGTCGGTGGCGATCAGGGCCAGGGCCTCGCCGTTGGGCGACCAGGCCAGCCCGGCGTAGCTGCAGGTCGAGCAGGGGTCGATGCGCTCGAGCGTCGCGCCGGTCTTGACGCTCCTCACCACGATGACCGCATGCGGCGCCCGCCCGCCCTCGGGCCCCTCGACGAGGTCGATGGAGGCGACCCGGTCGCCCGCGGGCGTGATCACGAGATCCTGGTACTGGTGGACGCCGGCAGGCGTGGGAGGTTGCGCGGCGAGGACCGCGGCGGCGGCGAGCGTGGCGAGGATCATGGAGGCCCTTGAGGTTTCCCGCGGACCATAATCACAGAGTGGGTCAGGCGGAAGCGCCCGCGCCCGCGGGGCGCCGGCCGCCATCGACGAACGCGGCGGCGAGAGCCACGAGCAAGTAGACGCCGAGCGCCAGGGCCCCGGTGAGGAAGGGATCGGGCGAGCCGCTCGAGCCGCCGAGCGAGGACGACAGGATCTGCACGGCGGTCAGCAGGGTCAGGAAGGCCACGGCCGGCCACGCGGCTTGGCCCCGCGCCTTGCGCCGAGCCGTCCAGGCGGCGCCGGCGATGGCCACCAGCCCCATCTCCAGCGCCATCTCCGGCAGGGGGAAGTTCCACAAGCCGAGACCGACCTTCGCCCCGTGCGGAAAGAGTTCGAGGTCCGGCCGGTGCACCAGGAAGTCGGCGAGCCAGTGCGAGAACACCACGGCGCCGATCATCAGCGCGGCGCTCCACGGCAGTTTCAGCATCGGCTTGGCGAGCAGGGCGGCGGCGACGGACCAGAGCACGGCCGCCGGCAGGCTGTGGGTGAAGGGCATGTAGTAGAGGTCGAGCGGCGATCCCGGCAGGGCGGGGTCGATGCGCATCTTCTCCACCCCGCCCATCAGGAGGCCCGACCAGCCGATGTCGAGCAGCTGGCAGCCCGCCACATAGGTCCAGAGCGGCGCCCTCGGTTCGGCCGCCTTGGCGGCCAGCGCCGCCGCATAGTGTCCGACGAACATCTCGATCTCCCCCGAGCGCGCCGATCCGTCCGTCAGGCGTTTTGCAGCGCCGGGACGGCCCCCGCGACGAGCGGCCATTCGGCGGGAAGACAGCCCAGGGCGTCAAGAGCGCCGGCGACGGCGCGGTCCAGCGGCGTGTGCGGTTCCTCGCCGAGGAAGGCGACCAGCTTGCGGTTGTCGAGCCGCAGCGGACGCTGCCACAGATAGCGCATCTCCAGGATTTCGTGGAACAGGGGCACGACGGGCGAGGCGAGCACGACCAGCGGCCAGGGGAAGCCGCGCACCCGGCGCTCCGGCTGTCCGGCCACGCGCAGGATGGCCCGGGCCATGTCCTCGCCGCGCTCCATCCAGTGGCCGCCGAAGTTGAACACGGCGCGGTCTTCGAGCCGGTTCTCCTGCTCGGCCAGCCGGACCATGGTCTCGGCCAGGTCCGGCAGATAGGCCCAGGCGTGACCGACGCCGCGCACGCCCGGGTAGACCGCGCTCCGCACCGGCTTGCCGGCGGCGACCATCTGCCCGAACCAGCTGTTGGTCGCCATCCGCGAGCCGTAGAAGTCTCCCGCCCGCACGATCAGGGTCTTGACCCCCGACGCCAGCAGCCGCCGCTCCATCTCGACCCGGAGCTTGCCCTTGCGGGTCATGGGATGCTCGGGCGAGGTCTCGGTGATCACCGCGCCCGCGTCGGGTCCATAGTTGTAGACGTTCCCGGGCAACAGGATGCGTGCTCCGGTGGCCTTGGCCGCGGCGATCGAGCTCTCCATCATCGGGGTGATCAATTTATCCCAGTCCCTGTACCCGGGCGGGTTGGCGGCGTGGACGATGAGCTGGACGCCGTGAGCGGCGGCGATCACGTCCGCGGCTTTCATGGCGTCGCCCCGGATCCATTCCGCGCCCGCCAGCCCGGCTCCAGCGGCCGCGCGTTCGGGATCGCGGTTCAGCGCCTTCACGCGCCAGCCATCCGCCATGAGCGCCTTGGCGACGGCGCCGCCGACGCCCCCTGTAGCGCCGATCACCAGCGCGGTCTTGGTCTCGAGACTGTGTGTCATGGTTCGTCCTCCGTCGCCCAAAGGATCAGCCGCCACGCCGCTAAAGAAAATTGCCGATAAATGCATCTCTGCTATTCAGTCGTGAATGGACTCCGCCGGACCCGACTGGGACCTCTACCGGGCCTTCCTCGCCGTGGCCGAGGAGGGAAGCCTCTCGGGCGCCGCGCGGCGGCTGGGTCTCAGCCAGCCGACCCTCGGCCGGCAGGTGGCGGCGCTGGAGGGTGCGCTCGGCGTCGCCCTGTTCACCCGCTCGCCGGGCGGCCTCCTGCCGACCGAGGCGGCGCGGGCGCTGAGGCCGCATGCCGAGGCGATGGCCGCCTCCGCCGCCGCCCTGCTGCGGGGGCTCGCCCCGCTGGACGGCGACGCGGGGGTGGTGCGCATCACCGCCAGCGAGGTGGTGGGCGGCGCCGTGCTACCCGCGATCCTGGCCGATCTGCGCGAGGCCCATCCGCGGATCGACCTCGAGCTCGTCCTGTCCAACCGCAACGACGACCTGCTTCGCCGCGAGGCCGACATCGCCGTGCGCATGGCCCGGCCCACCCAGGGCGCGCTGCATGGCCGGCGGATCGGCGCGGTGGAGGTCGGCCTCTATGCGTCGGCCGGCTATATTCAGAAGCACGGTCAGCCGGTTTCGCTGGACGAGCGCTCCGGTCACACGGTCGTCGGCTTCGACCAGATTCCGGACTACGCCGAGCGGGCGGTAATCGCCCTGCCGATCACCCGCGCCCTGTTCGATGTGAGGAGCGATTCCGACCTCGCCCAACTCGCCATGATTCAGGCCGGTGTGGGATTGGGCGGCTGCCAGCGGCCGCTGGCGCGCAGGCTGGGCCTGACACCGGTGCTCGAGGGCGCCTTCAGCTTTCCGATGGAGGTTTGGGTGGTCATGCACGAGGACCTCAAGTCCACCCGCCGGATGCGCATCGTGTTCGACGCCCTGGTCGAGGGGCTGCAGGCCTACCTCAACGAGACGGCCTGAACGCGGAGCGGCGGCTCGGCGCCGGCGGATGGCCGGGGCCGCGTCGGGGCGATCCTGGCCGCCCTTCCAGCGTCGCCCCGGGGAGCGGGCGGCGGGCGAGCGGACCGCGCGGTTGAAGGGACCCGAACGGGGGGATGGCCGTTGCATTGGCCGTGCAATAGCGATCAATTGCGCGCCGGCGACGATCTGGGAGGATGCGATGAAGATGTTCCTGAAGGGGGCGCTGACGATCGGAGCCCTGAGTCTCGCCGGGCCCCTGGGTCTCGCCGGGCCCGCCGCCGCCCAGGTCCGGACGGGCGCCGCCGCCTTCGGCGACTACACCACCGACGCGCCCGGCGTGGTGCGCAGGATCACCGCCGCCGACGTGCCGCCGCCGACGCCCGACAAGGCCAAGGCGGCGCCGGCGGGCACGGCCCCGCGTCCGGCGGGCGCCATGCCCAAGACCCTGCCGGGCTTCGAGATCACCGAGTTCGCCAAGCTCGACCATCCGCGGCTGATCCGCGTCGCCCCGAACGGCGACGTCTTCGTGGCCGAGACCCAGGCCGGCCGGATCAAGGTGCTTCGCGCCAAGCCGGGCGCGGCCGCGTCCGACAGCGTGGAGACCTTCGCCGAGGGCCTGAAGGGTCCGTTCGGCATGGCCTTCTATCCCGTCACCGGCGAGCCGAAATGGCTCTACGTCGCCGAGAACAACACGGTGACGCGCTTCCCCTACAAGTCGGGTGACACCAAGGCGAGCGGGCCGGCCGAGACCGTCGTCAGCGAACTCACCCCGTCGCACGGCGGCCATACCACGCGCGACATCGTCTTCTCGCGCGACGGCTCGCGCATGTTCGTCTCGGTCGGTTCCGGCTCGAACGTGGCCGAGGAGGTGACCAAGAAGTCGCCCGAGGACGCCAAGGTCTGGCAGGCCAGCCATCCCCTCGGCGCCATGTGGGACCAGGAAGCCGACCGTGCCGACGTGCTGGAGTTCGACCCCATGGGCAAGGCCCGCAAGGTCTACGCCACCGGCATCCGCAACTGCGTCGGCCTGGCCCGCACGCCCGGGTCGGACCAGATCTGGTGCTCGACCAACGAGCGCGACATGCTCGGCGACGACCTCGTGCCCGACTACATCACCCGGGTGAAGCCGGGCGGCTTCTACGGCTGGCCCTGGTACTACCTCGGCGACCACGAGGATCCGCGCCTGGCCGGCCAGCGGCCCGACCTCAAGGGCAAGGCCACCGTGCCCGACGTGCTCTTGCAGGCGCACTCGGCCTCGCTGCAGATGGCCTTCTACCCGCCGGGCGCCTCGGGCCCGGCCGCCTTTCCGGCCGCCTATCGCGGGCAGATCTTCGCCTCGGAGCACGGCTCATGGAACCGGGCCAAGCGCACCGGCTACAAGGTGATCATGGCCAAGGTGGTCAACGGCGTTCCCACCGGCGAGTACGAGGACTTCGTCACCGGCTTCGTGGTCAACGACGCCTCGGTCTGGGGCCGGCCGGTGGGGATCGACACGGCGAAGGACGGCGCCCTGTTGTTCAGCGACGACGTCTCGGGCACGGTGTGGCGCGTGGCGGCCAAGGCAGGAGCGAAATGAAGCGGGTTCTGGTTCTCTCGGCGGTGCTGTTCGCCGCCGGCTCAGTGGCCTTCTCGGTCGGCGCCCAGCCGAAGGCCGATCCGGCCCACGGCGAGTCCCTGTTCGAGGACATGTGCATGAGCTGCCATATCAAGGCCGGCGGCGGTCAGGGCCCGAGCCTGGTCGGCGTCGTGGGGCGGCCCGCCGCCAGCGCGCCCGGCGCGGTCTACACCAAGGCCCTGCAGGAGGCGAAGCTGACCTGGACGCCGGATAAGCTCGACACCTTCCTGATCAATCCCAACGCCATGGTTCCGGGGACGGCCATGCCGATGTCGATTCCCGATCCCAAGGATCGGGCCGACGTGATCGCCTTCCTCGCCTCGCCGGCGAACAAGCCCTGACCGCCCGGCCCCGGCGCCCGATCGGCGGTCACCAGGGGCCGCGCTTGCCGATTTGTCGGGCGTTGTCGCCGTGCGCTCGGGTGGAGCGCGGCGGCGGCGCGAAGGGGCTGAAGCGCCCGCCGGACTGTGCGCATATGGCGACCTTATGACGGCGGCGTTCGACGAAATGTTCGGGGCCGAGGGTCAGGTCGACGGCGCGCCCCGCAGCGCCTACGCCGCCCTCGACAAATGGATGAAGGCCTCGCCGCCGGAATTCTTCGACGCGCGTCGCCGCCAGGCCGAGCTGTTCTTCCGCCGCATCGGCATCACCTTCGCCGTCTATGGCGAGGCCGAGAGCCACGAGCGGCTGATCCCCTTCGACATCGTGCCGCGCATCATCTCCGGCAAGGAATGGCGGCGGCTCGAGCAGGGCCTGATCCAGCGGGCGGCGGTGCTGAACGCCTTCCTGCAGGACGTCTACGGCCCCGGCGAGTGCGTGAAGGCGGGAATCATTCCGGCCGGGCTGGTCTACGGCAACAGCCAGTACCGGGTGGAGATGACCCGGATCCGCCCCCCGCACGACATCTACGTCCACATCCTCGGCGCCGACCTCGTGCGGGTGGGCGAGGATCAGTTCTACGTGCTGGAGGACAATGCGCGCACGCCGTCCGGGGTCTCCTACATGCTGGAGAACCGGGAGGTGATGATGCGCCTGTTCCCCGAGCTGTTCGCCCGCCACCGCGTGGCGCCGGTGGAGACCTATACCGACAGCCTCCTGGCGACCCTCCGTTCGGTGGCGCCCGAAGGGTCCAGCAAGGACGCGACGGCGGTGGTGCTGACGCCGGGGCCTTACAACTCGGCCTTCTACGAACACTCCTTCCTCGCCGACAAGATGGGGGTGGAGCTGGTCGAAGGCTCGGACCTGTTCGTGCAGGACGCCCGGGTGTTCATGCGCACGACCGAGGGGCCGCGCCGGGTCGACGTGATCTATCGCCGGGTCGACGACGACTTTCTCGATCCGCTCACCTTCAAGCCGGATTCCGCCCTCGGCGTGCCCGGGCTGATGGCGGCTTACGAGGCCGGGGCGGTGACGGTGGTGAACGCGGTGGGCGCCGGCGTGGCCGACGACAAGGCGGTCTACACCTACATGCCCGACCTCGTGCGCTTCTACACCGGCAAGGAGGCGATCCTGCCCAACGTGCCGACCTGGCGCTGCCGCGAGACCGACGCCCTGGCCTATGTGCTCGACCACCTGCCGGAACTGGTGGTCAAGGAGGTCAATGGTTCGGGCGGCTACGGCATGCTGGTCGGGCCGACCGCCACCCGCTCGGAGATCGAGGTTTTCGCCCACAAGCTCAAGACGGATCCCGAGGGCTTCATCGCCCAGCCGACCCTGGCCCTCTCCACCTGCCCCACCTTCACCGAAAAGGGCCTGCAGCCGCGCCACGTGGACCTGCGCCCGTTCGTGCTGACCGGCTCGGACCAGGTGCGGGTGACGCCCGGCGGCCTGACCCGCGTCGCCCTGACCGAGGGCTCGCTGGTGGTCAACTCCAGCCAGGGCGGCGGCACGAAAGACACCTGGGTGCTGGACGATTGATGCTCTCGCGCACCGCTGACAGCCTCTACTGGCTGGCCCGTTATGTGGAGCGCGCCGACTTCCTGGCGCGCATCCTCGACGCGGCCATGCGCATGGCCTCCCTGCCCGCCGGCGACGGCGCGGACGGGGCCGAGTGGGACAGCGCCATCGCCATCTCCGACCAGCGCGAGGCCTTCGTCGCCGCCTACGGCGCGGCCGACGAGCAGAGCGTTCGCCGGTTCCTGGCCTTCGACCACGCCAACCCGTCCTCGATCCGAAGCTGTCTCAGCAACGCCCGCAACAACGCCCGCGCCGTGCGCACGGCCCTGACGTCGGAGGTGTGGGAAGCGGTCAACGACGCCTGGAACCAGTTCAACCTGATGGACGAGAAGGGCATGGACATGCAGGCCTTCGCCCGGTTCATCGAGTGGACCAAGGCGGCGGCGCGTTCCTTCGACGGCGCCGTGCACCGAACCCAGCTGCGCAACGACGGCTACGCCTTCCTGCGCCTGGGCGCCGCCATCGAGCGGGCCGACAACACCGCCCGCATCCTCGACGTGAAGTACCACATGCTGCTGCCGGCCTCAGAACCGGTCGGCGGCGGGCTCGACTATTTCCAATGGTCGACCATCCTGCGCGAGGTCTCGGCGCACACCGCCTACCGCTGGGTCTACCGCGAGAGCATCAAGCCGTGGCTGGTGGCCGACCTTCTGATCCTGAACCGGCAGATGCCCCGTTCGCTCGCCAGTTGCTCCGCCGACATCACCGGCCAGCTCGACCAGCTGGGTCAGGCCTATGGCCGGCGCGGCGCCGCCCAGCGGGCGGCGACGGCGACGCTGGGACGGCTGACCAGCCTGCGGATCGAGCAGATCTTTCAGTCCGGCCTGCATGAGTTCGTGACCGCCTTCATCGACGAGAACGCCCGGCTCTCCAACGTCATCGCCGAACAGTACCTGATGTAACGGCCGGCCTCGGAGCTCCTTCCGCCCATGCGCATCCGCATAGATCACGAGACCCGCTATCACTACGACGCGCCGGTGCGCGGCGTCAGCCAGGTGCTGCGCCTGAAACCACGGCCGCACGATGGCCAGCATATCGTCAGCTGGCGCGTCGACGTGGACGTGGACGGCCGTCTGCGCGAGAGCGAAGACGCCTTCGGCAACAGGATCCTGCGGCTGTCCGCCGAGGGGCCGCTCGAGGAGATAACCCTCAGCGTGGCCGGCGAGGTCGAGACCCAGGACACGGCCGGCATGCTGTCGGGCCAGCCCGAGCGGCTTCCGCCGGAGGTCTATACCCGCCAGACCCCGCTGACCGAGCTCACCCCCGCCCTCGAGGCCTTCGCCGGCGACGCGGTGAGCGGGGTGGACGATCGCCTCGACCAGCTGCACGCCCTGCTCGGCGCCGTGCACCAGCAGGTGGTCTACGACACCCGCTCGACCACGGTGGCGACCTCCGCCATCGAAGCCTTCACCCAGGGGCGCGGGGTCTGCCAGGACCTGGCCCACATCTTCATCGCCTGCGCCCGCCATGTCGGCGCGCCGGCCCGCTACGTCTCCGGCCACCTCGCCCGCGCCGATGGCGTGATCGAGCAGGAGGCCAGTCACGCCTGGGCCGAAGCCCTGGTGCCCGGTTTGGGCTGGGTCGGCTTCGATCCGGCCAACGGCGGCTGCCCGTCCGAACGGCATGTGCGCGTGGCGTGCGGCTTCGACTATCTGTCGGCCGCGCCGGTGCGCGGCTCGCGGATCGGCGGCGGAGCCGAACGGCTTTCCGTCCGCCTGGTGGTGTCGCCGCAACCGATGATGCAGAACCAGTCGGCCGCGCTCGGCCCGGCGCAGCTCAGCCAGGCCCAGGGTTAGAGCCAGCGTGTGTCTCGCGGAGCGCGCAGAGAGGCGCGCCAAGCCACGACGAACAGCCACGGGTTTCAGGACTCCTCTGCGCGCTCCGCGCCTGTCTCAGCCGCCTCGGCGTTGAAACCGCCGACGCGCGCCGCCCGACCCGGCGCCGCGTCGGTTTCGTCGGTTTGCGGACGATGGACCCGCCCCGCCGTCGCGTCGCCTATTCCATTCCCGGCGCTCACGGTGATACCCCTAGCCGTCAAAGCGTGGGGGAAGCATGGCGGCGATCGAGACCAAGGGCGAGGAGAAGACCGCCGGCATGGCCCTGCTGGTGGTCGCATCGGCCGCGGGGACCACCTTCGAGTGGTACGACTTTTTTCTCTACGTCCCGCTCACCGTCATCATCGCCAAGGTGTTCTTCGCCGGGCTGAACGATGCGGCCGCCTATATCTTCGCCCTGCTGTCGTTCGCGGCGGGCTTCGCCACCCGTCCGCTCGGGGCGTTGATCTTCGGCCGGATCGGCGACCGGCTCGGACGCAAGGCCACCTTCCTGATCACCATCGTGCTGATGGGCGCGGCCACCTTCCTGGTCGGCCTCCTGCCCGGCTACGCCCAGATGGGGGTGGTCTCGCCGGTGCTGTTCATCGCGCTTCGCATGCTGCAGGGCATAGCCCTGGGCGGCGAGTGGGGCGGCGCCGCCGTCTACATCGGCGAGCATGCGCCGCCGAACCGGCGCGGCTATTTCACCAGCTGGATCGGCACCTCGGCCGCCTTCGGCCTCGGCGGCGCCCTGGTCGTGGTGCTGGCGGTGCGCACGGGATTTGGCGAGGCGGACTTCAACGCCTGGGCGTGGCGCATCCCCTTCCTCTTGTCGGCGATCCTGCTCGGCATCTCGATCTGGATCCGCATGACCCTGTCGGAGAGCCCGGTGTTCAAGCGTCTGCGCGAGGAGGGCGAGCGCTCCACCGCGCCCTATGCGGAGGCGTTCGGCCGCTGGTCGAATCTCAAGAACGTGCTGATCGCGCTCTGCACCATGATGGTGGCCCAGGGGGCGGTCTGGTACTGCGCCTTCTTCTACTGCCAGGCCTTCCTCGAGAAGATCATCAAGGTGTCGCCGCCGCAGGTGAACGCCATCCTGATCGGCATCGTCGCCTGCTCGGCGCCGATGTACGTCTTCTTCGGCTGGCTGTCGGACAAGCTCGGGCGCAAGTGGGTGATGGCCGGCGGCATGATCCTGGCGACCGCGGCCCTTTGGCCGGGCTTCCACCTGATCACCCAGTACGGCAACCCCGGCCTGGCCGAGGCCAGCCGCACATCGCCGGTGGTGGTGACCGCCGATCCGGCCTCGTGCGCCCTGCAGTTCGACCCGGTCGGCAAGACCCAGTTCCGCTCCTCGTGCGACATCGCCAAGACCGTGCTGACCAACGCCGGCGTGTCCTACCGCAACGTCCCCGCGCCGGCCGGAACCCTGGCCAGCGTGCAGATCGGCGGCCAGGTGATCCCTTCGGTGGACGGGCTCGCCCTGAAGCCGCCCGCGCTGAAGGCGGCCAAGGCCGGGGTCGAGGCCAGGCTGAAGGCGGCGCTGAAGGCGGCGGGCTATCCGGAAAAGGCCGATCCGAACCGCACCCAGCCGTGGGGCGTGTTCTTCGTCATGCTGGTGTTCACCATCGGCGCCACCGCCCTCTACGGGCCGCAGGCCGCCTGCCTCGTGGAGCTGTTCCCGGCCCGGGTGCGCTACACGGCGCTGAGCCTGCCCTATCATATCGGCACCGGCTGGGTGGGGGGCTTCCTGCCGGCCATCGCCTACGCCATGGTGACGGCGTCGGGCGACATCTACTTCGGGCTCTGGTACCCGATCGTCGCCACCGTCTTCGCCATCCTCTGCACCATCCTGTTCCTGCCCGAGACACGCGGGCGGGACGTGAATCTGTGATCAGGATCTCCCCATCGTCAGATTCTGAGGATACCCACACTCCCCATACTCCGCCATTCCCGGGCGATCGGTCGCTTCGCCCGAGAATGACGAGACTATCTAACGGCGTGGGGGTGTGCGGATCGCTTGGCGTCTGCGACCGGGACGGTCGGGACGATCACGCCTCGCCGAAGGCCTGACGCAGGCGATCCATCTGCGACTGCACCGGGTGGGGCTGATCCGCGTCGGTGGGCTCGAGGTACATGCGGCGGTCGAGGTGGCGCACCCGTTCGTAGAGGCGCTCGGACCGCACGGCGAGGTCGAGGATGCCGGTGGGCAACTCCATCAACAATGGGTCGTGGTGGGCCGGAGGCCGGTCCTCGCTGATCCGAACCTCGTCCTCGCCGAGGCGGTAGCGCGGATCGCAGGCGTCGAGGGCCGACATGTCGCCCTCGCGCACGGCGCGCTGGACCAGCAGCCAGGAGGCGAGCTTCATCAGCCGGGTGGTCATTCGCATGCTCTCCCCGGCGTAGACCAGGGCGGCGTTACGCGACAGCAGCTTGGATTCCTGGCGGCCCGACCCGTCCAGATAGGTGGCGGCGTCCTCGACCAGCTCCATGCCGTCCTGGAAGGTCCGCTCGAACAGTTCCGACTTGGCGAAATCGCGGACGATCTCGGCGCGGGCGGGCGTCGCCGGGTTGACAGCCTGCTCGGTCATGCGCGGGGAGCCTCTGAAAACTTGCACGTCGCCGAACACTCCGGCGTCGCGGGACGGACAAGATGGACGTCCCTGTCGCCATGGTCTGCAATGGCCATGCCAGCCGCCGGGAGCCGGAGGTGCGGCGTTTCGCTCACCGCCCGAACGAGAAGAAGGCGTCCGCGGCGGCGAGGCCGTTGCGCTTTCGGTCGAGGGCGGAGCGGGTGCGGACGATCTCGTCCTGCAGGCGCTCGACCCGCTCCTCGAGGTCGCCGACCGCGTAAAGATCAAGATCCTCGCGCGTCGCCTCGATCAAGGCCGCGCCTCGCGCACTTCGCGGGGCCGCTGGCTCCTCCATCATGAGACGCCTCCTCCTGCCACGACGGTCGCCCGGACCGGAATATGCCCTTTGTCCAGGCTGAACGCCCAGTATATCAGCCTTCTGAGCACAAAGGGAGCGCCAGATGACCATTCCCGCCGAGATGACGGCCATCGCCATCGAGGGCGGCAAGGGCCCGGCCGAGGCGCTCAGGCCGGCGACGCTGCCGACGCCCACGCCGGGCCCGGGGGAGATCCTGATCCGGGTCGAGGCGGCGGGGGTCAACCGTCCCGACCTGATCCAGCGCATGGGCGCCTATCCGCCGCCTCCGGGCGCGCCGGAGACCCTGGGCCTGGAGGCGGCCGGCGAAGTGGTCGCCCTCGGCGAGGGCGCGTCGCGCTGGGCGGTGGGCGACAAGGTCTGCGCCCTGCTGGGCGGGGGCGGCTACGCCGAATATTGCCGTGTCGACGCCCGGCACGCCCTGCCGATCCCGGCCGGCTTCTCCATGGTCGAGGCTGCGGCCCTGCCCGAGACGGTGTTCACCGTCTACGCCAACGTGTTCGAGCACGGGGCGCTGAAGGCCGGCGAGACCTTCATGGTGCACGGCGCCACCTCGGGCATCGGCGTCGCCGCCATCCAGATGGCCAAGGCCGCCGGGGCCAAGGTGATCGCCACGGGCCGGAGCGCTGAGAAGGCCGAAACCGCGCTGCGTTTCGGCGCGGATGTGGGCGTCGACGTCAGGACCCGGGACTTCGCCGAGGTCGCCGCGGCCGAGGGCGGCGTCGACGTCATCCTCGACATGGTCGGCGGCGACTATTTTCCCAAGAACATCACCGCCCTGAAGACCGGCGGCCGGCTGGTCTACATCGCCGCGCTCGGCGGCGGGACCGTTCCGCTGGAGATCTTCCGCCTGATGCAGAAGCGGGCGGTGGTCACCGGCTCGACCCTGCGTCCGCGCGACGCCGACGAGAAGGCCCGCCTCGCCGCCGAGGTGGAGCGGGTGGTGTGGCCGTGGATCGCCGCCGGCCGGCTGAAGCAGCCCGTCGACGCCACCTTCGCCCTGGCCGACGCCGCCAAGGCCCACGCCCACCTCGAAAAGGGCGAGCACGTCGGCAAGGTGGTGCTGACGGTCTGACGGACGGCTTGCCCCGCGCGGCGCAGTCCGCCAGAAACCTCGCTCATGACTATCGGCGTGTTCGATTCCGGCGTGGGCGGCCTGACCGTGCATCGGGCCCTGGTGCGCGCCTTTCCGCAGGCCGACTTCGTCTATCTGGCCGACCAGGCCAATGCGCCCTACGGCGGCCGGCCCGGCGAGGAGATCGTCGCCCTGACCCGCGCCGGCTGCGAGCGGCTGTTCGCCGAGGGGGCGGACCTGATCGTGCTCGCCTGCAACACCGCCGCCTCCATCGCCCTCCGCCGCCTGCAGCAGACCTGGCTGCCCGGCTTTCGGCGCGAGCTCGGCCGGCCGGTGAACATCCTGGGCCTGATCGTCCCCACCATCGAGGCGGCCACCGGCCAGCCGTGGACCTATGAGCCCGAGCGCCGCGGGGAAAAGGTCGAGGCCGTGGACGTGATCGGCATCTTCTCCACCGCCGCCACCGCGCGCAGCCGCGTCTACGAGATCGAGATCGACAAGCGGCGCGAGGACATCGCGGTGTTCTCGCAACCCTGTCCCGAGCTTGTCCCGATGATCGAGGGCGGTGCGCCCGAGGCCGAGATGAAGGCGGTGATAGAGGCGCACGTCAGGTCGCTGATCACGCGCATCGGCCGGCCGCCGACCAAGGCCATCCTCGGCTGCACCCACTATGAGATCGTCGCCGATCTGTTCCGGGACGCCCTACCGCCCGGCACGCCGCTGATCCATCAGCCGAGCGCGGTGGCCGATTCGATCGGCCGCTACCTGGAGCGCCACCCCGAATACCCCGCCGGCGGCGGCGGCCAGCGCCGCTTCCTGACCACCGGCGAGCCGGCCGAGCAGAACGGCCTGGTCAAGACCTTCTGGGGCGCGCCGGTCCGTTTCGAGGTGGCGTGAACGCCCCTGTCGCCAAACGTCGCAGGGGAATCCCGGATGCGCCGGCGGCCCTTCGGACTCGCCCCTCGGGCGAAGAGGGGGATCCGCCGGGGCGCCGAATCGGATGCTTACCGGAGCCCTAACGGCAAGCAGTGCGTTGCAAAAATAAAGCCGTGACCGGAGCACATGATCGCGTTGACGGGGCCCAGGTTTAGGGTTGTCATGGGGGTCGGGCACAAGATGTAGGCATTCAGGCTATGGCTGAGGCAATTGCAAAGGTTGGGGCGCTGGCGTCGGGCAAGCGCGCGGCGAGCAAACCGCTCCCGCGGCTGACGCTGGTGCGCAAGGTCGAGGTCGATCGCTCGCGCGACGCCCTGCTGACCGATTTCGGCAAGACCACGCTCGAGGATCGCTACCTGCTGCAGGGCGAGAGCTATCAGGACATGTTCGCCCGCGTCGCCACCGCCTATGCGGACGACGCCGAGCACGCCCAGCGCATCTACGACTATATCTCCCGGCTGTGGTTCATGCCGGCGACGCCGGTGCTTTCGAACGGCGGGGCCGAGCGCGGCCTGCCGATCTCCTGCTTCCTCAACGCGGTGGGCGATTCGCTCGACGGCATTGTCGGCACCTGGAACGAGAACGTCTGGCTGGCGGCCAACGGCGGCGGCATCGGCACCTATTGGGGCGGGGTGCGCTCCATCGGCGAGAAGGTGAAGGGCGCGGGCCAGACCTCCGGCATCATCCCCTTCATCCGCGTGATGGACTCGCTGACCCTGGCCATCTCCCAGGGCTCGTTGCGCCGCGGTTCGGCGGCGGTCTACCTCGACGTCTACCACCCCGAGATCGAGGAGTTCCTCGAGATCCGCAAACCCTCGGGCGACTTCAACCGCAAGTCCCTCAACCTGCACCACGGCATCTCGATCACCGACGAGTTCATGGAGGCGGTGCGCGACGGGGCCATGTTCGCCCTGCGCTCGCCCAAGACCGGCGAGATGGTCCGCGAGGTCGACGCCCGCAACCTGTGGCAGAAGATCCTCGAAATCCGGCTGCAGACCGGCGAGCCCTATCTGATCTTCGCCGACACGGTGAACCGCGCCATGCCGCAGCATCAGCGCGAACTCGGCCTCAAGGTGCGCCAATCCAACCTGTGCAGCGAGATCATGCTGCACACCGGCAAGGACCACCTCGGCCAGGATCGGACCGCGGTCTGCTGCCTGTCGTCGGTCAACGCCGAAACCTTCCTGGAATGGCGCGACGAGCCCCTGTTCATCGAGGACGTCATGCGCTTCCTCGACAACGTCCTGCAGGACTTCATCGACAACGCGCCCGACGCGGCGACGGCGGCCGTCTACGCCGCCCAGCGTGAGCGGTCGGTGGGCCTCGGCCTGATGGGCTTCCACTCGTTCCTGCAGGCCCAGAACGTGCCGTTCGAAAGCGCGCTGGCCAAGTCGTGGAACATGCGCCTGTTCAAGCATCTGCGCCGCGAGGCCGACAAGGCGTCGGTGAAGCTGGCCGAAGAGCGCGGCGCCTGCCCGGACGCGGCCGAGCGCGGCGTGATGGAGCGGTTCAGCCACAAGCTGGCCATCGCCCCCACCGCCTCGATCTCGATCATCTGCGGCGGAACCTCCGCGGGCATCGAGCCGATCCCGGCCAACATCTATTCGCACAAGACCCTGTCGGGCACCTTCGCGGTCAAGAACCCCTATCTTGAGCGCCTGCTCGAGACCAAGGGGCTCAACACCGACGCCACCTGGGGCTCGATCCTCGAGAACGAGGGATCGGTGCAGCATCTCGACGCCCTGACCCAGGACGAGAAGGACGTGTTCAAGACCGCCTTCGAGCTCGACCAGCGCTGGGTGGTCGAACTCGCCGCCGACCGAACGCCGCAGATCTGCCAGAGCCAGTCGGTCAACCTGTTCATCCCCGGCGACGTGGAGAAGTGGGACCTGCACATGCTGCACTGGAGCGCGTGGGAGCGGGGCGTGAAGTCGCTCTACTATCTGCGCTCCAAGTCGGTGCAGCGCGCCGCCTTCGCCGGCGCCGCCGACGCCGTCGAGCGCCCCGACCTGATCAGCGCCGCCCCCACCGACTACGAGGAATGCCTCGCCTGCCAGTGAGGGGGCGGGTCTCGGCCAGGATCGATTTGCAAATCTGAACCAAGAAGGTCGTCATCCCGGAAAGCGCGAAGCGCTTATCCGGGACCCAGCCGCACTAGGTTTGACGCTCGCGGCTTACGCCCCGGAGCTGCTGGGTCCCGGCTCTCCGCTACGCTACGGCCGGGATGACGACGTTGGTAGGGGGTGCAGATCGCACGGTGCAACCGCTACAGCTTCACCAGCATCTTGCCCATGTTGTCGCCGGTGAACAGCTTGAGGAAGGCGGCGGGGGCGTTGTCGACGCCCTCGTCGATGGTCTCGCGCCAGGTGAGCTTGCCGCTCCGGATCCAGCCCGCCACGTCGGCGACGAAGCCCGGCATCATGTCGAAGTGGTTGGAGACGATGAAGCCTTCGATGCGCAGCGACTTGCCGACGATCAGCGCCAGATTGGTGGGGCCGGGCGTCGGCGCGGTGTCGTTGTACATCGAGATCATGCCGCAGAAGGCGAAGCGGGCGAAGGGCTTGGCGGCGTTGAGCGCGGCCTCGAGGTGGGCGCCGCCGACGTTCTCGAAATAGACGTCGATCCCGCCCGGGGCGGCGGCCAGGAGGGCCTTGGTCAGGTCTTTTTCGGCCTTGTAGTCGATCACCTGGTCGACGCCGATCTCCTTGAGATAGGCGCACTTCTCCGGCCCGCCGGCCGAGCCGATCACCGTGCCGCCCTTGATCTTGGCGATCTGGCAGACGATCTGGCCGACGGCGCCGGCGGCGGCGGAGACGAACACCACATCGCCGGGCTTCATCGCCGCGATCTTCAATAGGCCCACATAGGCGGTCAGCCCCGGCATGCCGGCGACGCCCAGGAAGGCCTGCGGCGGCAAGCCGTGCGGGTCGATCTTCTGCAGGGCCGCGGCGGCCGGGGCGGCGGTGAAGGCTTCGCGCCAGCCCAGCATGGTGGAGACCAGATCGCCCGGCGCGAACCCCTCGGCGTTGGAGGCGACCACCTCGCCCACCGCCCCGCCCTGCAGCGTTTCGCCGAGCTTGAACGGCGGCACATAGCTTTCGCGGTCCATCATCCGGCCGCGCATGTAGGGGTCCACCGACATGTAGAGGTTCTTCACCTGGACCTGGCCGGGGCCCGGCGCCGGGACGTCGACCGTGACGATCTCGAAGTTCTCGGCCTTGGGCAGGCCGTGGGGACGGGATTTCAGATGGACGTCGCGCGATTGCATGGGGGTTCCTCTCCAGCTTGGGTTTCGTTCGGGGCGCGGCGGCCTAGATCCGGGGGATCGTGGCCAGGCCCTCGGCGGCTTCTTCGGCCAGCAGCCTCAGGCTGGCGTCGTGGGTCTCGCGCGTTATGCGGTATCCGGCCAGCCACGCAAGGCAGATCGCAAACAGCACGACGACGGTCGGCAGGTAGATCAGCACCAGGCCGCGGATCATCTGCGGCGGGATGGAGGCGTGACCGGACGCCGCCTGGGCGGGAAAATGAATGGCCATCAGCATCAGGCTGGACAGAAAGATGCCGACCCCGGAGGTCGCCTTCTGGATGAAGGTCGCGCCGGCGAAGAACAGCCCTTCCGAGCGACGGCCGGTCTTGAGCTGGCTGTCCTCCACCACGTCGGCGATCATCGAGGCGCCGAGGATGCTCCCGGCGATCATGGGCGCCAGGCCGAGACCGCTGCTGATCAGGAGGGTGGGGAACAGCCAGGGATGGCCGTTCGGCAGGAACAGGCCGCAGAGCCGCAGCAGCATGGGGGCGTTGGTGACGCATAGGCCGACGATGAACAGCACGACCGTCGCGCCGCGCTTGCTCCGACCGGTGACCAGGCGGGCGAGCACCGCCCCGGCCAAGGCGGCGACGATGCTCGGCAGGACGAAGGCGGCGATCTGCTGCGAACTCAGCCCCCACAGGTAGGTGTAGAAGTAGAGGTTCATCGACAGGCCGAGCCCGGTCGCGGCGGCGGCGAAGAAGTTGGCGCCGAGCAGCATCAGGTAGGAGCGGTTCGACAGGGTCTGGCGCACCTCCGTGAGGACCAGGCCCAGGCTGCGCCGGCGCGCCGGCGGCTGGACGAAGGTCTTCACCCGCCGCTGGGTGCCGAGGGCCGAGACCAGGATGGAGATCGTCATCAGCGCCCCGGCCGCCAGGCCGTAACGCTTGTAGCCCTCCGGGTTCAGCTGGCCGACCTTGTGCGCCGCGTCGGGCGTCAGGAAGACCAGGAAGGCGAGGGCGTAGATCAGAAGGCCGCCGAACCACTGGAACACGGCGCGGTAGCTCATCAGCGAGGTACGCTCGGCGTAGTCGGTGCTGAGCTCGGGGGCCAGGGCCTGGGACGGCGCCTCGTACAGGCTGACGAAGGTGCGGACGACGATAGAGATGCCCACCAGGTAGACGAACTGCACCCCCTGCGCGGCGTGCGGCGGGTTCCATAGCAGCAGGTAGGACAGCCCCAGCGGCAGGGCGGCGGCGTACATCAGCGGGTGCCGGCGGCCGAGCGGCGTTCTGAGGTTGTCGGAGATCTCGCCGATGACCGGATCCATGATCGAGTCCGCCGCCAGGGCGATCATGATGGCGAGGCCGACCAGGGCCGGCGGCAGGCCGACCACCTGATTGTAGAACAGCAGCAGGATGGTCTGAAAGCCGTTGTCCTTGATGCCGAAGGCCATGGAGCCGACGCCGTAGATCAGTTTCAGGCCGATCGAATTGCGGCCGCGCACGGCGGGCAGCGCCGCCGGGCGAACGTCTTCGCCGTCTTCCATCCGGAACCTCCCGCCCGGCGCTCTGGCGGCGTCGTGGCGCTCAAGGCTGGGCCACGGCGCGGTTTGCGTCAACGCCGACGGCGGCGGCTGCGCCTTTACACCCTTCGAATAATCGGTTTGGTTCGGCGCAAATCCAGGAGGAATGCGCCATGTCCCTGTTCGACCTCACCGGCAAGGTGGCCATCGTCACCGGCTCGACCCGCGGCATCGGCAAGGCCATCGTCGAGCAGATGGCGGTCCAGGGCGCCAGGGTGACCGTATCGTCGCGCAAGGCGGGCCCGTGCGAGGAGGTGGCCGGCGAGATCAACGCCAGATTCCCCGGTCACGCCATCGCCGTACCCGCCAACATCTCCTCCAAGGAGGACCTGCAACGCCTCGTCGACGAGACGCGAAGCGCCTTCGGCAAGATCGACATCCTGGTCTGCAACGCCGCCTCCAACCCCTATTACGGGCCGCAGGCGGAGATCACGGACGACGCCTTCCGCAAGATCCTCGACAACAACATCGTCTCCAACCACTGGCTGATCCAGATGGTCGCGCCGGAGATGATCGAGCGGAGGGACGGGGCGATCACCATCATCTCCTCGATCGGCGGCTTGCGCGGCTCCACGGTGATCGGGGCCTATTGCATCTCCAAGGCCGCCGACATGCAGATGGCCCGCAACCTGGCCCACGAGTACGGACCGCACAATGTGCGGGTGAACTGCGTGGCCCCTGGACTGGTCAAGACCGACTTCGCCAAAGCCCTGTGGGACACGCCGGAAGGCGAACGGCGGGCCTCCGCGGGCACGCCGCTTAGGCGGCTCGGCGAGCCGGACGATCTGGCCGGGGCGGTGATCTACCTGTCCTCGCGGGCGGGCGCCTGGACCACCGGCCAGACCCTCGTCGTCGACGGCGGCACAACCATCTGAGGCCCAAGCCCTTCACGCGGGCGCCCGAAAATTGAGCCGTGCGCCCCTGCGGCGTGTACGCCCGGCAGGCCGATGAAACAGACCGAAACGTCGCGTGATAAGGTTCTGTTCACGCATACGGTTAATGTTGTAGGCAGTCGTCGAAGCAGCGGAGCGGACCCTGGGCATGCGGAAACAATCGACGGTCACTTTGGTTGCGATGGCGCTCGCGATGGCTTTGGCCGGGGGTTCAGCCTTCGCCGCCGACTCCGCCGCCCCTGCCGCCGCCGCCCCGGTTCCCGCCAAGTCCGCGTTCGACTTTCTCGCCAAGACCTCGGGCTGGCAGTGCGCCCAGTTCGCCCGCATGTTCTCCGGTATCCAATTGTTCGGCGACGCCCGCACCTGGTGGGGGCAGGCGCTTGGCAAGTACGCGCGCGGCTTCACGCCCGAATCCGGTTCGGTGCTGGTCTTCAAGCCCTACGGCTCGATGACCCGGGGGCACGTGGCCGTGGTGAGCCAGGTTCTCACCGAGCGGATCATCCAGGTGACCCACGCCAACTGGTCGCCGATCGACGGGCGCCGCGGCAAGGTCGAGAAGGATGTCACCGTCGTCGACGTCTCCAAGGCGGGCGACTGGAGCCAGGTGAAGGTGTTCTACGATCCCACCGGCGATCTCGGCACGACGGTCTACCCCACCTACGGCTTCGTCTATAAGGCGGCCCGGGCGGCGGTGGCGGCGGCCGGCGACGCGGGCCGCGAGATGGGCGCCGCCGTCGCGGCGCTCAAGTCGACGCGATAGTCCTTCCTTTGACGGCCGCCTGATCCGAAAGGCGCGGTTCGCGCTTTCGGACCGTGCTCCAGCGTCAGCCCCGCGCGAAGCGGTTTGGACTGACGATGTCCCACAGCCGACGCGGCACGGGTCCGCCCTGGCCCAGGATTTCGGCGACCACCGCCTCGGCCAGCAGGGGCGCGAGGGTGAAGCCCCGTCCGCCGAGCCCGGACAACACGAACAGACCCTCCTGATCGGCCAGGCGGCCGGCGAGCGGCAGGTGATCGGCCGTGGCCGCCCGCACGCCGGCTCGTGCCGCCAGCGGGCGCCCCGTCAGGGCGGCGGCCAGCGCCGGCCGACCCTGGGCCAGGAGCCCCAGGTTGCGCGCATCGTCATCGGCGTGGGGCTCGGTGGTCGCGACGTTGCGATCGTGCGTGGCGCCGAACAGCAGGCCCGTGCGGGTCGGTATCGCATAGCCGCCCCACGCCGCCGGCGCGCCGGTGAACCTCAGGGCCGCCAGGCTGACCTGACCGCGCACCGGCTGCAGTCGCAGGCCGACCCCCAGTTCGGTGGAGGCGTGGCCGAGGGCGATCGCCACCGCGTCCGCTTCGTCGATCGTCTGTCCCTGCGCGTCCAGCAGTCGCCAGCGGCCGTCCGTCCGCGCGAGCCGCGCCACCCGTGCTTGCCGGACGTGGGAGAACCAGCGGCGAAACACGGCGGAAGGGTCGATCACCAGGCCGTCGCGATAGGCCAGGGCGCCCGGCGCCGGGCCTTCCTCCAGCCGGCGGGCGGCCTCGGCGGGCGCAAGCCGCTCGAGCGCGCCGTCGCCAAAGCCGTCCCACGCGGCGATGCGGTCGAACCGGCCGGCGTCGCGCGGGCCGGCCTCCAGCTGCAGCGCGCCGCGGGCGATCACCGCCTCCGGCGTCTCGACCCGATAGATCTCGGCGGCGTGGGTGAAGGCCTGGGCCTGCAGCGCCGCGACCGGGCCGAAGCCGGCGTCGAGCCGCGGGGTGACCAGGGCCGCGGCGTTGCCCGACGCGCCGGCGCCCGCGCCCTCGGCGTCGAACACGGCCGCCTCCACGCCGAGCCCGACGCAGGCCCGCGCCAGGGCGGCGCCGGCGATTCCGGCGCCGAGGATGGCGACGCGGGGCGGGGGCGTCTCCGCCGCGACGCCGGCCAGCCGCGCCTCCAGCCGCTGCTTCTTGCGACCGAAGCCCGGCCTGCGTTCGACCGCGTAGCCGTGGGCCGCGAGACCGCGGCGCACCTCCCCCGCGACGGTGAAGCTGGCCAGCCGGGCGCCGGGGGCCGAACGGGCGGCGACCAGGGCCAGCACCGCGTCGCGCCACATCTCGGGATTTCGCGACGGCGCAAACCCGTCGAGGAACCAGGCGTCGGCCCGGCCGGTCCAGTCGGCCAGCGCCTCGCCCACCTCGGCCACGGCCAGATCGAGGGTCGCGCCGAGGGACGGCCACGCGATCCGCCGCCAGCCGCGCCGCCCGTCCGGCCAGCCCTCGAGCAGCGGGCCGGCCAACGGCGCCAGCGCCGGCCAGCGCGCGAGCGCCCGCGCCGCATCCGATCGCGCGATCGGATAAGCCTCGACCGAGAAGAGGTGCAGCCTCGCGGACGGCGACGGCCGGGTCCGGGCCCACAGGTCGAGCAGGGCCAGAAGGTTGAGGCCCGTGCCGAATCCCAGTTCGCCGACGGTGAAACGGCGCCGGCCGGCCCAGGCCTCCGGCAGGCCGCAGCCGGCCAGGAAGACCGCACGGCTCTCCTCAAGGCCATCCTCGGCTGAAAAATAGGTGTCGCCAAACCGGGGAGAGCGCGGCGCCGCGTCCTCCGCCCCGTCTGGCCACTCGACCGGCTCGCTCATCGTCGAGCCTTAGCCGCGCCGCTCGCCACAAGAAAGAGCGCGATCAAGAAGGGCGCGATCGAACCGCGCGCAATGAAAAAGGGCCGCCCCGAAGGGCGGCCCCGGTCTTTCAGGACCGTCTCCCGGCCTTACTGGCTGGTCGAGTTCGAGGTGGTCGAGGTGGTCGTCGAGGTGGTGTTCGTGCCCGTTGCGTTGGCCGGAGCCATCGCGTTGGCGTCGGTGGCGTTCGCCGGCGCCGGGGTCGTCGTATTGGTGGTGTCGGTGGTCGTCGTGTTGGTGGTGGTGGTGTTGGCGGTCGTGTTGTTGTCGGCCGGCTTCGAGCAGGCGGCGACGGAGAGCGCGGCCACAGCCGAGGTCGCGATCAGCATCTTACGGAGCGTGTCGGAGGTCATGTCCCTGGGTTTCCCTTCAAGGCGGTTCAAGCGTGCCCGGCCAAGCTCGTCCCCGTGCGTCGAACCGACGCAGGGAACTGGCCGCGCGTGGGCACTATGGCCCCACCACACCAACACGCAAGCTTCTTGTCAGGTTCCTGAAAGGCCGCCTCAGGCCGCTTCGGCGGGGATCTGCGTGAGCGCCTCTTCGAGCTGGGCAAAGCTTGGCTGGGAGGTCGACGGCACCCCGCCGCGACCGATCTCCACGGAGATCTGCGCCGCATTGCCGTGCAGATGGGCGACCAGCACCGAGCGGATGATCTTGTAAAAGCTAGACTCTTCATCGACGACGGCGGTGAGGCGGGTCGCCATCGGTCCCACCAGGCCATAGGCCATGAACACGCCGAGGAAGGTGCCGACCAGGGCGCTGCCGATCATCTCGCCGAGGATTTCCGGCGGCTGGGTGATGGCGCCCATGGTCTTGATGATGCCGAGCACCGCCGCGACGATGCCGAGCGCCGGCAAGGCGTCGGCGAGGCTCTGCAGGGCGTGCGCCGGCATCAGCCCTTCGTGATGGTGCTTCTCGAGCTGTTGCTCCATGCAGTCCTCGACCTGGTGCGGATCCTCGAGGTTCATGGTCATCATCCGCAGGGTGTCGCAGATGAAGTCGATGGCGAAATGGTCTTTGCCGATCTTGGGGTAGCGCGAGAAGATCGAGCTGTCGTGCGGGTTTTCGATATGGCTTTCGAGCGCGATCACGCCCTTGGACTTCATGGTCTTGGTGAGAAGGAACAGCAGGGACAGGAGGTCGTTGTAGTCCGACTTCTTCCACTTCGGTCCGGCGAAGATCTTGGCCATGCCGCCGCCGGTAGCCTTGATCACCGTCATCGAGTTGGAGATCAGGAACGAGGCGACCCCGGCTCCTAGGATGGCCATCAGCTCGTGCGGCGCCGCCTCGATGATCACGCCCATGTTGCCGCCGGACATGATGAAGCTGCCGAACACCAGGCCGAACAGCAGCACCACACCTATGATCTGAAACATCGAGCCGTCCCACCCGCCTTATGCAGTCGAGCGGCCATCTAGGCGGTTAATGCTTAATTTGCCGTGTGCGCCGGGACCGTTCCTACCGGAGCGGCGCGGGCGGCCTGGCCGACAGATCGATGATCAGGCGCGCCAGCAAGTAGAGCCGCGGGGTGACCGTGGTCAGGTCGACGAACTCCTTGTCGGAGTGGAAGCCGCCCCCGACCGGGCCAAGCCCGTCCAGGGCCGGCGTTCCCGCCGCGGCGGCCATGGCCGATTCCGACGCGCCGCCGTTGCCGCCGAAGCCCAGTGTGCGTCCGGTCTCGGCGTAGATCGACTCCGCGCGGCGGGCCAGGGCGTTGGTGACCGGGTTGTCGGGCAGGGGCGGATAGGCCGCCTCGTGGGTGACCGTCACCGTGGTGTCCGGGACTTCGGTGGCGGCGGCGGAGGCCTTGAGGGCGCTCTCCACCTTGTTGAGGTCTCCCGCCTCGCGGGTCCGGACGTTGACGCCGGCCTCGGCGTAGTCGGGAATGATGTTGTCGCGCGACCCGGCCTTGAGCGTGGTCAGGTTCGCGGTGAGCCCCTCGCCGGAATGCGGCATGGCGTCCACGGTCCTGAGCTGGTGGATCAGCTCCACCGCCGCATTGCGTCCGTCCTGCGGCGCGACCCCGGCGTGGGCGGCGCGGCCCTTGACGATGATGTGGAAGGTCGAGGAGCCCTTTCGCCAGACCGTGACCGCATCCGGCGGGTCGCCGGGCTCCATGTTCAGCTCGACGTCGTGCTCGCGGACCAGGGTGTTGATCAGCTTGCGGGTTCCGGGCGAGCCGCGCTCCTCGGAGGTCTCCAGCAGGAGGGTCAGCTTGCGGTAGCCCTTGAACCCCTGGTCGTGCAGCAGCTTCAGCGCCATCAGCGCTTCGACCACGCCGCCCTTCTCGTCGCCGACGCCGGGTCCGTGAACCACGGCGCCCTCGACCTTGAACGGCCATTTCGCCACCGTGCCGGGCCCGAACACGGTGTCGATGTGGGCGATGATCAGGATGCGGGCCTTGCCGGCGCCGGAGAAGGTGGCGACGGTGTTCTCGGGCAGGCCCTCCGCCTCGGCCGGCAGGCTCTCCACCGCCGCGCCCAGGGCCTTAAGGCGCGGGATCAGCAGGGCGGCGACCTTGCGGCCGCCTTCCACGTCGCCGGTGCCGGAGTCGATGTCGACCACCTCTTGCCAAAGCTTCATCTGCTCGGGCAGGGCCGCGGTCGCGGCGGCCCACAGCTTGTCGTTCCGCACCGGCCGGGCGGGCGCGGCCGAGGCGACGCCCCCGACGAGACCCGACACGAGCGCGGCGGCGCCCGCCCACCCGAGCAGCTTGAGCACCCGCGCCATCGTTCCTCCTTCGGCGGCCCGGCGCGTTGCGCGCCCGCGGGCCTTCGTCTATCCCCAGGACCTTCAACAGAGCGGCGATTGACCCATGACGCAAGCCTTGACCACGCCGGGCCTGGTGACCGTGTTCGGCGGCTCCGGTTTTCTCGGCCGCTACGCCGTCCGCGCCCTGGCCAAGGACGGCTGGCGTATCCGCGTGGCCATGCGCCGGCCGCACCTGGCGCCCGAGCTGCGGGTGATGGGCGACGTGGGCCAGATCGAACTGCACCAGGCCAACGTCCGCTATCCGGACTCCATCGCCGACGCTCTGTCGGGCGCGGACGCGGTGGTGAACCTCGTGGGCGTACTCTACCAGAGCGGCAAGCAGAGCTTCCAGGCGCTGCAGGCGCACGCGGCGCGGGATATCGCCCGGGTCGCCGCCGGCCAGGGCGTCGGGCGGATGATCCAGGTCTCCGCCATCGGCGCCGACGCGTCGAGCTCCTCGGCCTATGCGCGCACCAAGGCCGAAGGCGAGGCGGCCGTCCGGGCGGCCCTGCCGGGCGCGATCATCCTGCGCCCGTCCGTCGTGTTCGGCGAGGAAGACCAGTTCTTCAACCGGTTCGCGGCCATGGCCGGTCTTTCACCGGTCCTGCCGCTGATCGGCGGCGGCAAGACCCTGATGCAGCCGATCTACGCCGGCGACGTCGGCGCGGCGATCACCGTGGCGCTGAGCTGGCCCGAGGCGGCCGGCCGCACCTTCGAGCTCGGCGGTCCGGCGGTCTACAGCTTCAAGACCTTGATGGAGATCATGCTGCGGGAGATCGGCCGGCGTCGCCTGCTGGCGCCCGTGCCGTTCTCGGTCGCCGAGGGTCTGGGCGCCCTCGGCGACGCGGCGGCGTTCCTTGGTCTTCCTCCGCCCCTGACCACCGATCAGGTCAGGTTGCTGCGGGTCGACAATGTGGTCGCGCCCGGCGCGGCGACGCTGGCCGATCTGCAGATCACGCCCACGGCGCTCGAAGCGGTGTTGCCGAGCTACCTGTGGAAATATCGGGTCGGCGGGCAGTTCGCCCACCCCGCCACCGCCCATGGCGTATAGTCAATTTGAGAGACTAATTTGCGCGCCCGGGGGTCTGGAGAGAGGGTTGGCCACCCGATCAACGAAGCGTTAGTCCGCTAATGGGACTATATCCTTCCAAGGGGTAAAATTTGCCCTTATAGGCGCACCGAACCGACCTGAACGGGTGGAGGCGGCCCGTGGCCGAGCGCATGTTGAAATTCGCCGTCGTGGCGCACGCGGGGCCCGCCAAGCGGGCCGCGGACACCCGCACGGGCGACTTCCACGAAATCTACGCGGAGTTCGTCGACCAGAAGGCGGCCGAACAATCGGCGCGCTGTTCGCAGTGCGGCATCCCGTTCTGCCAGAGCCATTGCCCGCTCCATAACAACATCCCCGACTGGCTGCGCATGACGGCCGAAGGGCGCCTGCGCGAGGCCTATGACCTGTCCGCGGCGACCTCGACCATGCCCGAGGTCTGCGGGCGCATCTGCCCGCAGGACCGGCTGTGCGAGGGATCCTGCGTGATCGAGCAGGCCGGCTTCGGCACGGTCACCATCGGTTCGGTCGAGAAATACCTCACCGACAAGGCCTGGGCCGAGGGCTGGGTGCAGCCGCTCAAGCCGGCGCGCGAGCGCGCCCAGTCGGTCGGCGTGGTCGGCGCCGGGCCCGCGGGTCTCTCGGCCGCCGAGGCGTTGCGGGCCAAGGGCTATCTCGTCACCGTCTACGACCGCCACGACCGGGCCGGCGGGCTTCTGATGTACGGCATCCCCGGCTTCAAGCTCGAGAAGGCGGTCGTCGAGCGGCGCACCAACCGGCTGGCCGAGGGCGGGGTGAACTTCCGGCTCGGCACGGAAATCGGCCGCGACATGACCCTGGCCGATCTGCGGGCCCGGCACGACGCGGTGCTGATCGCCACCGGCGTCTACAAGGCCCGCGAGGTCAGCGTTCCGGGCGGCGGATCGGCCGGGGTGACGCCGGCCTTGCCGTACCTGATCGCCGCCAACCGCGCCGACCTCGGCGATGCGCCGAGCCGGGACGCCGGGGCGCTCGACGCGCGCGACAAGGACGTGGTCGTGGTCGGCGGCGGCGACACCGCCATGGACTGCGTGCGCACCGCGGTGCGCCAGGGCGCCCGCTCGGTCACCTGCCTCTACCGGCGCGACCGGGAGAACATGCCGGGCTCGTTCCGCGAGGTGAAGAACGCCGAGGAGGAGGGGGTCCGGTTCGAATGGCTGGCCGCGCCGCGGTCGCTGCACGGCGACGCGGGCGGCGTATCCGGCGTGCGGGCCGCGCGCATGCGCCTGGGACCGCCGGACGCCACCGGTCGGCGCGCGCCCGAGGAGGTCCCGGGCGCGGATTTCGACCTGCCGGCGCAGATGGTGATCAAGGCGCTGGGCTTCGATCCGGAAGACCTGCCGGCGCAATGGGCCGCGCCCGATCTCAAGGTGTCGCGCTGGGGCACGGTCAAGGCGCACGTCACCACCATGATGACCTCGCTCGACGGGGTGTTCGCCGCCGGCGACATCGTGCGCGGCGCCTCGCTGGTGGTCTGGGCCATCCGTGACGGCATGGACGCCGCCCACGCCATCGACAGCTATCTCGCCGTAAAGGCCAAGCCGCTGATCGCGGCGGAGTGACCATCATGGCCCTCGACCAAACCGCCCTCTATCTCGAGAACCGCGCCCGGCTGATCGACGGGCACGCCTACGATCCGGCGTCGGAGCGCGACGCGTGCGGCGTCGGCGTCGTCTGCGCCATCGACGGCAAGCCGCGGCGCGAGGTGGTCGAGCTGGCGATCCGCGCCCTCAAGAACGTCTGGCACCGCGGCGCCGTTGACGCCGACGGCAAGACCGGCGACGGCGCCGGCGTCATGGTTTCGATTCCGCAGGACTTCTTCGCCGCCCAGGTGGAGAGCTCCGGCCACGTCATGCGCCCGGGCGCCATAGCCGTCGGACAGATCTTCCTGCCGCGCGTCGATCTGGCGGCGCAGGAGGCGGCGCGCACCATCGTCGAGTCCGAGGTCCTGCGCTTCGGCTTCTACATCTACGGCTGGCGCCAGGTTCCGGTGGTCACCGGGGTGATCGGCGACAAGGCCAACGCGACCCGTCCCGAGATCGAGCAGATCATGCTGGCGCCGCCGCTCGACGCGAGCGGCAAGCCCGCCGCGGGCGAGGTGCTCGAGCGCATCCTGTTCCTGTGCCGCAAGCGGATCGAGAAGCGGGTGGCGACGTCGGGCCTGCCGCACTTCTACATCTGCTCGTTCTCGGCCAAGTCCCTGGTCTACAAGGGCATGTTCCTGGCCGAGCACATCGACGAGTTCTACCCGGACCTCACCGACGCCCGGTTCACCTCGGCGGTGGCGATCTTCCACCAGCGCTACTCCACCAACACCTTCCCGGAATGGCGGCTGGCCCAGCCCTTCCGCATGCTGGCCCACAACGGCGAGATCAACACGCTGAAGGGCAACGTCAACTGGATGAAGAGCCATGAGATCCGCATGGCCGCCGACGCCTTCGGCGTCCACCAGGAGGACGTGAAGCCGGTGATCCAGCCGGGCGGCTCGGATTCCTCCTCGCTCGACAACACCTTCGAGGTCCTGGTGCGCGCGGGCCGTTCCGCGCCGATGGCCAAGACCCTGCTCATGCCCGAGGCCTGGTCGGGGCAGGGCGACACCATGAGCGAGAAGCACCAGGCGCTCTACGCCTACTGCAATGCGGTGATGGAGCCCTGGGACGGACCGGCCGCCATCTGCGCCACGGACGGGCGCTGGGTCGTCGCCGGCAAGGACCGCAACGGCCTGCGCCCGCTGCGCGTCGCCCTGACCTCCGACGGCCTGCTGATCGCCGGCTCCGAGGCCGGGATGACCGGGGTCGAAGAGGGCCGGATCACGGCCAAGATGCACATCTCGCCCGGCCGGATGATCGCGGTCGATCTCGAGAACGGCAGGCTCTATGGCGAGGTCGAGATCGTCGACCACCTGGCCGGCGCGCATCCCTATACCCAGTGGCTCGGCAACATGGTCGATCTCGAGGCCGACATGGGGCCGGGTCCCGAACCCCGCGCCTTCGGCCGCGAAGAGCTGATCCGCCGCCAGCTGGCGGCGGGCCTGACCCTCGAGCAACTCGAACTGATCCTCGCGCCGATGGTGGAGGACGCCAAGGAGGCGATCGGGTCGATGGGGGACGACACCCCGCTGGCGGTGCTGTCCGACCAGTACCGGCCGCTGGCGCATTTCTTCCGGCAGAACTTCAGCCAGGTCACCAACCCGCCGATCGACGCCCTGCGCGAGACCGGGGTGATGAGTCTCAAGACCCGGTTCAAGAACCTCGGCAACATCCTGGCCCAGGACGAGGCCCAGACCGACGTCTATGTGCTGCAGAGCCCGGTGCTGACCACCGGCATGTACGCCCGCATCGTCGAGTTCATCGGCGAGAAGGCGGTGAAGATCATCGACTGCACCATGCCGTTCCCGGCCGCCGAAGCCCGGGCCGGCGACGCCATGCGGGCGGCGCTGGAGCGGATCCGGCGCGAAGCCGAGGAGGCCGCGCTGTCGGGCCTGAGCCAGATCGTGCTCACCGACGAGGGCTCGGGCCCCGACCGTGTGGCCCTGCCGATGGTGCTGGCCACGGGCGGGGTGCACAGCCATCTGGTGGCCCGCGGCCTGCGCTCGTACGTGTCGATCATCGTCCGCTCGGCGGAGGCTCTGGATACCCACGCCTTCGCCGTGCTGGTCGGGGTCGGAGCGACGGCGGTCAACGCCTATCTGGCCCAGGAAAGCCTGCAGGACCGGCTGGAGCGCGGCCTGTGCGGCGCCCTGACGCTGCGCGACGTCTGCGTGAACTACAAGACGGCGATCGAGGCCGGCCTCTTGAAGATCATCTCCAAGATGGGGATCAGCGTCATCTCCTCCTACCGCGGCGGCTACAACTTCGAGGCCGTCGGCCTGTCGCGCGCCCTGGTGGCCGAGTTCTTCCCGGGCATGCCGTCGCGTATCTCCGGCATCGGCCTGGCGGGGCTGGAGAGCAAGGCCGTCGAGGCCCATCGCAAGGCGTGGGACGGCGCCGCCGTCGCCCTGCCGGTCGGCGGCTTCTACAAGGCGCGCCGCTCGGGCGAGACCCACGCCTTCGAGGCCCGGCTCGTGCACACCCTGCAGGCGGCGTGCGACCATGGCGACTACCAGACCTTCAAGGCCTACTCCCGGGCCCTGCGCGCCCTGCCGCCGATCCAGCTGCGCGACCTGCTCGACTACCGCTCCGACCGGGCGCCGGTCGCGCTCGACGAGGTCGAGAGCATCAACGCCATCCGCAAGCGCTTCGTCACGCCCGGCATGTCGCTGGGGGCGCTCGGCCCGGAGGCGCACGGCGTGCTGAACATCGCCATGAACCGGATCGGCGCCAAGTCGGTCTCGGGCGAGGGCGGCGAGGATCGCGCCCGCTACCAGCCGCTGCCCAACGGCGACAATCCCAACTCGGCGGTCAAGCAGGTGGCCTCGGGCCGGTTCGGCGTCACCGCCGAATACCTGAACCAATGTCGCGAGATCGAGATCAAGGTCGCCCAGGGCGCCAAGCCCGGCGAGGGGGGGCAGCTGCCCGGCTTCAAGGTCACCGAGATGATCGCGCGGCTGCGCCACGCCACGCCGGGCGTCACCCTGATCTCGCCGCCGCCGCACCACGACATCTATTCGATCGAGGATCTGGCCCAGCTCATCTACGACCTGAAGCAGATCAACCCCGACGCCCGGGTGTGCGTGAAGCTGGTGTCGATGACCGGCATCGGCGCGATCGCCGCGGGCGTGGCCAAGGCCAAGGCCGACGTGAGCCTGATCTCCGGCAATGTCGGCGGCACCGGCGCCTCGCCGCAGACCTCGATCAAATATGCGGGCTCCCCGTTCGAGATGGGTCTCTCCGAGGCGCACCAGGTGCTGACGCTGAACAACCTGCGTCATCGGGTGGTGCTGCGCGCGGACGGCGGCATGCGCACCGGCCGCGACATCGTCATCGCCGCCATGCTGGGCGCCGAGGAGTTCGGCATCGGCACCGCCTCGCTGATCGCCATGGGCTGCATCATGGTGCGCCAGTGCCATTCCAACACCTGTCCGGTGGGGGTGTGCACCCAGGACGAAAAGCTCCGCGCCCGGTTCACCGGCACGCCGGACAAGGTGGTGAACCTGTTCACCCATGTCGCCGAGGAGGTGCGGGAGATCCTCGCCGGGCTCGGCTTCCACAACCTGCTCGACATAGTCGGGCGAACCGACCTGCTCGCCCAGGTGTCGCGCGGGGGCGAACATCTCGACGACCTCGATCTCAATCCCCTGCTGGTCCGGGCCGATCCGGGGATCAACAAACCCTACTGCACCATGACCGGCCGCAACGAGGTGCCGGATGCCCTCGACGCCGACATCATCCGCGACGCCTCGCCCTTCCTGGAGCGCGGCGAGAAGATGCAGCTGACGTACACGGTGCGGAACACCCAGCGGGCGATCGGCACGCGGGTCTCCAGCCATATCGTGCGCAAGTGGGGTCTCGACGGCCTGCAGGAGGGCCATCTCACCGTGCAGCTGCGCGGGTCGGCGGGCCAGTCGCTCGGCGCCGTCGCGGTCCGCGGCCTGCGGATCGAGCTGACGGGCGAGGCCAACGACTATTGCGCCAAGGGCCTTTCGGGGGCGACCATCGCCATCCGGCCGCAGAAGCCGCATGCGGAGTCTCGCGCCAACGCGCTGATCGGCAACACCATCCTCTACGGGGCCACCTCGGGCGCCCTGTTCGCGGCCGGGGGCGCGGGCGAACGGTTCGCCGTCCGCAACTCCGGGGCCGTCACCGTGGTCGAAGGTTGCGGCGCCAACGGCTGCGAGTACATGACGGGCGGGACGGCGGTCATCCTGGGGCGGGTCGGCAAGAACTTCGCCGCCGGCATGACCGGCGGCATGGCCTTCGTGCTCGACGAGGAGGGCGGGTTCGAGACCCAGGTCAACCGCGACAGCGTGGTGCTGACCCGGCTCGCCTCGGCGCACTGGGAGGCGGTGCTGCGCGGCCTGGTCGAGCGCCACGCCGTCGAGACGGGCTCGGCCCTGGCCGACACCCTGCTGCACGACTGGGATCTGGCGCGCGGCCGCTTCTGGCAGGTCTGCCCCAAGGAGATGGTCTCCCGCCTCGCCTATCCGCTCGAGGACGTGGTCGCCAGCGAAGCCGCCGGCTGACGGCGAGGTTCAGGTCGTCTCTTCCCCGAACAGGCCGTGCGGCTCGGCGCGCCCCTCGGGATCGGGATGGATCAGCAGGTCGGCGGCGGGGAATGCGCTCATCACGCGCCGCTCGGCCTTCTCGATGATCTGGTGCGCCTGATCGAGGGTCTGGTCCGGATCGAGGTCGACATGCATCTGGATGTGGATGCGCGGCCCCGACGCCCGCGTCCGCAGTTCGTGCACATTGCGGATCCGATGATCCGCCAGCACCGCGTCGGTGATGGCCCTGCGTTCGGCCTCGCCGAGTTCGTGGTCCATCAGATGGTCGGCGGCGTCGCGCAGGACCTGGATCGCCCCGCGGATCAGCCAAAGGGCGACGAACAGACCCGCGACCGCATCCCACCGCGGATCGCGCAGAAGGCCCGTCGCGGCGAGGCCCACCAACGCCGCCGCATTGGAGGCCAGGTCGGCGGCGTAGTGCTGCCGGTCGCCCGAGATCGCGACCGAACTGGTCCGGGCCAGCACCCGCCCCTGCAGGGTGATCAGCGCCCCGGTCATCGCCAGGGACAGAACCATCACCGCCAGACCCCAGCCTTCCGCCCGGACCGGTTGGGGCCAGATCAGGTGAACCAGCGCCTCACGGCCGATAAGCGCGCCGGAGGCGAACACCAGCCCCGCCTGCAGCAGCGAGGCGAAAGCCTCGGCCTTGCCATGGCCGAAGCGATGGTCCGCATCCGGCGGGCTGACGGCGACGCGCACGGCGACGAAGGTCGCCACCGACGCGACCACGTCGAGCCCGCTGTCGGCCAGCGAGGCGAGCAGGGCGACGGAGCCGCCGCCCAGCCAGGCGGCGAGCTTCGCCAGCGTCAGGACGGCCGACATGGCCACCGACAGGCCGGTGATGCGCCGGGTCAGGGCGGCGCTCTGGTCGATCGGCATGACGCCTATGCGCGGCGCGGCGGGTTCGGAGCTGCCCATGCGCCAGCTCTACCACTTCGGCGAGGGCGGCGGCCAGTGCAAGTGAGGTTTTCGCGTTCACCCCTTGTAAACGTTGGCTTTGGGCTTCCTTAAGCTATCTGGGCGCATCCTTCCGGCTCGATCACGCCGGTGGCCCCTCCGAATGCGTTCTGGTTTCGTTCATACCCCGGCGGCGGCCGCCGCGAGAACGGCCAAGCTCGGCCTCAGCCTGGCCGGCTTCGCCTCGGGGATCGACGGCGCGAGCCTGCGCGGCCGGCTGGCCCGCGACGCGGCGGGCGAGGCCATTCGGGTTTTCGCCCGCGCCGGCGCCGGCCTGTTCGATGCGCCGGAGGACGCCGAGAGCCTGCTCGACGGCGTCGGCGACGCCCACCTGACCCTGCGCCTCAAGCCCGAGACCCTCGGCCCCGAGCAGATCGAGGGGCGTCTGAGCATGGTCCGCGCCCGGCTGCGCCCATCGATCGCCTTCGACGTCCTGCTCGACGGAACGCGGCTCCTGGCGGCGGACGGCGACGCCCTCTGGGCGGCCGCGCTCGCGGCCAGCGCCCTCGGGATATGCGGCGTGGTCGGCGTCGCGGTCGAGCCCGGCGGCGACGCCCTGGGTCTGGCGCGCCGGTTCAAGCCACAACTGATCCAGGTCTCGACAGGCCTCCTCGATCAGCGGCTGATCCTGTCGGGCGCCCTGTCCGAGATCTCCGCCCTCGGCGCGGAGCTCCATATCCGCACCAGCCTGCTGCACGGCCTGCTGTTCATGCCGCGCGAGGGACTGCCGCCGGCCCTGGCCGGCGCCGGACCGCAGGTCTCCCGCGTCCGCCGCCTGATCGCCGAAGCAGGGGCGGACCCGCTGCAGGCGGCCCTGGCCTTCGCCCTCGACCGGCCGGAAGCCTCCCGCGTCATCGTCGAGGCGGGATCGGCCGGCGAAGTGCGCGCCCTTCTGGCCGCCGCCGCCGCCCCCTCGCCCGCGCTGAACTGGCCGGCCCTGGCCCTTGACCATCCGGCGGCGCTGGACGCCGAAGCCCGGCTCGGCCGGCAGGCCGCTTAGCCTAGACACGTCGCTTCAGGGCCACGTAGAGCGCGCCGTCGCCGCCGTGCCGGCGGTCGGCGGACGACACCCCGGCCACCACGCCGCGCAGGCCCGGCTCGGCCAGCCATTCGGGCGCGCGCCGCCGAAGCACCCCGTCGCCCTGCAGCCCCTTGCCGGTGATGACAAGGACCGCCCGCACCCCGTCCTGCTGGGCGCGATGCAGGAAGCCCACCAGGGCGGCCCGGGCCGCATCCTGGGTCAGGCCGTGCAGGTCGAGCCGCCGGTCGAGCGGCTCCCGCTCGCGGACGATCCGGCGCTGGCGGTTCGGCTCGATCCGGTCAGGCGACGGCGGCGGCGCGGGCGCCGACGCCGCCTTGACGCGGGGCGCGGGTCCCTTCGGCTTGGTCCGGCCCGCGAACCGCGGCGGCGGCTTGACGACGGAGGGCGCCGGAGCGGGCAGGGGCTCGGGCTCGGGGGGCGCGGCCTCCGGTCCGCGCCCATGGGCCGGCCGCACCGTCGCGGTGACGATGGCCCAGAGCCTAGCTTCCTCCGGGCGAAGCGGTCTTTTCATGCGGCTGACTTGAAGCGGGATCGGACGGCGGGGGGACGGGGATCAGACGCACCAAGCTTAGCACATGGCGGACGCGTCCGGCTTCATGACCGGCGGTGTCGCCGCGGCCCAGATAAAGATCGGCCCGCCGCTCGCCCCGGATCGCCGCGCCGGTGTCGAGCGCGAGGGCCAGGCGGCGATAGGCGGGGACCGCGCCGTTGAGCGTCGGGGCTTCGGCGTCGATCCAATAGAGGGCGCCGTAGTGGTGGTAGGCGGGGTCGACGGCGATCGCCCGTCCCGCCGTCAGGGGGGTTCCGGCGGCGCCGGCGGGGTCGCGGCCGTCGTCGGGCAGGAGGTCGAAGAAGATATAGCGCTGGTTCTTGTCCATCACCGCGTCGGCTTCCTCGCCGCGATGGTCGGCCAGCCAGGCGCGGATCGCGTCGCCGGACAGGCGGTCGGCGCTCAGCAGGCCGGCGTGCAGCATCGGCCGGGCGATCGCCGTGAACGGCAGGCCGTTGTCGCCGGTGTAGACGGCCTTCATCCGCCGTCCGTCCGGGAAGGTCAGCACCCCCGACCCCTGGATCTGCAGATAGAACAGGTCCTCCGGCTTCATGAAGGCGCGCACGCGCTCGGCCGGATCGCTTTCGATCTCCGCGCGGGTCCGGCCGGCGTAGGCGTCCGGATCGTCCGGCCGCGGCCGCACGGGGGCGGAGAAGATCTCGTCCGGCGCGTCCTGGGCCGGATATTCCGGCGCGAAATAGGCGGTGAGCAGGCCGGCGGGCGAGGGCGCCTCGGCCGAGAAGTTGGCTTCGAAGAAGCTGCGGGCCGCGCCGTCGTCGGTCGGCGAAGCCGCGCGGGCCCGGCCGCAGACCGCCCTCCACTGTGGATCCCGCGCTACGCCGCACCCCGCCTGGAAGGCCTTCAGCGCGGCCAGATGGTCTTCCGCCGACCAGCCGGCCAGGCTGGACAGCGGGCGCAAGACGGTGACGGCGGCCGGCGCCGGCGTGGCCGGCGCTTCAGGCGCGGGAGGGGCGGTGCGCGGGGACACGGCCGCAGGAGGCGCGGGATGGGTCGGGCCGGGATGGGTCGGTATCGGAACGACCGGCGGCGGAGCCGCAGGCTCGACGCAGCCCCCGAGCGCCAGCGTCAGCGCCAGCGTCGTGATCGCCGGCGCAGCCGCTCGCGTGCGGGCGGCCGGAGGGCTCGGCATCAGGCCTCCGCGGCGTCCACCCGTGTGAGGAGCCACTTGGGGTCGCGGCTGGTGAACATCCGTTCGAAGGTCCAGACCTCGGCGGTGCGCCGGTCGTCCACCGCCTCGCCCGCGGCGTCCTTGGTGCGGGTGCGGAACTCGGCCAGGAACCGGACCTTGGTCCGCGCCAGATCGCCGTCCACGCCGGCGCTTTCCAGGTCCGCGCGTACGGGCTGGAGGAACTCCATGCTTTCGGTGCGGTTGGCGTCCTCGCGCTGCTTGATGGCGGCGTCGAAGGCGTCGAACACCACGTCGTCGACCAGCGGCCGAAGGGTGTTGCGGTCGCCGCCGATGAAGGCGCGGACGATGGTCTCGTAGGCGGAGCGCGCGTTGGCGAGAAATTTCGTCGGATCGAAGCTCGGATCACGGGCGCGCAGGGCGCCGACCCCCTCGGGGACCACGACGTCCGTCTTGGGTTCGGCGCGCAGCCGGGCGAAGCCGGGCCGCAGCTTGGGGGCGGTCTCCGGGCGATCCGTCGGCTGACGGCCGACGCGACGACCCAGCACCGCATAGAGCTGGTACAGGACCGCCACGGCCAAAATGCCGAACACCACCAACTCGCCGATCTGCAGAAGGTCCACCGTCACGCCATCCATATCGTTGAGGCCGCAATCCATGCGCCCGGCACGCCAAGGTAAGCAATATAGAGATGTTCTGCCGCCGCGTCAGGCGCCTTGATCACGAAGCCGCACGTTCGTGACATTGCAAGCGCTCCCCTTGGCATGTTAGCAGCGCCGCTTCTTTCACAGGGCCGTCTCATGACCGACGTCGTTCCCGACGCTCCCACCCCGGCGCCTGACGGCCCGCGGATCAACATCCTGGCGCAGTTTCTGCGCGACTTCTCGTTCGAAAACCCTCGAGCTCCGGATTCGTTGCGGCCGACCGGAACGCCGCCGGCGCTGGAGATGACCGTGGAGATGGGCGCGCGCGGTCGCCCGGACGGGCTGTTCGAGGTGGATCTCAAGATCAATCTCGTGGCCAAGCACGGCGACGCGGCCGCGTTCCAGATCGAGATCGTCTACGGCGGCCTGTTCGAACTCGCCGGCGTGCCGGAGGAGCATGTGGAGCCGGCGCTTCTGGTGGAGTGCCCGCGCCTTTTGTTCCCGTTCGCCTCGCGGATCATCGCCAATGTGACGCTCGACGGCGGCTTCCCGCCGTTCCTGATGGAGCCGATCGATTTCGCCGCGGCCTATACGGCCCAGCGCGCCCAGCGCGGCGGCGACGGGCTGGTGCTGCAGTAAGGGTCGAGGCTCGGCGCGGCGACTTCATATCGTCGCGCCGGCTTCCTACATTGGGCTTGCGGTTCAGGCCGCGCTTGACGAAGCGGGCCGATCTGTGGTTCGCCTACACCACCAGTCCGGCGGGCTTCCGCCGGCCTCCCGCCTTTTCGGCCGCGCGGCTCCGCCGGCCTCCCTCGACTTCACAATCGGCGGCGCCCTTCGGGAGGCGCGCCTTCATCCCCAAGCCCCGGGCGATGCGGCCAGACCGCGCCCCGAGGACCCCCTTCACCAAGAGACTATCCATGTCTGACGATTCCACTCTCGACGAACTGGTGGCCGAAGCGGTCGCCCAGGAAGCCGACGCAAATCAAGCCGACGCCGGCGCCTCGGAAGACGGCGAAGGCTCCGACGCCGTCTCCAACATCGCCGCCGCCCTGCCGCGGCTCTCCCTTCAGGAGCTGAAGGACAAATCCCCCACCGATCTCCTGGCCTTCGCCGAAAGCCTGGAGATCGAAAACGCGAACACCATGCGCAAGCAGGACATGATGTTCGCCATCCTCAAGACCCTGGCCGAGGAAGGGGTCGAGATCACCGGCTCCGGCACCCTCGAGGTGCTGTCCGACGGGTTTGGCTTCCTGCGCTCGCCCGAGGCCAACTATCTGCCGGGGCCGGACGACATCTACGTCTCGCCGTCTCAGATCCGCCGCATGGGCCTGAAGACCGGCGACACCATCGAAGGGCCCGTGCGCGGCCCGCGCGAAGGCGAGCGCTATTTCGCCATCGTCAAGGTCGACACGGTCAACTTCGAAAACCCCGACACCATCCGCCACAAGGTCCACTTCGACAACCTGACGCCGCTCTATCCCAACGAGCGGCTGAACATGGAGATCGACGATCCGACGCTGAAGGACCGCTCCGGCCGGGTGATCGACATCGTCGCCCCGATCGGCAAGGGCCAGCGCTGCCTGATCGTCGCCCCGCCGCGGGTGGGCAAGACGGTGATGCTGCAGAACATCGCCAAGTCGATCGAGGCCAACCACCCCGAATGCTTCCTGATCGTCCTGCTCATCGACGAGCGGCCCGAGGAAGTGACCGACATGCAGCGGACGGTGAAGGGCGAGGTCGTCGCCTCCACCTTCGACGAGCCCGCCAGCCGCCACGTGCAGGTGGCCGAAATGGTGATCGAGAAGGCCAAGCGCCTGGTGGAGCACAAGCGCGACGTGGTGATCCTGCTCGACTCCATCACCCGTCTGGCGCGCGCCTACAACACCATCGTGCCGCCTTCCGGCAAGGTGCTCTCCGGCGGCGTGGA
>CAILTK010000120.1 GCA_903837135.1 uncultured Caulobacterales bacterium
GCAGTCGACGGTGAGCTATCACCTGCCGGACAACGCCAGGACCCTGATGCTGGAGGGCGGCGCCAGCCTCGACGGCTGGGCCGGAAACACCGATGCGACCCTGATCGGCAATTCGGCCGCCAATCACCTCTATGCGGGCGCGGGCGCCAACATCCTCACCGGCGCGGGCGGCGACGACACCTTCGTGTTCGGCGTCGGCAGCGGGAACGCCGCCATCACCGACTTCGGCCAGAGCGGCGACCATGACGTGATCGACATCTCTGCCCTCCTCAACGCCGGCGACACCGCCGCCTTGTCGCAGCTCGGCGCGAATGCGCTGATCACCCTCTCCAATGGCGAGACCATCACTCTGCTGGGCGTCCAGGCCAGCACGCTGACGCACACCGCGGCCGGATACATGCATTAGCCGCGTCGGTTCGGCCGCCGCCGAAAGGCGTTAACCGGCTCTTGGATCAAATGTGCGTCAACCGGAGACTTGGAGCGCCGCCATGGTGTAGCCGGTGGGGCCGCTGGAGGGCGCCGGTCGGAGTCATGATCAACGCCGAACACGTTGCAGACCGTTTGCTCCAGCGACTGCCGGGCGGCGCTCGGATCGCGCCCCTGAAGGATCGACTGGCCTCCTTCGTCGACCAGGGCGTCCAAGGGGTCGCCAACATCGTCATCACCGCCATCCTGGCGCGCGGGCTGGGGCACGCCCAGTTCGCCTCCATCGGGGTGATGCTCGGCGTCTACTATTTCGTGGTCGGATTTCACCGCGCGAACGTGGTGCTCCCCTTCATCGTCTCGGCGCCGATGGACGAGCGGAACGGCCGGACCCTCGACGAATGGTGGCGGATCAACCTGCTCTGGGTCTTTCTGATCACCCTGGTGCTGGCGCTGGTCGCCGACCTCCTTCCGCTGGCGGCGCCCGAAAGCGACTGGGCGATCCACGCCCTGGAATTCGCCACCGTCGCCACCCCGCCCCTGCTGCTCGCGGAGTTCGGCCGGCGATGGCTGTATCAGGCGCACAGGCCGGTCACGGTGGCGGCGACGTCCGTCCTCTATGCGATGGTCGGCGCCGGCGTCGCCCTGGTGAGCTTCAAGGTCAAGTCCGGCTGGATGGGGGTGGCGGCGTGGAGCGCCGCCGGCCTGGCCTCCTTCGCCGCGGCGCGGTTCGCCTTGCCGCCCGGTCCCGCCACCTGGCGAGGCGCGGTGGAGCGCTGGTTCGAGCACGCCAGGTTCGGAGCCTGGCAGTCGGCCTCGCATATTCCGTTCGCCGTCTACAACCCGTCCGTCGTCGTCCTGATCGGTCTGTTCGGCGGCGCGCCGGCGGCGGCGGCCTTCACGGCGACGCGAACCCTATGCAGCCCGGCGCTGAGCGTCGTGACCGCAGTGGATTCCCTGGACAAGCCGCGGGCGGCGCGGGCGTTCGCATCGGCAGGGGTGGACGGACTGAACGAGTCGATTCGAAAAACCCGTCGCCTGCTGACGATCCTCACGGGCGGCTATCTTGGGCTGATCGTCCTGTTTCCCGATACGGTCCTGCGCCTGGCGTTCGGCCATGCCTATGAGGGACGAGGCCTGGAGGTGCGGATCCTGGCCGGCGCCGTCTTCCTGATGTGTCTGAACCAGCCTTCCGAAACCCTGCTGATCGTGCTGCGCAAGGGAGGACTGATGGTGATCATCCGCATGATCACGGCGATCGTGGCGATCGGGGGGTTGTGGTGGGGAAGCCGGGTGGGCGGGCTGATCGGCGGCGCCGTCGCCCTGACCCTGGTTCAGGGGTTCAATCTGGTCATCCTTCGCATCGGTGAACACCTGGCCGAACGGCGCGAACGGAACGCCTTCCGAGGCGACGCCCCTGCCGTCGGCTGAGCGCCGCGGCTCCGCGCTCCAAGTGGAATGACGGCTATACCGCAGATGTAAATCGCATTTAACCTCGTTCGTTGAGCCCATGGAAACGGGCGTCATCTATCTACTCCCTGTATTCAAGCAGGAGATTGTCGTGGCGTATTTCGACTACAACGGTAAAGTCGTGTCGACCGTTGCGGGTGTTCTTTCGACCGTGTCCGCCACGGCAGCCGGCCAGACTCTGACGGCGACAGGTTCGCTGCCGCAGCTGCGTGACACGAAGGGCGGAGACACTCTGATCGGCGGGACCGGCTCGACCAACTTCTCGGTCGCCGACGCCGCGACGGTGGTCGTCCAGGGCGCCCATACCGGTGTCTCCACCGTGTCCGCCTGGGTGAATTTCACCCTGCCGACCGGTGTCGACGACCTCTACCAGTACCAGAATGAAGCCACCGCCAACGGCAACAGCGCGCAGAACCTGATCGTCGCCGGCGGCGCGCACGACATCGTCAACGGCGGCGGCGGCAACGACGTGCTGGTCGACGCCGGCCAGGGCGGCGATCACTTCCAGTTCGCCGCGGGCTCCGGACACGACGTCATCTATGGCTTCCAGACCTCGGGAGCCAACCAGGACTTCATCGATCTCAACGCCTACGGCTTCACCAGCTTCAGCCAGGTGGCGCCGCTGCTCAGCCAGTATGGCGCGGATACGCTGCTGACCCTGTCCGCGACGGACTCGGTCCTGATCCGCGACACCCAGGTCTCGTCGCTCACGGCCTCCGATTTTCTCCTGGCGCACAGCACCAGCGGCATGACCCTGACGTTCGACGACGAGTTCAACAGCCTGAGCCTGTACAACGGGGCCACGGGCGCGGGAACCTGGAAGACCAGCTTCGGATTCGGGACCCAGACGGGCTCCGGCAGCTGGACCTCGAGGACCCTGGCGCCCAACGGCGAACAGGAAATCTACGTCGATCCCACCTACGCCGGCACAGGCTCGGGTACGACCGCCCTTGGCCTTAACCCGTTCTCCATCTCCAACGGCGTGCTGACCATCACCGCCGCGCAGACCCCGACCGCGGATCTGTCGTCGCTGAACGGCTACAAGTACACGTCCGGCCTGCTGACCACCCAGAACAGCTTCGCCCAGACCTACGGCTACTTCGAGATGAAGGCGGAGCTGCCGACGGGGCAAGGCGTCTGGCCGGCCTTCTGGCTGGTCCCGGAAAATTCGACCGGCACGACCAACGAACTCGACGTAATGGAGAACATCGGCGGCTCTACCGTCTACACGACCGCCCACTACGACACCCTCGCCGGCGCGGCCCAGACCCAGTGGGCCAACGTCGTCTCCGGCCTCAGCACCGGCTTCCACACCTACGGCCTGCTTTGGACCGCGCAGGATCTGGTCTGGTACATCGACGGCAAGGCCGTCGCCGAGATGGCGACCCCGTCGGGGATGAACCAGCCGATGTACATGCTGGTCAACCTGGCCATTGGCGGGACCTGGGCCGGCTCCGCCCCCGCCAACTTCACCTCCGCGCAGCTGGAGATCGACTACATCCGCGCCTATAGCCTGACCGGCGCCGCGACCACGGCGGCCACGGCTCAGGCCGTCGCCGCGCCGGTCACGACCTATACGGCGACGAGCGCGACCGATCTGCCGACCAACACCGCGATCGACACCATCAGCTCCGCGTACAGCTATACCCTGCCGGGAAGCTTCGTTCACAATCTGGTCCTGACCGGTACGGCGGCGCTGACGGCCAAGGGCAACAGCCTTGGCGACCACATCACCGGCAACGGCGGGAACGACACCCTGATCGGCGGCGTCGGCGCCGACGTGCTGGACGCCAGCCTGGGCGGCAATGTCGTGCTGAACGGCGGGAACGGGGGCGTGGACACCCTGATTGGCGGGGCGGGAAACGACACCTTCATCGTCTCCAACGCGTCGGACGTGGTGACCGCCGTGGCGGGCCATCAGAACGAACTGGACACCTCGGTCAGCTTCCACACGCCGGACAATATCCAGCTGGTCTACATCACCGGCTCGGCCAATGTGACCGTCTGGGCGAACGACACCGGCGACAAGATCCTGACCAATACCGGAAACGACACGGTCTACGGCGGCGCCGGAAACGACACCTTCGCCACCGGCGTGACCGGGGTGGAGACCCTGGTGGCCGGGAAGGGGACCGACACCTTCTGGATCGAGAACGCGGCGGACGTCATCCTCAACGTGCCGGTGGGCAGCAAGGATCTGGTGCAGTCGACGGTGAGCTATCACCTGCCGGACAACGCCAGGACCCTGATGCTGGAGGGC